>NZ_NFLE01000006.1 GCF_002160755.1 Lachnoclostridium sp. An14
ACAAATGGATGCTCTTTTTTCATTCACTTGATAGGTGAAAAGCAATATTCAGTTAAAATACAGTAACTATGTGGCTTTCAGCCACATTCGTGGCAAAGTCGTGAATAATTCAGGTTTAAGTATATTTCTTGTCTTAAATTGGGATTTAACAAACTCAGTTTATTAAATCCTATACCTATAGCCCCAATTATTGCCGCAATAGCTACAGCATAAACTACATTTATTAATATCGCTATTATACCGTTTGCTTTCTTCGCACTCTCTATCTGTTGATACGGGATTTTTTCTGTTGTTTCAAACATAAGCACATCAGATACAAATGAAATTACAACATGGTCATTTTCTAATTTTACATTTGCATCTGGATATGGATAAAATATCTTATAAATGTCTTCAGCCGTCAATTTCTTTTTTTCATACTTTGTCTCTACAACTATTTCATATATACTAACGACGTTTTCCGTTCCCTTTAATGTATTATATAAATCTATTCTGAGTTTAGTATCCCTGCCATATGGAACATCAAAAGTAAGTTGTGTTTTCTCATTTATTCCTTCGTGCTGTAGGGTCTGTACTCCATCTGTAAACGGATATCCTTTTTTTCCATTATCATAAAACAAATCATATCTTCTATCTTCGCTGTCCTTTACAGTTATTGTAATCACTTCACCGAAATCATTTTTATTGATCCATAGCCGAAAAAAAGTCACGCATAAAAATATACATATTAAACCAATTATTATTCTTGTTCTTTTCATAATACCGTACAATTCCCGCAACTGACCCCCCAAACCCAGTTTGCTCTGTATTACTTTCAAAGTAATACAGAGCCTTTTTACTTTCCGTAACACCTAAATGGTTCTAAATTTATTTCAAAAGATTTACATCAATATTGGTATCCCACTTTATTCCCGGTCTCTTCTTATGCATCTCCCATTTCATATTCCATTTCTTCTCAAATTTTTGTTTATTTTCCTCATATAATTTCTTAAAAGTCTCATCCTCCAACTTTTTAAAGGACACGCTCTCAAAGTGATGAATATACGCATCTTCCGCAATGGTTAATTCATATCCCGCTCTTTTTACCATTTCCGCATAATCATCATCTTCAAACATTCCTATTCCATACGACTCGTCTAATAATCCGCATTGCTGAATAACCTGTTTGCGAATCATAGTACAGAATAAAGCCAGTACACGCACATCCCTGAATTCCTCATTTAAATGCTGCGTCGTATACTGATAAGCAAATAAGTCCAAACCTGGAAAATCATGATAATCCACCTTTATCTTTGCCTCATTACCAATAGAATTAGTAACCGGCCCACACATACCAAGTTTCGGATCATTTTCCAAGTGCTTACTCAATGCCGTTAACCACCCTCTCGTGACTATCGTATCGTTATTCAGCAGAACCACATAGTCTCCCGAAGATTCTTTAATACCAACATTATTCCCAGCCGCAAATCCCATATTTGATTCATTCAAAATAATCTTTATTTCAGGATTTGTTTTCTGCAACTCCTTCAAATATTCTCTTGTCCCATCCTGTGAATTGTTATCCACAATAATTAACTCATAATTGGGATAGGCCGTTTTACTAAGAATACTATTAATACACATTTTATTAATATCCCGATTATTATACGTCAAAACAACAATGCTGATTCTTGGGGTTGTATTTTTGCAAAGTGCCGCAAACATCTCATATCGTTTTTGCCAATCATTTTCTCTAGCAAATTGCACACATTCATCAACACTTGCCAAAGTATCCTCACCCGTCAAACACAATTTTACATACTCAACAAATTTATCTTTGTCGTTTGACATATATACATACTTATTTTTATATGGCTCTAATTCTGGAATTTCCGTTGCTACAATTTTTTTACCAGCACTTAAATACTCATAAAATTTGACCGGATTTGTTGCTTTAATCAAATCTGTTGATGTATCAAAGGGAATTAAGCAAACGTCAAACGTTTCCAGATACTGCGGCAAGTCTTTGTATGGTTTTTCGCCCAATAATTTAATGTTCGGATACTGAGACAGCTCCTTGTTCCATTTTGTAACATTCCCAATAATCACAACATCACAATCCGGAATATTCTTTGCTAAATGTAAAACCATCTTGTATTCAAACCATTCCGCGACAGCACCATAATACCCTACAATTTTCCTGATATTATTAGTCTTTTTTAAGGCACAATTAAAATGATTAAATTCCGTTCCATTGCGGACAATTTCCACTTTATCTTGATATTTCTCTGCAATCTCCTGCAAAAACTTAGAACTGGCTATAATTTCATCTGACAGTTCCAGCAAGCGTTTGCAATTTTCTTCCACTAATTTCTCTGCCGGATTCAAAAACCCTGTATAGTCATCCATATAATCCGTAATAATTTTAAATCCGTAATTTTCTCTAAAATAATCAGCCGCATAAATCCAATTTGGATAGTCTACGATAGTAATAGCATCACGAATACAATATTGATTCGCAACAACATCCAATTTCGCATACAGATCTGGTAATTGATCCTTCCAATCCGTGAGATGAATTGCGCTTTCTTTTTCATTATGAATATTTATTACATACAGATTATCATCTATTTTGCGTATTTCATCCGGTTTATAATGATTCGCATTGATGTAAAATACTCTATGTCCATTTTTAGCAAATCTGACCGCAAAGTGCTGAGGTCTTTGGAATCTAAAATCATAATCTATTACTCCCAAAATAATTACATCAAATTTGTCATATGGTTTCTCCAACACCTCCATATAAGAATTCATCAAATGATACTCTACTCGATTGGCTCGTGCTAACCAAGTATTCCGCTCAGCAATTTCCCCTGCTTGTTCGGCCGCTATTTTTTTTATATCTTCTTTTGTAAAATGATCTAAATAAAATAGATATTCATCCACACCGTTAGCGCACGCCACAAATTCACAAACTTCCTTTTCCATCTCCTTCATCCTGGAAGTCACTACAGGCAATCCCATTGCACAATACTCATAAAATTTAATTGGCGAAACGCAATCCATCTTTTCATTAATGACAAATGGTATTGTAGCCACATCAAATAGTTTCGCATAATCTGATAATTCTTTATAAGGTTTTAAACCCAGTAAATGAATATTGGGAACATTCTCAATCTTTGAAGTATCATAAATTGCTTTCCCGATAAAAACAAACTCGTACTCTGGCCTTAACTGAGCAGCTTGTCTTACCATATCATAATCCATCCATTCTGCGAGATAACCATAATACCCTATAATTTTATGCCCAGTTGCCACTATACCCTTCATATCTTCAGGAATATAATCCTCATGAATGTTTACAAATTCATCCGGATTAACACCATTAGGCAGATAGACTGCATCTTTCCGTTCTTTTAAACACTCCAAAAGAGGCGTAGCTACGTAGCTGACACATTCCGCTTTGCGCTCATAGTTTTGATGAAGTTTATAATAGCTGTCGTCATAATATGGGAATAAATCCAGTTTATCAAGAATGTGATACCAAATCGTCTTATTTTTTACACTCTCAACAAACGCTAAAGAACCCATCCACGTAAGTAAGATCGTTACATTTGTATCTCCCACTGCTCTTAAAAATTCTTTTTCATGTACAATAATAACGTTTTCTTCAACCTCTCTAAAAGCATCTTTTAAATTTGGATGCTCGCAAAAGAAACACAGCCATCCTGTTTGCGCAAATGCACGTAATAGTTGCTGCGGTGTCTGTAGCGGTTCCCAATATACGACATGAGGGTACACCAAAATCCCTTTGTATTTTCTAGAGGCTATAATTCTCCGAATTTCATCAACCTCTTTTTGATCATATTCACCGACAGAAAGTCTAATTTTCTCTTTAGATAAATGTTCCCCTAACGGAGTATTTAATGAGTCTCCAAAACCAATAGTATCCTCTACTAAAGTTTCTCCTTCTTTTTCTAGTATTTGAACTATACCATATAGAGGATTATACCGGCGATCTGCATCACCACCATTTCTTCGTAGCTGAGACATAACCCATTTGCGATACCGTTTCTTCTCCTCCACAGTGTTATTAAACCCCTGATATTTCGTTCGATATAATAAATGCGTCATTTTAAATAACTTTGAGCCCAGCATTTCATTACACTTTGCCAATGCTTCGTGAATAATTCTTTCTTTTTGCTGTAGCTTAATTCGAACATCAGTTAAATTTTGATTGCATTCGATCAGCCTTTCTTCTGATTCTTTTTGTTGTATTGTTTTCTCCTCTAACTCATCTATCGTTTTGCATAATTCATCATTCTTTATTTTCAACCGTTCTTCTGTACTCTTTAATTGTTCTTTTGTGTTCTGCAGCTGTTCTTTATAGTGTGATATTTCTTCCGTACTATTTTTAATTTTATTCTGAAACTGTGTCTGGAGACGCGCGCATTCTTCATGACATTCTGCAAGTTGTTTTTCCAGTAACTCAATCTTCCTCTGATACGTTTCCTCTATCTCCCCTACCTTCTGCCTATCAGCCACTAATCCGTAATTTTCCGTAGTAAGATCAAAAATCTGTGTCTTAGTCTCCGTATCCCCTCTGTATTCACTTTCTTGTGATACTTCGATCACTTTACTTTTTAATGCACTGTAGACAGCCAAATACCCCTCACTGTCCGGCAAAAAGCCTTTCTCCATTAACAATTCGTATAAATCATTTAAATCTCCTGAACCTTCATTCGCTACTAACATATGATTCGCTGACATCCCTGACGTATTAAGATAAGAAACATTCACATTTTCAAATCCCAACCTTCTAAGAATAATGTCATAATCATCTCGTAAATACTCTATCCCATATTCCCATTTCCCTTTGCTCATCAACCGGGCCCGCATCAAATTATAGGAAATACTTTTAGAATTAGGTACTACAAAAAATACGCCCTTTTTCGCGTAGCTGGCTGCATTCATAATTGCGATCTGCAATTCATGATCCCCAAAATGCTCCATTACTCCACTATTCCAAGCTAAATCATAAACCGAGTCCCCCATGTTTTTTTCCATCAAATCACCATGAATAAACTCGCCCTCTAATTGATACAGCCGATACGTTTCTTTCGCTTTTTCTAAAGCAGTATCACTAAAATCCACTAAAGCGGTCTTATATCCTTTTTGAGCAAGGCACGCAGACAAGTGACCACTTCCGCATCCTAATTCCACTAAAGAGGCGCCCGGATAAATCCCTATTTTTTCTAATTGTAACGCTATTGCATCTGCAATTTCTCGCTCACTATTTTCAATTTCTATTTTGTAAGTCTCCGCAACTTTATCCCATGTTTCTACTAACGGAACTAATTTGTTATCCATTTTGATCCCTCTCTTTCCGCATTTCTCATATACAAACAGTTTTTGCTGGCCCTTCCAATACGTATTCTCAATCTCACTTGTATCTATTACCTTTTCATACACTAAACAAAAATCTTTTATTTGAACCGGAAACGATTTCTCATCAAAGTAGTTAATGTGTGAAGGCTCCCCACTACAATCTTTATACGGAACCATAATAATGACATATCTTTTTGCAATTAAACACATCTTTTCAATATAATGCAAATAATTTTCCAAATGCTCTAAAACATTTGAACATATTACAGAGTCATATTTTTTTTGTATATCTTCAAAATCCGTACAAAGAAATTTTATATGAGGATATTTGTTTCTTGCTGCCTGAATTGCAGAAAAAGAAATATCTACCCCTTCTACTCCATTTCCAAATACCTGTTCAAAACAGTCTGTTGCCTCCCCTTCGGCGCATCCCAAATCGCAGATACTGACCCCATCTAAATTTTTCCTAACCTTGTCCGGTAAATTTTCAATTAAAACCTTCCCAAAAAACTGAGTCTGTCCTTCTCCATCGAACGATTTCCACATTCCCTGTGAAAAATACATTTCCCACCATTCATTAGAATTAATGGCGAAATCGTCTATTGTCATTTTCATTACACCTTCTCTATTTGTTTACCGTCAACCTGCCAAATGTGTTTCATGCTCACGATTCCATATTCTGTTACACGATCTGTCGTAATGTGGAACTCAAGAACACTGCACACCGCATCATATAACACTCCATCCGCCGACTGTATTCCGACGTCTAAAAAATACTTGCCCGGAAGTAATTCATTTTGAGTCAGTTGAATTTGAACCTGTCCCTTTTCTTGGATGCTACTTGGTTTTTGCGAATCCAGCATCACTCCTGATCCGTAACAGTAAATTCCATCATCTCTCGCAATTCCAATCGTGAAATCGGCTGATTCTACCGGTTTGTTTACTTTGTAATCTACCAAAACAGTGATAGGCTCTCCTGTTTTATAAATGTTCTTACCCGTATTGTCATTTAGCATAGCAACATCTACAATTTCAACATCTCGGTTTCCGCTCCGAATCACTCTATCACTCCAAGAACTTTTTTGTTTTTCCTGATTGGATAACTTTTGCTGTTGATTTTTTTTATTATCGACTTTTGATAAGCGTTTTTCTTCCATAGACGCTAAATATTTGTCATCTATAAATTTAGGTATTCCCTCCTCCTTTATTTTGCCATCCTCTATCCAAATCACTCTATCACATATCTGTTCAATTTGCCCCATTGCATGAGATACAATTATAATTGTCGCTCCTTCTTTTTTTATTTCTCTTAATTTTTCCATACATTTAGTCTGAAAACCAATATCTCCAACCGCAAGTATCTCATCAATCAGCAAAATATCAGCATCCACATTAATAGCTACTGAGAAAGCAAGCCTCATATACATACCAGACGAATATGTCCTTACTGGGTTATCAATAAACTCCTCTAGTTCTGAAAATGCTATGATTCTTTCTAGTCGATTATCAATTTCCTTTTTGGTTAGTCCCAAAATTGAAGCATTCGTGTAAATGTTCTCTCTCCCAGACATATCTGGATGAAATCCGGCACCTAATTCCAACAAACTGGATACCCTGCCTTGAATTTCAATGCTACCTTCTGTAGGATACATGATTCTGCTCAACATTTTTAACGTAGTGCTCTTTCCGCATCCATTCTTGCCGATTAAGCCAACCGCTTCACCCTTTTTTACATTAAAACTAATCCCCTTAAGAACCCACCTATCTTCATATTGATTTCTCTTACGAAAAAGAATTTTCTCTTTTAAATCATTCCCCTTATCTAAATAAACTTTAAATTTCTTTTTCAGATCTTTTACTTCGATAGCATTTTCCTTCTGCATCATAATTCTTCCACAAACCCTTTTTGTAATTTACTGAATACATAGTTTCCAACCAGCATTGCCAAAATGCCAATCAATAACGCCTGAAAAAGCGTAGCAATTTCGGGTACTGTCTTATAATATAATATATCCCGATAAACGATTATAACGGGTGTCATAGGATTCAAATAAAATATCGGCAGAAACTGTTCTGGGACCATATCAACGGAATACATAATGGGCGTTAAATATAACCACGCCATAGTAATTATGCTTAAAATATGTTCCAGATCTCTAAAATAAACGGTTAGTGCTGAAGTAATCAAAGCTATACCTAATGCCAATATATATTCTACCAACATAACCACAGGTAAATATAAGACAGCTTGCAAGTTAATCCCATACCCCGAAAAAATCAAAACCGCAAAAATAACCACAAAGCTAAGTAACATATTTACAAAACAGCTAGTAACACTTGCTATGGGCAAAACTTGCCTGGGAAAATAAATTTTCTTCACCATATCCTGCTGCTGCAACACACACATAGCCCCATTCATGATTGAAGAACTGAAAAACAGCCATGGTACAAGCGCGACAAACAAAAATAAATAAAATTTCTCAATACCCGCTCTCATAATCACCGAAAAAACTATGGTATACACCACAAGTTGCAAAAGCGGATTTATAAATGTCCATAAAAACCCTAATACCGAACCTTTATATCTCCCTCGCAAGTCACGCCTCACTAAGCTTTGTATCATCGTTCGATATTCATATATTTCCTTTATCGTTTTCAAAGCCTCTGTCCTCTCATTGTTACAATTTCTCTGTCAAAATATCTGCAATCCTTTTACACGCAAAGCCATCCCCGTAAGGATTGCTGGCATGGCTCATCCTTGCATATTCATCACGGTCCGTCAACAGTGTTTTAAACTCTTTATATATCGTTTCCTCATACGTACCAACAAGTTTTAATGTACCTGCCTCTATCCCTTCTGGACGCTCTGTTGTATCTCTCATAACCAAAACAGGTTTTCCCAAAGAAGGGGCTTCCTCCTGAATTCCGCCACTGTCTGTCAAAATCAAATAAGATCTCGATAAAAAGTTGTGAAAATCTAATACTTCAAGCGGTTCAATAATATGAATTCTATCGTCATCCCCCAGCACATCTGCTGCTGCTTTACGGACAACTGGATTCATATGAATCGGATAAATTACCTTAATATCCGGGGTCTCGTCCACGATTCTTCTGATTGCCCTAAACATATGATACATTGGTTCACCCAGATTTTCTCTCCTATGCGCAGTCAGCATAATCAGTCTGCTCCCCTTTGCCCACTCAAGTTCTGGATGACTATAATTGTCCCTTACCGTTGTCTTTAAAGCATCTATCGCAGTATTCCCTGTAACAAATATCGTCTCTGCCCTTTTTCCTTCCTTGAGCAAATTATTCTTTGCCTTTTCTGTCGGCGCAAAATTAAATTGAGAAACGATTCCTGTTGCTTGTCTGTTGAATTCTTCAGGATAAGGTGAAAATATATTATACGTGCGCAGTCCAGCTTCTACATGACCTACTGGAATCTGCAAATAGAATGCAGATAACGCCGTAGCAAATGTAGTTGTTGTATCTCCATGTACTAACACTACATCTGGACGCTCTTTTTCCAAAACACTCTTTATTTTTTCCAGAATAGAAATTGTTACATCAAACAAAGTCTGCCTGTCCTTCATAATTGATAAATCATGCTCTGGCTTTACTTCAAATACATCTAATACCTGATCTAACATCTGGCGATGCTGCCCGGTTACACAAACCACAGTTTCCAATTCTGGTCTGCTCTTTAACTCCTTCACTAACGGACACATTTTAATTGCTTCTGGTCTAGTTCCAAACACTAACATCACTTTTCTTTTCATTTCTTATTTCCTCCTCTAATATTTTAATAATATCTTCCGCTCTACATTGCCAACTGTTAGCCTTAAAAAAATCCTGAAGTTCCTCCTGATTTTTGAACGGCTTTTCCAACTCTTTTTTTGATAATGCTATCAGCTCCTCTATAGTATCATAACTATACACCCGTTGGTCATATTTCTCTATTTCACGGCTATGTACAGCAATTACTGGTTTATTACACGCCAAATATTCGTATATTTTCACTGGATCAATGGTGTCTAAAAGTTCACTTTTCTTAAATGGATACAAACACACATCAAAAGACTCTATCCAACCATTTACTTCTGACTTCGGAACCTTACCATAATATTTTACATTTGGTTCATCTATAACTGGCATATAATTAGGGCCTACCAAGATAATTTCCGCGTCCCGGTTCGCTAGTGCCAGCCTGCGTACGCCTTCAACATCAAACCAATGTCCTATCATTCCAATATAACCAATCCGTTTCTTTACAGAAATCGGAATAGCTGTTTCTCCAAAATACTGTTTCTCAAATCCCACTCCATTAGGAACCAAATACACAGCCTGCCTTTTTTCATTTAAGTCATCTAAAAATTTATGAGCTGTAACAAAAATAACATTTGCTCTTTTTACAAGTTTGCTGTACATCCGTTTTAAGAATTTTTTTATTAGACGATTTTGTGTAAGCATTACATTATCATCCATTTTATCATAGACAATAAACCGTTTCTTATCATTAACAAATAAACGAAACCAACCTTCATATCCAATCCATACAACATCCGCCTGTTCCAGTAATGGACGAATTTGAAAGCTTTCTTCCCAATTTCCTAAACCAAATATATCAAATAACTTTAACTTTTCATGAACATTCGTCTTTCCTGATAATCTGACAATATGCAGATTTGACGTGTGTTCTCGCTCAAATCCTCGATATTCTCCATTTCCTTTTAACATACACCTCATCAAGCTAACTGTTGGTTCAACGTACCAAATTTCATTGCTTTTTGACAGTTCCTCCGCTAAGCACTGTGGCCTTTGTTTGATTTCATCAAAAGGAATCGGAGCAAAATACACTATCTTCATCTCTATTTTCTCATTTCTTCAAATGTCTCATATATATATTTTTTCTTACCATTTTGATACTCCCTGTTACAAAGGCATTTCCCCCAATACACCGCCGTCCGATACCCATAAAGCGGCCAAATCTCCCACCGTTTCATCCCCAAATACTCCCTGCAATAATAAATCTCACTGCACACGTTGCAGGTATAGGCGAAAGCCTTTACCCGCTCCGTCGTTTTGCCATGGAGATGATGGATTACGCTGCCGGGATAGTACACCGTTTTCCAACCGGCGCGTTCCATATGGATTCCCAGGATCAGTTCTTCCTCATAGAGAAAGGTGTTCTCATCCAGGGGCGTCACATCCAGGGCGCAGGCGCGGCTCATCATGAAACAGCAGCCCATCACCGCGTACACAGAAAAGGTTTCCCGATCGTAGTCGTGTTCCCGCCCCCAGTACCGGCGGTTGTAGCCTGGAAAAAATATGTGAAAACGGGTTCTCAGAAGGTATTTTTCCCTGGGGCCGGTTTTAAACATCATGCACTCCCGCTGGAGTTTCCCGTCGCCCAAAATAATCTTCGGACCCACAATTCCCACATCGGGATGCGCATCCAGATAAGATTTCAGTCCGGAAATGCTGCCCGGCTCATAGCGGACATCCGTATTGCTGATCAAAATGGCGTCACAGCCATCTTCCAGAGCTTTCTTTATCCCAATATTGTTCCCGGCAGAGTAGCCGCAGTTCCTGTCACTTTGCAGCAGCCTGACTCCCGTTTCCCGCAAGTAACGCAGTATGGCGGCAGACGGCCGTTCCGGCGACGCATTGTCCACCAGGTAAATACAGTAACCGGCACTCTGTTCCGAACGGCAGATGCTCTGAATACATTCTTCCGCGTCCTGCCAGCTGTTATAATTTAAGATGACAATTCCTATCATGAAACCTTGCATTTCCTTCTTCTTGTTTTCCATTTCAGGAGCCACCCTTTGGGAATCAGTCCCACCGCCAGCGGACGAAACACGTAGGGCAGTCCCCGCGGCATAAGCCCCAGACAGCAAAATCCTCTCCAGCGGACTTTCGCCTCGTCAATCCGGTACCGGTATTTATCCTTTCCCGTATTGATGGTATATCGGAGAAGGGATTTCTGCAGGTTATAGCCCTGATAGCCTTCCGCGTAGAGCCGCATATACAAATCGTAGTCCTCCATCCGCCTGGTACTGGCATCCGCGCGATAGCCGTTCACCTTCTCCAGGCATTCTCTGCGAAACATCACAGCCGGATGGACAAACTGATTTCCCGACAGAAAATCCCGTTTTTGCGGGCATTCCTTCCGGTGCCAATAGTCCGGGATCAGCCGCTGTCCGTCAAATCCGTCGATCTGACCGGAGACAAAGGCATATTCTGGATGAGCGTCGAGGAATTCCACTTCCCGTTCCAGACGGTCCGGATAACTGACATCGTCGTCGTCCATCCTGGCGATATACTCCCCAGAGGCCTTTCGGATACAGCGGTTTAAAGTCGCCGCCAACCGCAGGTTTTTCTTGTTTTCTAAATAAACAATCCTGGAATCCTTTCTGGCCCAGTCTCTGATCTTCTCTCCTGTATTGTCGGTGGAACAGTCGTTGCAGATGATTAGCTCCCAGTCCCGCAGGCTCTGATCCACGATGGACTGCACCGCCCTGTCCAGGCTGGCGGCCCCATTGTATACTCCCATGATTACAGATACCTTGACTTTTCTGTTCATGTCTGTCCTTCCAGCGAACTGTAAATCGCTCTCATCTCTTTTTCTACCTGTTTCCGGCCAAAGGGCCGGATCGCCTCCCTGGCTCTCTTTCCCATGGTTTCCCGCAGATCGTCCTGTTCCAAAAGCAGTTTCAAATCTTCCGCCATAGTTTCGCCGTCATTCACCTTCACCAGATACCCGGTCTCTCCCGGAGAGATCAGATCCCGGTTACCACGAATATCCGTTCCGATCACCGGCAGGCCCGCGCCCATGGCCTCCATAACCACCGTCGGGAGCCCTTCCCGGTAAGACGGCATGAGAAACACGTCCGCGGCCCCCAGGATTTCCCTTAAGTCCTCCCGGTATCCCAGGAACCGGACACAGGACTGTAAGCCCAGCTTTTCCGCCTTTTCCCGCAGCAGGCTCAGGCATTCCCCTTTTCCGCAGACCATATACACGAAAGGCCGGCTCGTCCTGTTTTTTAATATGCCCAGTGTTTCCAGCACCATCTGCTGATTTTTATTTTTATTCAATTCCCCTGCCGTTATCAGCAAAATTTCATCCGGTTTTACTCCCAGCTCCGCCCGTTTTGTTTCCCGGTCAAAGGGCTCCGGCCGTTTCAGCTCAATGCCGACCCCGTGAATCCGCGCTGTACGCTTGGCATGAAAACCTTTGGCTCTCACATAATCCTCATGGTTGATCGTAACCTGAACATCGGTGTACCTGGAAAGCCATCTCTCAATGGGATAATAGATCAGCCAGTTGAGAACCGGCGCCCCCTGAAAAAAATGAAAGCCGTGGGCTGTATAAACCACAGGCCCGGTATGCGTCGCATGAGCCGCCAACCGAGCCAGAGCTCCCCCCATAGGAGTATGACAATGTACCAGCTGAAACCGCTCCCGTACCATCAGCTCTTTCAGCTGGCGATACGCAGCCAGATTTTTCCGGCTGTAGGGACTTCTCTCAAAATCCACCTGGTGGCGTATGATTCCGGTCCCTTCCAGTCTGCTGTTGTCATCTCCGTATGAGGGCATATGATAATTTGCCGCATAATGTACCTCATACCCCATTTCCTGAAGTATGCGCACATTTCCCATTTCAAATTGAGGGACAAATCCGCTAACAGTTGTCACCAGCAGTGCCTTCTTCATCCTTCACACCTTCCGTACTTTCTTTTAAAAGCATAATCTTGGGCGTCATAATAATCAGTTTCAGATCCAAAAGTATGGAATAATTCCGAATATAGGTGAGATCCAGTTTCACCTTATCGTAGGGCGTAGTGTTGTACTTTCCGTATACCTGGGCATAGCCGGTAAGTCCCGCTTTCACCTTCAAGCGATAGGAAAACTCCGGGATCTCCGCCTCAATCTCACTCATCAGCTCCGGACGCTCTGGCCTGGGGCCTACGATGGACATATCCCCTTTCAGGATGTTGTAAATCTGTGGCAGCTCATCCAGTCTGGTTCGCCGCAGCAGCTGCCCTACTACTGGCAGAATCCGCGGATCCCTCTCTGAGGCAAGGCGCGGCACGCCGTTTTTCTCCGCGTCCATGATCATCGTACGGAATTTGTAGATTTCAAATTCTCTCCTGTCCTTTGTGAGACGCACCTGCTTATATAAAACGGGACCGCCGTCCACCAATTTTATGCAGATGCCAATAACTGCAAAAAACGGGAGCGTAATGATGATCGCCACCAGGGACCCAATGATGTCCAACGCCCGTTTCATAAATTCCTGTTCAATGGAAAGTCCGTTATTTCTGGACAGCAGCAGCGGCGAATCAAACAAATTCAATTCATCCGAGCTTTTCAGAAGAATATCCGATATTTTCGGAACGGTGTAGGACCGAATATTGTTCTCGTAGCAATATTTTAAAATGCGGTTGCGGTCATGGGACGGAATATCGCCCACGATTACGCTGTCAAACGCCTGGACCCGGTCCACAAAAGCGTCAAAGCCCTGTTTGTAGCTGATTTTATCCTGGATCTCGTACTTGTCCTCTCTGGTATTGATCTTTTCCATCAGGTGATAGTCCGGCCGGTCTCCTGTGATCAAAAGCATCCGCCGCGGCGGATACATCCATCTGTACAACCGCTGGAAAACCAATGTCCAGACCACGATGATAAATGCCTCTACCAATGTCATTAACAGAAGAACCGCCGGAGAATAAAATCTCTTATCCAAAACGGCAATCTGAAAATATGTAAAGGTATTTGTAAAACACACAGACAGGATCTGGGAATAGATCAGGTTTCCATTTTTCAAATATCCTACCTTGTAGCCTCCGTACAGTTTCATAAAAAAGATCAGCAGGACGCCGTACAGGCAGATCATCATCCAGTTTCCCCTTCTGAAAAAGGGCGCCTGGAGCATTTGTCCGTTAAAGTAATCCGTCCACACGTAGGCGTACACCGCCACCATCATTCCTGTGAGCACTGCCGAAAACAACAGCTTTACCAGGCGTTTGTATTTCTCCTGTATTTTCATTGCAGTTCATTCCTAACTTTTAATTTCCTGTAAACCTTTCATCCGGAAAATCCGGGCGTTTCTTCACAGTTCTCGCCCCATTATAGCACAACTGGGCTGACAAGTATATCTTATCAGCCCCTAAAAATATTAGAAATTCTTTAATAAAATGTTAATTCGCCCTGATTCTGGCAGCGCCGACCGCCAGGAATCCCCATAAAAACGGAGTCACAATGGGGAGATCAATGTTTACTAGCGCCTGCGCCGAATAACAGAGGACAGCGGCAAACACCGCCAGCGTCACCGGTTTTTCCTTCACTGCCGACGCGAACCGTTTCAGGGATCCGATCAAAAACACCAGATACCCCGCCAGACCAATCGGCCCGATAGTCGCGAAATAGTGGATATAGGCGTTATGGGCGCTGTCATAAATCTGGCCGGTGGCGTAGTGCATTTCCATCTTGTTGAACTTCGTTGTGATGATGCCAAAGGTATCCGGCCCATAGCCCAGGACGCGCTGCAATGGGGTAAACTTGTTTCGGTAGTCCTCAAAGGCAATCCGCCACACAAACCCTCTCTGAGTCCCCCAGTCGTCATCAAACACCAAGAACTGCCCCAACGCCCCATACCTCTCCCCATGCCCCAGGAAGTTGGCATCCACAAACATCACAGCCACGGCCAGCACCGCTGCGATCATCGCCCACATCCAGATCCGCCGCGGAAGCGGGCTTAAGGGATCGTCTGAGAGCCCGTCTCCATCCCCATTCTTTCCTGCCTTCTCCCGTTTTCGATCCAGCACAAACAAGGCAACTGCCGCCAGCCACAGAGCCGCCGCCAGCACGGGAAGTCCCGGCAGAGTGGTCACCACGCCGCCGATGCCGGAGAGGCCAATCACCGTTTCCTCCATGGCCACATTCACCCAGCCCACCCAGGCGGCAGCACTGAAAAAGACCGCCAGGATCACCAGATACCGGCGCAGCCCCATCCTGGTTTTAAACAGGAAGAAGGGCAGGCTGATAAACAGGGCCGCCACTGCCAGATAACCGTTGTCACTCTGGGAGGTGATGAGGGCGGCGCTGGCGATGGCCAGGTGGAGAAAGTACCACAACGCCCGTTTCCCGTTTTTCTCTACGGCAAACAAAGCCGCCGCCACCGCCAGGGCCATCCCCAGAAAAGCGGTGAAGGTATTGATGTTTCCAAAGGTGGAGGTGAAAATGTCCGCCGTTATCTGAGGCACTCCCACCTTATAGCCCATAATGTCCATGCGGAAATAGTCCGTGATGCCAAACAGCCCCGCCAGAGAGGAGGACAGCAGAAAGGCATCCAGATACCACTGCCGAAACCGCAGGAAACGGCTCAGCAGAAAATACATAACCACGTACAAAAGCAGCAGGAAAAAGCCGGAATACCGGCCCTCGTTGCCCCAGAAGGATTCGTACAGGTACTCGGAGGTCAGGGTGGAAAGCAGGGCAATGACGATAAACGTCAGCAGGCCCCGCTCGCTCACGGGAAACACCGCTTTCCAGTTGGACGGTTTCATGCGGGAAAAGAATTTCTTCATCCCCGCTCCGCCGTACTCCATGCGGTCGATAAACAGCCACGCCAGACCGGCCAGCAGACAGACGGCGGCCAAAACCACCACCATCAGCCAGAAAAACTTGTACTTGGCCCGCAGGATGTTGCTGTAGTTTTCACTGGTAATGTACAGGGGAAATACGAACAGCAGAAGGAGCGTGGCGATGGCCGTCACGTTTCCCACAAACCCAGAAATCACCTGTGCCAGGGTATCCCCGGTTCCGTTTGCCTTCCCATTTGATTTATTTTGTGCCATTCTGAAATCTTCCTTTCTCCCCGTTCTTTACCTGCGCAGGCCACGGATCATCCAGATCACCAGGCCGATCACCAGAATCGGCCACAGCAGGGTCGCCAGTCCCATCACCAGAGACATCACCAGCATGAGGACAGCGAAAATAATTACCCAAAACAGCAGCTTCCAATACCATTTATCCAGGTTGTAAACGTGAAATCCCCGGGGCGGCTCCGGCCCTCTGGATCCGTTTCCATTTTCCGCGCCGCCGTAGGGATCTCCTCCGTAGGGGTTTTCGCCGCCGTAGCCGTTTCCGGAGTTGTAGGCGCTCTCCCGGTAGGCGTCCCCGTAAGGGTCTCCCGTCCCGGCCTCGCCGCCTGCGGCGGCTACGTCAATAATCGTCTTGGCGATCACCCGCGCGCCTCCCAGCTCCTCAATGACCTCCCTCTCGCTGCGGCCTTTTCGCACTTCATCAACGATATAGGCATCGTAATATCTGATATTTTCTTCTATGATGTTCGGGGCAACCTCCCCGGACAGAGCCTCTCTCAGTGTCCTCAGGAACTCGTCTCTATCCATAACCTCTCCTTCGTTTAAATAAATAAGTGTGCGCTTAGCGCACACTCGCGCCGGAGCGCGGCTGCGCTAGCAGCCATTTTCCTTTGCGCGGAGTGCGCCTCCTTGCGGAGCATTCTTATTTAACAGGAAACGCAGTTTTCTGTTAAATAAGTGTGCGCTTAGCGCACACTCGCGCCGGAGCGCGGCTGCGCCAGCAGCCATTTTCCTTTGCGCGGAGTGCGCCTCCTTGCAGAGCCGATTTCCGGCAATAATAGTACCATCATACCATAGTTTCCCCGCTCATTCCATAAAGAAATTTTGAAAATTCTGTGGCCTTTTCCGCCGTCCTAGTTCTTCTCCTTCAGCACCCCGCCCCGGTACGCCGCCACCAGCTCCTTCAGGTCCTGGATCCGCTCCGCCATCTCCCGTCCCAGATCGGTGTCCGCCACCCGCATTCTGGCGGTCAGGGTCTCCGTGATATGCACCTTCGGCGTATTTTCCCGGTTCGGATCAAAAGGCTTGTGCTCCGCCAAGGCCAGATGGTTGGAATTGTAAATCAGGGTGTAGCCGGCGATGCCTGTGGTTTTCTGATAGGCCTTGGAGAGGCCGCCGTCGATGATGTAGAGCTTGCCGCCCGCCTTTACCGGCTTTTCCCCGTCCTTGATTTTTACCGGCACGTGGCCGTTAATGATGTGGGAGCCGTTCCTTGGAAGGCCGAATTCCTCCAGGATGCGGTCGCAGCATTCCTCCTCAAGGCTTAAACGGTAGTAGGGGTTTAAAGTCTCCTTTCCCACCGATTTTTCTTCTATAAAATAGTGCTCAAATGTGGCCATTTTATCCTTGCCGAACACCGGGGATTTAGCGCCGCTCCAGAGATACCACATGAGGTCGGAGGCGTTTTCCTTCTCCCGGCTGCCCTCCGGCAGGAAATAGGCGCGGTGAATCTCCTTTTCCAGGTAGTCCATCAGGGCCTTTCCAGAGTAGGAATGTCCGTCTACGGCGTACTCTGAGAAGGAGCCATCCTCCTCCATGGGGATGCAGCCGTGATAGAGCAGGTTGGAATTGTATTTCCTGTACAGGCTGCCGTGGGAGTAGAGAAATCTCACGTGACTGTGGAGTACCTCGCTGTGAAGGAAGGAAAATGTGAGCACGTGGAGCAGATCTTCCTCCTCCCGTGTCAGCTCATAGGGATTTTTGGGGTCGATGGTGGGGAAATAGCTGTCCCGCAGGGGATATTCTGTCCGTCCTATGCGGACAGTCCCTTTTTCATAGTCGATCTGTTCCAGGAGCAGGCGGTCCTCCATGCCGTATTCCGGGTGGCGCTTGATGATCTGCCCCTCCACCTTGAACTGGATGACGGCGATGGCCTTGTGCATTTTGGCCGCCAGGCCGGGGTCTACGGCATCGTAGAGGTTTTCATCCAGGATTTTGGGCATGAAAATTTTGCACTCATCGTTCTGGTAAATTCTGGCGGCAAACATGGACAGGGGGCGCAGGTTGATGCCGTAGCCGTCCTCCAGCACGTCAAAGCTGTTGTAGCTGATGGCGATGCGGACCACGTTGCAGATGCAGGCCGGGTTTCCCGTGGCGGCTCCCATCCAGGAGATGTCGTGGTTTCCCCACTGGATGTCCACGTCGTGGAAATTCATCAGCTCGTTCATGATAATGTCCGCCCTGGGGCCTCGGTCGAAGATGTCGCCGATGATGTGAAGGCTGTCGATGGTCAGGTTCTGGATCAGCTCGCACAAAGCCACGATAAACTTGTCCGCCACGTCGATGTCGATCATGGAGTGGAGAATTTCGCTGTAGTAGACGTCCTTATTGCTGTCCCGGTAGTCCACGTGGAGAAGCTCGTCGATGATGTAGGCAAACTCCGGGGGCATTTTCTTTCTCACCTTGGAGCGGGTGTATTTGGAGGAAACCACCCGGCAGATCTGCACCAGGCGGTAAATGGTGATCCGTTTCCAGTCGTCCGTCAGCTCCCCGGCCGCCTCGTAGCGGGAGAGGGCGCGCTCCGGGTAGTAGATCAGGTTGGCCAGCTCCACCTGTTCCTCCTCGGGGATGATGTGTCCGAAGGTGTCCCGGATTTTCTCCCGGATCACACCGGAGGCGCTTCGCAGCAGGTGGATAAAGGCTTCATATTCTCCGTGAATGTCGCTGAAGAAATATTCCGTTCCCTTGGGGAGGCCCTGGATGGCCGTCAGGTTGATGATTTCGCTGGATGCAGTCTTTACGCTGGGGTATTCTCTGGACAGCAGTTTCAGATACGCCAAATCTCTCATATTACGATTCTCCCTTCGCTCCGCGGTTGCATTTCCGCCTGTATTGTACTATATTTATGATAAGATACCAGGGTCAAAAGGCCGGAAATCCGATGCAGGCTTGCTTGCAAGAGGATTTTTGACCTTGGGACCCCAACATCATGATAAGGATTGGAAACGTGCGCCGCACGAAACAATCCCATTTTACGGGGTTAAAACGCCTTTTGCCCCATCTATTACTTATCATAACACGCCGGGAAAAAATGGCAAGTTTTCCATTTCATACAAGCCCGGCACGGAGGGAATTTTATGGAACAGTTATATGTGCTGGGCACAGGAAACGCCGCGGTGACCCGCTGTTACAATACCTGCTTTGCCGTAAAGGACGGCAGCGAGTTTTTTCTGGTGGACGCCGGGGGCGGAAACGGGATCCTGCGGATCTTAAACGACATGAACGTGCCTTTAAACAGCATCCACAACATTTTTGTCACCCACGAGCACACGGACCACATCCTGGGCATTGTCTGGATGGTGCGGATGATCGGCTCCCGCATCCTGTCTGGAAAATATGAGGGAAATTTAAACATCTACTGCCACGACCTGCTGCCGGACACCATTTCCACCCTGTGCCGCCTTACCCTGCAGGGCAAGCTGTGCAAACTCATCGGCGACCGGATCCGGCTGGTGCCCGTGACAGACGGACAGACGGAGCGGATTCTGGACTACGACGTGACCTTTTTTGACATCCATTCCACAAAGGCCAGACAGTTTGGGTTCACCATGAACTTAAAGAACGGGAAGAAATTTACCTGCGCCGGGGACGAGCCCTACAATCCCATCTGCCAGCCCTACGTGGAGGGGAGTGACTGGCTGCTCCACGAGGCCTTCTGCCTCTACGGCGACCGGGAGAAGTACAAGCCCTATGAGAAACATCACTCCACCGTAAAGGACGCCTGCGAGCTGGCCCAGTCCTTAAACATCCCCAACCTGGTGCTCTGGCACACAGAGGACGACCAGATTTCCGTCCGCAAGGAGAAATACACCGCGGAAGGCAGGGAGTATTACCACGGAAACTTATTTGTGCCGGACGACGGGGAAATCCTCGATCTGTAACGGTTTTCATTCTATATGGAGAGCTGTCCGCATATCTTAGTCATAAACCGATGTTGACTGCGGGGCGGCGTCCGATTTTCCGGACGCGCCCCGCCCGCTGACTGGAAGATAGGAGGAGGCTCTCCATGTTTTTGAACCGAAAATCCTTTCTGGCGGGCCTTAAAACGGCCGCTCTTGCCGTCCTCACGGGGGCGGTTCTCTTTCTGATCCTGATTCCCGCTGTTTCCGCGCTCTCTGGAAACTGGCGCGGCCCCTTAGGCTCCATTCCCACCGCCGGGGACGGAGATTTTATCCACTGGGTGGACTTTGACGTGCCCCAGGAGGCCCTGGAGCGGGCGTTCCGCCTGGATGTGGACACCTGCCAGTCGGAAATCCACATCGGCTGGGTGGATCTGCTGGCCTATCTGGGCGCTAAATACGGCGGTGATTTTTCCCATTACCGGGCCTCGGACTTAGACGAGGCCGCCGCCAGGCTGCAAAGCGGGGAGACCATGGAAACCATTGCCGCGGACATGAAGTATTTCCCCTACTACCGGGAGGCTTATGGGGCGGTATTGGACGGCCTGCTGGGACAGTACGAGACGGAGATCGCCGCCGAAGACGCCCCCGACTTTGCCCTTCCCACAGATGAGGCCGGAAATCCCATCCGGGACGGGGAAAAGGTGTGGGTGACCAAGTACGGGCTGAAGGCATTTTCCCCCATCGCCTACGGGTTTCCCTACAGCGAGTACGACGATTTCGGCGTTTCCAGGAGCTACGGGTTCCGGCGGCAGCACTTAGGGCATGACATGATGGGGCAGGTGGGAACGCCCATCATCGCCGTGGAGTCGGGCCGGGTGGAGGCTCTGGGCTGGAATCAGTACGGCGGCTGGCGCATCGGCATCCGCAGCTTTGACGGGAAACGGTACTATTACTACGCCCACCTGAGGAAAAATTATCCCTACCAGTCCAGCCTCCAGGAGGGGAGCGTGGTGAGCGCCGGGGACGTGATCGGCTACATGGGCCGCACCGGCTACAGCGCCACGGAAAACACCAACAACATTGACGAATCCCACCTCCATTTCGGCATCCAGCTCATTTTCGACGAGTCCCAGAAGGAGGGAAACAACGAGATCTGGATCGACTGCTACGAGCTGGTGAAATTCCTCTCCCTGCACCGTTCAGAGGTGTATAAGGTGGAAGGGACGAAGGAGTGGACCAGAACGTACCAGATGCGGGATCCGGCGGTGGCGGAGTATATGGGGAAATTAGAAAATGAAAACGGCGGCGGCTGAGGCATCTCTCCCGCCGCCCCGCCTGTCCGGACACATCTGCCGCCTCCTGCATATGGTATAGTGAGGGGAAACAAGCCCTTCCATTATCATAAAACGGAGGTACTACCATGGGTATTGTAAATTCCAATAAACAAGTGAACCTTTCTCAGATCTCCTGCGACGGAACCGTGACCGTCACTCTGGCCCTGACCGCCGCCCCCGACATTTCCTCCAACCCCACGGACATCGTGCTGGTGCTGGACCGCTCCGGCAGTATGGCGGGAATGCCCCTTGACAACCTGAAACTGGGGGCCAAGACCTTTATCGACATCATCGACGAGGCCACAGACAGCTCCCAGGACGGAAATATCGGCTCCGGCAGCCGCATCGGCATCGTCAGTTTCGCGGACGACGCCCAGGTAAATGAGCCGCTTATCACCTCGGTGGCGGATCTGAAGGCGGCGGTAGACAGCCTGACCGCCGGCGGCTCCACCAACCACGCCGCCGCATTCTCCGAGGCCGCCAGCCTGTTTGAGCCGCCCTCCGGAAATGCCAAGGTCATCGTCATGTTCACCGACGGAAAGACCACTGCCGGCCTTCCGCCCGCTCCTGTGGCGGCTGCCGCCAGGGCGTCCGGTATTATCATTTACTGCATCGGCCTCATTGGCTCCGACGGCATCGACGTGTCCGTCTTAAACGACTGGGCCACCGATCCGGACGCCTCCCACGTGGCGGTGACTCCTGACGCGGCGGATCTGGAGCAGCTTTTTGCCGACCTGGCCGCAAACATTTCCAAGCCCGGGGCCACGGATATTGTGATCGACGAGCTTTTGAGCCAGGATTTCGTGGTTGAGAACATTTCCGCGCCCAGCAAGGGATCGGTCTCCTCTACAGGAACCCGCTCTCTGCGCTGGACCATCGACGAGCTTGGCGTCACCGGAAACGAGGGGGCCTCGCTCTCCTTCACCGCCCGCCACACCGGCCTCACCGGCGGCTTGAAGGCGGTCAACCAATCCGTCACCTACTCCGACGCCGAGGGCAACTCCGTCACTTTCCCGTCCCCGTCGGTGGACGTTTCCTGCGGTTCCTCCGTAACTCCGGAGCCATGTCCCGTTCCCGTAGACCTGGAACTGGACGGCTGCCAGGACGCTGTGGTGGTGGACCTGGGAGACGCCGATCTGGAATCCCTGGGACGGATCGTGCAGCTGGATGTGACCATCCGCAACGTCTGCCCGAACCGCCGGGTGGCCCTGGCCGTCATCCTCACAGAGCTGGACGACTCCGGAAACGAGTATCAGCGGGGCATGAAGGCCTTCACCATCCCCGCCCACCAGTTCCCCACCTGCCGGGATGTGCTGGTGAAATGTATCAAATTCGTGCTGCCGGAGGACCTAAACGTCTCCACCGGCGCCCCTGGCTCCATGTGCGGCACCAGGAATCTGCGGGCGCGGTTTATTGCCCATAATATTGATACGGATTATCGGTGTTGTGATGTTTTGATTACTGTATAAAAAATGATCCCGCCCCGGCAAAGCGTAAATGCTCTGCCGGGGCGGGAGTATTTTCCTTATTTTTTTGATTTGATTTTTATTTTTGACGCGCCGTTGGGAAATATCTGAAACTCATTTTGAGGTACACCGCACCAAAACTTTTCAATATCAAACTCATATTTCTGCAAACGTTTTCCCAGATTCGTGCACCCAATCAGATCCCGTTTAAAATCTTTGTCCGAACTGCTTCCCGTAAGCCAACTAGTCCGCAATCAGCTCATACAGCCTGTCCAGATCCGGGGCAGTGCAGAACAGATCATTTTCCACCGCACTTTTCAGGGAATCCGTATTCCGTTTCAGAAAATCCGAAACGTATACACACTGAATCGGTTTTTCTTTATTCTCCACATTCTTCTTTAAGAAGGTAAACGAATGCTTTGGCAGCTGCATATCCAGAATATCCACATTGTGCGTTGTGAAAAACAGCTGTTTCTTCCCATTCAGCTTATCAATAATAATGGACAGACAGGCCTTTTCCACATCGCTGTTGACATAGGAAAACAGCTCGTCACAGTAGTACAGATCGTGCATATCACAGATAAGAGAGGCGATAATATAAGAAATATCCAGACCGGCCTTTGTCCCGCTGGACAAAAGCTGCGTATCTACAATCTGACCGTCCTTAATAATCACAGACTGATGATTGAGCTTGATTGCGTATGTATTCTCCAGCTCTTTTACCTTTATCACCTCCCGTATGGAAGGATCCAGAGTTTTCAAAACCTGTTCTAAAATGTGAAGGTATCTGCTGTCACTTTCAATCGAACGATACGTTTTACTTTTACTGGCATCGTAAGGATAAGAAAATATCCATCCATTCGTTTTTATTTTATCGTATGGAAATTCCTCTCCCTCGTCTCTGTCCAAGCGGGCAGCACAGATTTCATAATTATCCCGTTTTCCAATTTCTGTACCTGAAATACGAATATTTACATCTTCTTCCCCGTATTCTTCGTTCTCCTTTGCCGCAATGTGCATTTCAAAACGGCACAAAATTTCATCACAGGTGACAAAATCCACGCTTAAACTCGCATCCCGTTTTCGATCTTCTATGATCCTGGTAAAACGGCCATATTCTCCATCACGAAAATAATTGGCAAACAGCATCAGCAGCTTTCCCAGAGACGTCTTTCCCGTCGCGTTTCCACCCATAATAATATTGACCTTTTTATAGCGAAAGTTCGGCCTGTCCTCCAGATATTCCCCAGGTACTGTAGAGTCTACAATTTTCTTGGGATAAGACATATTCATGTGAAAATTTTTCAACGCATACAGGTTGTCCACCTTAACGTCCATAATAATCATGGCATTTCCTCTTTTGTATATTTGTTCGTCATTTGCGAAGTAATGTCTGCACATTTATTATACCTCATCTCACCAAAAAATCAAGCTTATTATTAACATTATATTTTTTGAAACTCATAAATAGAACAAAAAATGGCACCTCATCAGCCTTTCCAGCCAACAAAATGCCATTTTTCTCATTTTTCCTATTCTTCTTCTATTTCAATTTTTCTTCCAATCTCCCCGCACTACTTCACATACGCCTCCGGCCGCGCGCACCCATTCGTCCCGTCATACACCTGATCCTTCAGCATCAGATGTACGGCCGACAGCTTAAAGGTCTGGGGCAGGGCCAGGATTCTGGGGTTGGGGCCGGTGTATTTTCTCATGGCGTCCTGGAGCGCCTCCTCGAAGGTCGCCCTGGTCTTTAAGCCCATACCTCTGGCGTAGCCCGGTTCCTGGGCGCCTACGATGTAGATGGCGGAGGTGTTCATTTCCGCGATCTGGCCGCAGCTCATCATGGAAAAGCCGTGGAAGGGGTGGAAGGCGTTGCAGAAACGGTATTTCCGGATATACTCCTCGTTGGTGGCGAAATACTCGCCGTAGCGGTTCATGTCTGTGAGCACGTTCATGTAGTCGTGCTGGAACATATCATAGCACTCCCGAAGGTAGGGCCACAGCTCGTCGTGGAAGTAGCCGTTGCAGATGGAGGAGCAGATGATCACGCAGTTTTCCTTCATCACCCTCTTGTGACGGATGACCTGGGCGGAGAGGGCCTGCATCATCATGATGGGGTTGGTGCCCATGCCGTTTCCGTAGTGGAACTCCTGGGGCATTCCAAATACCATGATGTCGTACTTTTCTTCCGCGAAGGGCACGTAGGTGCGCTTGTCCGCCATATGCCAGGAAAGGGGCTGCATCTCGGCGGCGTAGCCGGAATTGATCTCGATCTGCCGGGACTGGGTGTCGAGAACGGCGTCGCAGCAGAAATATTTCTTGCCCATGTGTTCTTCCTGTTTCATGCCGATCTCGTCAAACTTTGTCCGCATGAGAGAATGGCCGCTCACCGGGGTGAAATCCTGGCGGTGCATCACCTGGGGCACGTGGTGGGACGCGATGGACGTCCAGTGGTTCAAACCGGTGGCGCAGTGCTTGTAGCCGCCGGAATAGCCGCCGTAGGGGTTGCCCTGGGTGTGGCCGATGAGGATCGGCAGGTCACAGTCGTGGACGTAGCGGTTTAGGAATACGGGATCCCCTCTGTCGGTATAGCCGCAGTCCACCATATGCTCCTTGTCCTCGCTGTCGTGGTTGATGATCTGCCCGGTGTACCAGAACTCGTTAAACAGCTCCTCGCCCAGAATGGCTCTCAGCTGGGGGATCTTGTTTTTCGGGTGAAGGCCGTTGGAGCAGATGAGAAGGACGTCCTTCTTCTCCACGCCGGCCTTGTAAAGCTCGTTTAAAATGATGCGGATGGACATTTTCCGGTGGGAGGTGGGCTGGAGCCCGCCTTTTACAATGTCCGGGAATACGATGGTGACCTTTGAGCCCTTGTGGGCCAGCTCGGAAAGCGGCGGCATCCCAATGGGGTTGCGGATGGACTGCAAATATGCCTCCTCCAGCTTTTCCTCCGGGATACAGGGCGGATCCGGCACGGTCACTCCCGGGATAAATACATCGGTATTGTCCGGAAGGGACGCGTTCATCAGGCCGTGCCCATATTCAAACTGTAAATTTTTCATTGTCATTACCTCTCTTTGCTGTGGGACGGCAGGAAAACGCAGCCTGCCGCCGGAAATTCCGTGATGATGCAAGTGATGATATAAAAAGTGTGCGCTTAGCGCACACCCGCGCCGGAGCGCGGATGCGTCAGTAGCCATATTCCTCTGCGCGCAATACTGCGCCCTCTAAGCCCTAAACCCCCAGATACAATCCGGCGATCTCCAGATACTCCTCCGGATAAAAACCGATCTCCCCCGTAAACCGGGTCAGGGCGATCAGTCCGCCGTCGATGGAGGGGATTTCCGCCAGCATTCTGGCGTTATCCTGCTTTAACCCGCCTCCGTACACCACGTCCATGCCGCCGGAGACTTCTTTTACATATTCAGCGATCTTTGTAATGTATTCCTTGTCCGGCGGTGTCTTTCCGGGGCCGATGGCCCATACCGGCTCATAGGCGATCACCACCCGGCTTTTGTCCACTCCCGCCAGGCCCGTCTCGATCTGCTCCCGCAGCACCTCTTTCCACCGCTCCTGCTCCTCCGCCTTTTCGCCAATGCAGTAGAGCACGGAGAGTCCGGCCTCCACCGCCTGCTTTACCTCCTGGTTTAACAGCCGGTTCACCGCCGCCGTGTCCTCCACGCCAGCCTCCTTTAAGATGCCGGCCTTGTCGTTTCTCTCCTCACAGTGGCCGATGAGAACGCTCTCACACTCCAGGGCTTTCACCGCCTTGGCGGTGCGGTTCGTGGTAAACGCGCCAAAATTATGGCCGGGAGCCACATCGTCCCGGTATACGCCCTGGCAGCCGATCTGCACCGGGTTTCCCGCCGCTTTCGCCTGGATGGCCGGGATGATGTGGGCCTCCGGAAGGTACATCACAAACTCTGTCTCCTCCCCCGCTGCCTCCGCCAGCCGACGCACCCCGTCCTGGATCTGGCTCACAATAAAGCCGCCCCACTCCGCCGGCGGGGCAATGGTGTTTACGCCGCCCTGGGATTTGGGGATGTCAAAGCGCTTTAAATTCAGAAAAATGTGTTTCATGTACCGTTTTACACCTCCCCTTTCTCAAGCTGCATAATTTTGTTTACTCTTACTGTATGTTTTCCTCCCAAAAATTCAGCGTTTAAATATGAACGCAAAATCTCCCAGGCGAGTTCTACGCCTGTTGTCCTGGCTCCCAACGCGATTACATTGGCATCGTTATGTTCTCTGGCCATTCTGGCTGAAAAACAATCACAGCAAAGCGCAGCCCTGATACCGGAAATTTTATTTGCCGCAATGCTCATCCCTATTCCGGTCCCACACACAAGAATGGCTTTTTCATATTCACCATTCCGTATTCCATCGGCTGTGATTTTGGCTATATCGGGATAATCTACCTCATTTTGATCATATACTCCCTGGTCTGTCACCTCATAGCCTTCCGCACAAAGCCTGCGTTTCAGCTCCTCTTTTAATTCAAATCC
This sequence comes from Lachnoclostridium sp. An14, assembly GCF_002160755.1. Taxonomy (GTDB): domain Bacteria; phylum Bacillota; class Clostridia; order Lachnospirales; family Lachnospiraceae; genus Lachnoclostridium_A. The sequence goes on from NZ_NFLE01000006.1 coordinate 27,407, forward strand.
TCCATGATCACATCCAATACCCAATTTCATGCTGCGTTCACACCTCCATTCCTGATAACTCCATTTGTCTTTGTGCCGTCTTTATAAGTCTTTCATATTCCAGAAAATCCTCCCGTACGCCTTTTCGGCCACGAAAAACTCCAAATGCTCCTGATACCAAAATATCACACTCTCGTTTGATACATTCCGGAGTATTGACATCATCAATTCCTCCATCTACTTCAATGAGATAAGAAAGGCCTTTATCCCTTCTGATTTTAGCCAGTTCTTCTACTTTTTTTAATGTCGAGGGAATGAACGTCTGACCGGAAAACCCAGGCTCTACTCCCATAACCAGAATCAAATCGGCTTCCTCCAGAACATAATTCAGGAGGGATACTGGCTGGGAAGGATTCAGGGCAATTCCCGCTTTCATTCCCCTGGCTTTAATTTCCCTGGCCAGTCTAATGGCAAACGGCGTTGCGTCTAAATGAAATGTCACAATATCTGCTCCCGCCGCCTGCAACTGTTCCAGGTACTGTTCCGGATGTTCCGCCATAAGGTGTACATCCAATGTAAAAGAATATTTTTGAGCGATCACCCCCACTGTATTAAAATCAAAGCAAAAGTTCGGTACATAATGTCCATCCATAATATCCAAATGAACCATGCTCGCCCCTGCTTCTGCCAGCATATTCAACTGACTTCCCAAATTTAATAAATCTGCGCAAGCCAACGTAGGGCTTACTATAGGCATAATCGTTTCCTCCATCCTGTAACTACCTTAAATTTACAAATTTTGAATACGGCTTTCCATTTGCTGCCGGTCCCTTCGCCTCTCCAATAAATCCAGCTAATACAATCAAACTGGCCACATACGGGATCATCTGAATAAACTCATGAGGAATCGGAAAGTTGGGAATCATTTGAACATAAATCTGTATTGCTTCAAATAAACCGAAGAACATTGCCGCAAAGAAAGCGCCCACCGGATTCCATTTTCCCATGATGACAGCTCCCAAAGCTAAATAACCTCTGCCAGACACCATTCCCGTCTGAAACAGATCCATCTGTCCGATTGATAAGAACGCTCCACCCAGTCCACCTAAAAAACCGCTGGCCATCACCGAAAAATATCGTATTTTTGCCACACTGATTCCTGCCGTTTCCGCTGCTTTCGGTTGTTCTCCCACCATATTAATACGAAGCCCAAGAGGAGTGTATTTCAGTATGTACCATACAATCGCCAGCATAATAAATGCCAAATACACAAACGGGGACAGCTTGGAAAGAAAATTCCCTATCACCGGTATCCCAGCTAAAACAGGAGTAGACGATAAAGAGTTTACCTGCGCTGAATTTCCGCTGGTATGAAACACCACATTAATTCCTACAGCAGAGAATCCATCTGCCAGCATCACAAGTGCCATCGCGCTGATATTTTGAAGACCTCCTGCCGTGATACATACAAAAGAATGTATGGCAGAAATTAAAATCCCGACAATCACCGCAGCCAACACACCAATCCAAGGATTTCCTGTGTAATAACTGCCGACCACAGCACTGAAAGCCGCAGCTGTCATGATTCCTTCTAAGCCGATGTTTGTGACGCCTGATTTTTCAGACATTGTTCCTCCAAGTGCAGTCAATGCCAAAGGTGTACCCATTCGCAAAGTTGAAAGCAAGATCGTTGAGAGCGCACTAAGCATCTGCCTTCCCTCCCTTCTTTGTCCCATGCTCCAGATAGTACCGAATCATATAATCGCAACCCAGGAAAATCAGAACTAATCCTTGAATAATGTCTACAATGTCCTGTGAAACCCCAACTTGGATCTGCATATTTAAGGCTCCATTTCTCATAGCTCCTAAAAGGAATGCTGAAAAAAACACCGCGACAGGATTTCCATGAGCCATCATGGCTACCGGAATTCCATTAAAACCATATCCTGGAGAAAATCCGTCCACAACACGATAGATACTGCCCTGAACTTCTACCGCACCCCCAATCCCGGCTAAAGCTCCACTGATTAAAAGCGCAAGAAACATATTTTTCTTAATGTTGATTCCAGATGTACGGCTGGCATTCGCATTTAATCCGACTGCCCGCAATTCATATCCCGCAGTAGTCTTTTTTAATAAAAACCAGCACACGAAAATCATAATAATTGCCAATATAAAACCAATATTTAAGGACATCGGCCGAGGAAACAGCAACGGCAACTGCGCGGAACCCGCAATTCTCGCTGTCCCGCTGATCGTGGAATTTTCTTCCTTAAATGGACCATTTACCAGATATTGTACAAAAAATGTAGCAACGTAGTTCAGCATAATCGTAGCAATTACTACGTGCACATTTCGGGCAAATTTCAATGCGGCCGCAATACCGGCCCATAGAAATCCTGCAGCTGCCCCTGCCAGAATACAGAGAGGAATGTGAATTACCATGGGCAAATCCACATATACACCTACCAAACCGGCAGCCATGGCTCCCATGAGTAACTGTCCTTCCGCACCAATATTAAATACTGTACACCGCGTCGCCACCGCTACCGCGAGTCCGGTGAAGATAAGGGGGACGGCCTTAGTAAGTGAATAGGAAAGCGCTACCGGAGAACCAAATGCCCCCTGAAGCAGCGCTCCATAAGCACGGAAAGGATTCTCTCCCATCAATGCTATGATCACTCCTCCAACCAAAAACGCAAGCAAAATAGCAATAAGCGTAATTTGAGCCTCTATCAAAAAGCCTCTTGATTTGCCTTTCATCCAACATTCACCTCCTCTGTAGCCGTTTTCTGTCCCAGCATCATCAATCCCAGTTCTTCTTTCGTTGTTGTCTTCGCATCAACAATACCGGCAATCTGTCCCTTATAAATTACTGCAATGCGATCGCTCAAGGCCAAAATTTCATCCAGCTCCAGGGAAAACAAAAGTACTGCTTTCCCTTTATTTCTCTCGTTCACCAAAACCTGGTGAATATACTCAATTGCCCCCACATCAAGCCCTCTTGTTGGCTGAACTGCCAATATCAAATGAGGATCCCGATAAACAGCTCTTGCGATAACAATCTTCTGCTGATTTCCGCCAGACAGGCTGGCTGCCGGTTCTTCCACCCCTGTGCAGCGAATGTCAAACTGCTCCTTCAACTTATCAGAAGTATCATGGATTGCTCCCTCTTTGAGAATCATCCCGTTTTCAGCAAACTCCTGTCTTTTATGGAGACCCAAAATCATATTTTCAGCTATGGAAAATTCCAGAACCAATCCGTCCTTATGCCTGTCCTCTGGAATATAGCCTAACCCCTGATCTAAAATCTCATGGATCTTCCGTCCCTTAATTGATTTCCCATTTAAAAGAATATCCCCTGTCCAATTCTCCTCCTGACCGGAAATCATAGCCGCCAGTTCTTCTTGTCCATTTCCATCTACTCCCGCGACACCCATGATTTCTCCCGCTTTTACTCCAAGTGATAAGCTGTCTATTTTCCGTATGGTCTTATTTTTTACACAGGTCACATTTTGAATATCGAGAACTAGGTGGCCGTCACTTCTCTGTTCCCGTTCTCCACCGCCGAGCACAATCTCCCTGCCAACCATACTTTTCGCCAATTCCTCTGAAGTTATATCAGCGGTTCCAAAAGTTCCTGTAACCCGCCCTCGTCTGATTACTGTTACTTTATCAGAAATTTTCATGACCTCCGCTAGTTTATGGCTGATAAACAGAATGGTATTTCCCTGCGCCTTTAACTTCAGCAAAATTTCGCAGAATTCGTCAATTTCCTGAGGTGTCAATACTGCTGTCGGTTCATCGAAAATAAGGATTTTCGCATTTCGGTACAGTACCTTTAAGATCTCTACCCTCTGCTGCATGGTAACAGACAAATTTCCAACCTTTTCTTTCGGGTCAATCTTCATTCCATACCGTTCTGAGAGCTCTGCAATTCGTTTCTCCGCCGTTTTTCTGTCCAGAAACCATTTGCTGCCCGTTTCTTCGCCAGCTATAATATTCTCTGCTACCGTCATTTTAGGCACCAGCATAAAATGCTGATGAACCATACCGATTCCCATATGAATAGCATCTTTGGAACTGGTAAAATGAACCGGCTTTCCATTAATCAGCAGTTCACCAGAAGTAGGGGTATAAAGACCATAGATGATATTCATAAGCGTCGTCTTTCCTGCCCCATTTTCTCCAGCCAATGAATGAATCTGTCCCTGTTCCACGCCGAAAGAAATATCATCATTTGCCGTGAACTGACCAAACCGCTTTGTGATATGCCTAAGCTCCACTGCATAAGCCATACAATCACCTCTCCTCCCTGTTTACCGAGCCGCTACCCAGGTTTCAAACTCCTCCTGATTGACCGGAATATCAATCTCTCCCGCTATCACCTGATCCCGCAGTTCATCAATCTCATCCTTTATCTCCTGTGGCACAAAGTCCTGCATCACAGGTTCTGTAGAATACATCAAATCGACTCCGCCCTCTTTTACTCCATAGTTCTGAGGTTCATTCCCTTTCAAAGTGCCATCCAACAAACTTTCAACCAATGAATAGGCCACATTATCCACCCGTTTTACCTGAGATGCCACAATTTTATCCGGCATTTGATTAAACTGGCCATTGGCTGCTCCAAACGCCCATTTTTCCTCTCCTGCCTGGGATGACGCACGAAACACTCCCAAATTCGCCGCGCCTGCAAAAGGAGCTATATAATCACAGCCACTACTATACAACGCGCTGGCAATCTCCAACCCTTTTCCAACATCGCTGAAACTGCCCACATAAGTAGAGGTTACTTTGACATCCGGATCAATATAATACGCTCCTGCTGTATATCCCCACTGACATCTATCTTGGATTACCCCGCTCACACCTCCCACATACGCGATTTGTCCTGTTTGAGTCAGTTTTGCCCCCAAAGCTCCCAACAAAAAGCCGGCCTCTTGCTCCCGGTAAGAAGATGACGCGATGTTTTCATATCCCTCAATTTCCATATCCAACAGTCCAAAATAAACATCTGGAAACTCCTGGCTCACTTCAATCACCGCATCCTTGACCGTAGAACTGGGAGTAATAATCATATCAGACAGCTGCGCCAGGCTTCTTAGACTATTCTGTAAGTCCGAAACTTCTTTCACTTCCAATGTTATCAGTTTAATTCCCAGCTCCTGCTCCGCTCTCTGGAGTCCCTCCAACGCCACATCATTAAAGCTCTGCGTTCCAAAACCTGCCCCATCCGCTAAAAGCGCTACAGTAACTGTTCCATCGTCCTCCTCGCCTCCAGCTCCGCACCCAGTCAAACTCCCAGTAGCAACCGCCAGACAAACCCCTATTGCCAGGATACGTTTCCACACCACCATGGTTAAACCTCCCTCTCTCTGATTTATTTCGTGTACGATCTAAGCGCCCGGAAATATTCCTCCATGATCCGTTCTCTGTTCACAGAATCCAGATATACGATATTCCTTTCCTCCTCCGTTTTCTGCATTATATTTTCATAATCAATTACTGTCATTCCTGTTGTCAGCTCTCCCTGTGTCTCCACATCGGCGTAATACTTTACCCCAGTGAAACATTCAGGATTAGTCAAATATGCTGCCGTACAGAGATCATGGACACAAAGGCCTTTAAAACGAGCCTTCGCATTATTACTCTCATTCACAGTGGCATTATAAAAGCTGCAAAGCTGATAGTTCATCTGCGCGACCGGATTTTTTATTTTCCCAATTTCTTCTATATCCTCATCTGTAAAATACAGCTCTTTCGTCGTATCCAACGGACACATATAGAACGGAACCCCGCTTTGCATTACCAGCCGCGCGGCCTCCGGATCCGCCAAAACATTAAACGTAGATACTGGCGTCGGATTCCCGGTCCGAATGGATCCCCCCATAAACACAATCTTGTCGATCTTGCCCTTGCAGTCTTCATGCTCCATAAGAAGTTTCGCTATATTCGTCAGTGGCGCTAAAGCCATAATGGCTACTTTTTCATCGCTTTCCATGAGTTTTTTATAAATAAAATCGGAGGCCTTTTCTTCTACAGGCTTTTTCTCTGTAGGCTGTTCAAAACAATACGTTCCCAATCCCGTTTCCCCATGAATATATCCAGCGTCTTCCAGCGGACGCTCTAATGGGTGTGACTCTCCCTGCGCAAGAGGAATCTCTGTTCGCCCCATAATTTCCAAAGCATTTAATGTATTAAATGTCGTTTTATCCACCGATTGGTTTCCCGCGACTGTAGTAACGCCAATGACATCCAATTTGTCACTAGCAAGGGATAGAGCAAACGAGATCATATCATCAATCCCCGTGTCACAGTCAATAATTACTTTTACCTTGTCCTCTCTCATATATCATCTCTCCTATTTATAATCTAGGTTTTTAAGGGAAACCCGCGACCCTCTGTCTCTTTTGTATATATCTTTGCATTATCTATTTACTTTTACTTCTTAAGCATAAGAAAATAATAAGCAAAAAGCAAACGTTTTTTACGCAAACGTTTGCTTTATTGTCCATTATGTGTTATAATTTTGTCATTCAAATCCGTTTTTTATCATTATATTCCAAATACGAAAGAAGGGCTTTCCATGACACTGAAAGAAATTGCACAAAAGGCCGGTGTTTCCGTCTCCACCGTGTCCCGCGTCATCAACAACAATAATTCCAAAGCCGCCAGCAAAGAGGTCCAGGAGCGCATCTGGCAGATCGTCCGGGAAACGGGCTACACCCCCAATCTGTCTGCCAAAAGCCTTCAGAAGGGCACCTCCGCCCCCATCAACACCCATTCCCTGGCCTGCCTGTTCGCCAGAACCCCCGACTCCCCCAACGATCCCTTTTTCTCCTCCCTGGCAAGGAGCGTGGAGACGGCCGCCTATCAGCAGAACTACCTGGTAAAATCCTCCTTCACCGCCTTTGACCTGGATAAGCCCGGCGCCAGCCCGATGCTCATGGATCCCTCCATCAACGGCGTGGCCGTCCTGGGACGGATCGACAAAGCGGGCCTGAAAACCTTAAAACAGTATTTCCGCTATGTGGCCTACACCGGCTTAAACGAAATCAACGCCAAATACGATCAGATTCTCTGCAGCGGCTACCAGGCCAGCATCACCGCGGTAGAGCACCTAATCAGTCTTGGCCACCGCCACATCGGCTACATCGGTGAAACGGACAACGAAACCCGCTACAGCGGCTACAAGGACACCCTGGAAAAACACCGCCTCCCCTGCAACGCCACTTACGTCTCCTCCGTCCCTCAGACCTCCGGCGGCGGCTTAAAGGGGGCGCTGCAGCTTTTGGAGCGCCAACCCCTCATCACCGCCATTTTTTGTAGCAACGACGTGACTGCCATCGGGGCCATGCGGGCCATCCGGGACCGTGGCTTAAAAATCCCCAGGGACATCTCCGTCATCAGCATCGACGACATCGACACCGCCCAGTACCTCTCCCCCATGCTCACCACCGTCCACGTCCCCATCGAGGAAATGGGCCAGATGACCGCCAAAATCCTCATCGACCGCATCACCGGCGGCCACACCCTGCCTATGAAAATCTTTCTGCCCTTTTATCTGTCCCAGAGGGAGAGCTGCGCGCCGCCGCGGCGGCGGGAGGAGTAGACGAGGAAAAATGCGTGTAAAACGGACTGCACGGATACTGCCGGATTCCACTCTCTTAAAAAGTGTGCGCAGTAGCGCACACTCGCGCCGGAGCGCGGCTGCGTAAACAGCCATTTTCCTCCCCGCGGAGTGTGCCTCCTTGCGGAGCATTCTCATTTAACAGGAAACGAAGTTTCCTGTTAAACAAGAAAAAACGCCAGGCCCGCGGAACTCATCCCGTCCCGCGGCCCGGCGCATTTCGTCTTATCCCGCAGCTGTATTATGCCGCTGTCTTGTTCCTACGGCCCTGCGTCCTTCTGCTGCCATCCGTTTCACTCTGCTGTTCTGTCATTCCTTCGCTGTATTTCCTATTTCCGTCTCCTTCTCCTCACCATCTCCCGAATCTCCGTCCAAACCTCATGCCCCAGCAGCACCAGCCCTCCGGCGAAGATAAACAGATCACCCAGGTTGAAAATCACTTTCTTCAATTTCCCCCGGTTGATGGAAAAATAGTCCACCACATAGCCTCTCGTCAGCCTGTCATAGAGATTGCTCAAAGCCCCCGCAAGAGTCAGGGAATAGCCCAGCTTTTCCGCCGTATGCCCCTTCTTCTGCAGCAGCCAGAACAAAATCCCGCCCACCGCCGACGTGGCCGCCACCGGGATCATCCGCACCGCCTCCCGGTACTTCTTCAAAAGCCCGAAGGGCAGCCCGGCGTTGTGGCTCTTGTGCAGCACAATCAGCCCTTTTTTGTCAAACTCCTTGGGAAACTCCGCCCCGTCCCTGCTCTCAATCTCCGCCTTCAGCGCCAGGTCCGTCACCAAAAGGGACCCGATGAACCCCAAATATACCATAACCAGCCTCCGTTCTCCCGCAATATTTCCACAGCGGCTGCCCCGGCCCTTCCGCCCGGCCGCCGCCTGTCATTGCCAGTTTTTCTACCTCCTATTGTACTATCCCCGCGGCCTTCCGTCCAGCTTATTTTCTGCCCGCCGCCCGCATACATTAGTACCAAACCCATTTCCGGAGCCGCAGCTCATGCCCCTTTGCACCTCTGACGTCTCCTCCCAGGATTACGTGGATTTCATCATCCCTCACACAAACTACTCCCGTGAGCTTTTGGAACGGCTGGCGGGCACCTCCTGTCTGGACATCGTAAGCCGCCAGTACGCCGTGGCCTACATTCCCGCCGGGGACGCTCTGCCTCTGTCCCTTACGGACTATTCTTATACCTCTATTCCCAAATTATACACGCCTTTAGACACCTCCGCCCTGGAGGCATCCGGCATTTCCACCGTCATGGCCCAGCCAGCCTTAAGCACCGGCGGAGCCGGTGTGATGATCGGTTTCGTGGACACCGGCATCAACTACTGCGATCCCCTGTTCACCCGCCCCGACGGCCGCACCCGCATTCTGGGCATCTGGGACCAGACTCTCCCCGCCGGGGAAAACCGCCGTTTCTTCCAGACGGCCTCCCCTTACACCGGTTTCATCGACACCGACTTCCTCTACGGCCGCCAGTTCACCGAGGACGAGATCAATGCCGCCCTGGCGTCCCCGTCCCCTTTGGAAACCGTCCCCACCAGAGACGAGGCGGGCCACGGCACCTTCCTCGCCGGAGTTGCCGCCGGAAGCGAGACGGCAGACGGCTCTTTTTCCGGCGCCGCCCCCCTATGCGCCATCGGGGCCGTCAAGTTGAAACCGGCCAAGGACTACCTGCGCCAGTTCTACCTTCTCCCGGAAACCGCCGTGGCCTACCAGGAAAACGACATCATGATGGGCATTAAATACCTCCTGCTGCTGGCCGCCGCCTACGAGCTCCCCCTGGTCATCGTCATCGGCCTGGGCACCTCCCAGGGCAGCCACGAGGGCACCTCCCCCCTGGGAAAAATGTTAAACCAGGCCGCGGAATTTTCCGGCGTCATCCCCGTCCTAGCCGCCGGAAACGAGGCCGCCAGGAGCCGCCATTTCCTCGGCTCCGTGGACCGGGACGCCGAGTACGAGGACGTGGAAATCCGGGTGGCCGACGGAGAAAAGGGCTTTGTGCTGGAGCTGTGGGCCAGAGACCCGGAGCTTTACACCGTGGGCTTTCTCTCCCCCACCGGCGAACGCATCGCCCGCATTCCCCTGGCCTTTGAGGGTGACAACCGGGTGCGTTTCCTCCTGGAGCAGACGGAAATCACCGTAAACTATATAAACGCCGAGGCCGGCTCCGGCAGCCAGCTGATCTTCATGCGCTTTCAGGCCCCCACCGCCGGCATCTGGCGGGTGCGGGTCTACAGCAGCCTTTTTATCACCGGGGAATACCATATGTGGCTGCCTCCCGAAGGTTTCATCTCCGAAAACACCTTCTTCCTCCGCTCCAATCCCGACACCACCGTCACCGACCCGGCCAACGCCCCGCTCCCCATCACCGTAGGCGCCTACAACCACCGAAACGGCAGCATCTACCTAAACTCCGGCCGCGGCTTTTCCCGCAGCGGAAAGGTCAAGCCGGAACTGGCCGCCCCCGGCGTGGAGGTGGCCGGCCCAGGCCGTTCTCCCCTGCCGTGCCAGTCCCCCTTAAGCGCCCGCACCGGCACCTCCGCGGCCGCCGCCATCACCGCCGGAGCTGCCGCCTCCCTCATTTCCTGGGGACTGAAAAACGGCCATCCGGAGATGGCCGCGGCTGCCGCGGTGAAATCCTACCTGGTCCGCGGCGCCAGGAGAAATCCGGCCTTCTCCTACCCCTCCAGAGAATGGGGGTACGGAGAGCTGGATCTCTATCAGACATTTTTACGCATGAGGGAGTAATCCGCTCCTCATCTCGATGGCCGGGCCGCCCTTTCGCTCCAGGTAGGCCCTGGTGATGGTGACGGAGCCGATATTGGGGTCCTTGGGGATCTCGTACATAATATCCAGCATGAAGTCCTCCATGATGGCCCGCAGCGCCCTGGCTCCCGTATCCCGTTTTAAAGCCTCCTCAGCGATCCACTCCAGAGCCTCGTCCTCAAACACCAGTTTCACCTCGTCCAGCTCCAAAAGCTTGACGTACTGCTTTAAAATGGCGTTTCTCGGCTCCTTTAAGATCTTTACCAAAAGCTCCTTCGTCAGTTTCTGCAGGGTCACAGTGATGGGGAGACGCCCCAGAAACTCCGGGATCATGCCAAAGGCCCGCAGATCCTCGTTGGTCACCTTGGAGAGCAGCTCCGGGTCGCGGTCAAACTCATCCTTCAGCACGGAGGCGAAACCGATGGTGGACTGCTTTGCCAGCCGTCCCTTGATGATCTCCTCCAGGTCGGGAAAGGCGCCGCCGCAGATGAAAAGAATGTTGTCGGTATTCACCGTTTCCATGGGCGTTAAGGCATTTTTCTGGTTGGAGCCCACGGGAACCTCCACGTTGGTGCCCTCTAAGAGCTTTAACAGCTCCTGCTGCACTGACTCCCCGCTCACGTCCCTGGTGTTCACCGTCTTTTTCTTCGCGATCTTGTCGATCTCGTCGATGAAAACGATGCCCCGCTCCGCCTTCGTCACGTCGTTTCCCGCCGCCGCCAGAAGCTTGGAGATCACGCTCTCAATGTCGTCCCCGATGTAGCCCGCCTCCGTCAGGGAGGTGGCGTCGGCGATGGCCAGGGGCACGTTTAACAGCTCTGCCAGCATCCGCACCAGATACGTCTTTCCGCTACCGGTGGGGCCGATCATAAGGATGTTGGACTTCTCGATCCGCACATCCTCATTCAGCTGCCCCTTAGCCGCCATGTAAACCCGCTTATAGTGGTTGTACACCGCCACGGAAATCACCCGTTTCGCCTTCTCCTGGCCAATCACGTACTCGTCCAGTTTCCGCTTGATCACGTGAGGGGCCGGGATGTCCTTCAGCTCAAAATCCAGCTTTTTGGCGTCTGATTTTTTCTTCACCTTCTGCCGGGGCGGGATCTGCATCTCCGGGATGTTGGTGTTTTTCAGGTCGTTTAAATTCATGTTCATAAACGGCATATTCTGGATCTTCGACCAGTCCAGGCTGCCGTTTGTCACCGAGTCAAAGGCCTTCTGCATACAGTCGTGGCACAGGCACATATCCCCCGGCATGGTGATCATAGGCCCAGCCTTGCTCTCCGGGCGCCGGCAGACGTAGCAGACCTTCTCATACTCGTCCTCCCCGCCCTGCTTTTCCTGCTCTAATTTATCTTTTTCCTTCTCGTCCAAATTCTCATCCTCCGTTTTTGCCGCAAACATCGTGCTCCCTCTAGTATAATCGAATTTGGGCCGTCGGAAAAGCTCTTTTTATCCGGTAAAATTTCGCGGCAGAATTTCGCGAAATTTCGCGGAGCCGCCATTTCCCCATGGCCTGTCTCCCTGATCTGTGCTAAAATTGAGAAAAGAAAACAGGGAAAACGGCCTGTGCCCGCCCTGACAACGCTTTCACTACGGAGGAACGCTATGCAGTACATCAGTCACTATTCGTCTCCCCTGGGGGACATTCTCCTGGCGGCAGACCAGGAGGGCCTGACCGGCCTTTGGTTTGAGGGGCAGAAATATTTTGCCCTCTATCTGGACAAGGAGCACGAGGAAAAGGAGCTGCCGGTGTTCGAGACGGCAAAACAGTGGCTTGACCTCTACTTTTCCGGCAAAAATCCAAAGTTCCAGGTGCCGCTCCACTTTACCGGAACCCCCTTTCAGAATGAGGTGTGGGAAATTCTCTCCGCCATCCCCTACGGACAGACCACCACTTACGGGGAAATCGCGAAAAAGCTGGCCGCCAGACGGGGCCTTCCCCATATGTCCGCCCAGGCTGTAGGCGGCGCCGTGGGCCACAACGAAATCTCCATCATCGTTCCCTGCCATCGTGTGGTGGGGACAAACGGCAGCCTGACGGGATACGCCGGCGGCATTGACCGCAAGGTGAAACTGCTGACCCTGGAACAGGTGGATGTAAGCCGCTTTTCCGTCCCCAAGAAAGGTACGGCCCTCTAAGACTCCGTCCAAAGGCCGCCAGGCGCGCCGGTTTCCGGCCTGTGACGTCAAAAAAGGCAGTTTGGCGACATTTCACCTCCCTCAAAGGAAGATTCCTCACCTGACTGCCTTTTTTCGTGATCACGGGCCTGCGGCACTGATCCGGCTCCATTTAATTGGATTCACATTCCAGCACCGCGTCCACAATCCTGCAATATTCGATCCCCTTTACCTGATACGTCTCAAAGGTGCCTGTAACGGTGATTCTCGAGTTCAGCGCCGGATAATCGTCCGGATAAACGTGCTCGCCGGCCAGAACAAACTCCAGCCCCTGGGAACAGCACTGGGCGGCGTCGGCAACGAGACACCCAAAGTACCGTTTTCCCTCCTCCTGTTCCCCTGCGCAGACAAATTGCCCCCGCATTTTAATCGTCTTTCCGATGTAGTTTTCAGGGGCCTTCATCATGTTCCAGATCTCAGAATAGACCATGATGCTGCTCAGCGCCGTCAGATCTACCTCAGCATCCCCGCCGTTCTCCGGTGCCGCCGGTGAGGGCGGGGTTTCCGCTGCTTTCCGCGTTTCCGGCATTTCCCCCGCTCCCCGCGTCTCCAGCACTCCCTGCGTCTCCGGCACACTACGAACCGGCCGCATTTCCGTCTTTCGCGGAGCGGTTTCCAAAACAGCGATCCCACCGTTTATTTCCTTCCCCGTCCCCTCCCTGCAGGCCCCTAAAACCAGGCCGGCCAAAAGGACAAATAAGAGGCGAAGTCCCTTTCTCATCCTCCACCCCCTCCCATCCACCGCCCCACTGCGGAAAACAGGAGAAACGCCGTGATATTTACCGCCACAATGGTAGATCCCACCGGCGTCCCGCCGAGAATGGAAACGAGAATCCCCAGCACGGCGCAGACCACGGACAGCGCCGCCGAGCAGATGGTCACCGCGCGGAAATTCTGATAAACCCGCATAGCGGAAATCGCCGGAAAAATCACCAAAGCGGAAATCAGCAGCGATCCCACCAAATTCATGGCCAGCACGATGACCACCGCGACCGTCACGGCAATCACCAGGTTGTAAACCTCCGCCTTTGTCCCCACCGCCTTTGAAAAATCCTCATCAAAGGTCACCGCGAAAATCTTATTGTAAAATAACACGAACACCGCCGCCACGAGGACAGACAGCCCCGCGCACAGCCACACCTCGGTCTGGGTCAGCGTCAGGATCGAAGTGGAACCAAACAAAGTGCTGCACACATCGCCGGAAAGATTGGCGGATGTGGAAAACAGGTTCATCAGCAGATAACCGACGGCCAGAGCCCCCACAGAAATCATGGCAATGGCCGCGTCCCCCTTGATCTTCGTGTGCTGCCCCGTGCGCAGCAGAAGGATGGCACTGACCACCGTAATCCCCAGCGTCAGCGGTATATCGTCCGTCAGTTTCATCACCGACGCCACGGACATGGCCCCAAAGGCCACATGGGAGAGCCCGTCCCCGATAAAGGAAAACCGTTTCAGCACCAGGGTCACGCCCAACAGGGAGGAACACAAGGCAATCAGCACCCCCACTGCCAGCGCGTAGCGGACAAAGGGATAATTCCAGTAAAACAGCAGCTTTTCTAAAACCGCGGTCATGATTGATCACCGCCTTTCCCCTTCAGCCCCGGAAACGCCTGTGAAAATTGCCTTTGATAAGAGGCGTTGGATCCGAAAAACAGCCGGTCTCCAATGTAGAGAATGTGGGTGGCATAGCGCAGCGCCGCCTCTATGTCATGGGAAATCATGATCACGGTGATGCCGTCCTCCCGGTTCAGTTTTTCAATCTGCGCGTACATCTGCGCCGCCACCTTGGGATCCAGCCCGGAAACCGGCTCGTCCAGCACCAGCATTTTCTGAGTGGCGCACAGGGCCCTGGCCAAAAGGACCCGCTGCTGCTGCCCGCCGGAAAGAGAGCGGTAGCAGCGTTTCGCCAGATGGCTGATCTCCATTTTCCGGATGGCGTCCTCCGCCATCTGCTTTTCCGTCCGGCTGTAAAAAGGGCGGTTTCCGCAGCGTCCCTGGCATCCGGAGAGGACGATCTCCCTCACGGACGCGGGAAAATCCTTCTGCACATCGGTCTGCTGCGGCAGATAGCCGATTTTCCTGTTTTTCAGGCCGTTGTCCATGAAAATTTTGCCGCTTATAGGCGGATGCAGGCCGAGAATGGTTTTCATAAGCGTGGTTTTCCCGGAGCCATTTTCCCCCACAATACAGAGATAGTCGCCTGCATGGACCTGAAAGTTTAAGTTCCGCACCACGGCCTTTCCCTCATAGCCGGCGGAGAGGTTACAACAAATAAGCTGAGCCATAAATCCTCCTCCTTACTCCAGGCTTTCCCGCAGCAGGTTGAGATTCTGTTCCATCACAGACAGATACGTCACCCCTTTTTTCACGTCCTCCGCAGTCGTTCCCTGCATGGAATCCAGGGTGAGGATTTTCTGATTTTTGTCCCTGGTATTTTCCACGATGGTTTCCGCCAGCCTGTGGTGATTTCCCTCGATGGTCAGCACGCAGGGCAGCTCCAGCTCATCTATTTTGTTGGCGAGAAAGGACACGGTTTCAAAGCTGGCTTCACTTTCCGCGGAACAGCCCGCAAAGGCCGCGTAATAGTCTAAGCCATAATCATCCACCATGTACCGGAAGGGGAAGCGGTCGGCAAACAGAACGGTTTTTCCGGACGCCTTCTCCACAGTTCCCTTATATCTTCCGTCCAGTTTCGCAAGTTTTTCCACATAAGCGGACACATTGGTGCTATAAATGTCGCGGTGCTCCGGATCCAGTTCTTCCAGCTGGGCAGCAATGGCTTTGCAGAGTATTTCCGCGTTTTTCAAAGACAGCCAGACGTGCTCGTCATACTCCTTTTCCTCGTGCTCCAGCATCTCCTCCCTGATCTCATCCCCGGTCAGGTCCGCCGGATAGTACGTCGGCCAGTGTTCCATTTCCTGCGACAGGGCATCGAACCCGTCATTGCCGCTGTAAATGTGAAAATGCCCCGCTTTCCCCGGTTCAATCCCATGGTCACTGAACTGGACATATCTGGGCGCCCCGGAATCCTCGTCCGCGGTTTCAAAAAAGTAGCGCACCCCCCGGCTCCCGGAGGCGTAATCGTAAATCTGATAGCCTTTATACTGGTAAACCGCCTTGGAGGAAACGCCGTTCTTTACAAATTCCATTGTTCCCGCGCCGCCGTCGATCACAATGCTCTCCACGTCGGTCTGATAGCCGGTTTCGTAATATTTCCGGTATTCCTCCGCGGTTTTCTTGCCGTTTTCCCCTTTGCGTTTCATCACCTCGTCCAGAGTGCCGTCCTCCAGGAAGGGGTACACGGACTGCCAGCTCCCGGTCCAGTCAGAAAGAGTTCTGTCCCGCACATCGCTGTCCGAAAAGTGGGAATAGCCGTGGTGATGGCCTTCCTCCGCCTGCATACCAGGCTTTGCCTCCTCTGTTTTGACCCCATCACCCAGCACGTCCAGCAGGTTGATAACCCGCATATTGGGATTGGTGGCCTCTTTTAACGCGTCGTCCACCCAGCCGTCGGACTCGCCGCCCACATAGATGAACAGATCGCAGTCGGAAATGCTTACAATATCATCGGCTGTGGGCTGATAGCTGTGCAGGTCAACGCCGCTGTCCAACAGCATGGTGAGGCTGACATTTTCCATCCTGTTTCCAAGGATCTCACGGACCCAGTCATATTCCGGAAAAATGGTGGTGACAATGCTCAGCTGCCTGGAATCGTCCTTTTTCCCGTCCAGCGCCGCAATTTTTCCGCAGCCGGCCAGCAAACCGCCGGTTAAGGCCAGCGCGGGAAGAATGGTTATTAATTTTTTCATTAGTAAAAATCCTCCGAATTTATTGAAAAGACTGAAAAATGGGTACAAAAATACAAGGGTAACGGCAGCGCCGCATCAGCCCATCCGAAACCCGGACCGGCTGTCCCTTGCCATCTCTTTTCAATTCAGAAGTTTTACCTTAAGTGAAACCAATGTGGGAATCGGAACAAACTCCCTGGAAACCGGAGTACCTGCCCCCGGGAAATACGTAAGCACCACCGCAAACGCCGCGGCGCAGGCCGCAAATCCCAAGCTCTCCAGCGTTTTTTCGCAGGCGCTGAGCTGCTCGCAGACCGTACAGCCTCTGCCAACGCAGTCATGGCCCGCCTCCCCCGCCACAAAAAAGATGGAAGCGAGCACGACAAATAAAACCATGGCCGCGGTCAGCAGGGCCAGCCGTTTCCTGTTTTTATTCATCACGCTCACCTTCCTTTCTTTTACTGCTTTCTGCAGGATTCGCACACGCCGTAGAGAATCGTCTCCGATTTCTTTATCTCAAACCCTGTGCTCTCCAGAGTGCTTTGAATCAGCCTCTCCGTCTCATCCTCCCCCAGATGAATGCTCTTTCCGCAGACCAGACACGACAAATGCAGACGGTCCCTGCATTCTTCCGCGGCGATATACTGATAGTAAATCTCCCGGGTGTTTTCACGGACATTTCGTTTTAAAAATCCTCTCTCCTCCAACACGGACAGATTCCGGTAAACCGCGCTGATGCTGATTTTTTCCGAGGTCATACCGCCGGCAATCTGCTGGGCGGTCATCTGCTCATCCCTGTGCGCCGACAGGTATTCCAGCAGCTGCCTGCGCTGCCTCGTCCAATACTTCGCCATCCCTCATACCCCCTATGATTTGCAAACGATTCGCAAATTAGTATATCGAATCTCCGCCGGGTTGTCAATATGCGAATCAGTCGCAAATTGTTAGGCGTGGCGATCTGACGCAATCTGACATCCCGCAAACGATTTATAAAACCCCCAAAACCATATATAATTAAAAAGTGTGCGCTTGGCGCACACTCGCGCCGGAGCGCGGCTGCGTCAGCAGCCATATTCCTCTGCGCGGAGTGCGCCTCCCGCCGGAGGCTTTTGTGTCATAGGGAACGCAGTTTCCTATGACATGAAAAATAGAAAGAGCACCCACTCCAAAGTGGATGCTCCCAAATGGTTAGTTTCCTCTCATTAAGAGGCGCCCATCCCGTTTGCAGGCGGGGTGGGCATTTTTATTTTCCCTTATTTCTCTTATCAAAAAAGCAAGCGACGCTGCAGCAGCCTTCATTTCACACAATCCTCAAGCCCACACACTGCCGTGTCCGCCTGCACCGCCACCAGCTGCCGCTCCGCGGCCGTCACCAGAACCGCTCCCACGGCCAGCGGCAGCACGCACACCCAAATGCTGTGCACACCCCACATCAGCCAGCAGCCGTACCCGGCCGCCACTCCGGCATGGAAACTGAGGAGCGTCCCGCCAAAAAACGCCGCCTTCTGCCCCTTCTCCGCCCGGCCGGCCTCATCCCGCCCGGTGAGCAGATAGTCCGTAAACGCGGTCACCGTCTGTTTCAGGTTGTTGGTGGAAAAAATGGTGGCGCTCACATAGCCATTCGCCCCCTTGAACACGCACCACTGAAAAGCCATGGCAAAAAATATGGGATAGAGGGCCACAAAGGGATTCATAGTCTCCGGAAAACAGCCCACTGCCGTCACCGCTGCCAGATCCACCAGAATAGCCGTGTATTTCAGATTCCAGTTCGTCCGTTTCTCCAGGACCACCGTCGTGGCCATAGCGCCCACGTAGATCACCAGCGCCATCACCCGGTAAGAAATCTCCAAGGGATCCCGTCCCAGCACGTCACACATCAGCTCAATCATATTCGCCGTCTGCGCCGACCCGAACACGCCCATCCGGTCCACGATCGCATACACCCCGATCATCCCTCCGCAAAGGGCCATGGCGTAATGGATCGGGACATCATAATTTTTCCCATTTTCCACGTTTCCTCGCCTCCTTAAGCTGTTCCCTATTATATCACTACAGAAAAATTTTGCAACAAAAAGGAGCGGCCCTCCCATCCTCCAGGAAAACCGCTCCCATTTCTTCTCTCTCCGTATTACAGCTCCGGTTTCTCCACCTCGATGATGGCCGCCTTCTGCATGGGAATACGGCAGTTCTTATTGCTGCCAAACTCCACGATCACCGTGTCATCGGTCATGTCGATGATCACGCCGTAAAAACCGCTGGTCGTAAGCACGCTGTCTCCTACGGCAATGCTGGCCATAAGCTCCTCTCTTTTCTTCTTCTCCTTGTTCTGGGGCCGGATGAGCATAAAATACATCAGTGCACAGAAGAAAATGATGTAGCCGACCATAACAACTCCACTTTGCATAGTAAAAATCCTCCTTGTTCGCGTCCTGCGCCTTGCCCGGACCGCTATCCCTTTGATTGTCCTCTCGCCATACCTTCCAGTTTTTGTTCCTTGTACTCGGCATAACGGTGGTTCTCGATTGCATCGCGAATCTCTTTCATCATTTTATTATAAAAATACAAATTATGCAATACACATAATCGCATCCCCAGCATTTCTTTTGCCTTAAACAGATGGCGGATGTACGCCCTGCTGTAAGAACGGCAGGCCGGGCACTGGCAGCCCTCCTCGATGGGCCGGGGATCCAGCTCATATTTCTGGTTAAACAGGTTCAGTTTCCCGTGGTTGGTGTAAACGTGGCCGTGGCGCCCGTTTCTGGACGGGTACACGCAGTCAAAGAAATCCACGCCCCGGTCCACCGCCTCCAGGATGTTGGCCGGTGTTCCCACGCCCATCAGATAAGTGGGCTTGTTCTCCGGCAGGTGGGGCACCACCTCATCCAGGATGTGGTACATCTCCTCGTGAGTCTCTCCCACAGCCAGTCCGCCCACGGCGTAGCCGTTCAGATCCATCCTGGAAATTTCCTTCGCGTGAGCGATGCGGATGTCCGGGAAAATGCCGCCCTGGTTGATTCCAAACAGGAGCTGATGGGGATTTACCGTATCCGGCAGATGGTTCAGACGCTCCATCTCCGCCTTGCAGCGGGCCAGCCATCTGGTGGTCCTGGCCACGGAATTCTCCACATACTCCCTGGAGGAAAGAGCCGGCGCACACTCATCAAAGGCCATGGCGATGGTGGATCCCAGGTTGGACTGGATCTGCATACTCTCCTCCGGCCCCATAAAAATCTTGCGCCCGTCAATATGGGAGTTAAAATACACTCCCTCCTCCTTGATTTTTCTCAGCCCCGACAGGGAAAATACCTGGAACCCGCCGGAATCGGTGAGAATGGGCCTGTCCCAGTTCATAAACTTGTGCAGGCCGCCAAACTCCTTGATCAGCTTATCCCCCGTCCGCACATGGAGATGGTAGGTGTTGGAAAGCTCCACCTGGGTGCCGATCTGCCGCAGATCGTCGGTGGAAACCGCTCCCTTGATGGCCCCCACCGTTCCCACGTTCATAAACACCGGAGTCTGGATCGTCCCGTGAACCGTCTTCACTTCCGCCCGCTTGGCGCGGCCGTCCTTCGCTATGATCTTATATTCCATCATGCCTTCTTCCCCTGTTTTTTCGCCGCCTTGGCCGCCGCTTTCTCCGCGGCCTTCCTGCCTTCATGGCGCACCGTCATCACATACCACAGCGCTCCCGTAATGCACACGGAAGAATAGGTTCCGCACACAATACCTACCATCAGAGGCAAAGCGAACTCCCGAATGGAGGACACGCCCATAATATAGAGCACAAACACCATGATAAAGGTGGTAAGAGAGGTGTTGATGCTCCTGGTGAAGGTCTGGGTAATGCTGTCGTTGACCAGCTCCGCCAGATCGGCCCGGCCGCCCGTCAGTTTCAGATTCTCACGGATCCGGTCGAAGATGACGATGGTCGCGTTGATGGAATAACCCACGATGGTCAGCATACAGGCGATAAATGTGGAACCCACAGACCATTTGAGAATGGAATAGAAGGTCGCCACCACTGCCACGTCGTGAACCAGCGCCAGCACCGCGCTGGCCGCGAACCGGATATTTTTAAACCGGAACCAGATGTAAATCAGCATACAAACCGTAGCGATCACCACCGCCACGATAGCGTCGTTTTTCATCTCCTCGCTGATCGCTCCGGAAATGCTCTCCGCCGTGATCTTCTCGTCGTCCACGCCGAAATTGTCCACCATCGCCTGGTTTAACGCCTCTCTCTCCTCCACGGAAAGAGTTCTGGTCTTAATAATCACCTCCGTCGTGCCCTCTACCTTCTGAGTCTGCACGTCGGCGTCTTTCGTCACATCTTCCACCACCGGAACGACCTGCTGGGAAATGTCCTCCATGGTCATTTCCTCGTTGAAGGTGACGTTGGTGGAGGTGCCGCCCTTAAACTCCATGCTGTAGTTGAATGCGCCGTTTCCAGAGGCCATGCCCATTCCCATGGACACCAGGCCGGCAGCGATCACCACCAGGGAGAGGACGAAACAGAGATTCCGCTTTCCAAGGAAGTTTACCGGTTTCCGCTCCTTCTTCACGCCGTACAGTTTCGGGTTCTGCAATCCCAGACGGAACAGGGCCCGCAGGATGAACCTGGTCACAAAGAGGGCCGTAAACATGGAAAGCACAATACCCAGAGCCAGAGTGGTGGCAAAGCCCTTCACCGTACCGGAGCCTCTCCAGAACAGCACCAGGGCCGCGATCAGGGTGGTCACGTTTCCGTCCACAATGGCGGACAGAGCCTTCGCGAAACCGGTCTTGACCGCCGACTCCACCGTCTTGCCCACACCGATTTCCTCTTTGATTCTGGTGAAAATGATGACGTTGGCATCCACAGCCATACCGATGGACAGGATGATACCTGCCACGCCCGGCAGCGTCAGCGTCACCTCAAATACCTCTAACAGCAGCACCATCAGCCCCACATAGAGAGACAGGGCCAGAGATGCCGCGAGTCCGGGCACCAGATACACAATTATCATAAACAGGGCTACGATTCCAAATCCCACAGCCCCTGCCTGCAAACTGGTGGTGATGGCCTCCTGTCCCAGTTTCGCGCCCACCACATTGGAGCGCAGCTCCATCAGCTCTACGGACAGGGCGCCGATGCGGATGGTAGCGGCCAGATTTTCCGCCTCATCGTATCCCGCCATTCCGTCGATGGTGCACTGGCCCTGGGTGATGGCCTCCCGCACCGTGGGGGCAGAAACTACCTCATTGTCGTAGATAATGGCGATCTGCTGCCCCACCATGGCGGAGGTGGCATCCGCGAAGGCCTTCGTGCCCTCCTCGTTAAACGTCAGGGACACCACGTAATCTCTGGATCCATTGTTTTCCGACACCATCACATTGGCGCTGCTCACCTGGTCTCCGGTGAGAATGGTATTCCCTTCCATATCGGTAAACCGCAAAGATCCCGGTTTTCCCAGCGTCTCCAGCACCGCGTTGGCGTCAGAAACTCCCGGAATATCAATGTTGATCCGGTCACTTCCCTCACGGTACACATCCGCCTCCGTGCTGTTGTAGCTGTCCACTCTCTTGCGCAGCTTGTAAACCGTGTCGTTCATCTGCTCGTCCGTGACGTCTCCCACCGCCTGGTAGGTGATGGAAACGCCGCCCGCCAGATCCAGTCCCAGCTTGATGTCATTTGCCGTCGTATAGCCCAGATAGCCGAACAGCACAATGGCCGCGATGGAAATGAGCAGACACAAAAGGCCCTTTCCTCTGTTATTCTTCATGACTTATCTCCTTTATTTTATAAATTGGAATCCTCCAGCGCCGCCTTGATCATAATGGCGCACTCGATCCTCTTTTTCTGCATCTCACAGCCGATGTCATAGGCGTCTGTGATGGAGCCGTGGAACTTGTAGGAATTGGCCGCGCAGCCGCCGCTGCAG
Organism: Lachnoclostridium sp. An14; assembly: GCF_002160755.1. Classification (GTDB taxonomy): domain Bacteria; phylum Bacillota; class Clostridia; order Lachnospirales; family Lachnospiraceae; genus Lachnoclostridium_A. The sequence continues at coordinate 49,681 of NZ_NFLE01000006.1, forward strand.
TAAAATCTGGCAAAGCAGTCCCGGCACTTGTCCTTGGCGTACACGTTGCACAGCTTAAACTCATCCCGCACCGCGGTGTTGGTGATTCCCTCGTCCACATTGCCTAACAGGAAACCTTCCTCGCCCACAAACTGGTGGCAGGGGTAGAAATCTCCCCACGGCGTCACAGCCAGATACTCCGTCCCGGAGCCGCAGCCGGACAGGCGTTTCGCCACGCAGGGGCCCTGTTTTAAGTCAATCATGAAATGGAAGAACGTAAAGCCTCTGCCCTCTTTCCAGCGGCGGATATACTCCTTGGCCAGGTTGTCGTACTCCTCCATGATCTGGGGAAGATCCTCCTCGGTGATGGCGAAAGGCTCCTCCGGCAGGGAAACCACCGGCTCGATGGACATTTTCTCAAAGCCCAGATCCGCGAAATGGAGCACATCCTTGGAGAAATCCAGATTTTGCTTTGTAAAGGTGCCGCGGACGTAATAGTCCTTGTCCCCTCTCTTTTCCACAAACTTCTGGAACTTCGGCACGATCAGGTCGTAGCTGCCCTTTCCGTTGCGGAAGGGACGCATGAAATCGTTTACCTCCGGCCGTCCGTCCAGGCTTAAGACCACGTTGCTCATCTCCCGGTTGCAGAAGTCCATGATCTCGTCGTTTAACAGCACGCCGTTGGTGGTCAGAGTAAAACGGAACTTCTTGTTGTGGGCCTCCTCCTGGGAACGGCCGTACTCCACCAGGCGTTTCACCACGTTCCAGTTCATCAGCGGCTCGCCGCCGAAGAAATCCACCTCCAGATTCCGGCGGTTTCCAGAATTGGCGATGAGGAAATCCAGGGCCTTCTTTCCCACCTCATAGCTCATGAGGGCGCGGCGTCCGTGGTACTCCCCTTCCTCCGCGAAACAGTATTTGCAGGCCAGGTTGCAGTCGTGGGCGATGTGCAGGCACAGGGCCTTCACCACCGTTTTCCTCTTTTTAAAGTCTGTCACGTACTGGGAATACACATCCTTCGTGAACAGCTCCTCCCGGTTGATCAGCTCCTGGATGTCCTCCATGGCCTCCCGGATCTCCGTCTCCGGATAGCGGTCCTTTAAGGCTGCCACCGTCTTTTCCACCGCCTCCGCGGGAAGTGTCTCCGGCTTTTCAAGCTCCGGCAGCTCCTTTTCCAGGACCTCCACCATATCATAGATCAGGTCGTCCACCACATGGACCGACCCGCTGTTCACATCCATAACGATATTATATCCGTTGTTCTTATATTGATGAATCACTCATACTCTCCTTTTCTCACGTCAAAATCCGCAGCACTGCCGTCCTCTTGACCTATCCAACCAGCCATTCCCCGAATTTCCATTTGGACAGACCAAGCACCCCTACGGCTCCCAGGCCGTAGGGGTCCCTCTCATTTGGCTGTGTTCTGCTTTCTAACCCGTCACACACCGCAGATTAGCGGTTGCTGTTCTCGCAGCTCTGGTTGCCTACCGTGCAGGAAGTCTTGCAGGCAGACTGGCAGGACGTCTGGCACTCGCCGCAGCCGCCCTTTTTCATCGTGTCTTTTAAGGTATTGGAATTCAAGGTCTTTACACGCGTCATAGTTCATCATCCTCCTGAGAATTTATTGAATTTCCTAGCGATTATAACATATGTTGAGGGCCTTAGCAAGGCTTTTCAGTCTTGTTCATATTCTGTCCCCGCCGGGAATATACTGGACCATAACCCAATGAAAAGGGGAGAAACATATGGGCAGTTCCAAAGTGAAGGCGGCCATCCGCTCTCTTTTCGCCTCCTATTTCCTGGCGGCCATCCTGTTGGTGGCGCTGGCGTTCCTTCTCTATAAATTTCACCTGAAGGAAAGCCAGGTGGGACTGGCTGTCAGCGGCATTTACGTAGTCACCTGCTTTATCGGCGGCCTGCTCATGGGAAAGGCCGCCCGCAGACGGCGGTTTTTCTGGGGCTTTCTGCTGGGCGCCCTGTACTTCGCCGTCCTTCTCGCCGCCACCTGCGTCACCGGCAGAGGGCTGCCGGCGGATATGGGGCAGATGGTGAGGACGTTTATCATGTGCGCCGCCAGCGGAACCATCGGCGGAATGCTGAGCTAAGCACGCCGAGGCTGGCGGACGGGGATGCCGCTGGCGGCCAGAACGGCATTTTAAGCGGCCAGACCTGCGCCGCCAGTCCATTTCCTCCGCGGGGAGCGGCGCGGCCCGCGGAAGGCTTTTCTGGCACCGCAAAACGCCGTTCCATGGCACAAAAACAGCCCAGCGGTGGGGGGCGTTAGGCTCCCCCGCTGCCGGGCCGGAAAAGTCTTATTTTTCTTCCTGCTCCTGTTCTTCCTCCTGCTCCGGAAGGTACAGGCGGACCTTGTCAATCCGGTTCTTATCCACCTGATCCACCACCAGGCGAATGCCGTCGCAGGTAACTTCCTCACCCTCCTCCGGAAGGTGATCCAGCAGGCCGATCACCAGCCCGCCGATGGAATCGTAGTCCTCCGACTCCAGTTTCAGCTCCAGGTCGTCGTTTAAGTCATCCAGTTTCATGGAACCTTCCACCAGATACTCCCGTTCTCCGACCTTCACAAGCTCCTCCTCCTCGTCCTCGTCGTACTCGTCGCGGATGTCTCCCACGATCTCCTCCAGAAGGTCCTCCAGAGTGATCAGTCCGGCGGTGGCGCCGTACTCGTCCAGCACGATCACGCAGTTGTTATTGGCGATCTCCCGCATTTCTGACATGAGCTCCGCGATTTTCTTATACTCATAGGTGTAGAGAGGCTGTCTCAGATAATTCCGGATGGAAAATCCATCCTTTTCCTCCATTAAAAGGAGGTCCTTTACGTTTATGATTCCAATTACGTTGTCCGTAGTCTCCTCGTAAACGGGCACTCTGGTATAGCGCTCCTGCCGGAACAGCTCCAGCAGCTCGTCATAGCTGGCGTTCACGTCGATCATCACCATGTCAATTCTGGGCACCATCACGTCCTTGGCGCGGGCGTCGCCGAAATCGAACACGTTATTGATCATTTTCTTCTCCTCGGACTCGATCACGCCCTCCTCGTGGCTCACCTCCACGATGGTGCGCAGCTCGTCCTCGGTGATGGACTCCTGCTTTTTATGCGGATCCACCCGGAGCAGAAACAGTACGCCCATGGACAGCTTGTTCATCACAAAGATAAACGGCGTGGCAACGATCATCAGCCAGTAGATGACGGTAGCGTAAGCCATGGAAAGCTGCTCCGCATAAAAAGTCGCCAGCGTTTTGGGAGTAATCTCGCCAAATACCAGAATAAGCAGGGTCAGGATACCTGTGGCAACCCCCACGACCTTATCCCCCCAGAGGTTGATCACCAGGGCAGTGGTCAGGGAGGAGGCGGACAGGTTCACGATGTTGTTCCCGATCAGGATCGCGCTCAGCAGCTTTCCAGGGTTCTCGATCACCTTCGCCAGTACCTGGGCACGCCGGTTCCCCGTCTCCGCCAGGGTCCGCACCCGCATTTTGTTTACAGTTGTAAGCGCCGTCTCCGCCGACGAGAAAAAGGCCGACAGCAACAACAGGACCACCACGATCAATAGCTGAGTCATGGCGCTCGCTTGGTTGGAATCCAAAAAAATCACACTCCTATTTCATACATATTAAATGGACGGCTCTGCCGCGCGGAGCCGCCATTGCTGAAATTGTACAGCAGCAGGGCTGTTCTGTCAAGCAAAGAGGCATTTACTCCTTTGCCGGGTCGAACTTCAGGAACGGATAGGGCATCAGCTCGCCCACCGTGGTCTCCAGCAGATTTCCTTCCCCGCCGCAGATGTAAACCGGCGTATCCAGGCTCTCGCAGAACTCTCCCATCACCTGCCTGCAGGCGCCGCAGGGAGCCGCGTCCGCGTTTCCATTGCAAACCACCGCCAGAGCCGTATACGTCTGGCAGCCGTGCATCACCATGTTAAAAATGGCGTTTCTCTCCCCGCAGACCGTCAGCCCGTAGGAGACATTCTCGATGTTGCAGCCGCGGTAAATCACTCCGTCCGCCCCCATCACAGCCGCCCCCACCGGAAATTTAGAATAGGGGCTGTAGGAATTCTTCTGTCCTTCCCACGCCTCAGCAATCAGCTTATCTCTCAATTCTTCCTTCGTCATCTTCATCCTTCTCCTTACCTCTCAAAATTTAAGCCCCAAAACCCATAGCACCCCCTGGGGCTTATGGATGTATTATAACCTACGGGGCGGAGTGTGGCAATACGGAAATGGAGAGCTTAACAGCTTATACACAAAGGAGCTGTTTCCTCTACCTCCAGTCTCTCCGGATGCAAAAAGTGTGCGCGGCAGCACACACCCGCGCCGGAGCGCGGCTGCGCCAGCAGTCATTTTCCTTTGCACAGAGTACGCCTCCCGCCAGAAACTTTTGTATCACAGGGAGCGCCGTTTCCCATGACGCAAAAAAGGCCGCCGCCCCGCCCTCCCATTCCGGAAGGCAAAGCGACAGCCCTTCTATTCCCGCTTGATCACAAATTATCTATACAGATAAAGTTTATTTAAAATTCGTCGAAAATTACTCGATGATGCTTACAACTCTACCGGAACCAACGGTTCTGCCGCCCTCACGGATAGCGAAACGAAGACCCTGCTCCATAGCTACCGGGTGGATCAGCTCAACGGTCATCTCAACGTTGTCGCCAGGCATACACATCTCGGTGCCAGCCGGAAGCTCGCAAACGCCGGTAACGTCAGTGGTTCTGAAGTAGAACTGCGGACGATAGTTGTTGAAGAACGGAGTATGACGGCCACCCTCGTCCTTGGTCAGAACGTACACCTGAGCGGTGAACTTCTTGTGGCACTTTACAGAGCCCGGCTTAACCAGACACTGTCCACGCTCGATCTCGTTTCTCTGAACGCCACGAAGCAGAGCGCCGATGTTATCACCAGCCTGAGCCTCGTCAAGCAGCTTACGGAACATCTCGATACCAGTAACAACTACCTTACGAACGTCCTCGTGTACGCCTACGATCTCAACCTCGTCGGAGATGTGCAGGGTACCACGCTCTACTCTACCAGTAGCAACGGTTCCACGGCCAGTGATGGAGAATACATCCTCAACAGGCATCAGGAACGGCTTGTCGGTGTCACGAACCGGATCCGGAACGTAGTTGTCAACAGCATCCATGAGCTCAAGGATCTTGTCGCCCCACTCGCTGGACGGATCCTCAAGAGCCTTCAGAGCGGAACCCTGGATGATCGGAGTGTCATCGCCCGGGAACTCGTACTCGGTAAGCAGGTCTCTGATCTCCATCTCAACCAGCTCAAGCAGCTCCGGATCGTCAACCATGTCGCACTTGTTCATGAATACAACGATGTACGGAACGCCTACCTGACGGGACAGAAGGATGTGCTCTCTGGTCTGAGCCATAACACCGTCGGTAGCAGCTACAACCAGGATAGCGCCGTCCATCTGAGCAGCACCGGTGATCATGTTCTTTACGTAGTCAGCATGGCCGGGGCAGTCAACGTGAGCATAGTGTCTCTTGTTGCTCTCGTACTCAACGTGTGCGGTAGAGATGGTGATTCCACGCTCTCTCTCCTCCGGAGCCTTGTCGATGTTCTCGAAAGCTACGGCCTCGCCGGTACCTAATCTCTCGTGCAGAACCTTCGTGATAGCAGCCGTTAAAGTGGTTTTACCATGGTCAACGTGGCCAATGGTACCAATGTTACAATGCGGTTTCGTTCTTTCAAACTTAGCTTTAGCCATTTTATAACGTCCTCCTTAAATTTGCACCCTTCAGGGCTATTTAGTTATTATCTAGGCTGTCTATAATTATATTCGATTTGAATACTTATTTCAAGCCTAATTTCATGAGGTTTCGCGGCCCGGACAGAGCCGCGGCCCCCTAAAAAACAGGTTAATTACTTACCTTTTCTCTCGCTCAGCACCTTCTCCTGTACGCTCTTGGGTACGGGCTCGTACTTATCGAAGAACATGGAGTAGTTTCCACGGCCCTGCGTTCTGGAACGAAGGTCGGTGGAGTAGCCGAACATCTCGGACAACGGAACGAATGCCTTAACCATCTTTCCGCCGCCTACATCGTCCATACCCTCGATACGGCCACGACGGGAGTTGATGTCTCCGATTACGTCGCCCATGTATTCCTCAGGCATGGTTACCTCTACCTTCATGATCGGCTCAAGCAGGATCGCGCCCGCCTTCTGCATGGCCTCCTTGAACGCCAGGGATCCGGCGATGTGGAATGCCATCTCAGAGGAGTCTACCTCGTGGTAGGAACCGTCAAATACGGTAGCGTGTACGCCCAGCACCGGGAATCCGCCGAGGATACCTGCCTTAGCAGCCTCCTCGATACCCTCTCCAACTGCCGGGATGTACTCCTTCGGGATCGCGCCGCCCACAACGGAGGAATCAAACTTGAAGGTCTCCTCTGCGTTGGCGTCCATCGGCTCGAAGTGTACTTTACAGTGTCCGTACTGTCCACGTCCACCGGACTGCTTCGCGTACTTGCTGTCCACGTCCACAGCCTTGGTGAAGGTCTCTTTGTAAGCAACCTGAGGCGCGCCTACGTTTGCCTCTACGTTGAACTCACGGAGCAGACGGTCTACGATGATCTCCAGGTGAAGCTCACCCATACCGGAGATGATGGTCTGACCAGTCTCCTGATCGGTTCTCGCGCGGAAGGTCGGGTCCTCCTCAGCCAGCTTTGCGAGGGCTTCGCCCATCTTGCCCTGGCCAGCCTTGGTCTTGGGCTCGATCGCGATGTCGATAACCGGCTCCGGGAACTCCATGGACTCCAGGATTACCGGATGCTGCTCATCGCAGATGGTGTCGCCGGTGGTGGAAATCTTAAAGCCTACAGCAGCGGCGATGTCGCCGGAGTAAACCTTGTCGATCTCCTGTCTCTTATTTGCGTGCATCTGCACGATACGTCCAACACGCTCTTTCTTGCCCTTTGTCGCGTTCAGCACGTAGGAACCGGAATTCATGGTACCGGAGTATACGCGGAAGAACGCCAGCTTTCCAACGAACGGGTCGGTCATGATCTTAAATACGAGAGCGGAGAACGGCTCCTCGTCAGAGGAATGTCTCTCGATCTCATTGCCGTCCATATCAACACCCTTGATAGCCGGGATGTCGGTCGGGGCCGGCATGAACTCCAGAATCGCATCCAGAAGTTTCTGTACGCCCTTGTTTCTGTAAGCGGAGCCGCAGCATACCGGGATAGCGGTACACTCGCAGGTGGCCTTTCTTAAGACCTTCTTCATCTCCTCTACAGAAGGCTCCTCGCCCTCCAGATACATCATCATCAGATCGTCATCCAGCTCGCAGATCTTCTCAACCAGCTCAGAATGATAAAGCTCAGCCTCATCCTTCATGTCGTCCGGGATCTCCACGATGCTGATGTCGTCGCCCTTCTCATCGTTGTAGATGTAGGCTCTCATCTCGAACAGGTCGATGATTCCCTTGAACTCATCTTCCTTGCCGATGGGGAGCTGCAGGCAGATGGCATTCTTGCCAAGTCTGGTGCGGATCTGATCTACAGCGTTGTAGAAGTCTGCGCCGAGGATGTCCATCTTATTGATGAAAGCCATTCTCGGTACGTTATAGGTGTCAGCCTGACGCCATACGTTCTCGGACTGGGGCTCAACACCGCCCTTTGCACAGAAAACGCCTACGGCGCCGTCAAGCACACGCAGGGAACGCTCAACCTCTACCGTAAAGTCAACGTGTCCAGGAGTATCAATGATGTTGATACGATGCTCCAGGGCGCCCGGCTTCGGCTTGCAGTTCTCCTCCAGGGTCCAATGGCAGGTGGTAGCTGCAGAAGTAATAGTAATTCCTCTCTCCTGCTCCTGCTCCATCCAGTCCATGGTAGCGTTGCCTTCGTGAGTATTACCAATCTTATAGTTTACACCAGTGTAATACAGGATACGCTCAGTCAGTGTGGTCTTACCCGCATCGATATGAGCCATAATACCGATATTCCTGGTTCTCTCCAATGGATATTCTCTTCCAGCCAAGGTCTTTTCCTCCTATGATAATTAGAAGCGATAGTGTGCAAATGCCTTGTTTGCCTCTGCCATCTTGTGCATATCTTCTTTTCTCTTCACAGATGCGCCAGTGTTGTTTGCGGCATCCATGATCTCGTTGGCCAGTCTCTCCTCCTGAGTCTTCTCGCCTCTCTTACGGGAGAACATGGTCAGCCAACGAAGCGCTAACGCCTGTCTTCTCTCCGGCTTAACCTCGATCGGCACCTGATAGGTAGCGCCGCCGATACGTTTTGCCTTTACCTCAAGTACAGGCATGATGTTGTTCATTGCTTCCTCAAATACCTCTACGGCATCCTTTCCGGTCTTCTCTGCGACACGGTTAAATGCGCCGTAAACGATCTTCTGAGCAACACCCTTCTTACCATCCAGCATGATGTTGTTTACCAGCTTGGTCACAACCTTGTTGTTGTAAATCGGGTCTGCCAGAACGTCTCTTTTCTGAGTATGTCCTTTACGTGGCACGTTACTTCCCTCCTTAATATTACCGCCTTGTTCGCGGCGTACTTAATTCCTCGGTACTCACACATTCTGTGTGTGTTCGTGCTCGGTTCCTGATCTATAATCCTGCAACCTACAGGTCAATATCAAAAGGTCCGGCACTGATTTCGCTTAACGCGAATTATTTTTTCTCTTTCGGTCTCTTAGCGCCGTACTTGGAACGAGCCTGTTTCCTGTTAGCAACGCCTGCGGTATCCAGAGTTCCTCTGATGATGTGGTATCTGGTACCAGGTAAGTCTTTTACACGTCCGCCACGGATCAGCACTACGCTATGCTCCTGCAGGTTGTGTCCCTCGCCCGGAATGTAGCTAGTAACCTCGATGCCGTTGGAAAGGCGTACTCTGGCGATCTTTCTGAGAGCAGAGTTCGGTTTCTTCGGGGTAGCGGTCTTTACAGCGGTGCACACGCCACGCTTCTGCGGAGCAGACTCATTGGTTGCGCGCTTCTGTAAGGAGTTGTAGCCCTTCTGAAGAGCCGGAGCGGTAGATTTCTTTACTGCTGTCTGTCTTCCCTTTCTAACTAACTGGTTAAATGTTGGCATTCTTTTCACCTCCTGTGATATTGTCTGTGGTTGCGCTTTTTGTTCAGCGTATTTTTGCGCACTAAAACACTACGTGTGTTTGCACGCTTACTTATTATATCTACATTGTTTTTTTGTGTCAAGGAGTTTTTCCGCGAAAATACGTGAAAAATACGAAACTTTTCAGGGACTTTTCAAGGATTTTACAAAAAGAGCCGGCAGGAAGGCCATTCCTCGTTCCCGTCTTGCGCGGACGGAGGAAAAACGGTATACTGGAACATATAAAATCACTGAAAAAGGAGACTGTACAAATGAAATTAGTTATCATTGAGCCCCTGGGGGTTGAGGACGAGAAACTGCTCTCCATGGCCGCCGAGGCACTCCCGGATTCCCTGGAGATCCAGTATTTTGACACCAGGACCACGGACACGGCGGAGTTAATCGCCAGAGGAAAGGACGCGGACATCATCGCCGTCTCCAACCTGCCCTTAAACGCCGACGTGATCAACGGCTGTGAAAACTTAAAAATGCTGGCCGTGGCCTTCACCGGCACCGACCACATCGCCATGGACGCCTGCCGGGCGAAGGGCGTCACCGTCTGCAACTGCTCTGGCTACTCCAACGCCGCCGTTTCCGACCTGGTATTCGGAATGATCGTGGCTCTCTACCGCCGGATGATCGCCTGCGACCGCGTTGTACGGGAAGGGGGCACCAAGGACGGGCTCATCGGCTTTGAAATGGAAGGAAAGAAGTTCGGCGTGGTGGGAACGGGAGCCATCGGCCTGAAGGTGGCGGCCATCGCCCAGGCTTTCGGCTGCCAGGTGTACGCCTACAGCCGTACGAAAAAAGACATCCCCGGCATCACCTATGTGGATCTGGACACCCTGCTTTCCACCTGTGACATCGTCTCCCTGCACACCCCGTTAAATGACGCCACCCGCGGCATGATCGGAAAAGAGCAGCTGGCCCTGATGAAACCAAACGCCATCTTAATCAACACCGCCCGCGGCCCGGTAGTGGACAGCGCCGCCCTGGCCGAGGCCTTAAACAGCGGAAAGATCGCCGGAGCCGGCATCGACGTATTCGAGGGAGAGCCGCCCATCGCCAAAGATCATCCGCTCCTCACCGCGAAAAACGTGATCGCCACCCCCCACGTGGCCTTTGCCACCAAGGAGGCTCTGGTAAAACGGGCTGTGATCGTCTTTGACAACATCGTGAAATGGATGGACGGGACTCCGCAGAATGTAATTAAATAAAAACGGGATTATATGGATAAGAAGTAAATCTTTCCATGAAAAAACGAAAGAACGGCCGGGTGCTTGCATTCCCGGCCGTTCTTTCGTTCATGAGGGGTTAGAAGTATGAGAGTATTCTCTCTACAAAATTAGGATTGGCATATCCTCTATACAATCGTTATCGCCGGAGGCGTTTTCCTGTGAACGCCCTGTGTTCCCTTGCGATGATGAGAGTATAGCATATTGGAAATTGTTTGTCAATGATTTTGAGAATTATTTTCAAATTATTTTCCTGTGCTACTTTCTCGCGTTCCCGGACGTTTTTAGAGCCCGGCGGCAGCTCCCTCACGTTCCCCAAAACGTAAGAGCAGCCGGGCGCTTGCATTCCCGGCTGCTCTACTCATGAGGGGTTAGAAGTATGAGAGTATCACTCTCGTCAAAAATTAGGATTGGCATATCCTCTATACAATATTCATCGCCGGAGGCGTTCTCCTGTCAACGCCCTTTGTTTCCCTGCGATGGTTATACTATAGCATACTTGTTTTTGTATGTCAAGCATTTTGATAATGATTTTCAAATTCGTTTTAAGCTTTATGTTCCGTGCTCTCCGAACCACCGTGTCCGCAGCCGCAGCTCCCTCCGCAACTACTGCATCCACAGCAGGTCTTTCCTTCTTTTTTATCCTTCACCAGTTTCCGCACCACCAACACCACACAGGCAGCGATGATGACCAACAGTAAAATATCAATGGGATTCACAGCGCACCCTCCTCTCCTGTTTTTGAGGATACTATACACCTTTAGTAGGGAATTGTCAATGTTTTTGATAATGGTTTTCATTAACTACTTTTTTCCTGTCATCTCTCCCTGACAAATTTCCCAAATTCCCCATATTTCCCATATACGCCAAAAGGAAGGCGCCGCGGGGCGCCTCCCTCTCTGTTCTTATTTTCATCAGATTCTCTTGCAAATCCTGTGAATTATTCTTCCGGATCAGCCATCTCCTCGGTTTCCATCTCCGGCTCGTCGGCTGTCATCAGGATCTCGTCCTCCTCTGCCTCGTCGTCCAGAAGGATCTCATCCTCCGGGGACACGTCCGTGTTGAGGCGGACGTTGCGGTAGCGTTTCATACCGGTTCCGGCAGGAATCAGCTTACCGATGATAACGTTCTCCTTCAGGCCGATCAGGTGGTCTACCTTGCCGTTGATAGCGGCCTCGGTCAGAACCTTGGTGGTCTCCTGGAAGGACGCGGCGGACAGGAAGGAATCGGTGGCAAGGGATGCCTTGGTGATACCAAGCATGACCTGTTTGCCCTCCGCCGGCTTCTTGCCCTCGGCGATCAGAGCCTCGTTCATGTCGTTGAAGTCCAGAACGTCCATGGATACGCCCGGCAGTACGTCGGAATCACCGCTCTCCTCGATCTTGATCTTCTTCAACATCTGGCGGACGATCACTTCGATGTGCTTATCGTTGATCTCTACGCCCTGGAGACGGTATACACGCTGTACTTCCTGGATCATGTAGTCCTGCACGGCGCGGACGCCCTTGATCTTTAAGATGTCGTGAGGATTGATGCTACCTTCGGTCAGCTCGTCGCCGGCCTCCAGCACCTGTCCCTCCGTCACCTTGATTCTGGATCCGTAGGGGATCAGATAGGTCTTGGAGTTTCCGGTCTCGTTGTCCGTGACTACGATCTCTCTCTTTTTCTTCGTATCCTTGATGGCCACCGTTCCGCCAAACTCGGTGATGATGGCAAGTCCCTTCGGCTTACGCGCCTCAAACAGCTCCTCTACACGGGGAAGACCCTGTGTGATGTCGCCGCCGGCCACGCCGCCGGTATGGAAGGTTCTCATGGTCAGCTGCGTACCAGGCTCACCAATGGACTGAGCGGCGATGATACCTACGGCCTCGCCTACCTGTACCGGCTGGCCCGTCGCCATGTTGGCGCCGTAGCACTTCGCACAGACACCGATGTGAGACTTACAGCTGAGCACCGTACGGATCTTTACGGAATCCCGGCCCAGTTTCTGCAGGACCTTCATAACGGCAGCGGCACGTTTCGGCGTACACATATGGTTGGCCTTTACTACAACCTCTCCCGTATCCGGATCCACGATGGTCTCGGCGATATAGCGCCCGGTCAGTCTCTCCTCCAGGCTCTCGATGGTCTCCTGACCATCCATAAAGCCCTTGATCTCCATGAACGGGATCTCCTTGCCTTCACAGCAGTCCGTCTCGCGGACGATCAGGTCCTGGGAAACGTCTACCAGACGTCTGGTCAGGTAACCAGAGTCAGCGGTACGCAGAGCCGTATCGGAAAGTCCTTTACGGGCTCCATGAGCGGAGATGAAGTACTCCAGTACGTCCAGTCCCTCACGGAAGTTGGACTTGATGGGAAGCTCGATGGTGTGTCCCGTCGTATCCGCCATCAATCCGCGCATTCCCGCAAGCTGCTTGATCTGCTTGTCAGAACCACGGGCTCCGGAGTCCGCCATCATGTAGATGTTGTTGTATTTGTCAAGTCCGGTCAGCAGGTCGTGGGTCAGCTGGTCGTCCGTCGCCTTCCACGTCTCGATAACCTCTTTGTATCTCTCCTCCTCGGTGATCAGGCCGCGGCGGAAGTTCTTGGAAATCCGGTCCACAGTAGCCTGAGCGTCCGCGATCAGTTTCGGCTTGGAGGCCGGCACCGTCATATCGGAAATGGATACGGTCATGGCTGCCCTGGTGGAGTACTTGTAGCCGATGGACTTGATGTCATCCAGGGTGATGGCTGTCTGGGTCGCTCCATGGGTATTGATAACCTTCTCCAGAATCTGCTTTAACTGTTTCTTTCCTACGTGGAAGTCTACTTCCAGTTTCAGCTCATTGCCCTCTACGGTTCTGTCTACAAAGCCCAGATCCTGAGGAATAATCTCGTTGAAGATGAACCGTCCTACGGTGGACTCTACCACTGCGGTCTTTACGGTTCCGTCGGCCATGGTTTTGGTCACACGCACCTTGATTCTGGAGTGCAGGGTCACCACGCCGTTTTCATAGGCCAGAATCGCCTCGTTTACGCTCTTGAAGAACTTGCCTTCGCCCTCAGCGCCCGGTCTCTCCTGAGTCAGGTAGTAGATACCAAGCACCATATCCTGGGACGGAACGGCCACAGGGCCGCCGTCGGACGGCTTTAACAGGTTGTTCGGGGACAGTAGCAGGAAACGGCACTCCGCCTGAGCCTCTACGGACAGGGGAAGATGCACAGCCATCTGGTCTCCGTCGAAGTCTGCGTTGAACGCGGTACATACCAGGGGATGAAGCTTGATGGCCTTACCCTCTACCAGAATGGGCTCGAATGCCTGGATACCCAGTCTGTGCAGGGTAGGAGCACGGTTTAACATAACGGGATGCTCCTTGATCACATCCTCCAGCACATCCCAAACCTCCGGCTGAAGGCGCTCCACCATCTTCTTGGCGTTCTTAATGTTGTGGGCGGTGCCGTTGGACACCAGCTCCTTCATTACGAAGGGCTTAAACAGCTCGATGGCCATTTCCTTGGGCAGGCCGCACTGGTAAATCTTAAGCTCCGGGCCTACCACGATAACGGAACGTCCGGAGTAGTCCACACGCTTTCCTAACAGGTTCTGACGGAAACGTCCCTGTTTTCCCTTTAACATATCGGAGAGGGACTTGAGGGCTCTGTTTCCGGGGCCTGTTACCGGTCTGCCGCGGCGTCCGTTGTCAATGAGGGCGTCCACCGCCTCCTGGAGCATACGTTTCTCGTTGCGGACGATGATGTCCGGAGCGCCCAGCTCCAGCAGTCTGGCAAGACGGTTGTTTCTATTGATAATTCTTCTGTATAAGTCGTTTAAGTCGGAGGTGGCGAAACGGCCGCCGTCCAGCTGTACCATGGGGCGGATGTCCGGCGGAATCACCGGGATCACGTCCATGATCATCCACTCCGGACGGTTTCCGGAGTTGCGGAAGGCCTCTACGACCTCCAGGCGCTTGATGATTCTGGCCCGTTTCTGGCCGGTGGCGTCCTTAAGGGCTTTTCTTAAGTCCGCGGAGTCCTTCTCCAGGTCGATGGCCTTTAAAAGCTCCTGGATGGCCTCGGCGCCCATTCCCACGCGGAACGCGCCGTAGCCGTATTTCTCCAGCTCATCCCGGTACTCTTTCTCGGAGAGCACCTGCTTGAGCTGCAGGGCCGTCTGGCCGGGATCCAGCACGATGTAGGAAGCGAAGTAAAGCACCTTCTCCAGGGTTCTCGGAGAGATGTCCAGGATCAGTCCCATCCGGCTGGGAATTCCCTTAAAATACCAGATATGGGAAACCGGCGCAGCCAGCTGAATATGGCCTACCCGCTCTCTGCGGACGCTTGCCTTGGTGACCTCCACGCCGCAGCGGTCGCAGATCACGCCTTTGTAACGGATTTTCTTATATTTTCCACAGTGACATTCCCAGTCCTTTGTCGGTCCGAAGATACGCTCGCAGAACAGGCCGTCCCGCTCCGGCTTTAAGGTCCTGTAGTTGATGGTCTCCGGCTTTTTTACCTCGCCGTGGGACCACTCCAGGATCTTTTCCGGGGATGCCAGGCCAATCTTGATGGCGTCAAATGTCAACGGCTGATAAGTTTCATTTGTCTCAGGCATATCATTACTCCCTTCTACTTATTCTTCATCATCATAAGAGTCATCGCCCAGATCGAACGAATCATCATCATAGCCGTCATCCGGCTCCTCCTGCGCGCTGTCCACATTCACCAGCTCGTCGCCCTTAAACTCCTGCTCCTGATAGCCGTAGGCGCCGTAGGACTCATCCTGGTTGTAGTGGCGGTCTCCCTCAATGATGGAGCGCAGGTCGGTATCGCCGTAGTCGATGTTCTCGGACAGCTCTACCTCCGTATTGTCGTCGCGGAGTACGCGGACATCCAGTCCCAGGGACTGCAGCTCCTTCAGAAGTACCTTGAAGGACTCCGGAATGCCCGGCTCCGGAATGTTCTCGCCCTTGATAATGGCCTCGTAGGTCTTCACACGGCCCACCACGTCGTCGGACTTCACAGTCAGGATCTCCTGCAGGGTGTAGGACGCGCCGTACGCCTCCAGGGCCCAAACCTCCATCTCTCCGAAACGCTGTCCGCCGAACTGTGCCTTACCGCCAAGAGGCTGCTGAGTAACCAGGGAGTATGGTCCGGTGGAACGGGCGTGGATCTTATCGTCTACCAGATGGTGAAGCTTCAGGTAGTGCATATGGCCGATGGTAACGGGGCTGTCGAAATACTCGCCGGTACGGCCGTCGCGCAGCCTTACCTTACCGTCTCTGGAGAGCGGCACACCCTTCCAGAGCTCTCTGTGCTCCAGATGGCTGCCCAGGTACTCCATAACCTCCGGCTTTAAGGTATCTTTATATTTCTCCTGGAATTCCTCCCAGGTTCCGTTTACATAGTCATTCGCCACGTCCAGGCTGTCCATGATGTCAACCTCGTTGGCTCCGTCGAAAACGGGGGTGGCGATGTTAAAGCCAAGGGCCTTGGCCGCCAGGCTTAAGTGGATCTCCAGCACCTGTCCGATGTTCATACGGGACGGCACGCCTAAGGGATTCAGCACGATGTCAAGGGGACGTCCGTTCGGCAGGAACGGCATATCCTCCACCGGAAGCACGCGGGAAACCACACCCTTGTTTCCGTGACGTCCAGCCATCTTGTCGCCTACGGAGATCTTTCTCTTTTGAGCGATGTAGATGCGGACGGTCTCATTCACGCCGGGAGACAGCTCGTCGCCGTTCTCTCTGGTGAATACCTTGGCGTCCACCACGATGCCGTAAGCGCCGTGAGGCACCTTCAGGGAAGTGTCGCGGACCTCTCTGGCCTTCTCGCCGAAGATGGCGCGCAGCAGTCTCTCCTCCGCCGTCAGCTCCGTCTCGCCCTTCGGGGTCACCTTTCCTACCAGGATGTCTCCCGCGCGAACCTCAGCGCCGATGCGGATGATTCCTCTCTCGTCCAGATCCTTTAAGGCGTCCTCGCCTACGCCGGGAACGTCTCTGGTGATCTCCTCCGGTCCCAGCTTGGTGTCACGGGCCTCTGCCTCATACTCCTCAATGTGGACGGAGGTGTAAACATCCTCCTGCACCAGACGCTCGCTGAGCAGAACGGCGTCCTCGTAGTTGTAGCCCTCCCAGGTCATGAATCCGATCAGCGGGTTCTTGCCCAGGGCGATCTCGCCGTTCTGGGTGGACGGGCCGTCAGCGATGACCTCGCCGGCCTCCACGTGATCGCCTTTGTAGACGATGGGTTTCTGATTGTAGCAGTTGGACTGGTTGCTCCTGGTGAACTTGATTAAGTGGTACACATCCCGGTTTCCGTCGGAATCTCTCTTGATGATGATCTCGTTGGAGGCAGAGCGCTCTACCACACCGGCGTTCTTCGCGACTACGCACACGCCGGAGTCCACGGCTGCCTTGCCCTCAATTCCCGTTCCCACCACAGGGGCCTCGGTCTTAAGAAGCGGTACGGCCTGACGCTGCATATTCGATCCCATGAGGGCGCGGTTCGCGTCGTCGTTCTCCAGGAAGGGGATCATGGAGGTCGCCACGGAGAATACCATCTTCGGGGAAACGTCCATCAGGTCAATATTCTTTTTCTGGAACTCGGAAGTCTCCTCGCGGAAACGTCCGGAAACATTGTTGTGGATGAAGTGGCCTTCCTCGTCCAGCGGCTCGTTCGCCTGAGCGACAATGTAGTTGTCCTCCTCGTCGGCGGTGAGGTATACCACCTCGTCCGTAACGATGGGGTTGGCCGGGTCGGTGCTCTTGTCCACCACGCGGTAGGGGGCCTCGATGAAACCGTACTCGTTTACTCTCGCGTAGGTCGCAAGGGAGTTAATCAGACCGATGTTCGGTCCCTCAGGGGTCTCAATGGGGCACATACGTCCGTAGTGGGTGTAGTGTACGTCTCGCACCTCGAATCCGGCTCTGTCTCTGGACAGACCGCCGGGCCCCAGGGCGGAAAGACGTCTCTTGTGGGTCAGCTCCGCCAGCGGGTTGTTCTGATCCATGAACTGGGACAGCTGGGAACTTCCGAAGAACTCCTTCACCGCAGCCGTCACAGGCTTGATATTGATTAAGGACTGGGGAGTGATGCCCTCCATGTCCTGGGTGGTCATTCTCTCCCGCACCACTCTCTCCATTCTGGAAAGGCCGATGCGGTACTGATTCTGAAGAAGCTCGCCCACGGCGCGGATCCGGCGGTTGCCCAGATGGTCGATGTCGTCGGACGTGCCTACTTCCTCCTCCAGGTGCATATTATAGTTGATAGAGGCCAGAATGTCCTGTTTCGTAATGTGTTTCGGGATCAGGTCGTGGATATTGCGGTGAACCGCCTCCTTTAACGCCTCCTGATCGTTTCCGCATTCTGCCAGGATACCTTCTAACACCGGGTAGAATACTAACTCCGTAACGCCTGCCTCAGCCGGGTCGAAGTCCACATAGGCAGCCAGATCCACCATCATGTTGGAAAGAACCTTCTGGTTTCTCGTCGGTCCCTGTACCCAAACGTAGGGAACCGCGGCGTTCTGGATCTTTGTGGCCAGCTCCTGGTCCACGGAAGTCCCTTTCTCCGCCAGGATCTCTCCCGTAGTGGCATCCACTACGTCCTCGGCCAGCACATGGCCCTTGATCCTGTTTTTGAGATGAAGTTTCTTATTGAATTTATATCTGCCAACCTTTGCAAGATCGTATCTCCTGGGGTCAAAGAACATACTGTTCAGCAGGCTTTCTGCACTATCAACGGATAACGGCTCGCCGGGCCGGATCTTTTTGTATAACTCTAATAAGCCATCCTGGTAATTGTCGGACGTGTCCTTACCAAAGCTGGCCAGAAGTTTCGGCTCCTCGCCGAAAAGGTCGATGATTTCCGCGTTGGTGCCGTAGCCCAGGGCGCGGATCAGCACGGTGACGGGAACCTTTCTGGTCCGGTCCACGCGCACGTAGAAAATATCATTGGAATCGGTCTCGTACTCCAGCCATGCGCCGCGGTTCGGGATCACGGTGCAGCTGTAGAGCTCCTTTCCGATCTTGTCATGACCGATTCCGTAGTAAATACCGGGGGAACGCACCAGCTGGCTGACAATAACGCGCTCCGCTCCATTGATCACGAAGGAGCCGGTATCCGTCATAAGCGGAAGGTCGCCCATGAAGATCTCGTGCTCATTGATCTCGTCCTTGTCCTTGTTACAGAGCCGTACCTTGACTTTTAAGGGCGCCGCGTAAGTCGCATCGCGCTCCTTGCATTCTTCAATCGTATATTTCACATCGTTCTTGCAAAGTGTAAAATCTACAAATTCCAAGCTCAAATGTCCTGCAAAATCAGCGATCGGGGAAATGTCATCGAACACTTCCTTTAAGCCTTCATCAAGGAACCACTGATAGGAGTCCTTCTGGATCTCAATCAGGTTGGGCATCTCAAGAACTTCTTTTTGTCTTGAAAAGCTCATTCTCACGCTTTTCCCGGACTGAACCGGGCGCATTCTGCTTTTTTCCATTGACGTTTCACCCCTGTTATATTATTCTAATTTTGGGCATAGTTGTGCCTAGGCACACGCCGCCACAATAGTGCACATTTCATATTATCATAGGAAAGTCAAGCTGTCAAGGATTTTTTACTTGCACTTTTCGTCAGAAAATGGTATACTATTGCGGATAGGTTCTCCTATTGGAAATTACACATTGGAGGTAGGTCTCGTGAACACACTATGGACAGTACTTTTGGTGATTCTCATAATCGCCGTGATCGCTCTGGTTGTCCTCTATTTCTTAGGAAGGAAACTGGAAAAACGCCAGGTGGAATCCCAGGCACTCATGGAGGCAGCGGCTCAGACCGTTTCCATGCTTGTCATTGACAAAAAGAAATTAAAGCTGAAGGATGCGGGACTCCCGAAAATGGTTTATGAGCAGACTCCCAAATACCTGCGCCGCTCTAAGGTGCCGGTGGTCAAGGCCAAGATCGGCCCGAAGGTGATGACCCTCATGGCTGACCCGAAGGTATTTGAGGCCCTTCCCGTAAAGACGGAGGTGAAGGCCGTCGTCAGCGGTATCTACATAACGGAGATCAAAAGCGTCCGCGGCGGCTCCATCCAGGCACCGCCGAAGAAGAAGGGATTTTTTGCCCGGTTTAAAAAGGACAAATAAGATCGTCGGGAAATAAAAGGAATTGAAAGAAAACCCCCGCCAGACTGGCGCGCTACGGCGCGGAGAGGTCTGGGCGGGGGTTTTTGTGTGAGGGGAAACGTGCACCGCGACGGGCATCCGAGCGGAACGCGGGGCTGCTCCGGCAGCCGTTTCCCCCGCGCGGAGCGCACCTTCAGCAGAGGCTTTCGTGTCATCGGGAACGCCGTTTCCTATATACAAAAAATGAGAGCGAGTATACCATTTCCGTATTCCTCACTCTCATTTTTTAGTTTATTATTTGCAGGTTATGACAACCCAACCAACACCGCCAAAATCACCACCACAGACGAGCACACAAACAGCACTGCCTGGAATTTGATCTGGAATTTGGCCCAGCGGCCCCAATCCAGTCTCGCGGCCGCGAGAGCGCCCATAAGGCAGCCGGAGGTGGGCACGATAAAGTTGGTAAATCCGTCGCCCAGCTGGAAGGCCAGCACCGCTACCTGTCTGGTCACTCCCACGATGTCGGAAAGGGGCGCCATGATGGGCATGGTGAGAGCCGCCTGGCCGGAACCGGATACCACGAAGAAGTTAAATACGGACTGGAACACGTACATCGCCCAAGCGGAAAGCATGGGCGGGAAGTTCTTCATTCCCTCACCGATGGAGTGGAGGATGGTGTTGAGCACCGTCGGGCTGGTGGCGTCGGTACCGCCCAGCACGATCAGGATTCCCTGCGCCATTCCCACGCAGATGGCCGCGCCCAGAAGGTCCGCCGCGCCGCGGTCAAAGGCTCTGGCAATGTCGTTTAACTTCATATCGTTTAAACGGAACGCAACGCCAATGAGACCGGCTACCAGTCCCATCACAAAGAACTGAGAGGCGATTTCCGGAATGTAATAGCCCTGTCCGATGACTCCCCAGATGGTCCAGGCAATGGTGGCAACGATGGTCAGCAGCACCAGCTTGTGGCCCAGTGTGAAGGGAACATCCTGTTTCTCCTTGGATTTGAAATCCTCACGGTAATACTGGTCGGATTCGTAGGCCACAGATTTCTGCGGATTTTTGTGGATCGCCTGAGCGTATTTCATGGTAAAGGCGATGGTAAGTCCGGTAAAGAATACCCACATAACAATACGGAACGGAGCTCCGGAAAGCACCGGCACCTCTGCCACGCCCTGAGCTACCGCCAGGCTGAACGGGTTCATCCAGGAGGAGCCGAAACCGATCTGGGTAGCCACATAGGAGCACATCACGCCCACAACGGCGTCATAGCCCAGCGCAATGAACATGGGAACCAGGATCATTACAAACGGCAGGGACTCCTCCCCCATGCCGAACACGGCCCCTCCCAGGGAAAACAGGGTGATGAGCAGAGGAATCAGCAGGATTTCCCGCCCCTTTGTCTTGGCGATTACCTGCATAATGCCGCTTTCCACGGCTCCCGTCCTCAGCACGATACCGAAGGCGCCGCCTACCACCAGGATAAAGGCGATGATTCCCACGGCGGTGCCGTTTTTATCTCCCACAGTCAGGCCCTCAAACACGTAGTTTAAGATTCCCTGGCCGCCGAAGTCCTCTGTTCCGAACAGAGGCGCCACCTTCGTCACCCGGTCTCCGTTTTCATCCAGCACGTACTGGAAACTGTCCGGATCAATGACAGTCCTTGTCTTTTCCTCGGTCCCCTGCATATAGGTGACCTCTCTCGTCTCATACGTTCCTAACGGGATGAACATGGTGAGAACAGCCGCAAACAGAATCACGAAAAAGATAATGATATATGTATGCGGCATTTCAAATTTTTTCTTTTTTTCCATCATGGAACCCCCTATTGTCGCTTTTTGCCTGTCTCGCCGCGAGCAGGCTGTAAATGCTATCATACCATATTTTCTTCGGGAGCGCACCTTATTTCTGCAAATTTATACATTTATCCGCATATTACCCACATAACAAAGGCAGAGCCGGCGCACCCATCCGTTTCTGGATGGCAATTTCCGGATATTCCCGCAGAATGGTCAGGCATCTGCCTCCTCGTTTCCCCTGGACCTGGCCTCCAGGGTGATGTGACAGCGGGAAACCTGCTGGCCGTTGATTTCCAGAATATATTCCACCCGCACACACAGCATTCCGTCTGTCTCCTCCAGGCGGATCCGCTCCGTGGTGATGCCCACCAGCATTTCCCCGAAGGGAGTGACGTAGCTGGCCATGACGGTCACGCCCCGCCGGAAGGTCATGTGGACGTTTACTCCGCCCCGTTTGATGATTTCCATGGTGTCGGGACGGATTTTCACCACATTTTTCACAGGCTGATCCAGACCTTCCATGGATTCATCGTACAGAAGGTAACGGACGCCGTTCTTTTCGTAATAATTCCCGGTGGTGATCAGCTCCACGTCGCCGCTGTCTCCGTCCAGGGTATGCACGCCGGTAACGCTGATGAGCACATCCTTTGTCATTTGCTCAAAACTCCTCTATATTGATTTTCTTTGTCCCTTTGACCACTTCCGGAAGAATGGATTTGGCAAAGCTGGTAAATTCCTCCGCCTGGTCGCTGACGAAAAACTGGTACTTTTCCTCCGGCGTCCGCTGACAGGTCAGCCCCTTTTCCTCCAAAAGGGCTTTCAGCTCGATGGCGGTCTCGTAAGCCGGGTTTACCAGGGTCACGTTTTCTCCCATGATCTTTCGCAGAGTGCTGCGGATCAGGGGGTAATGGGTGCAGCCCATCACCATGGTGTCGATGAATTTGGTTTTCAGCTCCGACACGTAGCGGGAGGCGATTTCCTCCGTGACGGAATCGTGCCACAGGCCTTCCTCCACCAGGGAAACGAACAGGGGGCAGGCCTTGCTGAACACCTCCGCGTCCGGCTTGTAGCCGCGGATGGTGTTTTCGTAAATGCCGCTCTTTACGGTGGCTCTGGTGCCGATCACCCCGATTCTCCCGTTTCTGGTGACCTGGGCGGCCATATGGGAGCCGGAGCGCACCACGCCGATGATGGGGACGGCGCTCTCCGCCTCCAAAGTCTCCAGGGCGTAGGCACTGGCCGTATTGCAGGCGATAACGATGGCTTTCACGTTCTGGGTATTCAAAAACCGGATGATCTGCCGGGAATAGCGGATGATGGTGTCTTTCGATTTCGTTCCGTAAGGCAGCCTGGCCGTATCCCCAAAATAAACGATGGGTTCGTCCGGAATCTGGCGGATAATCTCCCTGGCCACCGTCAGGCCGCCGATACCGGAGTCAAATACGCCGATGGGTGCGTTTCTGTCCATGTGTTCTCCTTTCGCCTGCCCCTTTTATCTGTCGTAGCGCTGGAAAGCGTGGCCGATCAGGGCCTGCACCAGCGTTTTTTTGTCCATTCCAGCTGCCTCCCAGAGCATGGGGTACATACTGATAGCCGTGAATCCAGGAAGGGTGTTGATCTCGTTGAACACGATGCCGCCGTCCTCTTTTACAAAGAAATCCACCCGGGACAAGCCATAGCCGTCCACCGCCTTGAAAATGTCCACGGCGGCCTGGCGGATCTTCTCCGCGGCGTTTCCGGGGAGCGGGGGATTGACAACGGTTTTGGATTCCGCGTTGTAATATTTGGCGTCAAAATCGTAGAATTCCGCGGCCGCGAGAATCTCGCCCACACCGGAGGCCTTCACCGGGGTTTTTCCGCCGCCGAACACGGCACATTCCACCTCATGGCCTACGATGGTCTCCTCTACCAGGATCTTCCTGTCGTGGCGGGCCGCCTCACGCAGGGCGTTTTCCAGCTCCTGGCGGTTCTCCGCCTTGCCCACTCCTTTTGAGGAGCCGGCGTTGGAAGGCTTTACGAATACAGGGTAGGAGAATTTCTCCTCCACTCTCGCGGTCACCTGGTCCATGTTCTCCAGTTCTTCCCGGTAAACCGGCACATAAGCCGCCTGGGGCACGCCCAGGGTGTCTACGATGATCTTTGTATACAATTTATCCATGGAAACGGCGGACGCCAGCACGCCGCATCCCACATAAGGGATCCGGGCCAGCTCAAACAGGCCCTGGATGGTTCCGTCCTCGCCGTACAGCCCGTGAAGAACGGGAAATGCCGCGTCCACAGGGCGTTTCTCAAAATGTCCGTTCTCCTCCAGGATGACACAGCGCTCGGTGGCATCCGGAGAAATGACTGCCTTTACCTGACTTTCTCTCCAGGAGCCGTCCTGGATGCTCTCTATGGAATCCGCCTTTACCCAGCGTCCCTCCTCCGTGATGCCGATGAGCAGGACATCGTACTCCTGCGCATCAATCTGGCTGGCCACATTGACCACCGACATACAGGAGACCACGTGCTCCGAGGACTGTCCGCCAAATATAACTGCGATGGTTTTCTTCATAATTGATCTTCTCCTTTTTATTCCGCCCGGATACGCGGGCGTAGAGTGTTTATATTATAGCACACCTGGTAACAATTACAATTAGAAAGAAGAAATCGGGAGGTTATTTTATGAAACGAAATGTTTGGATGGTCCTCAGCGCCGCCTGTTTCCTCACGGCTGCCCTGCTGTTTTCCGCTCGCGTGAGGGCGGAGGACGAGCGGCTGGCCAGCGTGATCGCCCCGCAGGTGCTGAGATTTCATATACTGGCAAACAGCAACCGGAAGGAGGACCAGGAGCTGAAGCTGGAGGTGCGGAGCCTTTTGCTGGAGGAGATTTATAAGGGAGTGGACGGGATGATGAGGGGGGACGGCCAGATGGCGGAGAACGCAGATTCCGCTGAAATCGCCCCGTTCTCCCGCGCTGGCGTGATCCAATATATCGACAGCCACAGCGCCAGCCTGGCCCGCTCCGCCGAGGACTTTATCCGCTCCCGCGGATTTTCCTATCCGGTGGAGATCCAGGTAGCTGAATCCTATTTTCCGACAAAATACTACGGCGACCTCCGCTTTCCCGGCGGGGTCTACGAGGCCGCCCGCGTAGTGATCGGAAACGGCAAAGGCCACAACTGGTGGTGCGTCCTCTACCCAAAGCTCTGTTTCGTGGACGAATCCTGGGCCGTGATGCCGGAGGAGTCGAAACAGGAGCTGGAGGCAGCTCTGCCAGACGGACAGTTCGAGGAGCTGGTGCGGCCGAAGGTGGAGATTGGGTGGAAGGTGCGGGAGGTGGTGGGGGGATAAAAGAAAGTGCAAAGGATTACAGGATTGCTCCGCTTTTTTTCAGTTCTCCCTGCAAAAAATGCGGCCAGCATCCTGTCAATGCCGGCCGCATTTTTTGATTTCAGCATTATTGCTTTGCCAGTCTGTATCTGTATTTTACTACTACCGCGCTGACAAACATAATGACGATTGTAATTAGATAGGGAACAGAAATTACTACCTGTGACGGAAGCCCAATGCTTTGCAGCGTAACAGAAAGCGCCTGCGTGTAGCCGAAAGCCAAACAGGCCAGCGCCGTTTTTAGAGGGTTTCCGTCTCCCACCATAATTGCCGCTAACGCCAGAAAGCCTTTTCCTGCCGAGATATTCTCCGTAAACATACTGGATCCGCCAATGGTAAGATAAGCACCTCCAAAACCGCTGAAAATACCACTGATCATAATTGCCGCCACCTGATATTTAAAAGAATTAACACCTACAGTTTGCGCAGCCACCGATTTGATTCCCACGCCGCGCAGCCGCAGGCCGAAAGGCGTCCTGTACATAACAATATACGCCACTGCCACCAAAAGAATTCCCATATAAACCAGTACATTGTGTCCACTTACAATTTCCCCGATATAAGGAATGTTCTGGATTACCGGAATATCGATAGAACTGAAACTTTTAATCCGTTCATCAATAAATACTCCCCTCGTATGCAGCAAAGCATCCAGCAGAAACGTCGTCGCTCCCCATCCCGCTAAATTCAGTGCAATTCCCACCACTACCGCATTGGACTTAAAATATAAAACAAAAACTGCAAAGACACAGGATGCAAGAGCAGCCGAAATCATTCCAAAAACAAGGCCAATCCAAGCATTTTCAAATAAATAACTTCCATACATAGAGAAAAACGCGCTGAAAGCCATAAAACTTTCCAATCCGATGTTTAAGACATTTGCCTTATGCCCAAAAGCGCCACCCATGGCGACAAACAAAACCGGCGTCATCAGTCTCAGGGTAGAGGCCATTACGAGAGGTCCAAAAAATAATTCCATCATCTGTTTCTCCCCTTTCTGCCTATACTCCGCTTTTTGAAAATGGATTTGAAATCAAGAGTAATAAATAGCACAAACAATGCCTGAACCAGGGTAACGAGAATACGGTTTACACTGGTCATTCTCTCCATTGATAAAGATCCAGCCTTAATCATTCCCCATACAATCGCAACAATTCCCGCCGCAATCGGATTATTTCTGGCCACCAGCGCCACCATAATTCCGTCCCATCCCATATTTGTGGAAAAATTTGTCCGGAATCTCAGATGAGGTCCTAAAATTTCCAATGCACCGCAAACTCCCGCTACCGCGCCGCTGAGCAAAAATATAACGAGATAATTCTTAAAGTGGCGAATTCCTCCATATCGTGCAAAATCTTTGTTTCTTCCTATCATCTTCCACTCATATCCTATACGGGTGTATCGATAAAGGATAAAAACCAGAATCACCAGCACAATCCCGATAAAAAAGGCGGTACTGGCCTGATACGGCGGCATAATCTGGGTAAGGCGTGCCGCCTCCGGAATCTCTGGAGTTGCAATCATATCCGGGTTGGTATCGCTTCCCAACCCCATCAGCATCATAGTAAGGTATTCCGTAAACTGTATTGCAGCGTAATTCAGCATCAGTGTCGTTATCATTTCATCAATATTCCAGTACAGTTTCAGCACCGCAGGCAGTACCGCATATAGCAGCCCAGCGAAAGCTCCCGCCAATACAGCAAGGGGAATCACGATCACACCAGGTCCCTGAACATATGCTCCTACCACAGCAGCTGTAAATGCTCCAAAATAAATCTGTCCCTCAATTCCCAGGTTATTAATGCCGGACTTCTGGGCAATTACCGCAGCTGTAGCCGAAATAATAACCGGAGTGCTCCAGCGAATGCTGCTGGCTATTGCTGATTTGCTGCCTACCGCACCCAAAACCATTTCTTTAAATGCCTCAAGCGGATTCGATCCCTGAATAATAATCAATATAGATGCCACTAAAATTGCTAAAACAATGGAAATGAGATAATTCAACACTGCGTCAGCAATACTACGCCCCTTTTTCATCGACCCCACCTCCCATCATATAAAGCCCGATTTCTTTTTCGTCATATTCCGGTCCGTGCAATTCCCTATTGAATCTTCCATCATACATCACCAGAATTCTGTCACTGAGCGTCATTGCCTCTGTAAGGTCATAGGTAACAAGAATTACGGAAACTCCTTCCTCCTCCACCTGTTTCTGAATTTCATGCCATATAAACTCAATGGCTCCTATATCAATTCCTCGAGTAGGATCCTCAATGATCAGTATTTTATTTTTCTGCGAGAACTCTCTGCCTACAATCATTTTCTGAAGATTTCCGCCAGATAAAGAGCCAGCCGGATCAGAACCAGACCTGGTTTTCACTTTGTATTCTGCAATTATTTTTTCTGTAAATTTTGTGGCTCCATCATAATCCATTAATATCCGTTTTTTCTGAAGATGCTTTAAGTGATAGCCCATAATACAGTTTTCGATCAAAGAAGACTGATCTGAACTGCCAAACCGGAGGCGATCCTGCGGTATGTATCCAATCCCCCGTAGACGGTTGTCCCGGATGGAAATTTTTTCAAGCCGTTCTCCGTTCACAGTCATGGACCCCGACTCCGCTTTTCTCATTCCCGTAATCGCCTCTACAAGCTCATTTTGTCCGTTCCCGGATACACCTACAATTCCCAGAATTTCCCCTTTCTTCAGATTAAACGACAGATCTCTAACCCGCATAATTTTACGATCATCCCGAACATTCAGGCCCTCAACCTGCAAAACTACTTTATCATGCTCTAAATTCGCTTTATCTAAATGGAGCATGACCTCCCGCCCCACCATCATGCTGGTCAAAGTTACCTCACTGGCCTCTTGGGCAGAAATTTCACCGCTGACATAGCCGTTCTTCATGACGGTGATTGTATCAGAGATCTCCAGTACCTCTTTCAGTTTATGAGTAATAAAAAGTACCGTTTTCCCCTGACTGATCAGGTAGCGAATCGCCTTAAACAGTCCCTGCACCTCCTGGTACGGCAAAACTGCCGTCGGTTCATCCAGAATAATGATTTCCGCGTTTCTGTACAGCACTTTGACAATCTCCACCTGCTGCTGCACCGCAATTGGAAGATCGCGTACCAATGTATGCAGGTCAAAGTGAAAGCCGTACTCCGCACAGATTGCTTTTATCCTTTCTTCGCTCTCCCTTTTATTAATAAAGAGTCCTTTCTCTACACTTTCATATCCGATAATGATATTGTCCAGCACCGAAAGCCTGTCGAACAGCATAAACTCCTGCTGAACCATCCCAATGCCCGCCCGATTGGCGTCATTTGCGTCTCTGAAAATTGCCCTTTTCCCGTTTAACAGGATTTCTCCTTCATCCGGCTTATTCACACCGGCTATAATATTCATCAGAGTGCTTTTCCCTGCACCGTTCTCCCCCACAACCGCGTGCACGGTTCCCTTCCGAATCTTCAGATTAATGTCTTTATTTGCCGCAAACTCCCCGTAATATTTGCAGATTCCTTTCAGCTCTAAAATATAATCCATAGCCTTCTCCTCATCGGTCCTCCCGCCGCAGAGCGGGAGGACCTCAGTCATTTCCATCACCTGCTATTCCACATCTGACGGCACCTCAATTTCTCCGTTTCTCATCTTTTCTTCCACCTCGTCTACAGCCTTTTTGACCTCATCCGGCAGTTTTTCATAATCACGTTCATCATAAAGCCTCGATCCGGATTTGATATTGTAGACATCCATTCCGGCTGTAAATGATCCATCCAAAGCACTTTTTCCAGCCTGATATACAGCTCCCGTAATATCCTTCAGCGCTGACCAGAATACAACGTCCTCATTGATAGACCCCTGCCACTCATCCGCGCCAATCGCTTTTACGCCTTCCTCCTCACACGCTCTAATCACGCCAAGACCAGCCTTATTGGCAGAGTGCATCACGATATCCGCCCCTTTTCCAATCACCTGTTTCGTCAGCTCACTTCCCTTGTTGGGATCATTTGCATCTCCTATATACAGAGATTCACACTCTACACTGGGATCGGCATAGCTCACGCCCGCTTCAAATCCAGCCCGGAATTTATTGATTACCGGCTGATCAGCACTTCCAATCCAGGATACTTTATTGGTCTCCGTAGTATTGGCAGCCACCACGCCAGCAATAAATGCCGCTTCCTGAGGTTCTACCACTATCGTCTTTACATTTTCCAGCTCACTAGTCACATAACAGTCTACAACAATAAACTTTGTGTCCGGAAAATCAGGAGCAATCTTTATTGCCTCGGCCGCCAAATCATCCCAAACAACATAAATAGGATTGGCACCGGCCTCGGCCATAGCCCGAATTTGTTCACTGTACTCAGATTTATCCAGCGCCTCAATGATCTTTGTCTCCACGCCGTATTCTTCGCCCAACTGTTCCACGCCGTCATACGCAAGAACCAGAAACGGATCTCCCTGAGCAATGGAAATGATCATAGCTGCCATTTCTGATCCAGCCGCGTTCTCTGCTGCTGCACTGGAACTGCCTTCATCGCTGCTCTGTCCGCATCCTGCCAAAAGTGCTGCTGCCGCAATCAGTGCCACTGCCTTTTTCCAAGTTTTTCTCATACTTCATCTTCTCCTTTCCATTGATTCATAAATTTCCTCACTGCCGTTTCTCCCACCGCCCCACTTCGCGGCCCTATAAAGAGAATAGAACGGGCCGCAGCGGCATTTGCGAATTCTCCAGCCTCCTTTAAACTCATTTCCAAGGACAGTCCGTATAGAAAGCTTACATTAAACGTATCTCCCGCCCCCGTCGTATCCACCGGAGTCACCCGATATGCCGGTATTCGATAATTTTCCAAGCCTTTATAGATAGAACAGCCCTGATCTCCTTCCGTGAGTACAACGATGCAATCCGTATTTAACTCCTGTCGGTACGCAGGCCCTACTTTATTTTTCAGTTGCCTGTTCCCTTCCGAATTAACAAACAGGACATCTGCCTTTTTTATCAGCTCCCACTCCTGTTCCAGAGCGGGGATGTCCAGATACTCCACATCCAGTACCAGCCTGACACCGCATGACCGCAGCATATCCACCAGACCTATGGGATCGAGAAAACATCTCATTTCTCCCAGAGTCGTATATACATAATCTGCCTCTTTTAAGTACCTCTCCTGTTCCGGATCCGGAACGAGATTTTTCTTTTTCGTGGGAATCACATAGATAATACGTTCTCCATCCTTCAAAAAAATCAGACATTTTACATCAGGAAGGGATGGATCATACCGGACCATATTCACATTCACGCCGGATTTTTCAAAATCCGCCAGAACTTGTCTGGCTTTTTCATTTCCGTTTACGGTATCCATCAAATACGTATTCATGCCATAAGAGGCTGCCACCGCCGCTGCGTTCCCGATCATTCCTCCCACTTTTTCTCCCAAAAAATCGCAGCAGACCTTTTCTCCCAACTCCGGCACAAAATCCATTTCATAATATTCATCCATGCAGCCAGAGCCTATCATGACCATTGTTACCGTATTTTTCATATTCAAAACTCCAAAATACTCTTTGCCAAGCCCTTCAGATCAAACTGGTTCTCTTTTTCTATCATTTCCAGATATCGTTCCGGCATGGAGTCAATTCCGTTTAATGCCCCCAGGATTCCTCCCACCATCGTGGCAACGGTATCCGTATCATTTCCTATATTCACTGCCGCGCAGATGCCGTCCACCGTATGGCCTCCAGCCGCTACACAGAGCCCAATAGCCGCTGGGACTGCCTCAACCGCCATCAGTCCGCTACCGATATAATCTGCGATCTCATCTATCGCTGTACTCAAATCCTTTGCTTCTACGGCAATAGATACCGCCCACCGGATCCTCGTCTCAACAGAGGCCCCAGCTAAAGTTGCTCCTGTTTTCCTGCCGATCTCATCTCCCTTTTTCGCACCGTAAAGAGACGCTCTCACCACATCAAATAGGTTGTCATTCTTTCCTATGGCCGCTGCTGTCGCTGCCGCAATGGCTGCTGCTCCAGATAAGGCTATATTATTATTATGAGTGATGCGACAGACCGTGACCGCCTGATCAATGGCAGCATCCACATCTCCTCTGGATAATAGGGCGATGGGAGCGGCCTTCATCGCAGCTCCATTTGTCGCCTTATTATTGTCATTAACAGGGACAAATTCATCGCTGCCAGCTTTTTTTCCCTGCAATTCCAGCACTCTGGCTCTGGTCGTCGGCCCGGCGAACCGGTCAAAGTATTCCGGAACCGCGGCCCACTTTAACAATGCAGCCACCGCCGTCTCCTCATCTATTCTTTTTCTGTTTACAATCTCCTGAAGCGTAACATACGCGACACTGAAATCATCCGTCACTTGTCCAGCCCGGCTGCCTCTCGCGAAAGTATCCGCAGGAGGGGCTAAAAAGTCCGTTACGTATCCACCAAACAATTCCGCGATCTGCTTTCTCGTTCTTGTCTCAGTAGCAGCTCCCATAGCATCCCCGGCAGCAGCTCCTGCCAAACACCCCAATATCTTTTTATACATTTTTTCCCTCCCGTTCCGCTAGCTCCCAAATTTGGCCTGCCAGCTTTTTTAAATCAATCGGATTGTGCTCATGAATTATGGTCAGATACTCCTCCGGAAACGCCTTCGCGCCTTCCCATGCTCCTAAAATTCCTCCAACCATTGTCGCCACAGTATCTGTATCATCTCCAATATTGACAGCTCCAAAAATCCCTTCCAGGGCAGAGCCTCCAGAAGCGGCAATAATTCCAAATACCGCCGGCACCGCTTCTGCCGCCATAAGACCACTTCCTATGTAATCTTCTATCCCGCAGATAGCCTCCTTCATTCCGCGACTTGTCATGCCAATCTCCACGGCTTTCTGGATTCTCTTGGCTATCGACGGTCCGCATATTTCTTTTCCATCTCTGCGTCCGGCCTCATCTCCCTTTACCGCGCCGTATACACCCGCTTTTATAATATCTTCCAGCTTGCTCTCCTTTTTCAGAGCCGCTGCGGTAGCGGCCGCAACGGCGCAGGCCCCGGACAGCGCAACATTATTATTGTGAGTGACACGGCACATAATCAGCGTATCCTCTATTGCCTGATCCACATTCCCGCCGGAAAAGAGAGCCAGAGGCGACGCCTTCATTGCAGCCCCGTTCGTCCCCTTCCCATTATCCACAGCGGGGGTAAATGTGGTCTCCTTTTTCTGCTGTCCCATCATAGTGTGAATAGCCGCTTTAGTCGTAGGCCCGGCAAATCTGGAAAATTGGGGAACATCGTACCACTTTAACAGTGCCTTTTTGGCCACATCCTCCGTAGCCACTCCTCCATTTTTCACGATCTCGCAGCAATTTAAGTAAGCAATACTGAAATCATCCGTAATCTGTCCTTTTTCACAGCCATGGGCAAATGTATCTTCCGGCGGTGTAAAAAATTTTTTTACATACCCTCCAAAATATTCCTCAATCTGCTCCCTGTTTCGTGTTTCCGTAGCCGCTCCCATAGCGTCGCCTGCAGCCGCACCTAAAAGACATCCTAAAATTTTGTCATAGTTCATGTACTCACCTTCTCATCTACCTTACCGTTACCGTTACATTTTCCATTTGTTCCGCTAAATCCTCTAAGTCATACCCATTCGCCTCGTTCAGGCGTTTTAACACCCGTTCTGGAAAAACGTCTTTCCCCCGGTATGCTCCCAGTACCGCCCCAACAATCGTCGCCATAGTATCCGTATCATTCCCAATATTTGCTGCCGCCTCAATTGCCTGCAGCGCATCTCCTTCCGCGGCTGCCATCAGGCCAAATGATACCGGTACAGAATCAGCTGCCATTCCACTGCAATCAAAATATTTCCTCAATATATCCATTGCGTCGCTGACATTTTCCGATGAAATTCCCATTGCTATTGCTATTTTAAGCCGTTTTTTCATCGACGGTCCAGCAACCACAGCTCCCCGTTCCCCTATCTTCTCCCCCTTTTCCGCTCCATCCAGTGCATCCTGAAGAATCTGGTACAGATCATTCCCCTTTAATGCACTGCAGACGGCATTGGCTACCGCGCAGGCCGCTGACATTGCAATGGGATTTCCATGGGTGGGAAAACATATGATTTCTGCAATTTTTAAAGTTTTTCCTGTATTTCCTTTTCCCATGCAGGCCACAGGTCCTATTTTCATTGCCCCTCCGTTAGAGGCTCTGCGGTTATCGTTAACCGGTTCAAATCCCTTCTGTTCTGTTGCATCAATCCCTCTCAAACGATTAATAAATTTCTTTGATGTAGGCCCTGCGAACTGCTCTAAAAACCTTTCGTTTTTCGCCCATTCCAGCAATGCCTGCTTTGCCACCTCCTCATTTACACGGCCTTCAGCCTTTAATATTTCCTGTATAGTGACATATGCCATACTGAAATCATCCGTTACCTGTCCCGCCGCATTCCCTCTTGCAAAAACATCCTCTGGAGGCGCCAGGAATTCCTGCACATATCCCCATTTCTCAAAAATCTGTTCCCTTGTCCGATTTTCCGTCGGCGCTCCCAAAGCATCCCCATAGGCAGCTCCGATCAGACAGCCGGCAATACGGTCTTTCAACGAAATTTCCATTTTTCTTTTTCTTCCCCTGTTTTCTTTCCATCCGTTTTCTGCTACAATCTAAACCAAACCAAAATTCGTAGAACAACGGCAGAATGGAGATTATAATGAATAAAAATAGTCGTTTAAAGCAAATAGAACTGGCTCTCAATCTGTACGGCTCTGTAGACGTCTGTTCCCTAAGCACGGATTTAGGGACTTCTGAAATGACCATTCGCAGAGACCTTGCGACTCTTGCCGATCAGGGGAAAGCAATCCGCATCCATGGCGGCGCCATCCTTCCCACAGAGCACTACATAAACGGGATCAACATGGATTCCCGGTCCACGCTCCACATAAACGAGAAGAAAGCCATTGCTCAGGAGGCTGTGAAATATATACGCTCCGGCGACAATATTTTCATTGATGACAGCTCTACAGTCTCAGTCATTGCTGATTTTATCCCTCATAATCAGCAGCTGATTATCACTACAACTTCCATGAAAACCACTCTGCGCTTTAATGAGTTTCCGAATATTGATGTGATATGTCTTGGCGGAAAGGTAAGTAAATCCACACAGTCAGCTACTGGTCCTATTACCACCGACCTGATCAGCACCATGCACTTTAAAACTGCCTTTTTAGGAATCCCGT
Source organism: Lachnoclostridium sp. An14 (assembly GCF_002160755.1). GTDB lineage: Bacteria > Bacillota > Clostridia > Lachnospirales > Lachnospiraceae > Lachnoclostridium_A. The sequence continues at coordinate 83,511 of NZ_NFLE01000006.1, forward strand.
GTATCTCTGAAAACGGTATTCTATCGACCAGCTCTTTTGACGAATACAGCATCAAAAAAGCAGTGATTGCCCATTCTTCACAAGTCATCCTGCTGGCAGACAGTTCAAAAATCCGCACGCCTCAATATTTGAGTCTGGCTGATTCCAAAGACTTATCCCGGATTATCACAGACTGCAATGCGCCAAAATCTTTTGTGGAACACTGTCATAACCATAATATCCCTCTGTCTGTTGTTCCTTTTTAGTTTGTTTATGTTTTGATTATAACATTTTTATTTTTAAATTCAATGCAAATTTTGTATATTATAGCCAATAATTCTGTAAATTTAGCAGTATAATTATATAATTTGTATAATTCTTGTGTGATTTTTTATTTATTTTATAATACATTTTCATTTTTAAAGGACGTCAATGTTTATTCAAACATTTTCGATCATATTTTTCTACAAACAGAAATGTACATTTGCGCAGAAACACCGCTGCGCCAACAGTCATCTTCTTTCTCGCGCAGTGTTTCTCTAACAGAGGCTTTCCTGCCACAGAAAGCATTGTTCCTATAACAGCAAAGAAAACAGGCATTTCATCCCTTAAACGGCAGTCCTCTCTGTGGTATACACTCCCGTAGTCCTGATATTTCATAACAAAAAACGCCGGTTCCACTCCGGCGCCTCAAAAAAATCAAACAAGCTCTGCTGTATCTTTTCCTGGATCAAATAAACAAAAAACAGGCCCACCCCAGCACCCCCTCCAGGAGCATTTCTCCGCTCCCGCCGCGATGCCAGGCCAGGCCTGTTTCCCATTTACATCAAATTCACATCACATTTATCACATTTCTATCCGCACAAATCGCGCAAATCACGCAAACCGCACATATCTCCCAACGCCGCCTACTGTCCCGGAATCACCGGCACTGCATCCTTGGGAACGGGGCAGTAATAGCCGCCCTTGGTCTTTTTCTCAAACTCTGCCTTCGCTGCCTTAAGCACCTCCGGTTTCTCGTACAGGTCCATGGCAGCAGCAGCCAGCACCTTTCCGGCGGTGATCACGCTCTTGTGGCCGATGGAGGTATGGCCGCAGGATACGTTCTGCCAGCTGTGTCCCGGAGATTGGGACACGAAGGAGGAAACATTGATCTGGGCGGTGGGGGTGAGCCAGCTCACGTCGCCCACGTCCGTAGATCCGGCCCGCTGCCGGTCGCTGTAGTGATAGGGGATCAGGAAATCGTTCATGGCTCTCGTGCCGTGCTCCGATTTCTCATCCACAAACTGGGCGATGGCCTCGTCCTCGTCACAGGCCGAACCCGGCAGGCTGTCGGACTTCACCTCGATGGACGCCATCAGCTTTTTCGCGTAATCCATCTCCTCATCGGTGTATGTGGGGACGCCCACCTCGTTAAAGTTGTCCCACAAAAGCTGCTCTAAGGCCCGGTTGGGAACGGTGTTGGAACAGCCGTCGATAAACTGCTGGCGCACCTCCGTCTCCGTCATCATAGCCGCGGCCTGGGCGATTTTGTCCACCCGGGCCTGGAGAGCCAGGGCGTCCTTCGCCAGCTTGGAGCGCACCATGTAGAGCACTCTGGCATGGGGCTGCACCACGTTGGGGGAATTTCCGCCGGCGTCGGTGATGGCGTAGTGAATCCTGGCGGAATCCGGCATATGCTCTCTCAAAAACTGCACGCCCATGTTCATAATCTCCACCGCGTCCAGGGCGGACCGGCCAAATTCCGGAGCGCCGGAAGCGTGGGAGGCGATTCCCTTGAAAATGTACTCCGTCTGAATGCAGGTGTTGCAGGTTCCGCTGGTCACCTGGTTCACATCAGACGGATGCCAGGTGAGGGCGGCATCCAGCTCTTTCCAAACGCCGTCTCTGGCCATAAACGCCTTGGAGGCGCCGCCTTCCTCGCCGGGGCAGCCGTAAAAAATCACGGTGCCGTGGCCTTCTCCCTGTTTCTCCAGGTACTTCTTTACGGCAAACGCGGCCGCCATGGAACCGGCGCCCAGCATATTGTGGCCGCAGCCGTGGCCGCAGCCGTCCTTTACCAGCTCCTCCCGCTCTGTAGCCCCCGCCTTCTGGGAAAGGCCGGACAGGGCGTCATACTCTGCCAGAATGCCGATCACCGGCTTTCCGGAGCCGTAAGAGGCCTTAAAAGCCGTCTCAATGCCCGCCACCGGCGTTTCCACCTGGAACCCTTCTTCCTTTAACACCTGGCAATACAGTTTCGCGGACTGAAACTCCATGAGGGACAGCTCCGCGTACTCCCATACCTTGTCGGATACGTTTGTAATTACGTCCTTCTTCTCGTCAATGTAATCCAGACATTCCTTTTTTATCGTTTCCATACCTCTCCTCCCGGCGCCCTAGTAGAGCACCTTACCAAGAAATTCCTTCGTTCTCGGATTCTGGGGATTGCCGAAAATTTCCTCCGGCGTGCCCTTTTCCGCGATGATTCCGCCGTCCATAAAGAATACCCGGTCGGAAACCTCTCTGGCAAAGCCCATCTCATGGGTCACGATCACCGTGGTCATACCGGTCTTTACCAACTCCTTAATAACGGCCAGCACCTCGCCTACCATCTCCGGATCCAGGGCGGAAGTAGGCTCGTCAAAAAGCATCACGTCCGGCTCCATCGCCAGAGCGCGGACAATGGCCAGACGCTGTTTCTGACCGCCGGAAAGGCGCTTGGGGTACTCGTCGATCTTGTCTAACAGGCCCACGCGGTTTAACAGGTCTTTCGCCATCTCGTCCGCGTCCTTCTGGGACTTTTTGCCCAAAAGCACAGGAGCCATGGTGATGTTCTTTCCCACAGTCATGTTAGGGAATACGTTAAAATGCTGGAACACCATTCCCATCTTCTGGCGGTGCACATTGATGTCCACCTTCTTGTCGGTGATGTCCACCCCTTCAAAATAAATCTTTCCCTCGTCCGGGATCTCCAACAGGTTTAAACACCGCAGAAACGTACTCTTTCCGCCGCCGGACGGGCCAATCACGGACACCACCTCTCCCTGGGTGATGTGCTCCGTCACGCCCTTTAACACGTGAAGGTCTCCAAACCGTTTATGTAAATTTTCTACTTTCAGCAGTTCCATATCAGTCACCTGCGCTCATCCTCCTTTCCATGGCCAGCACGCACTTGGACAGGCCAAAGGTCACCACAAAGTAAATCACGCCCACAATGATCAGCGGCTCAATCGTCAGATAGAGGGCGCCGGAGATGGTCTTATACTGGGTCATCAGCTCTCCCACAAAGAAGGTGGATGCCAGGGAAGTCTCCTTGATCATGGTTACAAACTCGTTGCACAGGGCCGGAAGAATGTTTTTCACGGCCTGGGGCAGCACCACGTGGATCATGGCCTGACGGCTGTTTAAGCCCAGGCTGCGGGCCGCCTCCGTCTGTCCCTTATCCACCGCCTGGATGCCGGCGCGGATGATCTCAGAAACGTAGGCCGCGGAGTTTAAGCACAGGGCGATGGTAATACACGTAAATTTGCTGGGCTCCCAGAAATACAGAAGGTCTGGCAGCAGGAAGTAGAAAAAGTACAGCTGCAGCAGCAGAGGCGTGCCGCGGACGATTTCCACAAAAATGCCCACAATCGCCGACAGGGGGCGTACATTTCCCACCTTCCACTTGCTCATTCTCATCAGAGACATGAAAAAGCCGATCACGCAGCCGGCCAGCACGGTAATCAGGCTTAACAGCAGCGTAAATTCAAGACCGGTCAGGAACAGGTTCCAATACCCGTTCCAGACCTTCACAATATTATTGATCACGGAAATTTCCTCCTTTTACCGCTCTTACGGACTACTGGGTGGACAGTCCCAGGGCGTTGGCCTGCTCTACGGCCTCATCCCACCACTGCTTGTAAAGTCCCTGCTCCATCACGTCGTCGATGATCTTGTTGACCTCCGCCAGCAGCTCATCCTGGCCCTTGGTGACAGCGGCCACGTTTCCGCTGGATTCGTAGTCAAAATAGAAATCTGCCATGGCAAGCTCCGGATAGTTCTGCACGTAGGACTCACCTACAGCGTCCGCCACAGCCAGAGCGTCGATCTTTCCGGTGGTCAGCATCATAATTCCGTCGTTGATATTGGTCAGGGTTTCCATCTGGGTGTCATCCGGCAGCTGCTCTGTCACCAGGTTCTGCTGTAAGGCGCCGTTCTGGGCTCCCACCTTCTTGCCGGCGAAATCCTCTGCTGTCTGGTACTGGCTGGCATACTCCTTCAGAACCAGCAGGCCCTGATCCTTGCCGTCGGAGCTCTCCGCCTTATAGTAATTGGAAAGGCCCATGTTCTCCTCCCTGGCCGGGGTTTTCGCGAATCCGGAAAGGGCAATGTCCACCTTGCCGGTACTGATCGCTGCCTCTACAGCGGAGAAATCCATGGCCTCAATCTGCAGCTCCACTCCCAGCTGCTCCGCGATATATTTTCCAAGCTCGATCTCGCTGCCCAGGTATACGGTCTCGCCGGTGCTCACATCCTGGAACTCATAGGGGGCAAAATCCGGGCTGGTCGCCATCACCAGCACGCCCTTTTCCTTGATCATCTCCAGCTTGTTTTCTTCCTTTTTGCCGCAGCCAACCGCTGCCGCGAACACCAATCCCATCATTCCTATCACAAATGCCTTTTTCATATAAATCCTCCTCACAAGCGCAGTCGCGCGTTCCATTTTCTTTTATACACTATACTGTATAATTATGTGTTTGTAAATAGCTATAGTATCTAATTATATTTTGTATTTTCAATATTAAATTAGTAAAACTGCTGTATTTTACTGATTTTTTTGTTTTGAGGCTCAATATTTATACGTTTTAAATGTATATATTTACATACATTCCGGAAAATCTGCCTTGTATTTGCCCTGATTATCCATTAGAATAGAAAAGATGAGTACAAAGGAGGCGTTTCCATGGACCTAAGGCAGTTGGAATATATTATCAAAATCGCAGATGAAAACAGCATCACCAAGGCGGCAGAACGCCTCTATATCACTCAGTCCGGCCTGAACCAGCAGCTTTTAAAGCTAGAGGCGGAGCTGGGGATCCAGCTGTTCCACCGGTCCAAGAATGACTTCCGGCTGACGGAGGCAGGACACATCTATGTATCCTACGCCAGAAAAATCCTGCAGCTCAAGCAGGAGGCCTACAACATTTTAAACGATATGGCCGACAATAAAATCGGCACTCTGCGGGTGGGACTGACGCCGGAGCGGGGAATTCCCATGTTTATGGACATTTACCCCGCCTTCTACGCCAAGTACCCCAACATTACCATCGAGCCGCTGGAGGTGGGCGTCAAGGAGCAGCTCTCCCGCATTTCCAAAGGGTATCTGGATCTGGGTTTCGTCACCATCACCGAGCGGGACCGCAATACGTATGAGTATATTCACGTACTGTCGGAGGATCTGGTGTTAGCCATCCCCAGGAGCCATCCCATGGCGTCACTGGCTGCCGCCCCCGGAGAGCCCTACACGGAGATCAGTCTGGACTATTTCAAAAAGGACCGTTTTGTACTGATGACCAGGGGATCTACCATGAGAAACCTGATCAATCCCCTGTTCAAGGCCGCCGGCTATTCTCCGAACGTGCTGTTTGAATCCGCCAGCAACTTTACCCTCCGCTCCATTGTAAAACGGAGGATCGGCTGCACCATTCTTCCCGCCATTTACGCCTGTCCCGACGACGAGATCGCCTATTTTTACCTGCCGTCCCGCCCTTCCTGGGAGCTGTCGGCAGTGTATAAGAAGGGATCCTACCAGATGCGGGCGGCCAGGGATTTTATCCAGCTGGCGCAGGAGTATTGGCAGCTGCATCCTTACATATAATCTGAAAATGACCTTACGGCACCCGAAAAGCGCGGGCTGCCAGGCGCACACCGCGCAAAAAGGCGCTGCACAGCGGAACCCCCACTGGCAGCGCCTTTTTTGTCTCTTTTTATTTTGTCCTGCTTATTTCTTTTTGCCCAGCACACGGATCAGGTACAGGAACAGATTCACGTAATCCAGATACAGATCCAGCGCCGCGAAAATAGAGGCCTTTGCCGCCATATCCGGCTGCCTGGAGTACATCTGGTAATATGCCTTGATTTTCTTCGTGTCGTAAGCGGTGATCACCAGGAACAGGAAAATTCCCAGGGCGCAGATGGCCGTCTCAAACTGACTCAGGTTGATAAACATAGACAGCACCCAGAAGGCCGCCAGGAATATCAGGCCGGCCAGCATAAAGGGACGGAGCTTGCTGAAATCCGCGTTTGTCATATAGCCCAGCACCGCCATAATTCCGAAGAACAGGGACGTAGCCCCGAACACAAATACCAGGCTGACCAGGTCATAGACCAAAAACAGGGTGGAGAACACGATCCCGTTTAACGCCGCGTACAGGAAAAACATGGCTTTCGCCGTCCCCACAGACATCTTCTCCAGCCGCGCGGACAGATAGATCACCACGCCCAGCTCCGCCAGCAGCAGAATCATGGGGAAGTAGGGGATCAAAAACAGATAAAACACGTAGCCTGTCAGATACCCGAACATAGATATGGCAAATGTCATCAGCAGCCCGGCAAACATCCAGCCAAAGGTCTTTGCCGTGTACCGTCCCATGGACTCCGCAGTGTAGCTTCCCGCCGCTGAATAGAACTCATTTCTGTTAAGATTCATAACCATTCCTCCTTTTTTCAGAATATTATCCTTACTATACCACATATGATCTGAAAATACAAATGATTTAAACGTGGGGATGGCGGCCCGTGTCTTCCGCCGGGGGCGTTTTCGTCACAGGGGACGCCGTTTCCTATGATATAGAAAAGAAAAAGCCTGCGGTCCGCCGGGGGCCACAGGCTTCTTGTCCTGAAATTACTCGCAGGTGTAGGGCATCAGGGACAGATGACGTGCTCTCTTGATCGCAACCGTCAGAGCTCTCTGGTGCTTTGCGCAGTTTCCGGTGATTCTTCTGGGAAGGATTTTTCCTCTCTCGGAAACGTATCTCTTTAATTTATTTACATCCTTGTAATCAATGACGCCGTTCTTCTCGCCGCAGAAAACACAAACTTTTTTTCTTCTGCGCATTCCGCCTCTTCTCACCTTAGAACCATCAGCCTTATCATTCTTATTGAAAGCCATTTTGCGTTACCTCCTATAATATTTAGTTAAACGGAAGACCCTCGTCCTCCACTCCGTCAGGAATGTTCATAAATCCATCGCCGATTGCGCTGGCAGGAGCCGGTCTCTCGGCCGGTGCGGCAGCCGGACGGTATCCGCCCATGTCTGCGGCAGCTCCCTTGCTGTCTGCGAACTCCTGATCGTCTACGATTACTTCTGTGGTATAAACCTTCTGACCGTCTCTGTTGGTATAGCTGCCGGTCTGGATCCTGCCGGAAATCAGCACGCGCATTCCCTGGCGGAAATACCGCTCCGCAAACTCTCCTGCGCGGTCAAAGGCCACGCACGGAATGAAATCTGCCGTCTGCTCCGCGCCGTCCTGGCTCTGGCTCCTGCGTCCTCTCCTGTCCACTGCCAGCGTGTATCTGGCGATGGCCATGGAACGCTCTCCCTGGGAGTATCTCACTTCCGGGTCTCTCGTCAGCCTTCCCATCAAGATTACTCTATTCATACGATCACTCTTTCTTATCTATTACGCATCCTGTCTAACGCATAAGTATCTGATAACCGGCTCCATGATGCGAACGTGTGCTTCCACCTCGTTCGGGCATACGGAATCGCCATCAAACTGGATGAAATAGTAGTAAGCCTCTTTCATCTTCTGGATCTCGTAGGCCAGTCTCTTTTTGCCCCACTCGTCCACGTTGGTAACGGTGCCGCCGAAACGGGTGATGTAGCCCTTTACCTTCTCGATCGCGGCTGCTCTTTCTTCATCCTCAAGTTTAGCGCTCAGAACAACTGCTAACTCATACTTGTTCATCTTTCTTTACCTCCTTGTGGTCTCTGGCCCCTGCTTTCAGTACAGGAGCAAGGATTAATGGTTGTCACGGGTTACTATCATACCAGAAAAGCCCCTTGAAATCAAGGGGTTTTCCTGCTTTTTTTTTGCCTATTTTCCAAGCTTTTGCGGCCCGTTTTCGGGTATTTCCTCCGGTTTCCTCAAACCTCTGGTGCTTTTTTCCACTAACGGCCTGGCCATCATCACCTGGTGGCCGCAGCCAGTGCACTCCAGGCGGAAATCGGCGCCCACCCGCAGGATTTTCCACTCGTGGCTCCCGCAGGGATGGGGTTTTTTCAGTTTTACAATATCTCCCACTTCATATTTTAAACGTTCTCCCATACTCTCCCTCCAAATGGTTCCTCTCACCTAACTTCTGCCGTCCGGAAACAGTTTCCCGTCCGGCTGGTCCCGTCAGCCGCAGGCCTGACTTAAGACCTCTCCGATTTTTCCGTTGATCACCAGGTCGGCGCTCCCGTCTAAGGGCGTGGCGTCCCGGTTGATCAGCACCAGTTTCTTTCCCCGGTAGTAGTCCACCAGGCCAGCCGCCGGATAGACCGTCAGGGACGTGCCTCCCACAATCAGCACATCCGCCTGGCTGATGTAGGCTACGGCCTTATTTAAGGTATCCATGTCCAGCCCTTCCTCGTAGAGCACCACGTCCGGCTTGATCATTCCGCCGCAGCTGCAGCGGGGGACGCCGGCCTGGGCCTGGATCGTTTCCAGCCCATAGAATTTGCCGCATCTCATACAGTGATTCCGGCGCACGGAGCCGTGCAGCTCCAGCACCTCCCGGCTCCCCGCATCCTGGTGCAGGCCGTCGATGTTCTGGGTGATCACGGCTTTCAGCTTTCCCTCCCACTCCAGTTTCGCCAGGGCCAGATGGGCCTTATTGGGTTTCGCGTCCGCGGCGATCATTTTATTATGGTAGAAACGAAAAAATTCCTCCGGTTTCTTCATAAAAAACGTGTGGCTTAAGATCTGCTCCGGCGGGTAGTCGTACTGCTGATGGTACAGGCCGTCCTGGCTGCGGAAATCGGGAATCCCGCTCTCCGTGGACACACCGGCCCCGCCGAAAAACACGATATTCTCACTCTCTTTTATCCACTGTTTTAACTGTTCTACTGCTTCCATTCTTGTTCCCCCTTTTCTGCTGGCATCCGGTCTGCCGCCGCCCGGCGGTTTTCCTACACCACTTCATCCAAACAAACGCCCTCAAGCGGGCGGATCCACTGAAACCACTGGGGCATCTCCTCCGCCGGCATCCGGTAGCCAAACAGCCACTGAGCCAGTTCCTCCACGGAGAGGGCCAGGCGGTAGACTCTGTACGCCGGTTCTCCCGCCCTGAAGGCCCAGCCATCCGGCAGTTTTTCCATGGTGGAACTATTTTTGTCCAATATCCACAGGAAATTGCCGTCGTTTTCCGGGATCAGGCGGTCGAAGGCAGTGAGGATCACCTGCATTTGTTCCACCGGGGCGTCCTCCCGAAGGGAAATGGATGCTGCAAACTCCTCCAGGTGGGTGATCCGGGCCATGATGGCCGGGGTTTTCGGTTTGATTTCCTCTGTCACGGTCTCGTCCCCGTAGAGGAAACGCTGCTCCGTCTTTTCCAGGCCCCAGGCGCTTTCCATGGCGGCGATGGCCGTTTCTCCCTCCTCCTGACGGTAAAGAAGGCTCACGGAGCCGTTTTCACTGGCAAGCTCTGCCATGAGGCGGCGGATATAGGCCTCGTCCCGCACCGCCAGCACCTCAAAGCGCTGTTCTAAAAACCTCTGCTGCCAGCGGGCGATCTCCCGGATCAGCCGGGGATCAGCTAAAATCTGGGCGGCGGAGTACGTTTCCCGCCGGAGACGGGAGTCTTCGCCGGCCGTTTCCATGTTCCAGCCCCAGTGGGCCTGATCGTAGATAAAACGGAACCCAAAGGGCAGGTAAATGGCCTCTGCCGCCGGCATCAGAAACGTAAAGGGCAGGCGTTCCCGCCGCATATCCTGAAGGAGCGCCGTTAAAATGTCCCGCATATGGCCGCGGTGGCGGCATTCTTCCTTCGTGGCCACCCCCACGATGTAGAACAGGCCGTATTCCCGGCCGCGCACCTGAACGCGGTAGGGATTTAAGTGGGCCATGGAAATGATTTCTCCACTTTCCTCTTTGACCAGAATACGGTTATCCTTTAATTTTTCGCTGAAATAGTAGTCGTCAAATGACCGGGAATCCTCCGGAAAGGCCGCCTCCCAGAGGGCGCGGCTGGTTTCCTTTTCCTCCTGCTTTAAGTATCTCACATTTCACCTCAGGGCATGATCTGTTTTACGCTGTATTTGCGGGCAAAGCCTACGGGATTGTAGGACATTTTAGCTTTTCTTAAGCCTTCCAGGCCGAGATCGTCCTCCCGGTTCACCAGGGCCGCCGTGGGGAAGGCGTGGATCAGGAATTCCCGGTTGATAAACTGGTAGAGGCCGCGCATTTCCGGGTTTGCCTTTTCAATATGGATCACGGCCATGTTTTCCCGCTTGTTAAAGCTGCCGATGGTGAAGGCCTCCAGCTTGTCATCCACGTAGGCGCCGCCCATTTCCACAGGCAGGACGGAACAGTTTTTCAGGATCTCGTGAATGCCCCGCACCTCATAGTCTAAGTGCTCCTCCACGTCCTCGCCCTTCTGGAGCCGCCAGGCGTCCAGGAATTTCCACACGTCGTCCCGATCAGAACAGCAGAGCTTGCGGTATTCCACGCGGCCCTCGTAGGCTTTTACGAAGGCATTGTAGTTATTTTTCTTCTTGTGGAGCTTTTTCCCCGCCAGGGTGCGCAGGGCCTCGCCGTCATAGAGGTAGTCCTTTAAATCCTCCTGCTCCCTCACCTCAAATCTGGCCGGATCCAGGTTCAGCTTTAAGATGGCCTCCTCGTCTGCCAGGTAGATCTGGAACGGCTTTTTTAACTCCTGGTTGAAGTAGTCCACCATTTCATAGAAATAGTGCTCCAGGTCCTCCTCCGCACACAACGGCATGGCGCTGGAGGGCTCTCCGTCCAGTTCCATGAGCCACTGCACCGCCTTGCCGTCGCTGATGGCAAATTTTACCTTGTAGTACTCCCGCCAGAGAAAGCTGTCTAAAAACACGCTGTCACAGGTTTTATTGGGCCTCAGGCCTACAAACGGGGTGATGTTTAAAATGTCTTCGGCTTCTACGGTTTTAAAATTTAAGTTCATTATGGTTCCTTTCGTATGTTCGGTTTGTTTCCCGTTAAATTTGATCATGGGATGATGGTTCTTTTGAGACGCTGTGATCTCATTTTTCATTTTTTGATGAATATTTGGTTCTTATTCATTTTACACCATGGGGCGGGGGAAAATCAATGGGGGAAACGGGTGGGAAGATCAGGAACAATTTTTGTAAATACAAACATTTTACTCCTCGTCCGAACTTGTTCCCACCAATTCGATATACTCCTTCAACTTATTCTGAAGCAGTTTTTTATCAATCAGTTTCAGATTGTATTCGGAAACCATTGTCGGCGACAGGCTGCGGCTGAGAGCGAATTCTACAACCTCATCGTCCTTGCTCGCGCAGAGGATGACACCAACACTCGGATTTTCGTTCTCTTTTTTTACTTCACGGTCAAGCGTTTCCAGATAGAGGTTGATCTTGCCGACATACTCAGGCTTAAACTCTCCGATTTTCAGTTCAAACGCCACAAGACAGGAAAGTCCTCGGTGGTAAAACAGCAAATCAATATAATAATCGTGCTTTCCGACCTGCACACGATATTCTTCCCCGATAAAAGTAAAGTCCTTACCGATTTCAAGAATAAAATTTTTCAGATTTCGTATGATGGATTTTTGTAAATCACGCTCAGAAACTGTCTCCGGCACATCCAGAAAATCAAGCACATATTTATCAAGGAAAACATTTCCTGTGGCTTTTCTGAATTCTTCGATGGCAGGAGCCAATGGTTTCCGCGACAACATATATCTTTCGTAATATCCGCTGTCAATCTGTCTTTCCAGTTCTCTTTTGGAAAGGCGCTCTTTGATACACATATTCATGTAAAATATGCGTTCTTCCATAGACTTACACGCCGACATGATTTTGAGATGGTTCGTCCAACTTAATTGTGTCACCAGTGGTGACACTTTTTCATTGTCTTTGTAAAGTTCGTAAAACTGTTTCATTCGATAAAGACCCCGGCGGTTAAATCCTTTCAGATCAGGATAATTAGCCGCAAAAAAATCAGCAAGTTTCTGGACAAACGCATCTCCATATTCAGCATTTTCGGATTGCCTGCTGATATACTCTCCGACATCACGATACATCAAAATCAGTTCTTCGTTGACTTTACGATATGCACGCTCCTTTGCCGATTCAATAATGTCAACGATTTTTTCAAACTGCTCATTGTAATGTATTAAATCACTCATAAGCTCTTTCCTTTCTGAATATTCGCTTGTTTCCCATCCTGCAGCTCCAATGATTTCAGCAAGCTGCGTCTGTGTCATTCTGTTATCTGTGCACGTTACCCTTGCGGAAACGCAGAAACCGGCCCCGGCGGGTAGCTGCCTCGCCGGGCCGGTTTCTGTAATTTTTCATATTTGATTTATGGCAGTTTTTCAGCGGCCATTAGTCTCTGTATCCATTGGGATTATTGGACTGCCATCTCCAGGCGTCCTGGCACATCTCGTCGATGCCCCGCTCCGCCGTCCAGCCAAGCTCGTTTTTCGCCTTCGTCGCGTCCGCGTAGCAGGTGGCGATGTCTCCGGCCCGTCTGGGCTTGATCACGTAGGGGATGTCGTGGCCCACCGCTTTGGAAAAGGCCTGAATCATCTCCAGCACGCTGTAGCCTCGGCCCGTTCCCAGGTTGTAGATGTAAACGTCCGGCTTGTCGGCAAATTTCTGCAGCGCTTTCACGTGGCCGATGGCCAGATCCATCACGTGGATGTAATCTCTCACGCCAGTGCCGTCGGGGGTGTCGTAGTCGTTTCCAAATACATTTACCTCTTTCAGCTTGCCTACGGCCACCTGGGTGATGTAGGGCGTCAGGTTATTGGGGATGCCGGTGGGATCCTCGCCGATGCGGCCGCTCTCATGGGCGCCCACAGGGTTGAAATACCGCAGCAGGATCACGTTCCACTCCGGATCCGCCACGTGCAGATCGGTGAGCACCTGCTCCAGCATACTCTTGGTCTGGCCGTAGGGGTTGGTGATTTTTCCCTTGGGACAGTCCTCTGTGATGGGGATAAACGCCGGATCGCCGTAAACGGTAGCGGAGGAGCTGAAAATAATCTTCTTCACGCCGTGGCTGCGCATTACGTCGCAGAGCACCAGGGTGCCGGTGATATTGTTGTGATAGTACTCCAGGGGCTTTGCCACGGACTCACCTACAGCCTTTAATCCGGCAAAATGAATGACCGCGTCGATCTTTTCCTGGTCAAATACCCGGTTTAACGCCTCTTTGTCCAGAATGTCGGCCTCATAGAACGCCAGATCCTTTCCCGTCAGCTCTTTCACCCGGTTTAACGCTTCCTCACAGGAATTGCAGAGGTTATCCACCACCACAACCTCATGGCCCTGATTCAGCAGCTCCAGACACGTATGGCTCCCAATGTAGCCGGCGCCTCCTGTAACTAAAATTTTCATATTTTCGCCCTCCTCGTTTGACATTGTGTTACCACTTCAGCCGTTTCCCCTTTTTCAGTTTTCCAGCTTTCCTTTATTATAGCAAGTTTTGGGGGAAAGAAAAAGATAGAATTCTTTTTTGGATGAAGAAGATTTTTCGGTGTCAAACCGTTTTCACCTCTCCTGGGTTCCATCCGTCTTCTCCCCCAGCGCATCCGCCAGCCCCGCGAACTGCTCCAGCGTCAGCGCCTCTCCCCGCACCGTGGGGGATAAGCCCAGGGCCTGGATGGCGGCGGAGATTTCCTCTTTGGAGAAGGAGAGCTCCGCGGAGTTGCTCAAGCCGTTCTGAAGGGTTTTCCGTCGCTGGTTAAAAGAGGCGCGGATGAGGGAAAACATCAGTTTCTCGTCTTTTACCTTCACCGGCATCTCCTGGTGCCTGGTGAGGCGGATGACCGCCGAGCCTACGCCAGGGCGGGGGATAAAGCAGTTGGGGGGGACGTTTGCCACGATGTAGGGCTCCGCGTAATACTGCACCGCCAGAGACAGGGCGCCGTAGTCCTTCGTCCCCGGCCCGGCCTGCATTCGCTCCGCCACCTCTTTCTGCACCATCACCGTAATGTTGTCGATGGGCACCTGGCTCTCAAACAGCCCCATAATAATGGGGGTGGTGATGTAATACGGAAGGTTTGCCACCACTTTGATGGGGCGGCCGCCGTTGTACTCCTCCGCCAGCGCCCGGATGTCCACTTTGAGAATGTCCTCGTTGAGCACCGTCACGTTGTCGTAGGCCTGGAGCGTTTCCTTTAAAATGGGAATCAGATTGGAGTCAATCTCCACAGCCACCACCCGCCCGGCATTTTCCGCCAGATACTGGGTCATGGTGCCGATCCCGGGGCCGATCTCCAGAACCATATCTTCCTTCGTCAGCCCTGCCGCCCGGATGATCCGCTCCAGCACATGGGTGTCCACGAGAAAGTTCTGCCCAAACCGTTTCTGAAACGCAAACCCGTATTTCTGAATAATCTCAATGGTATTTTTCGCAATCCCTAAATTCGCCATTTTTTCCTCCTATTGGTCCCCCAGGCGGTACAGGCGCCTGGCATTCCGGTTGGTAATTTCCACGATCTCCTCCGGCGTCAGGCCCTTGATCTGCGCCAGCTCCTCCACCACATAGGGAAGGTTGAGGGAAGAATTGCGCTTGCCCCGGTAAGGCACCGGCGCCAGATAGGGGCAGTCCGTCTCCAGCACGATCCGCTCTATGGGGGCGTAGGCCGCCACCTCCTTCAGCTTTCTGGCGTTTTTAAAGGTGAGAACGCCTCCGATCCCAATGAAAAATCCCATGTTCAGATATTCTCTCGCCATCTCCACTCCGTAGGAAAAGCAGTGGATCACCCCGCCGATCTCCCCGGCCTTTGCCGCCTTCATCATGTCCAGGGTGTCCTTTGCCGCGTCCCGGCTGTGAATGACCACCGGCAGCCCCACCTCCCTGGCAAGCTCCAGCTGGCGGTCAAACCACTTCTTCTGAACGTCCCTCTCCGGATCATCCCAGTAATAATCCAGCCCGATCTCCCCGATGGCCACCACCTTCGGCTCCGCGGAAACCTGCTTTAGCCACTCCAGTTTTTCCTCGTCAAGCTCTGCCGTCTCGTTGGGATGAACGCCCACAGCCCCGTAGAAAAAGGGCCAGCGGCGCGTCAGCTCCAGCGTCCGTTTTGTGCCGGCAATGCTGGCTCCCACGTTTACCACCGCCTCGATTCCGTGCTCCCGCAGGCTCGCCAGCAGCTCCTCTCTGTCTTCGTCAAATGCCTCATCGTCATAATGAGCGTGTGTATCAAAAATCATGATTTCCTCCAATTCTATTCCACCTTAAAAAGTGTGCACTTGGCACACATTCGCGCCGGAGCGCGGTTTCGTCAGCAGCCATATTCCTCTGCGCGGAGTGCGGCTGCGTCAGCAGCCAGTTTCCATTGCGCGGAGTACGCCTGCCGCCTCCAGTTATTATATCCAAATCGAAAGTGCGTACAGTACGGACAAATGCACCGGGTAAAACCAGTAGGCCCACATTCCCAGCCGCCGCCCCGCCAAACCGTTGTAGCGGTCCGTGAGAGGGATGGAGCAGAGAAAGGGAACGCACATGGCATCGGGGTAAATGGCCACCGCCATCACCGTCTGTCCCAGCCTGCGAAACTCCCGGTTCCAGCGAAACAGGTACAAAAGCGTCACATACAGAACGCCTAAAAACCCGTAATCCGCCCGCAGCCAGAACGCGGCCATGCCGCCGGCCGCCGTGATCGCCGCGCAGAGCAGTTTCCCTTTGCCGTATCGCTCCAAAAGCCACATCACTCCCAGGGCAATCGCCAGAGTAAAAAATACGTTTTGTCCGTCTATGGCGGACATTCTTCCAAAGGCCACCAGATCAAAGGGGATCTCGGAGATAACCGCGAAAAAAATCAGCCTGGACAGATAGCGCCTGCGGTTTTTCGTGTGCAGAAACCCTTCCACCAGCAAGAACCCGTAAATGGGAAACGCCAGGCGCCCCACGGCCCTCATGGCCAGATACAACCCATAAAACTGCTGTCCCAGCCCAAATGCCGGGGATACCAGGCTGATGGCACTGTGATCTATGAACATGGAAACCATGGCAATCATTTTTAGCTGCGTGCCGGTGAGGCCGGGGCGGGCGGAAACGGTTTCTCCGGCGCAAGGCCCGGCTGCGGCGCCGGCAGCCCGCCGTTTCTTCTCCGTCCGTTCTCCTTCTCTCCCGCTTTTTCCCGCCATTTTCGTCTCCTTCTGCCGTTCGCGCCCATTTGGCGCCCTCCGAAATCCAGTTCCGGCGGCTGTATTTCCCTATTATATATAAATTGCGGAGAAATTTCCACTGTAAAACCTTTTTTCAGGGAAAAACCTGTGACAGTTCCGCTATGCAAAAACATATGGCAAAACACTGCTTAGTGAGCAAGCTCTCACGCAGTGTTTTGCCATATGTTTCTATAGGACGGCCGCCGCCGTCCCCATTCTTCTATTTTATCCGCTGTTATCCCTGTTCTTTTCGTTTTGAATCGGGGATCTTTTTCAATTTCCACAGACAAGCCACGATCACAAAGGCCGCCGCTCCCGCCCAGGCCATGGGCTCTGCGAAGAAGATGACGCCGCTGCCCCAGATCCGCGTAAATACCAGCGCGGCCGTCACCCTCATGACAAACTCAATGATGCCGGAAACCATGGGGCCAACTCCATTTCCCAGCCCCTGCAGCACGCTTCGGTATATATGCAGCAGGTACAGGGTAAACAGCAGGCTGCTCATCACCACCAGATAGCGGTAGGCAATGGCCAGCACTTCCGACGCGTTTCCGTCGGAGGAGTCCACAAAGAGCTGCAGGATCGTCCTGCCAGACAGCACCATGAGAACGGCCACGCAGACAGACATTGCCAGGCCGATCAAGGTCGCGCTTTTTACTCCCTTATGGATCCTGTCGCCGTGTCCTGCGCCGTAGTTTTGGGATATGTAGGTGGTTGTGGCAAAGTTCAGGGCGAAGGCCGAGCTTTCCAGCAGCCCGTAGATCTTGTTGGTGGCGGTGAAACCGGCTACGAACAGGATTCCCTGGCTGTTGATGGTGGATTGCAGAATCATCCCGCCGATGGCGATGAGGATATTCTGCAGGGCCAGAGGCAGACCCAGCATACACAGGTCGGCAACCACCCGTCCGTCCCAGCTCCAGTCTTTTGGCTGCATTTTCAGAAAATCCATCTTTTTCAGCACGAAAAAGCAGTATAAAAAGGAAATGAGCTGGGCAATCAGCGTGGCCACAGCGGCCCCCACGATTCCCAGATGGAATCCCAGCACAAACAGCAGGTCCAGCACAATGTTGGTGCTGGCCGCGATTCCCATGGCCACAAGGGGCGTCTTTCCGTCTCCGAAGGCGCGGAGGATGGCCGACACCATATTGTAGGCCATGACAATCAAAGTCCCCGCCAGCATGGTAATTAGATAGGCATAGGCACCGTCAAAAATGTCTTCCGGCGTTTTCAGAACGCGGAGCATAAAACCGGCCGACACCATGCTGATCACAGTCAGGAAAATTCCGGCACCTACACACAAAAACACCGACATTCCCACATCTTTCCGCAGCCTGGCGAAATTCCGTTCCCCGTAGTGGATGGAAATTCGCGTGGCAAAGCCCTGGGTCAGGGCCTGGATCACCCACAAAAACAGCCAGTACGTCCAATCCGTCGCGCCCACAGCCGCCAGGGCTTTTACCCCCACGCCGCGGCCCACGATGATCGCGTCCACGATCATGTACAGCTGCTGTCCCAAATTCCCCAGCAGAAGGGGAAACGCAAAGGAAATCAGCAGCGCCGCCGGTTTCCCTTTTGTCATATCTGTCACTCTGGCCATAGCCTGATTTCTCCTTCTGAATCTTCCAATTTCCGCTCCCGCGGCTGCCTGGTTGGCATTCCGCTGAGACTACTATGATTATATCATTCCTTTTTCTGTTGAAAAGTATTTTCGTGGCCGATATTCTGATATTCTGAAATACGGAGCGTCTTGCGCCTGCGGGCGGAGTGTTTTATGCTGGGAAACGGTGCTTATACTCAGGGAAAAGGCGGCCGCCAAGGAGCCGCAGACATTTTCCGGCAAAAAATTTCTGCCAGGGAACCGCGCTCATCCTCTCAGCAAAAAGTTCCCACCAAGGAAATCTCTCTCATTCCTATGGAATAAATTCCTGTGGGGAGACCGCGCCCATCTCTGCGGCAAAATTCTGCCCGGAACCACTCTCACCTCTACAACAAAAAGCTCCCGCCAGGGAACCGCGCCCGTCCGAGCTCTCCCGAACCAGCCCGGCTCCCCGCCAGGAAATAAAAAGTGTTTTCAGGTTTTTTCCCTTTCCATCCAGCGGCCGGTTACGCCCAATTCCACCGGCCGTAGCGCAGCGTCATTTTTCCGATGAGATCCACCAGTTTCGGTGACATCTGTCCCGGTTTCAGCCGCCATTTCCAGTTCTTTCCCACGGTGGACGGCGTGTTCATCCGGGAACGGTTGGACAGGCCCAAGTAGTCCTGGAGGGGAATGATGCACATTCTGGCCTGGCTGCGCATGGCAAGACTTATGAAGGACAGGTACAGCTTCTTATCCGGAGTGCTGTGATCGCAGAGGTAATCCCTGGCCAGCTCCTGCTCCTCCGGCTGAATGGAGTGGAACCATCCGGAAATGGTCTCGTTGTCGTGGGTGCCTGTGTACACCACGCAGTTTTCCGGATAATTGTGGGGCAGATAATCGCTGGCGCAGCCGGAGTCCCTGGAGTCAAAGGCAAATTCCAGCACCTTCATGCCGGGATACCCCGTATCCCGCACCAGCTGCCGCACAGAGTCTGTCACATAGCCCAGATCCTCGGCGATGATCTCCTTCTCTCCCAGGGCATTTTTCACCGCCTGGAAGAAGGGAAGTCCCGGCCCTTTCTCCCAGTGGCCGTCCACCGCCGTGTCCGCGTCCGCCGGAATGGAGAAATATTCGTCAAAGCCCCGGAAATGGTCGATGCGCACCACATCGTACAGCCGGTAGCAGTGGGCCAGGCGGCTGATCCACCAGCCATACCCTGTCTGTCTGTGGTACTCCCAGTTATAGAGAGGATTTCCCCACAGCTGGCCTGTGGCGGAAAATCCGTCCGGCGGGCAGCCTGCCACCGCCACTGGTTTGCTCTCCCCGTCCAGCTGGAACAAGAAGGGATTGGCCCAGGCGTCGGCGCTGTCCATGGCCACGTAGATGGGAATGTCGCCCACGATGCGGATTCCCTGGCTGTTGGCGTAGGCCTTCAGCTCTGTCCACTGCTCCATAAATTTAAACTGTAAATACTCGTGGAATTCGATGTCGAAGTAAAGCTCCCGCCGGTAGTAATCCATGGCGTTGTCCCACCGCAGACGGATGTCCTCCGCCCACTCATACCAGGCCTTCTGCTCAAACCGGGCCTTCACCGCCATATATAAGGCATAATCCTTCAGCCACCATCCGTTTTCCTCCCGGAAACGGCAGAAATCCGGATTTTCGCTGATATTGCTCCTCTCATAGGCCTTCCGCAGCAGCGGGTAACGGCCTTTGTAGATTTTTGCGTAGTCGATGCTGTCCGCCCTGCTGCCAAAATCTGCCTCCTCACACTCCTCCTCTGTGAGAACGCCCTCCTCCTGCAGCCGCTCCAGGCTGATAAAGTAGGGATTTCCCGCGAAGGTAGAGAAGGACTGGTAGGGCGAATCCCCATAGCTGGTGGGCCCCAGAGGCAGGATCTGCCAATAAGACTGCCCCGCCGCCTTCAGCTGATCCACAAACTCATAAGCTTCCTTTGAAAAACAGCCGATGCCGTACCTGGACGGAAGGCTGGTGATAGGGAGTAAAATCCCGCTCTCTCGTTTCATGATAAATCGTTCTCCTTCCCGGCGCGTTTTGCCATGAATTTCCGGCATATTTTGCCATCCATTTCCGGCTCACTTCGCCGTCAGTTTCTGGCGTACTCCGCCATCAATCCGAAATGATCCGACACCGCCTGCCGGTTTTTGCCGTCAAAAACGGTCCCGGCCCAGGAAATATCCACGCTTTCGGCGCCGCCGTGCCAAATATAGTCAATCCGCATTCCCGATGCCGCCTCGCCGGTTCTCCAGCCGTCGATCTCTCCCGGCACCGTCATTTCACCGCCTTTTCGGGCGGCTGCCTCATACACATCCTCCCAACCGGCGCCGCGGATTAAGTCGTAGCCCTCGCCCCGCACCCCGGCCTGGGAATTGAAATCGCCCATCAGCCACACAGCTCCCGTGTCTTTCAGGGTTTCTGCCGTCCGGGAAAGCCGCTCCCACTGTTTCGTGAACGGCTCCTCCTCGTCCTGCCACCAACCCATGTGCAGACTGAAGAAATGGGCCGCCCCGCCCTCCGTCTGCACCGTGATGCCCAGGGCCTTTCTCGTTTTCCAGTTCGTGTAGTCCCTGGAATCCGTCAAATACTGCCAGAATGCCCGGTCAATGGGCCTGCGGCTAAAGAGGGCCGTTCCCTCATCATATTTTCCATATCCCAGCTTTGCGGGAACCCACGCCCAGTGATAGGGGCAGCCGGCTTTCGCCAGAAGGGATGCCACGCGAAAGCCGTGATTGTCCCGGCGGACGGGCGGAATGGGATGGGGCGGTTCCGCCGAGGCTGGCTGGCCGGCCGGGGATGGGAGAAGATCCCCGGAACCGTCCTTCATTTCCACAGACTCCACATACCCGCTGGCAAGCAGCTCCTCCAGGGGGACTTCCTCCCCGGAAATGCTCTGGTTCACCTCCTGGAGCGCCATAATGTCCGGCTGTTCCTCCAGAATCCCGGCCACAAACGCCTCCAGTTTTCGCTCATACTCCGTTTCTGCCAAACTGTGGGTATTTAAAGTCAAAAGTTTCATCTCCAACCGCCTCCGCGCTTTATAAAAGATCGTTAATATCTGATTTTAACACATCCGCCTTCGGTCCGTAAACCGCCTGGATGCCTCCGTCCTTCTTGATTAAGCCCATGGCGCCCTCTGCCTTCCAGGCTGCCAGGTCTGCCACTTTGTCCATATCCTTGACGGTTACTCTCAGTCTCGTCATGCAGGCGTCCACCAGCACGATATTCTCTCTGCCGCCCAACAGGCCAATGATGCGCTCTGCCTGGCTGCCATTTCCGCCGGCCGTGGCCCCGCTGCTCTGGGGAGCGTCCGCGGACTCGTCGTTTCCGCCCTCATCTGTATAGTTTCCAAGACGTCCCGGCGTAGCGAATTTGAATTTTCCAATCATAAAGTACGCTACCGCGTAGCCGATGACGAAGAATGCCACCACGCAGATCGCGAAGTTGATAATGTCACCTGTCAGACCGGCCTGTACCGACATGGGAAGTCTGGTAAACAGCTCCAGGTTTCCGAAGGAATGAAGACGCAGGTCGATGATTCCGGCCATAGCGAAGGCGCAGCCCTGCAGCACCGCGTATACCAGGTAAAGGGGCATCGCGCAGAACATAAACATGAACTCCAGAGGCTCCGTCACTCCCGTTAAGAACACTGCCAGCACGATGGAAACAAACATGGAACGATAGCTTTTCTTTCTCTCCGGCTCTACTCTCCGGTACATTGCCAGGGCGATGCCAAGGAGCAGGCCCGTAGCGCCGATCATCTGGCCCACCTTAAATCTGGCGGGAGTTACCGTGGTCAGAAGGTTCTGGTAGCCGGCCATATCTCCGGCGTTTTTCAGGTTAATTAAGTCAGTCGCCCATGCAAGCCACAGGGGATCCTGTCCGAATACCTGGGTTCCGGCGTTGGCACCGGTGAGGATCGTGTAGGTTCCGCCAAAGGAGGTGTAGTTCATGGGGATCGTCAGCATATGGTGCAGTCCGAAGGGCAGCAGCAGTCTCTCCAGCGTTCCGTAGATGAACGGCGCCAGTACCGGCGACGTGGAGGAGGAATTGGCGATCCACACACCAAAAGCGTTGATTCCCGTCTGGATCACCGGCCAAACCACAGCCAGCACCAGGGAAATGATCACGGACCAAACGATAACCACCAGGGGCACAAACCGTTTTCCGTTGAAGAATGCCAGGGCATCCGGAAGTTTTCTATAATTATAGTAGCGGTTGTAAACCGTCCCGCCGACAAATCCGGCGATAATTCCCACAAACACACCCATATTCAGGGCCGGAGCGCCAAGCACCGACGTGAAATAGCCGTCTACCTGGATCGCCTGTCCAAACAGGGTGTGGGTGATGGCGCCTTCCGTCTCCAGCATCTCGCTGGTCACGCCAAACACCGAGCCGGTGATCATGTTGATCAGGATAAACGCGATCACTGCCGCAAACGCGCCGCCAGCCCGCTCCTTCGCCCAGGAACCGCCGATGGCCACGGCAAACAGGATGTGAAGGTTATTGATAATCGCCCATCCGATATTCTCCATGGTACTGCCCACAGTGAGAATCATGGACATATCGCCGCCGCTCATCTGCACCAGCTTTCCCAAACTGATCATCAGACCAGCCGCCGGCATTACGGCGATAACCGTCATCAGCACCTTGCCCAGTTTCTGAAGGAAATCGAAATCAATGGGCAGTTTCTTTTTCTTCTTTTCGGAACCTGCGCCGCCGTTTCCAGCCTGGGTGGTCTCCACAGAGCTGGCCGCGGATTTCTTGCCATCGGTTTCCGGTTTCTGCGCCGTCTCATTTTTGGTCTCTGCCGCGGTGTCCATGCCTTCCTGGCAGTTGTCCAGAATGGTGATCAGCTCCGTTTTGCCTGCCTCAACCGGGCCTAAATGAACATTCATCGTCCGGTCTGTCAGCCCTTCACAGATCAGCACCGGCGTGATGGTATTCATGCCGCGGCTCTTTAAATCCTCCACGTCCACTTCCGCCACCAGATCTCCGGCTTTCACCTTGTCGCCCGGCTCCACATGAGCCTTAAAGCACTCCCCTTTCAGAGAAACTGTTTCCAGTCCGAAGTGCACTAAAATTTCCACACCGTCCTCCGTGCGGAATCCATAAGCGTGCAGCGTTGGCGCCACCGACACTACCTCGCCGTCCACCGGGCTGACAATCCGCCCATCTGCCGGCTCAATGGCCGCCCCGTCCCCAATGATCTTCTGGGAAAATACGGGATCCGGAACCTGATCAACCGCAACCGCCGTACCCGTAAGCGGTGACCGAATGACAATCCCTGTGCAACCGTCCTTGGTCTGCTCCTTCATACAATTTCCTCCTTACCTTTTCATCCTTTTTCAGCTTTTCATACCCATCCCGCACATCTCATTCTCAGGTCTGCTCTGCTTTCTGCACCGTTGCGCTGATGGTTTGCATTATTTTGTGCAATCGCTTGCATTAAATATATAGCATCCAGCCGCGAAAAAGCAAGTGTTTTCCTTTATTTTTCTCGTTTTCTACCATTTCAACAAATTATCGACCCCTGTTTTGTGCACTTTTTATCCTATATTTTGTGCAATCGCTTGCATTTACTATGCAAAATCATTTGACAAACGTCCGCAAACTGATTAAACTAGAAGTATAAATTTTTGATTTTTCTTGCGTGAAACGTACGCTTTATGCAATTTTCATTATTTTCGCCGGCGGTCATTTTTACTCCGAACAGCCGGCAGCAAAGGAGGTTTTCCATGCCAGTTACCTTAAAAGACGTGGCCGCCCTGGCGGGCGTGTCCCCCTCCACGGTTTCCCGCACCTGCAAGGATCATCCGTCCATCAGCCGCCAGACGAAGGAGAAGGTCCGTCAGGCTATGGATATTCTGGGATATGAGCCCAATTTTCAGGCAAGCGGCCTGGCCACCCAGAACTCCCGCACCATCGGAATCATTCTTCCTCCGTCGGAATGGGAGGCCTATGAAAACTCTTTCTATCTGGAGGCTATCCGCGGCATCAGCCTGCTGTGCAACGAAAAGCAGTACATCAACACCGTCATCACCGGAAAAAACGAAGACGAGATCCTTCGCGCCGCCAAAACCATGGTGCGCAGCGGCCTGGCAGAGGGATTCATCGTGCTCTATTCCCGCGAAAATGATCCGGTGATCAATTATTTTCACGAGGAGGGAATCCTCTACGTTCTGGTGGGCAAGGCCTACCGCAACGCCAACCAGACCATCTACGTGGACAATGACAACATTCTGGCGGGCAGAGAGGCCACCCAGTACCTCATTTCTCTGGGACATCGCCGGATCGCCTATATAAGTGTGGGCCACTCCCTGCTGTTTGCCGGAGACCGAAAATCCGGCTATTTGCTGGCCCTGGCGGAAAACGGCCTCTCCTCCCCCAAAGGCTACTGCCTGGAGACGGCGTTCCACCCCGGAGTCAGAAACGAGACCGTGGAGGCCCTCTTAAAACGCCCGGACCGCCCCACGGCTATTCTGGTGAGTGATGACATCCTGGCCTCCTGCCTGGAGCGCCTGTGTCTGGAGATGAACCTGTCGGTTCCGAAGGATCTGTCTATCATCTCCTTCAACAACTCCCTGTTCTCCCAGATTTCCAGCCCGCCCCTTACCTCTATGGACGTAAACTCCCTTCAGCTGGGCATTGAGGCCGCCTCCCAGATGATCAGCCATATCGAAAACCCGAACCTGATGGCGACGAAAACCATTGTGCCTCATCATATTGTGGTGAGGGAGAGCTGCGGGCCGGTGGGGGTGGACGGGTAAAAGAATGGATTTTTAGGTGAAGGGGATGAATTGTGGAAAGAGTGAGGCCTCTGGAGATGGGTCCAGAGGCCTTGGAGGTGTAAGATAATTTTGGGGGTGATTTGCTGGTTGGTGATGTGCGTTTCAGGGATTAGCCGGTGATTTTAATACCAGGTGTTTCACTTTTTAATTCTTCATAGTTTCCATTCACAAACACTGTATGCCAACCCCTTAGTCTGTATGTACAATTTGACTCATGTCCAGATAATTGGAAATCAACGGATGCTTCTGTTAAAGGTTTGCCTCCACTTGGATAAAAATTATATGTTAAATAATCAACCTGATTCCATCTTTCTCGATCTTCATCATATTGTTCTACTGCTATATCCATTTGTATCTCATCAACTGCCACATGACATTGCGTTGTCATATAGATACCTATCCTACCATTTCTAGGATTGCTAATAGATAAGATCCCATCGGCAACCCAGTTTCCTCTTGGATCATAAAGCTGCACAATAACTTGTTGTTTCTCCTGCAAATTTTGATTATGACTATTTTCCTGAGTGGCTGTTTGCGCAAAAGTCGGACTAGTTCCTAAAATTGCAATTAATATCCCTATTAAAATACTCTTTAACAATTTTCTCATATGTCCCTCATCCTCTCATTAATAATATCGCATATTTTCAACGATTTTTTTAAACTCATCTTCTTCCATTATACCGCTTAAAAGATAATATGCTGTTCTTGTTGTTATCTCTGCACTAAATTCTACTGCTCCATTAGTTAAATAATTTTTACTCAAAATAACATCTTCACCCAGCAAACGATTGTGCTGTTTTGCATATGGTATCCTATCTGATATATGCATATTGACAATTTCTTCCTCATCACCAAGTTCCGTTAATCTTATAATATGATCATTATACTCCCACTTAATAATTGCTCGTTTTCCTTCAAATACTAACTCTTGAAAAAACATATCTGAAGGCACATAGCTTAGTGACAAAACAGGAATTCCCAATTCTTTTGCAATTTCATCACAAGCATCTTCTGCCGTTTTTATATCTCCTGCCAATACGGGAACATTATTCCATACAACACCTTTATTTCCATCACTTTCACTCACTTCCCCATACCTAAACCCATTCCTACCCACAACACAAACCGTCCCCCCCACGCAAATCACCCCAACAACAGCCGCTGCCACAACAACCCGCGACCATTTCCTTCTTCGGAAACGCCGGGGCGGGGATGGGGAACCATTTGTATCTGGCAAAGGGTCTGAAACGCTTGAATCGGACTGTTTTTCCTCTCTCTCCTTCATCCACATTTTCACTTTCTGCATAATCAGCTCAAATTCGCCGTCCGGAGCTTTCAGTTCCGGAGAGGTGTCTGGGTGGGCGATGGCATCATCCATATCCATTTTCAGCTGCCTTTCAGAAAACCCATAGGCTGCTTTGATCTCATCCATTATATAATCATCCTGCTGCCCCTTGATCTTCTTGCTGTCCACAAAGCACCTCATTCTGCCAATTATCCTCAACTTCCCTTTTTTGAAAGGGTTGACTTTTCACATCTTATGGGTAGTATAGTAATAGAGATAAAACCCGAATTGCTGTGGAGGTAACCATATGAAAAAAATCATCCTAACCGGCGGCGGTACAGCCGGGCACGTCACTCCAAATCTCGCTCTGATCCCGTCTTTACAGGAACTGGGATACGAGATTCATTACATCGGTTCTTATCAGGGTATTGAGAAGAAGTTGATTGAAAATGCCGGTATTCCATACCACGGCATTTCTTCCGGTAAGCTGCGCCGATATTTTGATCTGAAAAATTTCTCAGATCCCTTCCGCGTTTTGAAAGGTTACGGCGAGGCTTTAAAACTGCTGAAAGAATACAAACCGGACGTTGTATTCTCCAAGGGTGGTTTTGTTGCCGTTCCTGTGGTTCTGGCCGCGAAACATTACAAAATCCCGACGATTATCCACGAATCCGATATGACTCCCGGTCTGGCCAACAAAATATGTATTCCTTCTGCCCAGAAGGTCTGCTGCAATTTCCCTGAGACTTTAAAATACCTTCCTCAGGAAAAAGCAGTTCTCACCGGCTCCCCCATCCGCAAGGAGCTTTTGGAGGGTGACCGGCTCTCCGGACTTCAATACGCTCACTTGTCCGCAAACCGTCCTGTCATACTGGTAATTGGCGGCAGCTTAGGTTCTGTCACCGTCAACAACGCGGTGAGAAAGATTCTCCCCAAGCTCCTCTCCCAATACCAGGTGGTACATATCTGCGGGAAAGGCAATCTGGACGAAGGCCTGATTGGAACCGCCGGATATGTTCAGTATGAATACGTGGACGCGCCGTTAAAGCATCTGTTTGCCGCTGCTGATGTGATCGTCTCCAGAGCTGGCGCCAACTCTATCTGCGAGATTCTGGCCCTCCGGAAACCGAACGTACTGATCCCGCTGTCCGCAGCTGCCAGCCGCGGTGATCAGATTTTAAATGCCAGATCCTTTGAAAAGCAGGGATTCAGCACCGTCCTTGAGGAGGAAAGCCTGACGGAGGATTCCCTTTATCAGGCCATCACCGCCACCGATCAAAACCGGTCGCAGTTTATCTCCTCAATGGAACAGAGCCCGCTCTCCAACGCGGTGGATACGATCATATCTCTGATCGAATCCTATTCCGCAAACTGAGGCATATACTCCGGACCTAATTTCTTTCTCAAATAGATCCTGGCTCTCATCAATCGGGAACGGCACGCCGTTCCCGAGATGCCCAACAGTTCGCTGGCCTCGGAAGGCGAATACTCCAAAACACAGCAATAGTAAACAACATCTCTCCAATCTGGTTTCATCGCATCAATGATTCCGCGAATCTCCATATAGCGATGGTTCTCAATCACCAGGTCTGAAACATCTTTTCCCATACACCGCAACAGTACCGCGGTCGGCACTCTGCCATCTTCTGGATCCCATTCTACTTTTCCGATCCGGCAATTCCTTCTGTACAGATCCACACATTTGTTCTTTAGGATCTTCGTCAGCATCGCTTTGATATTGCCGATTTCTTCTCCGTCCTTGAACAGATAGTATTGATAATACGCAGCGAAGGTCTCCTGAACCACATCGTCAATATCGTCATACTCCACTCCGTACCTTCTGGCAATCGTTCTCAAAGGTGCTTGATACGTTTCGTAAATTGACCGGAACAACTGATTCATTTCACGTTCCATATTCTCTCCTGCCTGCCGTTTATTATAATTCATTTCTAATAAGCTCCGCTGTCTCTGACAGCTCCTCCTTTGTTGGTTCACCCGGTTTCCAGGACACCATTTCAGGGCCGCCGTCATACCGTGGAATAATATGTACATGAAAATGGAACACAGTCTGGCCGGCTGACCTCCCATTATTCTGCACCACGTTAAAGCCGCTGCAGCCCAATGCCTTTTTCATTGCAGCGCCTATTTTTGCCGCCAGGGGAAGAGCCTTTGCGGCTACCGAATCATCCAGAGCGCACACGTCCTGATAGTGATTCTTCGGAAGAATCAGTGCATGGCCCCTGGAAGCCGGCCCCAGGTCCAGAATTACCCGAAAGTCCTCATCTTCATATATGGTAGAAGATGGGATCTCTCCATTTGCAATTTTGCAGAAAATGCAGTTATCGTCCTTCATTCATGCCTCCCTCCTCAGCATACGGCTTCCTCTCCTCCGGGCCGGTATAAAACAATACCCCCAGAAGAAATCCAAGAACCAAGCCGCCTATATGAGCCGCGTTATCCACACCTGTGCTGGTAAATCCGAAATAGAGAGAACATACCACAAGCATCGTAAGCTGTCTGGTGCTTAAATCCTCCAGCTGTCCTCTGTTCCGGATCACTGCGTACAGCAGGCCGCCGATCACTCCGAAGATCGCTCCCGACGCCCCTGCCGAAACTGCCGGCTCATAATCATTAATACTGACTATCATAGAAAAAACGTTTGCCCCAACTCCGCAGACCAGGTAAAACACCAGATACTTGATCCTGCCCAACGCCCGTTCCAGATTATCCCCCAGCACAAACTGAATAATCATGTTGTTCACCAAATGGGAAATCCCAAAGTGCATGAACACCGATGTCAGCAGGCGGTAGTACTCCCCGTGCTTTACAATCAACGGCACGTACATTGCTCCATGTTCTACCATGAACCAGGCATTTTCCGTAGATCCGCAAAATTCCAGCCATAGAAAATATAATATGTTGACAATGATCAGCGTGTCATTGATATACGCGGGCTTTCTCCGGCGATGCTGCATACGTTTTCTCCTTTTTATACACGCTTATTGTAACATATTTTCCAGAATTTGTTAAGACTCATAAAAACAAAAAGCCTGCATCCGCGAAATAAATCTCACTTCCCACCGGCAGGGCGGCGGTCTCATTTGTCTGCAAAAGCCGGCCGGACACACGCACGCCGTTTGTGGAATTTAAGTCTGTCACCGTATACCCGTCCCCCTCTTTGTCAATTCTGGCATGAAGCCGGCTCACCGTATCTTTTGGCAGCACACAGTCCACCAATCCCTCCTGCTTTCCAATAAGGAAGGGAAAATAGGGAATGGAAATCTCCCCTTCTCCGGAAACGCTGATCAGCCTTCGCTCCGCTGGTTCCCGTTCCGTCAGCAAAGCAGTATTCTCTCCCTCCTGAGACTCCATTCCGTACCGGGCCGGCGGCTCCGCCACCCTCTCGTACTCATCCTCCGGGAATACCATCTGCCAGGAATTCTCCGCCCGTTTGGGACGGAACAGCTCCTTCGGCCCGAAACCGGTATTTTCCCGTCTTTCCTCCGGTATTTTTTCCGTTTTCTTTCGTTTCAGCCTGGTCAGCAGCCCTTTTTTCTCCACATTTCCTTCTTCCATACTGAAATCGGTCTCCGTTCTGCCCTGCTGTGCAAATGACTCCTGAAACCAATCCGTTTCCGGAATCGGTGTATCCAGGGTGTGCTCCGGCTGATACAGCGTCTTCAACAGATCACGGATCCCATAATTCTCCTGTTTCGTCACCTGAAACAGTTCGTAGGCCAAAACCACGCCCTCCCGGTCCTCATGGCTGATCCGTCCCAGAAGGTACTCCATTAGCCGGCACACCGCCACAGGGAAATTTCCCATATATCCTGGCACAAAGCATAAGGATACTGTATAATTCTGCGGTTCAATGTATATATACTCCGGCTCCAGCAAAATGTGTTCCTCGCCCAAAAGATAGCGCTCCATTTCCTCCACCGCAGCAGAAATTCCCAGAATCAGATGGCGCAGCTCCTCCGCCCGCATCTCCTTTCGTTCCACCATACGGCTTAAGGGCTGTCTGGAGGTAATTTCATAATAACATTCCAGTTTCCCTCCCACTTCCTTTGCCTGGAACGGCAGAAATCCGGAAATATTGTTTTCTTCCGCCATTCTCATTTCAAAATCATCCGGCCGCCACTCCATTCCTATAATAAGATAGTTATGTCTAATCTCCCGCTGATACCGAATTTCCATGTTCCACTCCCTCCTCTATCATTGATACTTTTCGCAGAAACTCCTCCGGTTCGTACCGTTTCATGGAAAGCTCCCGCTTTTGCCCGTTTTTTTCCACCGTTCCCTCTAAATAGGTGCCTTCATCCGCAACGCGTACCCCAAATCCCAGGATCTCCAGCCCCTTTTGCAGGTTTTCCCCAAGGGGCGTTTCCTCGTCGTACCGAACCCACTCCACAGCCTCCTCCAGGATCATCGCCCCTACCACCTGGTCCTTCAGGCGATAAGTCCATAAAATCCCCTGGGTCACTGCCAGCAGCAGCATTCCCATGACAAACGCTGCCTCCACCGTATAGCTTCCCCTTAATTTCATACCGGTCTGCCCTCCTATCTCACAAGCATCCACAACACTGCCGGCACTGTGAAGGGCAGAAAAGGCACCGTCCTCTTTCTTACGGAAATATTCTTTGCCCTTCCCCACATAAGCAGCCCGGCACACCAGAGAACGCACAAAAACAGGCTGACAAAAAACAAAGCCACATTTCTCTTAAACCCCAGGGCAATCCCGGCCACCACGAAAAACCAGCCGTCTCCCTCTCCCACAGCCCCGTCCGACCACTTTGAAAACAGGACCAACAATATCCCCGGCACCGCGTTGACCATCTCCGAGCCTAAAGATACCGGTCCGTCAAAGCACAGCTTTCCAAACCAGATCAAACTCCCAAACACCACATAAATCCAGGCGTCAATCTCTTTTTTTCTGGCATCCTGCCATGCCGCGATTATCAAAAAGCCTAAAAACAAAATCTCCTTCATATTCCTTTCCCCTTTTCGTTTCATAAATTTTCCGGGAAAAGGGCAGGCTGTGGCACCCACTGGCGCCGGAGCGCGACCGTTTCCGTTTCCCTTTTCCCTCTGTGTAGAGCGTTTCTCCGCCGGAAACATTTTCACCATGGAAAGCTCAGTTTCCTGCGGCAGAGCAATAAGAACAAGCCCCCAAATGACGAACGCTTTCCAACGGAACGGCCCGCACATAGGCAGTGATAGACCTGCAATCCCGTCTGGAGTGATAACTCTCCCCGCCCGGCATAATATAGACCGTATCTCCCGTCCCGTTTCCGCATATGGCACAGGCCTTATAGCGCTTTCCGTCCTGATTCCTCAAACTGTCCAGCTCCCCTCTGGAAACCGCTGTGATGTGGTTATAGAGATAGTGGCAGGTTCGGCTTACATGATACCGGACACTGTCCCGGCCCACGTATACAATGGTTTCCCCTTCGCTCTGATCCCCGTTTTCCGCCCTCAAACCATCCTTTCCGGTCCAAGCCCGCCTCAGGCAGCGAACCTGCTGCGGCAGTTCCTCCAGGGAAAACACCGGAAAGGGCAGTTTAATCTCATAATCCACAATCAGGTCAATCGTCTCACCGTCCTCCAGAATCCGGCTTTTTCCGGCGGAAAATTTTCCGGCGCGTTTTGTGTCCACGCTGTTCTCCGCAGCCCTCTCCACCATAAGACAGATCGCCGCCTCCGACATTCCCGCCAACAGATCCATATCCTCAGACTCTGCCAGACCGGTAGTAAAATACCCGTACTGGGCAATCATCTCTCCCTGCGCCTCCACTCCCGCCTGAACCCGTCTTCTGGTGTCCATAATCTGGATCGGGCACGCCATCAGAGCCATAAAAAACAGAAACAGCGTAAGCCCCAGGGCTGCCTCCACTGTCATGCCGCCCTTTAAGGACGTCAAACCAGCCTCTGGCAGGGAGGCGGAAAAAGACACCCTCCTTCCGGCTGTCAGATTTCGTTTATCATATGGGGGATTGCGTACCTGGAGAGTCACATTCTTGTTTATTTCCTTTCTAAATTGATTTTTTATGCAGTTATTCCGAAAGAAGGGCATCTTTTTCCACCTCCCAATCCCTGTGAATAGTTCTTTTCCACAATTTCCTCCTGTGTAAATATCAATAAGCCTTTCCCACCTTCGTTTCCAGCCTGTAGCTGCCCAGCTGCCCGCCTGCGGAAAACAGGTGCTCCGCGCGGGTGGCTGCTGTCATCTCTACCCGAACGGCGCAGCGCTCCATGAGAAATCCAGGCTCTGCCCACCCGATAGCGTCCTGCATCACATCCATCATGCGGTAAAGAAGGGTCCTCTGATCAGAGGCGAACAGCAGCAGCTTTATATAGCTTTCATAGGAAAATCCATGATCCTCCTCCTGAACCTTTACGTCGCCGTTTTTTCCAAAATCCAGCAGCTGATCAAGGCTCAGTTTCCAGTCCTCCTTCCGCTTTACTAGGGGGACTTTTCCTCCGGCATAAAGCGCCTTCACATCCGCGATCGCCTCTCCCAGGGCCCACACGCCCATGACAAGGACTGCCACAACCTCCACCAGGGGCAGCATCCCCGAAACTCCCACGATTGCCGCAGCCAGCTCCCTTGCCTGCGCCTTTTTTTCCGGATCCCCCAGAATATGAATCAGATTCAGCCCCTCACGAACCGCTAAAAGCTTTGCCGCTGTCTCTGCCAAATTAGACGAATCCTCCAGCTCTCCGCTGGCCAGATACTCCATCTGATAGCAGATCCCCGGCTTTTCCTCAAATCCGTCCAGGAAATGACGGAAAAACTGTCCGCAGTATTCCCCCGTAAGCAGCCGGTCTCCCAGACCTTCCGACGGTGTATCTCCTTCCGAAACGGATCCCAGGGGGGCTCCGGTCAACTCTGCCCCGGATACCTGCGTCCCTTCCGGCAGCACCAATCCCAGCAGCCCTTCTTCCGCTATTCTCATAATATTTTTCAGAAAGGACTGCTTTTCTTTATCTGCCGTTCCATGGGCGCAGTCCAGGCTCTTTACCTGAAACTCTCCCATATGGCGGGCCACCGGCCTCCAAAGGGCATCCTCATCCAGCTCCTCATCTTCATCCCCGTCCCAGTTGGCGATATCATCCATCACGTCCCGCGCCTCCTCCATAACTGCCTCCGTCAGCCGTTCATTTTCTTCCGCGATCCCTGTCAGGCTCTCGATCTCCCCTCTGCGCTCCCCATCTTTCGCGGTGTACGCTAAATATCTCTCGTATTCTTCCTTGGCCGCCGCCCGGGTCTGAGGAGTCATGTCCTCCATTTTTACCTGGATTTCTCTATAGACAGACTCCAGCTCTCTCTGAAACTCATCCGCCTTCTTCCCGTACTCCTTTACGGCCCCCGGGACTTTTTTAAGCTCCTCTATCAGACGTTTCCCCGTTCTCAGAAAGCCGTCTCCATTTCCGGCGGCGAGCTGCCGCCGTCCCTCCTCGCTGAGCTCCTTCTGCCCATTCTGCCCGCGGTCAATTTCCTCCAGCACCCGTTCCAGTTCCAGCGCCCGGTCCGCGCAGTCCCCATACAGCGCCGATGTTTCCTGCACTGCCGTCGCCTCCTTCAGCCCGTCCCAGATGCCTACGGCCTCCTCCTCTGAAAAGTCCAGCGACCAGACCCCGTATTTCATATAGTCCAGCACCTCTCGCTGCAAATGTTTTCCACCGTCATCCACAATCCGTATCGTTTTATCCACAACCACGGTCTCGTTTTCCGCCGGATACCAGCCAGCGGCCTCTAAATATCCATCAAAATACCTGGAAAACTCTGCCTCCAGCTCCTCCTCTCCGCCAAATTCCCGCAAAAGGATCCGGTACTGTTTCCACAGCTCTCTGTGATACCCCGCCATCACGGAATCCAGGGCAGAATCAGCCGCCACCCGCAGATAACACCTGGCTCCCGCCGTTCTGGCAGACTCCACCAGGGCACATAAAAGCGCCGCGATACATAACAGGACCATGCTTAAAAATACTGTGATCTGACCGCTTTTCCTCATCAGTACACCTCTTTTGACTGTTTGTTGATTTCCTTAAAGACGTTAGTAAGCAGCTCGTTGATCTGCTTTTTGAACACGATTACCAGGCCGATTAAAACCACCAGAATCAGCACCACCTCAATCACACCTACTCCGTCCTCCTCATTCCAAAATGCCAGCCATTCTTTTCTCAGATTCA
The DNA here is from genome assembly GCF_002160755.1 of Lachnoclostridium sp. An14. GTDB lineage: Bacteria > Bacillota > Clostridia > Lachnospirales > Lachnospiraceae > Lachnoclostridium_A. The sequence continues at coordinate 117,710 of NZ_NFLE01000006.1, forward strand.
TAGACACTCTCCTTCCCGGCCGCAAGGCCAGATGACGATTTGATCAGTTTTAAAATGACAGCAGCGCCGGAGCCGCCACCATGGCCATCACGACTCCCAGCATCAGAAACAGCGGTATTAAAAGCTTCGTTCCCGCCTCCTCCCCCTGTTTTCTGGCCAGATTTTTCCGCTCCTCAAAAGCGGCAGCCATCTCCAGCCTCATAGCGCTCCTTAAGTTTTTCGTCCCCTCTCTCCGGTTCTGCTCCAGCAGTCCCGCCAGCTTTAAATACGGCTGAAGGCCGCACCGCCTTCCAAACTCCTGATACGCCTTTCCTTCCGGGATTTTCTTTTCCATTTGTCCCAGGGTTTCCCTCATCTCCTCATAGGCATACCGCTCCCCTTTCCCCTCCTTTCGGTCCCGTTCATAATTTCTCACAATCTGGTCCCAGGCTCCCCGCACAGTAAGCCCCGCTCCCAAGAACACGGTGAGCTTGGAGACGATTTCCGGATAGTCCCGCAAAAGCTCTCTCTCTCGCCGCTCTTTCTGCTGTTTTTTCGTTTCCCGTTCCCTCACCTCCAGAAAAACAGCAGTCAAAATACCGAAAAACGGCAGCGCCCACAGCGGCGCCCCCTCCGGATCATAGTAAGAAAGCGCGTTTCCTTTAAAACTTCCCGGAAGTCTCAGGCTGTCTCCGCCCTGAGCGGTGTCCTCCGCTCTCACCTGTTCCAAAAAACGCTCCACCTCCAGCTCCTCGCCGGTAAGAAACGGCGGCAGCACCGTGATCTCTATCCCGCATCTCCTCTCGTGACTGCCGTCTGAAAGCACTGCCGCCAGTTCCACCTGTTCTCCCTCCGGGGCCACTCCGTCCCCGTACACCTTCCCCAGACCATCCACCAGCCGCCCGTCCGTCTCCCACTGCAGCTCAATCCCATATTCGTCCCACTGGGTTATCAGCTCCAGATCCGTCCTCACCTGATGGATGGACGCGTTTTCCCCCAAAATCCGTTTAGGAAGCTCCTCCTCAATCTCGTCAAAGAGCCTCTCCGCCTCATCCGCCGTGTAGGTTCTCTCCCCCACGGGGACGGTTACCTTCGTCTCCCGCTCCAGCAGCCCGTTTACCGTCACCTCATAGAGCGCTGTCCCTTCTCCATGGGGATTCCGGATCAAAACCGTCCGGTCCTGCCGCCCCGCGCCCGCTGCCATTCCAAGACCGTAAAGAGCCAGTCCCGCCAGCACACTTGCAATCTGCATTCTTCTCCGTTGTTTCCGCTCCATCGCTACACCTCAATTTCCAGTATCTTCCAGGCAGCCGCCACCGCTGCCAGATAGATTCCCAGGCACACCGTCATTACCATCTTTCCGGCCCCGGTGGTATACATCACGTCAAAAAATCCCGGCGAGGTCAGATCCACATAGAGTACAATTCCAAACGGCAGGCCGCTCATAATCCTCTGTTCCATCCTCCTGGACGCCGTCGCCGTGCGGATGTCCTCCTGCACCTGCATCTTGTCCCGAATCACCCCGGCCGTATTGTCCATGATCTCCCCCAGACGGCCGCCGCTGCGCTTGGCCAAACGGAATACCTCCGCGAAATTCCGCACGTCCTCCAGACCGCTCCGCCGCCCAAAATCCGCCAAAAGTCCCTCTACCGGCCGGTTTAGCCCCATCTGAGACACCACATAGGAAAATTCCTTCACAATCAGCCCTTCCTCTCCAAACATGACGGTCAGCTCCTCCACGCTTAAGCGGAAGGCATTTTCCACGGAATAGCCGGATCCCAAAGATGCTGACAGTACCCGGATCCCCTCTTTAAATTCCTCTGCCAGGCGCTCCAGCCTCTTTCGCTTAAATGACCGTTTCATCAAAAATGGAAAACCCATGCCGAACGGCAGAAATAAAAGAAACGCCAAAAGATCTCTATAGAACACATAAGCCGTGAGGGCGGCTAGGCCAACTCCGGCAGCCGTACACCATCCCCACTCCTGAAATGACAGCGTGTACGTCTCATAATTCACAGCCTGATGCTGTGAGTTTTTCTCTGTTTTTAAGCTCCCCCGTCCTCTGAAGGCGCCCTTCCACCTTCCCCGCGCCTGTCCCTTCTTCCCGGAACCGGAACAGGGAATTGAGAGCAATTTTCCCATTTTCGCAGCCTCCTATCTCTGAAATCTCCAGCACCCGGCGGCTTTTATCCCGCAGCCTTCCCAGGTGCACCATCACATCAATGGCCGAGGCAATCTGGCTCCGGATCGCCTCCAGGGGCAAAGCGGCCCCCATCAGCACCATGGTCTCCAGCCGGGCCAGCATATCCGCCGTGCTGTTTCCATGGCCGGTGCATAAAGAGCCGTCATGGCCGGTGTTGAACGCCGCCAACATGGAAAACGCCTCCTCTCCGCGCACCTCTCCCACGATAATCCGATCCGGCCGCATCCGCAGGGCAGCACGGATCAGATCTCCCACTGTCACCGGCCGGTTTCCCTCCCCATTGTCATTCCTGGTTTCCAGGCGCACCAGGTTGGGAATCTGCCGGATCTGCAGCTCCGCGGAGTCCTCTATGGTCACAATCCGCTCATCCGGCGGGATAAAGGCAGACAGCGCGTTTAAAAACGTGGTCTTTCCCGATCCCGTACCGCCACTGATAAAGATGTTGTACCGGGCCCGCACCAGAGTCCCCAGAAATCCTGCGGCCTCCTCTGTCAGCGCTCCCAGCTCCGTCAGCCGTTTCATGGTGATGGTTTCCGGGAATTTCCGGATTGTGAGAGCCGGGCCGTCCAGGGCCACCGGAGGCAGCACCACATGGACTCTGGAGCCGTCCGGAAGGCGGGCATCCGCAATGGGCTCCGCCACATTCACCACCCGGTTTACCCGGCTCACAATCTGCTGGATCGTATCCTCCAACTGCTCCTCCGACTCAAATCCGCCGTCCCAGCGGCACAGGCTCCCGCCCCGCTCAATAAAGATCCTGTCCTTTCCGTTTACCATAATCTCCGTAATATCGCCCCGGTCCATAAGCTCCTGGAGCACTCCCAGCCGCCGGAACGCGTCAAACAGCCGCTCCCTCATGCCCAGGCGCTCTCCCAGCGGGAAAAAGGTCTCCCGGCCCAGTTCCACGATTTCCTCATCAATAATGCCGTACAGCTCCTCGTCCTCAATCTGCCGGTAATCCTCCAGCCTGGCCCGTACCTTTCCCTTTAAACGCTCCCACCGCTCGCCGTCATTCCTCCTCACGCTCTCGCCCTCCCCGGACCAGACGGCGGGTAAAATCCCCCAGCTCGCCCCACAAAAGCTGTTCCGGATAATTCTCCCCCGCCGAAGGACGGTTTCCAGACGGCAGTTTCAGTTTTTCCAGGCGCTCCGCCACTCCGTCTCTGCCGGAACCTGCCAGATATGCCTCAAATTCCCGCACCTTCGCCTGAGATACCCAGTCCTCCAAAACCGGCATATACACAGCGTCGCAGGCTTCCAGGATTTCCGCCGCCTGGCGGCCCATCTGCCCCAAATCCACCACGATCACCCCATACCCGGATTCCGCGGCCATATCCTCCAGAAAACCGGCCATCTCCATGGCGCTGATGCCCTCTAAATCCTCCGGATACCTGGCCGGAGGAATGTAGTCCACATTTCCCCAGGAATAGACGAAGGCTCCCAGCTTTTCCCAGCAGCCGCCTCCGTGACAGTAGCGGTAAAGCAGGTCTGACAGGCATTCCCCATAGCTCTCCCCCGCCATTTCTCCAAATCCAGAGCAGTCCTCCAGACTTACAAGCAAGGTTTTCTCCGTCTCCTTCCATACCTGGGCCAGGGTAAGGGCAAAAGCGGTCTTTCCGCATCTCCCCACAGGGGAATAGATGCCGATCAGGCGGCCCCGGCCGGCAATGGGAACCGATTCTCCCCAGTCCTCACCGTCATAGCAGGCCATCACCTCCCGCAGCAGCCGGTCGGAATTTTGATATTTATACACCGACGGGAGCCTGGCGGCATCCGCCCGTTTCTCCTCGCCCAGATAAATGATCTGCCTGGCCTGGATCCCCTCCAGCTCCTCCGCCGGCACAGTCTCCCCCGCCAGCAAAATCTCCACGCTGTGTTTCGCCGCGTACTCCCTGAGCCGCTCCGCCGACGAAAACGCCACCGCCCGAAAGGGAATCTTTCCCCTCTCATTCGCATAGTCGGCCAGCCGCTCCGCGTACCGGATATTCCCGTCGCAGACCGCCATAATTCTTCTCATCCCATTCTCCTTTCCATCCCGCGTCAGGAGTCCAAAAAACTGCCGTCCATCTCCCGGTCCGCCATTTTACCTGACCCCATCCGCTTTTTTACTGATTCTCCCTCCCGCCGGCCTCGTATCAGCCGCAGCCAACGCCCGGAAAACTCCTTTCCCCAAAACAGCCGCTTTCTGTCAGCCCATGTGCCCCGCTGCCAGCCGCAGGATTGTCCCTACCGCCAGGCAAAATGCCAGCGGGATCGCCGCCTCCTTTCCGTCCCGGTCCGCCCGGTAATACGGCTCATACGTGTTCCATGTGATCATCCGCCCGATATAGGCAAAGAAATAAGACAGGCGCCGCGCCATCATCCCTCCGCGCAGCAGCCTCTCCAGGGACCAGACCGCCCCCAGAAAAAACCCGGTTCCCACCGCCTCCAGCCCTCTCGAAAGGCCGAGAAAGCCCACAATAACCGCCACAGCCTTCACATCCGCCGCCCCGATCATCCGAACCAGAAACAGCGGAAAAAACAGGGCTCCCGCCAAAATCCCTGCCGCCATGCCCGTTCCCCGAAGGAAAATCCCGGCTATGAACGCAGCCAGCGTCAGATATTTGGAAACCTTCCCGCAAGTCAGGTCCTGAAGGCCAAATACCGTCAAAAATATACACAAAACCACATCTGTGTCCAATAGACACCACTCCCTTCCAAACGTGCTCATACCTGGAAACTTCGCCTGATCCGGCGGAATATAAGAACCTGTGATATACTCCGTGAACGGAGTATGAATCGTATCCCTATTATGGACCATTTCAGGGCAAATGTCAATCCTTTTTTATTGACTGTCTCACACGCCCGGTGATAAAATGATAACAGTTCAGCCCTACGGAACCGTCACACAACATGAATATATTTCCATATCCCGTCCATACTAACCCCATTACACAACAGGGAGATGGAATATGAGAATGCTAAAACAAGCCAGAAAAGCCGCGGCCCTGCGGGAGGAGCAGAGGCTGCGGGGCGAACTTGCAAGGACAAAGGACGCCATTGACGCGGCACGCAACCATTTTGAGCAGGTGGTGGATCCCATGCTGATCGACTGCTATATCTACGAATGGAACGCCGCCCAGTTAAAATATCAGTTTCTCCTCCAGCGCTTTAAAAACCGGGAACTCTGACCCCAGTTCATGAAAGCTGTGCGCCGCCGCGCGCCTGTATCAAAGTGCGGCTGCCATAACAGCCGCTTTCCCCCGCGCGGACCTCGCCTTCGCCGAAGGCTTTTTAAGGACAAAAACCGCCTGCGTCCAGGGAGCAACTCTCCCTGCCGTCCGGCAGCCAGTCCCCAAAGTGCCAGCCCCGCGCGGACCGCCATCCATCTGAAAATAATTCCAGGAGGATAACGCCATGAAAAAATGGTATGAAAAATCCGTTTTTTATCATCTTTACCCATTGGGAGCCACAGGGGCGCCAGGGTTTAACAGCGGGGAGACCGTTTCCCGCTTTGACCAGTTAAACGGCTGGATCCCCTACCTGCGCGGCATGGGGTTCAACGCCCTGTACATAGGCCCTCTGTTTGAATCCACCTCCCACGGCTATGACACCAGAGACTTCCGCCAGGTGGATCGCCGCTTAGGCTCCAATGAGGAATTCCGGCAGTTCGTGGACGCCTGTCACGAGGCCGGGATCCGCGTCGTCATCGACGCCGTATTCAACCATACAGGGCGGGAATTCTGGGCGTTTCGGGACATCCAGGAAAAGAAATGGGACTCTCCCTATAAAGACTGGTACCGGGGCGTCTCCTTTCACAGCGGCAGCCCCATGGGCGACCCGTTCTGCTACGACGCCTGGCAGGGCCATTTCGGCCTTCCCTGCCTGAATTTAAAAAATCCGGAGGTGACCCGGTACATATTGGAAACCGTCCGTTTCTGGGTGGAACAGTTCGGCATCGACGGCCTTCGCCTGGACTGTGCCAACGTCCTGGATTTCGACTTTATGAAAGAGCTGCGGAGTTTTTGCTCCACCGTAAAAGAGGATTTCTGGCTTATGGGTGAGGTCATCCACGGGGAGTACAGCCGCTGGGTAAACGGGGAAATGCTCCATTCCGTCACCAACTACGCCCTTCACAAGGCCCTCTACTCCGCCCACAACGACCGCAATTACTTCGAGATCGCCCACACCATCCGGCGGATGCCTCAAAACGGCGTAGAGCTTTACACCTTCACCGACAATCATGACGAGGACCGCCTGTCCAGCAAGCTGGCGGACCCGGCGAAACTGGGCCTGGTCTACACCCTGCTATACACCCTCCCCGGCATTCCTTCCGTCTATTACGGCAGCGAATGGGGAACCAAGGGAAAACGGTCCAGCACCAGCGACGCCGCCCTGCGCCCGGCCATCTCACCGGAGGACGCCGGAAAACAGGCGAACCAGCTGACGGCCCTGATCCGGCGCTTAAACGCCATTCACAGCAAAAACCCGGAGTTTGCCGCCGGCCTTTACCAGGAGCTTTACCTGACGAACCGTCAGTACGCCTTTGCCCGCTACGGCCAGGATTCCATCGCCGTGGTGGCGGCCAACTGCGACGATGGTCCCTGCACCGTCACCGTCCCCCTGCCCATCAGCAGCCGGCGGGCGAAAAACCTCCTCACCGGCGAGGAGATAAACCTGTCCGAAGACACCATAACCGTAGAGATAGACGCCAATTCCGCGGTGATTTTAAAGGTGTGGGATTCCCTCATGGAGGCGGGGGCGCCTCTGGACGAGGAAGATATGGAGCCGGAACAGTTAAAAGAATTATTGGGAGAACATTGGGAGGAATAAGCAATGAAACAGACGGGGGTAATCACAGAAATGGACCGTTACCTGTTCGGCAACGGCACCCACTATGAAATTTACAACAAGCTGGGAGCTCATCCCTGCACCATCAAAGGAAAAAAAGGAATGTACTTCGCCGTATGGGCTCCTCACGCGAGGGAAGTCCATCTGGCCGGGGATTTCAACGGCTGGAACGAAAAAAGCCATCCCATGCAGCCGCTTAAAGATTCCGGCATTTACGAGCTGTTCGTGCCCGGCATGAGGACGGGGCAGCTCTACAAATACGCCATTACGTCCCAGCGGGGCGACACATTTTTAAAGGCCGATCCTTACGCCTTCCAGGCGGAATACCGCCCCGGAACGGCCTCCGTGACCGCCGATATTGAGGGATTCCGCTGGTCTGACTCCCGGTGGATGGACGCCAGGAAGACAGCGGAGCTTACGAAAGAACCTTTGAGCATTTACGAGGTTCACATCGGCTCCTGGAAGAAGAAAGACCGGGAGGAAAAGGACGGGTTCTACACCTATAAGGAGGCCGCTCACGAGCTGGCGGACTACGTTTCCTCCATGGGCTACACCCACGTGGAGCTCATGGGCATCGCCGAGCACCCCTTCGACGGCTCCTGGGGCTACCAGGTGACGGGCTACTACGCCCCCACCTCCCGCTACGGCACCGCCAAGGACTTTATGTACTTTGTAAACTACCTTCACAAAAAAGGCATCGGCGTCATCCTGGACTGGGTTCCGGCCCATTTCCCCAGAGACGCCCACGGACTGGCGGATTTCGACGGCCAAGCGCTCTATGAATACGCCGATCCCCGCAAGGGCGAGCACCCCGACTGGGGCACCAAGGTCTTCGACTACGGCAAAAACGAGGTGAAAAACTTCCTCATCGCCAACGCCCTCTACTGGATCGACAAATACCACATTGACGGGCTGCGGGTGGACGCGGTGGCGTCCATGCTCTACCTGGATTACGGCCGCAGCGACGGCAACTGGGTGCCGAACAAATACGGCGGAAACCAGAACCTGGAGGCCATTGAATTTTTCCGCCACTTAAACAGCATCATCCGCCAGAGAGGAAACGGCGCCATGGTCATCGCCGAGGAATCCACCGCCTGGCCCATGGTGACCCACGATCCGGCAAACGGCGGCCTGGGCTTTACCTTTAAATGGAATATGGGCTGGATGCACGACTTTTTAGAGTACATGAAACTGGATCCCTATTTCCGCAAATACAACCACAACAAAATGACCTTTGGCATGACCTACTCCACCAGCGAAAACTTCATCCTGGTGCTCTCCCATGACGAGGTGGTTCATTTGAAATGCTCCATGATCAATAAAATGCCAGGCATTTATGAGGACAAATTTGCCAACTTAAAGGTGGGCTACACCTTCATGATGACCCATCCCGGCAAAAAGCTGCTGTTTATGGGACAGGATTTCGGCCAGTTCCACGAGTGGGACGAGAAGGTGGCTTTAGACTGGCACCTCACCCAGGAGCCGCTCCACGCCGACCTTCAGAAATACTACGCCGGACTGCTCCACCTGTACCGGAAATATCCGGCCCTCTACCGGCTGGACACCGATTGGAACGGATTCCAGTGGATCAATGCCAACGACGGCGACCGCAGTATTTTCAGCTACATCCGCCGGGACGAGACGGGCAAAAAGAGCCTTCTGGTGGTCTGCAATTTCACTCCCATGGAGCGGGCCGACTACCGGGTGGGCGTGCCGAAACGGGGCACCTACACCCTGGTGCTTGACAGCACCCACGGCCTCTATCAGAGGGGAGAAAAGGCCCCGGCCTTCCGCTCGGTGAAGAAGGAATGCGACGGCCAGCCCTTCTCCTTCGCCTACCCGCTGCCCCCCTACGGAGCCGCTATTTTCCGTTTTTCATAACCGGCCGCCAAAGAAATACACATAACTGAGACACCATACATAAAAGGAGGTCTGCCCTATGCAGAACATACTGGTTTGCGACGACGACAAGCAGATCGTGGAGGCGATCGACATCTATCTCACCGGAGAGGGCTATCATGTAATTAAGGCCTATGACGGCTTTGAGGCCCTGAAAATCCTGGAAAACACGCCGGTGGATCTGATGATCGTGGACGTGATGATGCCGGGACTGGACGGAATCCGCACCACCTTAAAGGTGCGGGAGACCAGCAGCATCCCCATTATCATCCTCTCCGCAAAATCCGAGGACAACGACAAGATCCTGGGCTTAAATATCGGGGCCGACGACTACATCACCAAGCCCTTCAATCCCTTGGAGCTGGTGGCGCGGGTAAAATCCCACATCCGCCGCTACACCCAGCTGGGAAATATGAACCAGCAGCAGGCCGGCGAGCAGATTTACAAATGCGGCGGCCTCACCATCAATGACGACAACAAAGAGGTGCAGGTGGACGGGGAGACCATCAAGCTCACCCCCATCGAGTACAACATCCTGCTGCTGCTGGTCAAAAACGCGGGCAAGGTGTTTTCCATCGACGAGATCTACGAGCAGATCTGGAACGAGGAAGCCATCGGCGCGGATAACACCGTAGCTGTCCACATCCGCCATATCCGGGAAAAGATCGAGATCAATCCCAGGGAGCCGCGCTACTTAAAGGTGGTCTGGGGCGTGGGCTACAAGATTGAAAAACAGTAAGGAGGGCATATGAAACGATTTACCGCCCTGCTGCTCCACCTGGCCTTTTTAGCCATCTTCGTGCTGGGACTGAGCTTAATGTACTTAAATTACAACTACGGCCGGGGAATCCACCTGTTTTCCGACTCCACCTATGAGGATTCCAACCTGTTTCAGGATCAGCTGGAAAAGGACATCAACCGCATTTTCGATTACGTCAACTACAAGGACGTGTTCGAGACAGACGGACAGTTAGACTACTCGAAGAAAATGGTGGGGGTGTCCTACACCTCCGGCATCGAGACCCAGTCCATGACCTATACCCTGGACGAGCTGATTCGCTACGGGAAGTCCCTAGGCTATTACCTGAACAGCGACTATGAGGTGGTGCGGACGGAGATGGAAAGCAGCACCCCCAAGGAAGATAATTTCGTGGTGGACTGGCGGGTCTATATGCCCAGTGACAACTACTCCGAGCCGGGGGACGCCTACGCCACCCTGGAGAGTCTTTCCCTGGAGATCATGACACGGCTGGGCAGCTACTTAAGCACTTACAACAACCTGATCGCCAAGCCGTCCAACCTGGTCTTTCAGGTGTGCTACAAGCGGACGGACGCCGATATGAGCCTGTACACCAACGCCCCGGACATGACGGCGGACTCCATCCGCTCCATGGGGAAATACTGCTACGTGGACGGCACCACCCTGGCGCCGGATACGAATATCTCCGTGCTGCCCACCAATATTTCCCAGGTAGCCGAGTCCAGCAACCCCTATGACAACAACAATTACTACGTGGCCATCGGCTTAAACACCGACTACCCTTACGAGGACACCTACTCTGCCGGACACGATTCCTTCCTGAATATGCGGGTCATGTACGTGGGCGGAATCTTCTGCCTCCTGGCAGGCATTCTGGGCCTGGCCTTAACCCTTCTGCGCCTGATGGCCGCGGAGCGAAAAAGCCCGCTCAACTACTACGACGCCCTCAGCACGGAAGCCAGCGTTATTCTGATCCTGCTTGGCTGCCTATTCGCCGTATTCCTGAGCTACCGGGTATTTTCCAAGCTCCTTCACCTGGTGGTACAGGTGGATTTCTGGTCCTATACCGACAAGCTGGTGGCGGCGGTGTGCATTTACTTCCTCCTGCTGTGGGAGGCGGCCAGCCTCATGCGCCGCTACGGGGCGAAAACCCTGTGGAGCAACAGTATGTTCCGCAACGCCGGTACATTTATCGACCTGTACTTTAAGGAGAAACACCTGACCGTGTTGGTGGCCTTTGTGTACTTCTGCTTTCTGGCCGCCAACCTGGGAATCCTTTCGGGAATCTTTTTGTCTCTCTACCACGGATACGGAGCACTGAGAAACATTCTCTGCATCCTCTTTTTCGTGGCCCTGGTGGTGCTGGATCTGTGGGGGTTCCACTATATGTTCCACAACGCCTGGGAACGGGACAAGATCGCGGAGGCCATCAGTACCCTGTCCACCGGCGACACCAGCTATCAGATTGACACCACCCTGTTTTCCGGCAAGGAAAAGGACCTGGCAGACAACCTGAACAATATTAGCCACGGCTTAGAGGACGCCCTGCGGGAGCAGGTAAAAAGCGAACGTCTGAAGGCCGACCTGATCACCAACGTGTCCCACGACATCAAAACGCCTCTTACCTCCATCATCAACTACGTGGATCTGATCAAAAGGGAAAAAATCCAGGATCCGAAGATCCTGTCCTACTTAGACGTGCTGGAGCAGAAATCCCAGAGGCTCAAAAGCCTGACAGAGGACCTGGTGGAGGCGTCCAAAGCCAGCTCCGGCAACCTGAAACTGGAGATCAGCGATATAAACTTCACACAGCTCATTCAGCAGACAAACGGGGAATTTGAGGAGAAATTTGCCATCCGCCGCCTGGATCTGGTGACGGAGGTTCCGGAGAAACGGCTGATCATCGAAGCAGACGGCCGCCGCCTCTGGCGTATCCTGGAAAACCTTTACAACAACGCCTTCAAGTACGCCATGGAAGGCAGCCGCGTCTATGTAAAGCTGGAGAGCCAGAATGACATGGCCGTATTTACCATTAAAAACGTGTCGGAAAACCCGCTAAACATCGACGCCAGCGAGCTCACCGAGCGTTTCGTCCGCGGGGACGTGGCCCGCACCACGGAGGGCAGCGGCCTGGGCTTATCCATCGCCAAAAGCCTGACCGTACTGCAAAAAGGCGCCTTCGACATTATCATCGACGGCGACCTCTTTAAAGCCCGTGTGGCATTTCCTCTGAAACCGCCGGCGGCGGAAACGGAGGATCCCGCAGGCTGATTGATTCTGTCACAGGAACGCGCTGTTGGGCACACGGTTTTATGCCATAGGAGAACGCGTTCCCTGGTCAAAGCCTCCGGCGGAATGCGCGCACGGTTTATATCAAGTCCAGCACTCCCCGAATATCCATGATCACATGGTCGGCCCCGGCGTTTAAATACGCCTGGGCGGCCTTGTCGCAGAGACGTTCTTTCTCATCCTCCGGCAGAGCTTTGTACTCCTCCATGGAAAGTCCCATGGCGGAGCTGCCCTGGATGATTCCCACCGCGGTCATTCCCGCGTTCTTTCCTTCCAGAATATCAGAAACCGTATCTCCCACCTTCATAACGCGGGACACATCCTTTAATTTCAGGGTTTCCATGTTTTTAAACGCCATGTAGGGATAGGGGCGGCCCATCTGGCCGGTGGAATCGGGGCTGAACCAGCAGTCCGGCGCGTAGCCCTGTTCCTTGGCGCATCTGGTCACAACGGCCATCATCTCGTCGGTATAGCCTGTGGTGGAGCCGATTTTTAAGCCCATTCCCCGCAGGGTTTCCACCGTCTCCTTCACATAAGGCTTTAAGGTGGTGTACTGCTCCAGCACCTCCAGGATCTTCTTCTCGCTCATGCGGTATACAGCCAGCACGTCCTCATCGTTCCAGTCCCGCCCGTACTTCTCTTTCCACAGCCCGGCGATCCGATTCATGGAAAACATGGTGCGGATGTGGTCGATTTTCAGCATTCCCATAGGCTTGCGGATCTCCTCCAGCGTCGGCTGGATGCCAAAGGCCCCGAAGGCCTCCTCGAAGGCCTTTACCGGCGCGAAACAGCCGTAGTCCACCACCGTTCCCGCCCAGTCAAAAATAATTCCGTCGTATCTCATATTTTATCTCTCCTCCAAAAATTCTTTTACCAGACCGCAGACTTTTTCCATATCCTCGCTGTAAATCTCTCCGATATTTCCCACACGGAAGGTGTCCGCGTCCGTCACCTTTCCCGGATAGATGGCGTAGCCTCTCTCCTTGATGTACTGGTACATCTCCTGGAAGGAGAAGTCACGGCCCTCCGGATAGTAAAAGGTGGTGATAATGGGCCCCTGGATGTCCTCGCTCACGTAGGGGCGGATGCCTAACTCAGCCATACGGCGGATCAGCAGGCGGTTGTTCTCCTGATAGCGGCGGCTGCGGGCCGGAATTCCCCCTTCCTCCTTAAGCTCCCTCATAGCCTGGGCGAAGGCCAGCACCACGTGGGTGGGGGAGGTGTATCTCCACTTTCCGTCCTTTTTCATGGTCAGCCACTGGTCGTAGAGATCTAAAGACAGGCTCCTGGCCTTGCCTCTGCATTTCTCCAGTTCACTGGTGCGGCAGATGATGAAGGAGAAACCGGGCACGCCCTGAATGCACTTATTGGCGCTGCTGATGATAAAATCAATGCCCAGCTCGCCCACCGGGATGTCCACGCCGCCAAAGCTGGACATGGCGTCCACGATAAATACCTTTCCCGCTGCCTTCACCACAGCTCCCACCGCCGCGATGTCGTTTAACACGCCGGAGGTCGTCTCACTGTGAACCATGGACACATGGGTGATCTGGGGATTTTCCTCCAAAAGCTGGCGCACCCGCTCCGGAGAAATGATTTTGTCGTAATCCTCCCGGTACAGAAGGTAGGAAATTCCCGCGTGCTCCGCCATATCCGCCATTCGCTCTCCGTAGGCGCCGTTAGCGGCGATTAACAGGGTTTCCTCCGCCCCCACGGCGCTGGTGAGCACCGACTCCACGCCGAAGGTGCCGCTGCCCTGCATGAGCACCGCCGTGTACTCCGGCTCCTGCACATGGGCCAGCTCCAGAAGGCCAGCCCGGATTTCCTGAGTAATCTGCTTATAGTCATCGTCCCAGGTGCAGTGGTCAAACAGCATTTCCCGCTTTACACTGTCCGTGGTGGTCAGCGGACCTGGGGTGAGCAATTTATAGTTTCTCATGTTTTGATTCCTCCGTTTGTTTCTCTGTTCTCTGCTTTTTATTGTCCGTCTCCGGCGGACAGGCCGGACGGCGGCAGGAAGGTTTCTTATTTACAGCTCTCCGACAGCTCCTGGTGCCGCTCTAAAAGCTCCATGGTGAGAGGCTCCGGGAAGGTTTTCGGATAAGCGGAGCTGTTGGCCCCGTCGGTGGTTTCCCCTTCATACACCGCGTTCGGATAATATTTCTGCAATTCCGATCTGCCGTTTTTGATGATGCACTCTGCCATTTCCTGGGCCAGAGGATTGGTCTTTTCTCCTTTGTCCACCACAGCTACGGACTCCGTCAGGGAGAAATTGCCCTCCAGGGGATCCACGAAATCCACCGGCAGGCCGTCCGCCTTGTCAGCCACCGCCTGCTGCCGCAGGCCAAACCCGGCGGCCACCTCCCCGGCACGCACCTTCTTTAAGGGGGCGGAACCGGAGCTCTCGATGTGAGGGCCGGCGTTGTGATAGATGCCGGTAAGCACCTCTGTTGCACCTTCCTCGCCGTAAGCGTCCACCAGGGCCTGGATCAGCAGCCAAGCGGTGGAGGAGCTTTTCACATCTGTCACGGAAATCAGATCCTGGTACTCCGGCGCCGTGAGATCTTTCAGGCTCGAGGGCATTTCCAGGCCGTTTTCCTTCATCATTTCCGTATTTACGATGATGGTTCCCTCCTGGGAGGTGATGGGCGCGCAGTAGTCCTTCTGATCCGCCGGATTTAACAGGGTGTAGGAAAACTCCAAGGGCTGGAACATCTGCAGCTTTTCCTGGGCACTGTCCACATAGAAGGTGCTGAGGGTCAGCAGGTCCGCCTCAATGTTTGTCCCCTCCGCCATCACCTTGCCTCCCAGCTCGGAGGTGCCGAAGGTCTGAAACAGGTATTTCCCCTCATAGCCTCCGGCGTCCAGAGCCGTTTTCATGGCCTCCACCGCCTCATCGTCGGCGTTGGAGTAGATCACCACCTGTTTTTCAGCGCTGCTGCCGGAGCAGCCCGCCGCGAAGGCCTGGCAGGCCAAAACGCCCGCAAACAGCACACAACATACGCTTTTTCTTCTCATATCCTTTTACCTCTCCTTTTCGTCTGATCAAATATCCCAGAAGTCCCTTCACCGCCAGGTTTGTGGCCAGAATCAGCAGGGACAGGACAAACACTTCGTTAAACTTCGTATAATACTGTAATTCCTTGATCTTTGTGGTGATCACCATGGTTCTGGCCCCGGCGATGAAAATGACCGCGCTCACCGTCACCATGGCGTTTACAAAATAGTAGCTGAACACTTCTAAAATCGTGGTTTTCATGTTGGGCGTCACGATGCGCACCACCGTTTTCACCCAGGTGTCCCCCATCAGGGACGCCGTCGTCTCCCAGGAGGCGTTCAGTTTCGCCAGGGAATTTTTCATCATCAGGTAGGGGGTGGAGAAAAAATGCACCACGTTGCATACGATGATGAGGAAAAATGTATTTTGCAGCGGCGTTCCGGAAAACAGGAACAAAAAGGCAATACCGATGACCATGCCGGGAATGGTGTTGGTGACCAGGGAAATGCTGTCGATCACCGTTTTCCACCGGTTCCCCAGATGGCTCCTGGCCGTGGCCAACGCGGCGCCGTAGGTGACAAGCAGCCCTGAAACCGCCGTGGACAGAGCCACGAAAATAGAATTTTTATACACTCCCAGCAGGCTGCTATCCCGCAGCACGTCCGTCAGGTGTTCCGTGGTAAAGGCGATCCGGTACGGCCATTCCTCCACGAAGGGCACCAGGAAAATCACCGCGAACACGGAGAGCATTCCCAAAAGAATCAGGGCTGAGGCCGCGCCGAAGAAACGGTCGCGGGCCTTGTTTTTCCGGATCTCTATATTGGAAATCCGGCTGTAGCGCACATTGTAGCGCTCCAGGTATTTTAACAGGGCGATGCTCACCACCGATGGCACCATCATCATCATGGCCACCACCGCGCCCCGGTTGAAATCGGGGATGCTGCCTAACATCTCGTTGTAGAGCACCGTGGCCACCACGTCGTACTCCCCGCCCACGGAGGCGGGAATGCCGTAATCCGTAAAACACAGGAAAAAGCACTGCACCATGGACGCCGCCAGGGTTCCCATAAGGGGGCGAAGCACCGTCTGCAAAAAGGTGACCGCCGGCCGGTCCAGCATAATCCTGGACACCACGGAAAATTTCTTATCAATATAGGCCATGGTGTTTAACACCAGCATGAAGGACACCGGCAGAGTGTAAATCACATAGCCGAACAGCAGGCCGCCAAAGCCGTAGATCTCAAAAAGCTGCCGGCCGGTCAGCCTGGTGATCAGCCCCTGTTTGCCGAAGGAATAGATGATGGCAAAGCCGTAGGTGATGGTGGGCAGCAGCATGGGCAGTACCGCCAGCAAGCGGATCAGCTGTTTTCCCTTTGGTCTTATATTGGTGTACTGGATACTGTATGCAAGTATAAAGGCAAGAGTTGTGGCGATGGCCGCGCTGCACACCGACACGGTCACGCTGTTTCCAAGGGCCCGCAGAAAGCCTCGTCCCGTCAGCACCTCTATGTAATTTCCCGCTCCCAGACCGGTCTCCGTCACCGCGGACTCCATCAGGAGCCGGATGACGGGGGCCGCCAGAAACAGGGCGAAAATCAAAAGGACGAGGACGTAAATGGCCTTGATCTCCCGTTCGTTTCTTCCTCCCATGGCCTACACCGCCTGCGCCTGCATCTGTCCGTCCCGGCTGAACAGGCGGAAGATGTTGTTTCTCTTGATTTCCAGCTGGTTGAGGATAAATTCCTGTACAAACGGAGTTTCCGGCTTTGTGATGATCTCGTCGGGACAGCCGTACTGGGAAATGCCGCCCTCGTTGATGATCAGCACCTTGTCAGACAGCGTCAGGGCCTCCTCCGGATCGTGGGTGACGATGATGGTGGTCAGGTGGTAGTCCCTGGCGATCTGCCGGATCTTGTCCTTAATGGACTCCTTGATCACCCCGTCCAGGGCGCTTAACGGCTCGTCCAACAGCAGGATTTTCGGTTTCATCACCATGGTCCTGGCCAGGGCCGCCCGCTGTTTCTGGCCGCCGGACAACTGCTCGATCCGTTTCGTCAGATGAGGCTCCAGACCCAGAAGGCGGATGAGCTCCTGCACCTCCTGCTCCGTGGAGACGCCGGGGTTGTTGCGCAGGCCGTAGGTGATGTTTTTATATACGTTTAAATTGGGGAACAGGGCGTAATCCTGAAATACGATGTTAAAGCCCCTCTTTTCCATAGGCTCTCTGGTGATGTCCCGGCCGTCAAAGAGGATCTGCCCTCTGTCCGCCTCCGTCAGACCCAGGATCAGGTTTAACAGGGTGGTCTTTCCGCAGCCGGACGGCCCCAGGATGGAAACGATCTCCCCGTCCCAGATAGACAGGCTGATGTCCCTCAAAACCGTCACTCCGTCATAATCTTTTCCAATATGCTTTAGTTCCAGCATGGTATTCTCTCCTTTCCTTTCTGTGCTTATTAAAGCACAGGGACGGGATCGGAAACCATCCGCATTCTGTAAAACTTTGTAAGGGAATGGTAAAAATGAAAAAGGAAGGCTCCATATCCGGCGCAGAAACGCAAAAAGCCGCGGCAAAGCAGTTTCTCGCTGCTTCGCCGCGGCCCTCTCACAGGCGCTGCGCCTATTCTTTCTGTTTGATATGGTTGCTGCGTTTTCCCATTTCACAGGTTTTCATCAGCCGAAGATTCTCCAGCCGCAGATGAAGTTATTCCGCCACCAGGAGCTTAAACCTCTCTCCACCACCCGTCCATGGCTGGAGGAGGCGTCGATGACGGTGCCGCTGCCGGAGCAGATGCCCACGTGGCCGCTCACCACCACAATATCTCCGGCCCGCAGGTCGTTGAAATTGGTGATCTTCTGGTATTTGCCCACACTTCTCCAGCCGGAGGAGGTAAGGTAGCTCTGCTTTACTCCCGAATTGTTCAGGCACCAGTAGACGAAACCGGAGCAGTCGAAGGAATTCGGGCCCTTGGCGCCCCACACGTAGGGACTTCCGATCTTGGATCTGGCCGTAGAAATCAGACGGCTCACGCCGGAGCTGTCGTTAATCACGGCGCCGCCTCCGCCGCCGCTGCTGCCTCCGGAACTTCCGCCGCTGGAACCACCGCTTGATCCGCCGCTGTTTCCTCTGTTGGAGGAGGAACCGCCGCTGCTGCCTCCGGAGCTGGTGCTGCCGCTGGGAGCCTTTCTCACGTTATTGCCAGTCAGCTTTGTCATGGTCTGCACGCCTACCATGCCGTCCGGGGTCAGCCCGTTCTGGCGCTGGAAATTCTTTACCGCTGTCTCCGTGATCTCTCCATAATATCCGGTCACGTTCCCCGCCACCAGATAACCGTATTTATTAAGAAGCTGCTGTACCCGTTTTACCGTATCGTCCTCGTCGCCCAGGGAAAGTCCGTTGGGCACGGCGCTGGAGCTGTCCAGGGCAATCCGCGTGGACGGGCCCAGGTAGCCGTCCACCACCAGGTCATTTCTGGACTGGAACCGGCGCACGGCCACAGTGGTGTCATTTCCATAGGTGCCGTCCGGCTCCGTGGTCAGGTAGCCCAGAGCCATCAGGCGTTTCTGGCAGGCCAGCACCACCTCGCTCTTTTCACCGTACTCCAGCATATTGGGCTTGATGTCCTCGCTGTAGAGCAGGTTCATGGTCTGGCGGCCGACCTTTCCGTCCTCCTTTAAGCCGTTCACCTTCTGTAGCTTTAAAACGGCCTGTTCCGTAGAATCACCAAAATATCCGCTTACCTGATCCGCGGTGGCCAAATATCCCAGCTCATAGAGACGGCCCTGAATCCTCTGGATGTCGTCTCCCTTTACGCCCTTTGCCACAGCGTAATATTTCGCGTCCGGAGACAGGATGGCCATAAGAGTATCCTGGCCGATGATGCCGTCCTCCGCCAGCCCGTTCTGACGCTGAAAATGCTTGACAGCGTTGGCCGTCACTTCCCCGTAGTATTCCGTGGGCTCATCGTTGTCCATAAAGCCTAACTCCATCAGGCGCTCCTGAAGGGATGCTACGATGGGATGTTCCACCCCCACCCGCAGGTACTCCGGAATCGGTTCCGTCTCCTCTACCCCCGACAGGTTGGGAAACAATGGCCCGTCCGGGCTCATGGCCGCAATATCCGGCACTGCCTCATTGTCCTGCGGCTCCACATCCGGGGCGGCCGTCACCACCACCGGCTGATTGTTCGTTCCACAGGCGGAAATGCCTGCCGAAAACGCCAGAGCCGTCATAATCAGACATATTTTTACAGGTTTATCTATGTTCATGAATGCTACCTCTTTATCTCTTTGTCGAATCAGATTCTATTCTAGCATATTTTAGAAGGACAGAAAATAGCAATTTACATAATTTTTTCTTTCATTTCTCCTGTTGCAATCGCCGTTTTTGGATGTTAGAATGGGAGCGGACAAAAAGGTGCGCAGCCGTGCGCGTCAGCCGGATGCTTTGCTCACAGGGAGCGGAAGTTTCCCCTTGAGACAGGAAAACGGCTTTGCCAGTATGAAAGGAGTTGCTTTATGAGATTACGCCACATCAAAGGCGCAGAACAGCAGATCGCGGAGAGTCCCTACGTGATCCAGAACCCGGAAGCGTTTAAGGGAAACTGGAGCGCCTGCTTTGGGAACGATGCTCCGATTGAGATAGAGGTGGGAATGGGAAAAGGAAAATTCATCATGGATCTGGCCGCCGCCAATCCCCACATCAACTACCTGGGGATCGAGCGCTACTCCAGCGTCCTCCTGCGGGCCCTGCAGAAACGGTCCGCCCTGGAGCTTTCCAACATTTTTTTCCTCTGCATTGACGCCAAGGAGATGACCGACTACTTCGCCCCGGGAGAAATCAGCCGCATTTACTTAAATTTCTCCGATCCGTGGCCCAAGGACCGCCATGCCAAGCGCCGCTTGACCTCCCCCGTCTTTTTAAACGTGTACGACCAGATCCTGAAGCCGGACGGCGTCATCGAGTTTAAGACGGACAACCGCGGCCTGTTTGACTATTCTTTAGAGTCCATTCCGGAGGCTGGATGGGACATTTTAGCATCCACCCTGGACCTGCACCACAGCGATATGGCTGAGGGCAACGTGATGACGGAGTATGAGACCAAATTCGCGTCGGAGGGAAAGCCCATCTGCAAATTGGTTGCGTCCCGGCGCAGATCGTTTTAGAATAGAAGCAGTCCCTCTGCATACAATAGTAAAAAGCATATGGTGACTGCTCATGTCATTCCGTGAAAATATGACCCGGAAACTGTCCTGCTCCTTCTGTGACAAGCCGGACATTAACCGAAAAGCCATGCGGCTCAGGAAATGCTTTGCGGAGGTAGACCGCGTTTTAAACTGCAAGCGCTGCGGAAAATGCGGAAAAAAATAAACAACAAGGAGGCATTACTATGGAATGCGTATTTACAACTGCAAATTTTGAAACTGACGTTCTCCGGTCTGACAAACCGGTATTGGTGGATTTTTACGCGGATTGGTGCGGGCCCTGCAAAATGATGGCCCCGGTTGTGGAGGAGCTGGCCGCTGACTTTGACGGCCGCGCGAAGGTGGGCAAGCTCAACGTGGACCACAGCCCGGAAATCGCCGAAAAGTACGGCATCATGTCCATTCCCACCCTTCTCATCATCCGCGGGGGCGATGTGTTCTACAAAGCCATCGGTGTCCAGAGCAAGCAGGTGATCGCCGACGCCCTGGAAAAAGCCCTGATGTAAGCCAGCGTGAGCCGGAGCCCTTTCGGAAATGCCCGTTTTTCGGGCATTTCCGGGGCTTTTTTCTATTTGTAAATTCTCTCTGAAATTTTTTTAAATATTTTTTAAAAAAAGTGTTGACTTTTGGACCCCCTTGCGCTATACTTATGGACGTGCCGCTGATAAAGACAAGCACAAAACAAAAACCAAATACAGTAAGCGCCTTTAGCTCAGTTGGTAGAGCAGTAGACTCTTAATCTATTTGTCCAGGGTTCGAGTCCCTGAAGGCGCAGGAAAAAGCACTGTTTTTGACGTTTCGGGCGTCGGGGACGGTGTTTTTATTTTGCAAACCCGCATAAATACGAGGTTTTCCGGGTGTCGGGCCTTTTTTGGAATCTGCCAGGAACAGACGCCGGTGACAGGAAAAACAGTGCCAAAAAACCTCACTTCTACCCCATTTCCCAGACATGGTCTAAATGGGAAATACCGCCCTCAGCGGCCACGATCTCGTGAGCAAAATGCTCATACCGTTTCGTAGTCTCAATACTCTCATGCCCCATTAGAATACTTAAATTGTAAACGTCTGACTGTCCATTTTTCCGGATATGATCTAAACAATAGTTTGTGGCAAAATTGTGCCGGAGCTTATGGGACGAAAGCTCAAAACCCAGTTTGTTTTGCAGACGGTTGACAAATACCCGGACACAGTTGCCGGTAATTGGCTGACCCCGTCTCTCATAGAACACTTGCGGGCCATCACGGTAGGGGCATATGCTCAAATAGTAGTCCAGAAACTGGCAGGCCACTACACCAAGAGAAACCATACGGTCTTTTGCTCCCTTACCCGTTATTTTCATAACCATCTTTTCCCGGTCGATATTCGATTGCAACAGGCCAACCACCTCACATTGACGAATACCGGAATCTAACATCAACGCAATAATTGCACGATTCCTGGCGGTGATCCACGGCACCGTAGTTTTGACAGTATCAAATATCAGGCGGATTTCAGAATCAGAATATTGATGTACCTGCTTTTTCGGCGATTTGGGCACCTTGATTTTCAATGGATTAAACGAAAGCCGCTCCTCTGTATCCAGCCAGCGCAGAAAGATTTTTACATTGCGGACATACGTAGCCACCGTAGCCCTTGAAACGCCCTTTCTACGAACGAAAATGATATAATCAGCCACACTGTCATAGGTCAGGTCAGAAACCGGCAAATCACGCCCCACAGCGTCCAGAAACAGGGATATAACGCGGCAATACGTTGTGATCGAGTTATCATTCAGACCGTCTATCTCTTTTTGACGGCGGAACAGATCGAACGCTTGTGAGAGTGTCACACCATCACCCCCGCCGGTTGCACACCCCAATAAGTTTGAATCATATTCCGATGCTTTTCAGACAAGCGACCACTTCCAGAGGACAACAGATCATAGATAAAATCCACGGAACCTCCAAACGCCGCCACAACCGCAGCCAGTGAGGGCGCAACCTGCCGCTTGAGCCATGCACAAACACGATCAACCGCAGGAGCCGGCGGCCTGTGATAAAGACTGATTTTTTCCGCATTGCTTAAAAAATCATTCCACTTTTCCAACGTCGAGCACCGGGCCTTCCTAACATTGTCAAGATGAATGAGCCGTATTTTCTGGGCCAGAATCCCAACCCCAACAGCGGCAAGGGATTTTCGGGATAACAACTCCTCACAGGCACGAACCGCAGAATCTCCCTTTAACTCCATTTCCCAACGCACCCACGGCGTTTCAATTAACGGCAATTCCTGACTAGCACGCTTTTTATTTTGTTCTGCCTGTTTATCATACACCCGCAACATGAAATCACTGGTACGCTTCCCTACATACACTGTATCACCGGAAACAGCGCCATTATCACGGGAACACAAATATTCTGTATGACGAATCCGAGAAGAATATTGCCCGGATTCTATATACTGATTTACCTCCGGCACCGTGAAATAGCAGGCCCCAATATCATCAATAGCAATATCAAGCCGTGTTACCGAACCAAATTCGCAAATCATAGCCAGAAAATCCAGAAAAACGGTACTGTCTAAATCCGCCATTTCATACGCAGAATCAGAAAACGGGGTAGCTGAACTATGCGCATCGCGGTAATGTTTCAATACATCATCCATACAGCTACTTGATATAACCACATGAATCCCCATACCCGGCACAGAGCCGTGATAATACACTTTAATTTCTCCAGAACCTACACGACGGACGATTTTCTCATGATAACCGAAACCGCCGAACGGCTGAAACGTAAACTCGTCAACAGAATACCCCATCAAATCAAGCGCATATGTATAGGGCGCCGGGCTTGTCTCATCAAAGCCGGTTTTTAAAGTAAACTCCAGCCAGTCAGACAATGATAGCAATCCATTTTTCATTATGACTTTATTGCCATTATCCATACAAAACCTCCATAAACACTGTAAAAAGTTTGCTGTTGCAATTTGGAATTTCTACCCCCGTATTACTGTACGGGGGTCAGCCACTACTTTAAGCAGCGACAATCCCCCAAAAAATCAGCCATCCGCGACACCCGCCGAACGCACTCATCACGAATCAAGTCATATAGCAAAAGAACCTCATCCGTAAGCACAGAAGAACAAATGTCATCATCTAATATTTTTGATAACCCATGATAAAATTGAACAAGCTCACAAAGCGAAAGCGCAGAAAAGAAACGCCGATAATGTTCTTCAAATGATTCTAAATATCCCATTTATCTTTCCTCCAATTAAGCCACAGAACGCAGAAAATCATTGTTTTTTAAGTATTCAAACGGTACATACGTATGAAACAACTGCGTATACTGGAATCGAGCATCGCACTCAATCCAAACTTTACTAGAAACACAAATACGAGCATTTCCCGCAAAAACAAAAACACCTAGCTCATAGCCGGAAAATGTCAACCAATAGTTATTGCGACAACGTTTAAAATCACAATCAACCATAGCCGGAAAAGAGACCCTATCACCAACAAATTCTTTACAAAGAGAATACACTTTCCTTTTTCCTAAACCACTTTTCAAATAATAGGTCATTGCCATCATCCTTTTTGTAATTAATCCAACAATATACAGTTGGTATACCATAACATATACCGACCACCACACCGCCTCCGGTTCTTACTGCTACCTATTGGCTCTAAGCACTCGCCGCCCGGCTGTTATTCCCGCCATTTACACGCTACGCGCCTGCAATATACCTTGCATGGACTTACAAAATCACGAACTAGCCTTCCCTAGGTGCTGCCAGTGGGTACTCCCTAAGTAATTGTCTCCCAGGCCAAAAAACACGGTTCTCGTTGCTACCGGCTGGAGGATGTGATACAATAATCATGCAAAACTATCTTTATATTGATTAGCTAATCATATATATGTGGGCCATTAGTGGGCCCACCTTTAAGATACCACAAGTGGGCCCACTTGTAAAGTGCTTTTTGGAGGAAAAACAATATGCCATCAACACTCCCTGTTATCAAAGTCAGAACTGATGAAGAAAATCTAATCAAAATTAAAACCATTGCGAAATTCAACAAAAGGAGCGTTTCAAAAGAAATTGAGAAATTAATTGAAGATCACATAGCTAGTTTTGAACAAACATATGGAAAAATCGAGATATACAACATGAACCCCGCCGAAATAGCAAATGACATCAAAGACCGGATAACCCAGAAACCACCATATGGAGACAAGAACTAAACCATGAGAGTGTCAAACGTCTCCGCGGCCGTGGCGCGCGGAGACGAAAATACACACTCAATCAATCATTCAAACAGACTATTCAAATCTAACCATTCAAACTCCCTTTACTCCTTTACAACAAGAATCAAACTTGTCAGGATTCATAACAGCTGAACCCCAAAAAGGAACATTACTTGAATCAACCGGGCAAACCGTCCCATTATCTACCCCTCTATAATAATTTATCAACGCCGTTTGTACAATCGCCGTTTTAGTGATCCCATACGCCCTAGAATCATCCTCCAAACGATCATAAATAACCCTAGGAACCCAGAGAGAAAGTCTCCTCATAAAATCTTGTCTTCTACTCATAGCATACCTCCTATTTTAGACATAATATTTGTTTATGCACATTGTCGCATTGTAGGGGGGCAAAAACGGGGATGCCTCCTACACGCCTATATGCAACAGGGAGCAAAAAGCATCCTGTGATAACCGGCACCCCTGCCCCCTGTCAACACTGTCGCAACCCGCTAGAATTCGCCGCGCTGCTATGGCGTCAACAAGAGGACAAAGCGGAACTGCGTTCCTTCTGTCCTCTTGCCACCATTATAGCAGCTTTTATTGCGTCAAGGGCTGCCCTACGGCGTATCGGACAGGCTCCGCCTGTCCTTGTCCCTTGACACAACCGGCAGACGTCCCAACAACCAAAAATAAACTTAAATAAGCTAATCTCTTAATCTATTTGTCCAGGGTTCGAGTCCCTGAAGGCGCAGGAAAAAGCACTGTTTTTGACGTTTCGGGCGTCGGGGACGGTGTTTTTATTTTGCAAACCCGCATAAATACGAGGTT
>NZ_NFLE01000060.1 GCF_002160755.1 Lachnoclostridium sp. An14
AATCTGATCAGATGGTTTAGGCAATGTAGATGCAGCCACCATTACTGTAAGCATTGGAGCCGGGAGGCGGGGCCATATGGCGGTTATGTGAAACGGTGTACAAAGTGTAATAAAATTTTGAGATAGACAGAATTCTTCTGGGCGTTACTTTTATTTTCTGAAAACGAAACGAATGAGAGGTGGTGGTGCATGGCCAGAGCGCGGAACCCAAACCGTGACAGGGCTCTGGAAATTTACCGAGAGCATGATGGGAAAATTACAAACCGGGAGATCGCGGCAATCCTGGGAGAGGATGAAAAGGTCGTTGCCGTTTGGAAAGGCCGCGATAAGTGGCAGAATGTTGTACAACAATCAAAGAAAAGTTGTACAACAAAAAAGCGCGGCGGCCAGCCCGGCAACAAAAACGCGGTCGGCCACGGCGGCACCGGGCCGCCGGGAAATAAGAATGCAGTTACGACGGGAGAGTTTGAGACTCTCCTTTTTGATTGCCTGGATCCGGCGGAGCGGAGCCTGGCGGACGCTGTGCCGGCGGACAAAGAGCAGCTGCTCCTCCAGGAGATCCGCCTCCTGACAGTCCGGGAATACCGGATGCTCCGCCGGATCGAGGACCTGAAGCGGACCGAGGATCATTACGACACCGGAGAGCCTGCTGAGGGCATGACGATGGTTAGCCGGAAGTCTGGCATTGAGAAGGGGCATAAGACCGATCTGAAAGAATTCCAGGGTAAGCTGGGGCAGATCCAGGCGATCGAGGATGCCCTGACTCGCGTCCAGGCCAGAAAGCAGCGGGCCATCGAGGCGCTGCACAAGTTCGGCTTTGACGATGCCCGCCTGGAGATCGAGCTGGCGAAGGTCAGACAAGATCAGGGTGACGACAATGATGGGGTGGTGATTATCAATGACCTCCCAGGTTAAAATCTCAGAAATTATCATCCCGAAGTATTATCCGATCTTTAACGACCGTAAGATCCGGCACATCATCCTGACTTCTGGACGTGCCGGCACAAAGTCCAGTTTCGCGGCTATTCGGTCAGATTATCAAATTGTCGATGATCCGGCCGGATCCGTGGTAGTGCTGCGCAAACATCACAATAAGCTCCGAAAGACGGTCTACAAGGAGATGCTCCGTGGGATCAGTCGGCTGCGGATCAATAAGGGTGCTTTCCGGATTACTCGATCCCCGATGGAGATCCGATATAAAAAGACTGGGTCCACCATTTACTTTGCGGGATCGGACGGCATTGACGATACGAAAGGTATCATCGATGAGGATAAGCCCATCAAGCTGGTGGTGCTGGATGAGCTGACGGAGTTTTTCGATGATGGCGAAGGTGAGGACGAGCTGCAGAATATTGAGGCAACCTTCATCCGAGGAAATTCCGGGGATTTCCAAATGCTGTACCTATACAACCCTCCTAAGAATCCTAATGCACCGATCAACAGGTGGTGCAAGAAAATGGAGCAGCGCCCGGATTGCGTGCATATCCACACGACCTATCAGGATGTGCCGGAGGAATGGCTTGGTAAGGACCTGATTGAATCCGCGGAGATTATGGCGAAGCTGGACCCGAAGCGGTATCGCTGGATATGGCTGGGAGAGGCTACGGGCATAGACGAGGCCATCTACTACATGTTTTCTGACAGGCATATTCAGGAACCGGCACAGAAGCACTACAGCCTGATAGGAATCGGCGGAGATTACGGCCAGCAGAATGCCACCACATTCCAGGCGTTTGGGGTTGACGAGTACAATCAAAAGTTCCAGGGGCTGAGAGAGTATTACCACAGCGGCCGGGAATCAGGAGCTCAGAAAAGCCCATCGGAATATGCCCGTGACCTGATGGATTTTATCGGCACTCTGGCAGAACGCTATGGGTGCGGACGCTTTTATGTATATCTGGATCCGTCTGCCGCCGGTCTGGCGGAAGAGATCCGCAGGCAGATCCGGAGCTGCCCGTATCAGGTAGTATTGAAACAGGCGGAAAATGATGTTGCCCTGGGAATCAACCGAGTGCAGCGTTTGTTGACGTTCGGGATTCTGCAAGTTTGCCAGGAACAGCCAGAAGCTATTGAGGAATTCAAGACTTACGAGTATGACAAGAAAAGTATTGAACGAGGGAAAGAGGAGCCGGTGAAGATTGGAGATCACTGTATGGACGCTATTCGCTATGCGGTGATGGGAATGTGGATCAGGCTCAAGCGTTTCCTGCCGGCAGCAGAGCAGGAGGATCCGCCTTATCGCGGAAAAATGTACGAGGAGGATGATCCGGACGATGGATATTATTAAATATTTGAATAACAACGAATTTGACACGGTAGACCGGACGTTCTATTCCCAGATTGCCGTCTGGTACAGCTGGTACCGGGCGAATGTACGAAGGTTTCACCGGTACCGTGTATATCGGGGAGCTGGCTGTTATGTAAATTGTCGGCGCAAAAGCATGGGCATGGCGAAAAAGCTGTGCGAGGACATCGCGGATCTGCTGCTCAACGAGCGCGTGCAGATTACTCTTACGGATGAAAAAGCCAACGCCTATGTGGAGGACGTTCTCCAGAAAAACAACTTCGGCGTATTGGGAAACGAATACCAGGAACGCAAGGCTTACTGCGGTACGGTGGCCTACGTGCCGTACATCCGGGATATGGTGGTTGATGGAGAGGGCAATGTAGTAGACGGCGCCGGAATCGCCATCAACTATGTGACGGCTAAGGATATTTACCCGTTAAGCTGGGAGAACGGCGTAATCACAGAAGTAGCATTCCTTTTTACCTCGACTTTCCGGAATAAGAAGTATGGCCGCCTGGAACTTCACCGCCAAAACGAGGACAAGACCTATTACATCGAAAACCGGGTATTCCGGATAGGAAAGTCCGATGATGGTCAGGAATTAACGGAAGCGGAATGGCGCAAGATCGGACCGTATGCCGGTCTTGCAGCCCGGGTGGAAACCGGATCCACGGAACCACAGTTCGTCATTGACAAGCTCAATATCGTCAATAATGCGGATGATGATGAGAGTAACCCCATGGGCGTTGCGATCTTCGCAAACACCATCGACTATCTGCAGAAGCTGGATCTGGAGTTTGACTCCTACTCCAATGAATTTACCTTGGGCAGAAAGCGAATCTACGTGGCTCCGGAAATGCTGACGGACAAAAATGGCAGCATGGTATTCGATCCGGATGATACCGTCTTTTACCAGCTGCCGGAGGATTACAGCCAGCAGCTTCAGAAAGACCCGATCAAAGAGAGTAATATGCAGCTGCGCGTGGAGGAGCATAGCAAAGCCATCAACGATGATCTGAATTACTTGTCTATGCGGTGCGGTTTTGGAACTGAGCGGTACAAGTTTGACAACGGCAATATTACCACCGCCACCCAGGTGATTTCTGAAAACTCTGACATGTTCCGGACCATCAAGAAGCATGAGCTGATTCTGGACACAGCTATTAAGCAGTTGGTACGCATTATCATTCGGCTGGGAAACGTGCTGGGAGCTGGCCTTCCTGAGGACGTAGAGATCACAATAGATTTTGATGATTCCATTATTGAGGATAAGGACGCAGAACGTAAGAGCGATCGTCAGGAGGTTTCCATGGGCGTTATGAGTCGGGCAGAGTACCGGGCAAAATGGTACGGGGAGACCTTAGAGCAGGCACAGAAGAAACTTCCGGAACAGGAAAGCGGGGTACTTGAGTAGTGGACAGATCTTACACCAGTCAGCTATCAGTTGGTGTGGAGAAAAAATACCGGGAGTTGGAGAACCGGATCATGGAGGATGTGATCCGTCGAGTTAAGAAGACCAGGACGATTACTTCCACGGCGGATTGGCAGCTGAATCGATACCGGATACTGGGAAACAGCACGGCTGACATCGAGAAGATCATCCGGGACGCGCTCGGCGGGGATTACCCGGATACCTTTGAGCTGTACGATGAGGTGATTGAGAAGGAATATACCAGATCCAGGGAGCTGTATGAGCAGGTCAACCAGGCATTCACTCCCTACGAGGAAAATCCAGAGCTGCAGCAGATCACCCAGGCTCTTATCAATCAGTCCAACGAAGAACTGTTTAACATTACAAAGTCCTTGGGGTTTAAGGTGGATATGGGCGGCGGGCGGCTGGTATTTAGTCCCCTGTCGGAATATTACAACCGGTACTTAGACAATGCCATTGTGGAGATTGTCTCAGGCGCCTTTGACTATAACACTGTAATCCGTCGAGTGGTGAGTCAAATGACAAACAGCGGCCTCAGGACAGTAGAGTATGCGTCCGGCCATACAAATCGCTGTGATGTGGCCGCCAGACGGGCGATTATGACCGGGTTATCTCAGCTGACCAGGCAGGTGTCGGAAATGAACGCTCAGAGGCTGGGAACGGATTATTTTGAGGTGGACTGGCATTCTGGGGCACGGCCGTCGCATCAGGTATGGCAGGGAAAAGTCTACAGCAAGGAAGAACTGGTTACCAAGTGCGGCCTGGGAACCGGAGATGGTATCCTGGGTTGGAACTGCTACCACACATACTATCCCTTTATCCCCGGCGTATCGGAGCGTAATTACACGGATGCCTGGATTGCAGAGCAGAACCGCAAAGAGAATACTCCAAAGGCCTGGCAGGGAAAGCAGTATACCCAGTATGAGGCTACTCAGAAGCAGCGTCAGATGGAAACAGCCATGAGGGCTCAGCGTCAGAAAGTGCGGTTGCTGCAGCGGGCCGGGGCAGACAAGGACGATGTCACCATCGAGCGGTGCAAATACCAGTATAAGCTGGATGAGTATAAGGCGTTCTCCAAAAAGATGGGGCTTCAGACCCAGATGGAGCGGGTTTATTATGATCTGGAAGGCCGCGTAGCTCCGAGCAAGGATACCTACCAAAAGTGGCTGGCAGATATTGAAAGAAAAAAGAAAGATGATATAATCAAATCAGAGATCAAAAAGGCAGGCTTGCGTGGCCAGATTAATTTGCACCCGGAGATTCCGGACGTTACGAAGCTTTCGTTTGACGAAGAGCATATTAACAAGGAACGCCATCATGGCGTTTCAGAAGAAGAGGCGAAGGCGTTTATCAGGCAAGCAAAATTTTCCCTGACAAAATGGAACGGAAAATACGTCAATTATTTTAGTGACGCAGGCGCTGCTTACGTGGACAGTGAGACTGGTCGGATTAGGACTGCATTCAAAAAAGATCAGTTCGATCCTGTCACAAGAAAGGCATTGGAGGCGGTAAATCGTGGGAGAGCATGATAGGGTAATGTGCCCGCTGGTGGAAGAGATGATTGAGAATATCGACTGCATAGAAAATTCCGATGCGGTCGACGGGCTCATCAAAAAGAGCAGTGTCCCAGACCGGTTTAAGGGAAAGCCGGAGTGGGAGAACATATGCAGGGAGTGCCAATGGCACAACTACTGATACCATCGATGAATGCCATCGGTGGTATTTTTATACTCAGAAAGGAGTGAAACGGGAATGATCCATGTCAAGATACGCCCTGATGGGCTGTCAGTAGACGGACACGCCGGTGCCGGACCATACGGCCATGACATCGTGTGTGCGGCCGTATCGGCTCTTACGTTTACTCTGGAAGCGGCACTCCGAGAGCTGTCCCAGGATGGGATTGAAAGCTGTACAGAGCCGGCCGGTCATGTGAGCGTCAAGTGGCAGAAACTGAGTGATACCGGCAGAGCCTATGTGGACGCCTGGTTTTTAGGTATCTGCATGGTGGCAAATTCTTATAACTGCATAACTTTCGTTTAACAGGCACCCGGGCAGGGTGTCTTTTTTGTGCCCAAAACATGATGGCGTAAAAAGCTCTGGGGGAAAGGAGATCGCTATGAAGAAAAGAATTTTACAGCATTTTACGGATGGAGCCGGAGGAACCGGCGGCCAGGGAGGAACTGCGGGAAGTGGTTCCGGATCCGGTGGAACTGCTGGGGCGGCAGCCGGCGGCCAGGGAAGTGCCGGGTACACCTATGAACAGTTGGAGGAGGTGGCAGCCTCGCGGGCAGAACGTGCCAGCCGTGCGGCGCTTGCGGATTTTTTCCGGAAGCAGGGCATGAGCGAGGAGGAGATCACCACAGCAATCAATGATTACAAGACAAAAAAGCAGGCCAGTCAGCCCGACGTGGCGAAACTGACGAAGGAGCGGGATGATGCTCTGAGAAAGCTGCAGGAGAGAGACAACATGGAACTGCTGCGGAGCAAAGGAGTGCCTCAGGATTATCTGGAGTTTGCAGCCTTTAAGATCAATGCCCTGGTGGACGATAAGACCACCTTTGAGAAGGCAGCAGAAAAGTGGCTGAAGGAAAATCCGAGATATACCGGGAGCGGCTACCATGTGGCCAGTTCGTCCACGGCAGGCAATACTCAGGGGGGCTCCGGAAGCAGTAATGCAAGCATCAACGACCGGATCCGGGCGGCGGCCAGAAGATAGGAGGAAACGATGAGAAAGAAATATATTGATTTACAGCATTTTACGGATGATGCGCAGATTATTGACCGCACCGGTGCGGAATCCCTGATTCCCGTCGAGGAATCCAAGGAGATTATCCAGGGGGTGGTAACCTCTTCGGCAGTACTTTCCAGAGGCAGGAAGCTGGCCAATATGTCCAGCAAGACCTATAAGATGCCTGTCCTGGACATGCTGCCCATCGCCTACTTTGTGGACGGCGACAACGGGGCTAAGAAGACCACGAAACAGGCATGGGATAAGAAGATTATTACCGCGGAAGAGATCGCTGTAATCGTGCCTATTCCGGAATCCGTCCTGGATGATTCGGATTATGATATCTGGGCTGAGGTGCGTCCCAGAGTTACGGAGGCGTTCGGCAAGGTGATCGACGGTGCGATCCTGTTTGACGTCAATAAGCCTACCAGTTGGAGAGATGGAGTGGTAACCACAGCTACCAAGGCAAAGTCTGTTGTAACGGCTACCGCGGACCTGTATCAGGATATTCTGGGGGAAGGCGGAGTGATCTCCAAGGTTGAGGAGAGTGGATTCTTTGTAAGCGGCCATATGGCAGATATCTCCATGCGGGCCAAGCTTAGAGGCCTTAGGGATGATGTGGGGCAGCCGATTTTCAAGAGCGACATGCAGAATGGCACCAACTATTCTCTGGATGGTTCTCCGATGAACTTCCCCAACAACGGGGCCTGGGATAAGTCCAAAGCGCTTATGATTTCCGGGGATTTCAGTCAGCTGGTGTATTCCATTCGTCAGGATATCACTTTCAAGCTTTTCACCGAGGGCGTAGTCCAGAACACGGATGGAACCATCGCCTACAACCTGATGCAGAACGATATGGTGGCTCTGCGCGCAGTTATGAGGCTCGGGTGGGAGATCCCGAACCCGATCAACAGCGTGCAGTCCGACAAGACAAAGCGCTGCCCGTTCGCAATTCTGCAGGCCGGGGCTTAAAAAGGAGGGCCTATGAAAATTTCGGACGCATTAAAAAATCTTGCCGTTGCCGTAACTGGCAGCGGCGAGACAGAGGATATCACGGAGGAACGGATTGCTGAGATTATTCAGTACATAGCGGATAACTGGCCGGAGGGCGGCGGTGGGGGCTCTTATGAGCTGCCGGCGGCTTCATCTGGCGCACTGGGCGGTGTAAAACTTGCCAGCGCTGTAGCGAACGTATCTGCTGCGGATGCGACGGCAGCAGGGGAGGCCTATGATCAGGCCACCGCTCAGACGGCAGTAACGCTGGCAAATGCAAACAAAGCAGCCATCAATGAGCTGCTTGCCGCTTTGCGGGCGTCTGGAGCGCTGTCCAACTGACAGGGGAGGGATAAGCCATGTATGTGGATTATGATTTCTATACTGGAGAGTACGGTGGGATGATGGATCCGGACAGTTTTGGAAGGCAGGAACGCACCGCCGAGGCATATGTCCGGTATTTCCTGTTTTCCAATGCCGGAAAAATGGATCAGGATCCGATCCGGGCCGTCCAGATGGCTGTCTGTGCTGTTTCGGACGTATTGGATGAACATTATTCCGCTAAAGCAGCCAGAGCCGCGCAGGGCGGTTCTGGTGCAGCCGTGAAAAGTGAGAATAACGATGGGTATTCCGTGTCCTATGCGGTGGAACAGATGGACGGAGAGACGGAGGAGAGCTATCTGCGCAAGAAAGCATACGACACGGCTTATCTCTATCTTCTGCCTACGGGGCTCTTAAGCCGGAAAGTGGGGTGCTGCCATGACCATAAATGCGGATGTGACTGTTTATAATGCCTGTCTTGACCCGGAGACCCGTCTGGACAGCTACCGCAGGACGGTAATCCGTGGCGTGTGGTTCTACGCGGATCATAAGGTTACGGTAGATTCAGACGGACTTAACGCTGCCGACGTGTTTAAGGTTCGGATTCCTGCCGGCGCGGATACCGGCGGAGCAGAGTTTGTTCCACCCTGGGAGTATACCGGGGCAGAAGGAACCTGGACGCTGCAGGCGGATGATTATGTAGTGCGGGGAATCCATGAGGAAGAGATTGAGCGTCCGGCCGACCTGAAGAAATGGAAGGAGCCGGCGTTCCGGATCAATTCGTGGAGTGATAACCGCTTCGGAGGACTGCCGCACTGGCGGATTGGAGGAGCGTAATGGCACAGAAACGGAGATTTCAGATCAGCACCCCACGGGGAACGCTGTACCAGACCAGAAGCAAAAACGGGAAGACAACCGTAAGATTAAGCTGGGAACAGGGATTTGGGCCGAAGTATTCCAACGGATTTTCCAAAGCTCAGGAGTTTATTGATTCTGAGTGCTTAAGATACTGTGACCCGCTCACGCCCAGGCGGACCGGCTACATGATTAAATCCGGGCAGCTGGGAACAGTGATTGGAAGCGGCAGCATGGAGTATTTGGCACCCTATGCCCGCCGCCAGTACTACGAAAATGCCGGGCAGAGCGGCGGGAACCGAGGAAAGCTCTGGTTTGAGCGGATGAAGGCGTCTAAGAAAGAAACCATCCGAAAGGGGGCAGCGAATTTTGTCAGCTCTAAGTGATTCCATTATGGGGGCACTCCGGACATATTTTCTGGAGTGCCCTTATTTAAAAGACGGGAAGTTCAGCGTGGACTTTCTTCCCGATGATCCTTCCTACAGCCTGGATCCGCTGCCATCCGATCCGGTTTACCGGCAGTATGTGGATGGCGGAAAAATCTACCAGCTGGAATACACGTTTACGTCAAAGGCGGCTTATGACGGAGACGCCAGGACGATGATTGATAACTCCTTCTTTTATCAGCAGCTTTCAGAGTGGGTGGAGCAGCAGGAGGAGATGGATAATCTTCCCGGACTGGAAGGATATACGGCAATTAGCAATACATTAATCAGCAGTGGGTACCTGTTCGACGCGGATTCCGATCTGGCCAAATATCAGGTGCAGCTGCGGCTTTTATACGAATAGGAGGCAGAAATGACAGGATCAAATGTAGATGAAATGCAGAAGGCTACGTTAATCAAACGGTCAAAGAGAGTGGCATTTATGAATGTGGGAACGTCGGAGGAACCGTCTTACGTGAGAATGCAGGGATTTACGTCCATGAGCGAATCCAAATCTCCCACGGAGTACTCCAGGCAGTATGTGGACGAGAACACAGAGCGGACGGATGTTGTGGGGTATGCGACCCAGATCGCATATTCTTTTGACCGTCACTCCCCGTTTTCCGTACACGAAAAGCTGGCGCAGATTTCGGACGACGAGCTGACGGGATCAGATGCCCATGTGGACATTGTAACGGTGGATCTGTTTTCTGATGGCTCCCAGAAAGAAGCCAGAAAACGCACCTATGCAGTCATCCCGGATACAACAGGAGACGGTACAGATGCCCTTATTTATTCCGGAAATTTCCGGGCTGTGGGGGAAGCGGTAAAAGGTGTGGCCAGTTCGTCTGATAAATGGCAAACAGTCACCTTTGCGGACAGTACCCAGGAGATTGGCACGCTGACAGTAAGTACGGCGGCAGGGACAGGAAGCGGGAACACAAAGGTGACGGTCTCTCCGGAACTGACCGAAGGAAACAAGTATAAATATGCCAATGCAGATGGCCTGGAACAGCCGGCTTATGATGAAGATGTGTCTGTCCTGACAGACTGGGACGGAGAGGCAGACATTAAGATGGCGACTGGGGAGACCATCATGATTGTGGAGTGTACTCAGGATAACAAAGCGAGGAAAGCTGGAACCGGCGAGGTAACAGCGGCAGTTTGATTTTAAAGAAAGGAAGAGGAGCCTATGAGCCTGAAATGGGAATACAATGGCGTGATCCTGGAGGTGGATCTTCAGGACGCTGATTTTGCGGAACGCTATGAAAAAGCATTCGCCCGTATGGAGGAAAGTGAAAAAGAGCTGCAGAAGGTTGGCGTGAACAGCGAAATGATCCGGGGATACTGTAATTTGTTCTACCAGCTGTTTGATGATATTTATGGGGACGGAACAGGGGAAAAGCTGTTTGCCGGGAAGAAAAACGCAAGAATGTGCGACGAAGCATACAGAAATTTTCTTGCCGCTGCCAAAAAAGATGCAGACGATGCCCGCAATCAGCGGATGTCCTTTATTTCCCGCTTTACGCCTCATCAGAACCGGCAGCAGCGCCGTCATCGGGGACAGAACAAAGGAAAACAGATCCGCAGGAATGAAATGTCATGAACCCGCTGTATGATGATTTCCCATCCACCGTCGTTTTGGATGGAGTAGAGCGGGAGATTGTAACGGACTTTCGGGATTGGCTGCGGTTTTATGATATGCTGCGGGATCCGGAGGGGACAAACGCAGAAAAAGTTCAGGTAATGCTGTCTTTTTATCTGGATCCTCTTCCGGTGTCCGCATACGCAAGGGCCCATAAGCCTCTTTTGCGGTTTTTCCGCCGGAAAGACATGATACGTTCCCCGTTTGTGTCTGAATGTGAGACGGATCCTGAAGAGGATGGTGGAGAGATGGCACCCCAAAAGCCGTTATTCGATTATATGTTTGATGCTCCGTACATCATATCCGGATTCTGGCAGGATTACGGGCTGAATCTGATGGATCTGCGTTTGCAGATGCACTGGTGGCAGTTCGGAATTTTGCTGGACGGGCTGTCCGAAAAAACGGAGTTTAAGCAGCGTGTAATGTATCGGAATACGAATACTGCGGGTATTAAAGATGTCAAAGAACGTCAGAGGATTGAGCGGATCCAACGCGCCATTGCGATCCCCATGCCGGCTCCTACAGATGAAGAAATGGGGGCGATGTTCTGGTGATAAAAAAGCCACCGGTGAAGCGGGAGTGGTATCATTGTCCCTGCTGCGGGAAAAAGGTACTGATCTATGATAATACCGCTCACTGCAGCGGGGTGTATCTGAAGTGCAAGAGTTGTGGAAAAGAATTTGAGGTGAAGATATAGAGCATTTGTGAGCCGTTGAGCCGTGCCGCCACCTAAAGAGAGGTGATTGGTATGGCTGCAGACGGCCATTTGAATTTTGATACAAAACTGGATTCTAGCGGATTTTCAGCCGGGATCAAAAAGGTTGGAAGCCTGGCAAAAGGTGGATTGGCGGTCCTGGGGACAGCCGTTACCAGCGTCGCGACAGCTTTCGGCGGGTTATCCAAAGCAGCGTTGGACTCTGTGGCCAGTCTGGAACAGAACATAGGTGGAGTGGAGACCCTGTTCAAGGACAACGCTCAGACCGTCATTGATAACGCCAATAATGCCTATAAGACCGCAGGCATGTCCGCCAATGAGTACATGCAGAACGTGACCAGCTTTTCTGCATCCCTTCTGCAGAGCGTCTCTGGTGACACGGCGGAAGCAGCTAAGATCGCGGATATGGCCATGGTAGATATGTCGGATAATGCCAACAAGATGGGCACCGACATGGAACGCATTACTGACGCTTATCAGGGATTCGCGAAACAGAATTATACCATGCTGGATAACCTGAAACTGGGTTATGGCGGTACTAAAACAGAGATGCAGCGTCTGCTGGCAGATGCAACGAAGCTGTCTGGTGTAAAGTATGATATTAACAATTTGAGTGACGTCTATTCGGCAATCCATGTGATTCAGGAAGATTTAGATATCACCGGAACCACAGCGAAGGAAGCTGCCACCACGATTGAAGGTTCCATGAATTCGGCGAAAGCTGCCTTTGACAACTTCCTGAATGGATCCGGCAGCGCAGAGGAGCTGGCAGATACTATTACCATCGCTGCCGAGAACATTGGATCGAATCTGGCTGAGATCGTACCGCGGCTGATCGAGACGATACCGGCCGTAATGGATGGAATCAGTGAGACCATGGAGGAGAATTCCAGCCAGCTGACTCAGTTCGGATCTAATTTAATTTCCTCCATTTTAACCGGAGCCATGAATGCGCTTCCGGGGATGGTGGATGTCGCGATCGGCGCCATCAATTTTATGATCCAGCAGGTGGACGCGAATCTTCCACAGCTCTTAGCTGCGGGTGGTCGGCTGATCGTCGCGCTGGTCAACGGTGCACTGACGCTGATTCCATCTCTGGCTGAGCTGGGAATATCCATTATCTCTACCATTGTGCAGGGGATTGGAACCAGTTTGTCTGGTATGACGGATTCCGGCGGCAGCGCAGTAGGAGAAATGGTGGACGGGGCATTGTCCCAACTACCAGAACTCATCACGACTGGCGGAGAAATGCTTAATAGTACTGTTGATGGGGTGCTATCTGGGCTTCCACAGGCGCTGGAATCCGGCGTAGAGATTGCCGGTAGCGTCGCGACTGGAATATTGAATAATTTGCCGGCAGTTTTGGGGGCTATCACCTCTGTATTGGTGCAACTGATTGCCACAATCTTATCCCATCTTCCAGAAATCCTTCAGACGGGACTGGAGTTGATTGGCAGCCTTGTAGCCGGCATCATCGAGGCAATCCCGGATGTAGTGGAAGGCGCCGGTCAGATTGTGTCAGAGATCTGGGATACGATTAAAGAGACCGACTGGCTGCAGCTGGGGGCGGATATTATTTCCGGTCTGGTGAATGGATTAAAGAATGGCATTAGTCGGATCGCTGAGGCGGCGAAAGAGGTCGCGGGAGGCGCTCTGGATGCAGCAGCTGATTTCCTGGGAATTCATTCCCCATCGCGGGTGTTCCGGGATGAGATCGGACGGAATATTGCTCTGGGTCTGGCAGAAGGAATCCGCCAGAATAAGGACTATGCAAAAAAGAGTGCAGAAGAAATTTCGCAGGCTGTTTTGGATGCGGCGCAAAAGCGTCTGGACAACTATAAGGTTTACAATAACCTGAATCTTGCCGAAGAAGCGGCCTACTGGGATTCGGTGCGTCAGCAGACGGATGAGGGCACACAAGCCCGGATTGATGCGGATGAGAAGTATTTTGACGCCAAAAAAGACCTGAACGAGAAAATGGCGGATGCGGAAGAAGATTATACCGATAAAGTCGCAGAAGCCTATGAAAATCTGAATGATAAGATCCAGGAGCTGAACAAGGAATACTCCGATGCGGTGGAGAGCCGGACGGAAGCCATTGCGGGGGCCTATGGCCTGTTTGATGAGTTTAACATGGATACCGATCTGACCAGTGACGACCTATTAAATAATCTTCAGGGACAGGTGGATGGCCTGGAACAGTGGATGGATAATCTGGATGAGCTGTCGGATCGCGGCGTGGGCGATGATCTTATCGCAGAGCTGCAGGAATTGGGCCCGCAGTCAGCAGCGCAGGTACAGCTGCTGACAGAGATGACAGATGATCAGCTGGATGACTACGTCAACCTGTTCCGGCGCAAAAATCGCCTTGCGAGGTCTCAGGCACTGGATGAACTGCGGCCCATGCAGGATGATATTGCTCAGCAGATCGCGGAGCTGAAGGCAGAGACGTCAAAGGAACTGGAGCAGTACCAAGCGGAATACATATCCGCTATGGAGCAGCTGGGTGTAGCTCTTGATATGCCTGCGGAAGAGTTAAAGCTGAAAATGTCCCAGAATGCGGTGGAAATGGTAGCTGCATTGGCTCAGTCCATCCAGGACGAGGCGGGAAGTGCGGAGAATAAAGAGCGATTCCAGGCCATTGCAGAAAATGTCCTGAACGCCGCCAGCAATCTTCCGGCCGACCTTGCTGCTGTAGGACTCCAGGCGATTGACAGCATGGCACAGAGCATTCTGTCCGGAACGGGTACTTTGGCGCAGGCGGTTTCCGCGGTAGTATCTAGCGCCATTGATCAGGCTGTGGGTAGTGATTTCTCTGCGAACGCGATAAGAGAAGCGATTTCCGAAACCACGGCGGCGTCGGGGGAAACACCGATCCCTGCAAGAACTTATGGAAACGACGGATACGGCCCCGGCTACCAGCTGGATTATGCCCGCATGGGCCAGGAGATGGCTGCTGCCTTAGACGGTGTGGATGTGTCAATGGATGGCCAGAAAGTCGGAAGTATTGTATCTGAGCCCGTAAACGATAATTTGGGAAGTCGGGGACGCATGGAGGAAAGGGATATTGTGTGAAAACGTACTTAGGAATCACCTTTGATGAAGAAAAGCACACCTACGATGATTTTGGGCTGAGGATTAAATCGGTCAATATTGGTTTGCCGGCGACGAAAGAAAACCGGATCGAGGTACCTGGAGCGGATGGATACCTCGATATGACGGACTACTTCGGTACCCGGTATGAGAACCGAACCGTTCAGGTGGAATGTGACGTAGAGGATAGAAGCTATGAGAACTGGGCCGGGAAGGTCAGCCAGATCAGTAATTATCTGCATGGCAAGAAGCGGAAATTAGTCCTGGACTGGGACAGCGGATATTACTATGAAGGACGCGGAACGGTAAAAGTCAGCAAAGAGAACCGGCCATACAGCACAGTTACGCTGGAATTTGACTGCGATCCCTATAAGTATGAGCTGTATGATTCCAGTGGTGATTGGCTGTGGGATCCGTTCGACTTGGACGATGGGATCATCCGCGAATACGGAAATCTGGCGGTAATCGGAACACTTGATCTGACAGTGATTGGATCCCCGATGTCAACGGTTCCGGAGATCACTGTGAGTATGACGATGACAGTGGAGTATGAGGGCGAGA
This sequence comes from Lachnoclostridium sp. An14, assembly GCF_002160755.1. Taxonomy (GTDB): domain Bacteria; phylum Bacillota; class Clostridia; order Lachnospirales; family Lachnospiraceae; genus Lachnoclostridium_A. Next base: position 15,056 of record NZ_NFLE01000060.1, read on the forward strand.
CTTATGATTTGCTTCCCGGGCTCAATTATCTCCCAGATTTGGAGATCACAGAGGGAGAGCATATCATGACATTTACTGGAAACGGGACGGTATCAGTTTTATATCGGGGAGGGAGCTTGTAGATGTATCGGATCACAAACACAGTGGATGGAGCCACTTACATCTTGCATGATCAGAGGGATCGGAAGCTCCGGGTACTTGAACCGAGGCTGTCTCTGACCGTCAATAAATCCGGTGGACTGACATTTCGGATTCCGGAAAAGCACTTGTATTATCAGACACTCAAGAAGTTAAGATCTATCATAGAAGTGTGGGAAGATGGTGCGCTGATCTATGAAGGCCGGATCTTATCAGATGAGGCTGATATGTATAACACGAAATCGGTTACGTGTGAAGGAAGCCTTTCCTACCTGATTGACAGCATCCAGCGGCCTTTTTCAAAGACCGGGACGATCCATGATTTTCTATCTGACATGATTGAAGCTCATAACTCTCAAGTAGAGGAACGTAAGCAATTTATTTTGGGATCTGTGAATGTGGCAGATGAAAATAATGAGCTGAAACGAGAAAGCACAACCCTGGACAATACCTGGAACGTGTTAAAAACCTATCTAGTAGATGTTCACGGAGGAATCCTGTGGGTATCATATCAAGATGGAAAGAAGTATCTGAATTATACCTATGATATGGACGGGTATAATGATCAGCAGATCCGATTTGGAGTAAATCTTCTGGATCTGACAAAATATCAAGATGCGGCCGACGTTGTGACTTGTCTGATCCCCTATGGGGCCGACGTAGAATATCAGGACGAATTGGGAGAAACCCAGACCCGTACAGTGGACATTACGTCCGTGAATAACGGGCAAGATTACATCATGGCTGCCGATTCCGTGATTGCCGAACGTGGTAAGATCTGGGCGACTTATCAGTGGCCGGATATTACGGATCCGGCCCGGCTGAAAACGGTGGCGGAGCAGTTCCTGACGGAAAACTCCGGCATTCCGGACACTCTGAAAGTATCTGCTGTGGATCTGGCTTACACCGGTGCGGATATCCGACGTTTCCAATTAGGAAAGTATACAACCTGCATCAGCAAGCCGCACAGGCTGCGAAAGGATTTGCTGCTGACTCAGCTGGATCTGTATCTGGATGATCCGCAAAAAGGTAGCATCAGCCTGGGCGGTACAGCGGAGTCCTTTACGGGGCAAACAACGAACAAGCAAGTGACAATCTCAAAGGCCCTGCAGCAGGCGTCTGATCAGATCTACGCGGAGATGGCGCAGAAGATCGCCAATGCCACCACACTGATCACCGGCGGATTTGGGGGTTATGTGGTGCTGGACAACATCAATCCGGAGACAGGTGCGAAGATGCACCCCTGGCGCATCCTGGTGATGAATACGCCGGATAAGAATACCGCCCAGAATATCATCCAGATCAACCAGAACGGGATCGGATTTAGTACCACAGGAATCAATGGACCGTACCGGAATGCCTGGACCATTGACGGCAGCCTGGTGGCTGACTTTGTTACTACCGGAACCATGTTGGCAGACCGGATCCGCGGCGGCATTCTGGAGGTCGGCGGTTCCGGCCTAGGAAAAGATGGCGTGATCCGGGTGCTGAATGCGTCGGGAGCAGAGATCGTCCGGATGGGCATAAACGGTGTGATGATCAAACAGGGCAAACTGAATGCGCCTGCGATTACCGGAGGATCCGCTGATTTTGGCAGCGGATTGTTTACGGCTGATGACGACACGGTTACGGTCGGTGGTTTTGAGGCTCGGTATGACTGGGGCCGCGATATATTCCAGAGCTATGACCAGAAGTGTGGGCTTTCGGCTGATCCAGGAATTAAAGGTGGTCTGTGGGCGTGGTTTGGATGGAATAGCTCCGGAGATTTTGATGTGGTAATCAACAATTCCGGCCAGGTGGTGGCCCAGGATTTTGTAATCGACGGATCCTATGAACTGTCTCAAAAAATCAGGAGTATTGAGCGTCGATTAGATGATTTAGAGAGTGGAGGTGGTGAATAAGATGAGTTTGCCATTGATTGACCTGGCAGCGGAGATCGCGGCCTGGGCATCAGCAAAATACGGCCGTCAGGTCCGGTCAGCGACGATCAGTGCGCTGACAAAAGTGCAGGACCAGATGAATACGGCAATTGGATATATTGCCAATTTGGGTGCAGACACGGAAGCTATACAGCAGTCAGCGCTCCAGGCTGCAGGGCAGGCTGCGGCAGCAGCCGAGAACGCCAATCAGGCATTGGAAAATGTGGAGGAGGTACGCCAGGATTTGGCGGATCGGGTGGCGTCCGGCGAATTTGACGGCGCA
>NZ_NFLE01000061.1 GCF_002160755.1 Lachnoclostridium sp. An14
TCCGTCACCGTACTTACAAAATCTAACACTTCTTTCATAACATCCCATCCTTTTTTCTTTTAGTATACCAGAAAAAAGACGGATGTTCATAATTTGTTCATTCGTGCGTTTGTCGTGGGTCTTACCAAGTCCCATCCCAAGTATCACGGCTGCTATCGGATGTTCTAATATATAATTGATTGCAAACTGCTGATAATTATGTGGCTTGTATTCCATCAAGAATCCCTCCAATCTGTCCTACATCATCCAGGACGAATACTTTATATCCAAGAGCCCTTAGCTGGCCATGCCTGTGCTCCTGTAAAACTCTTGGTTTCTTTCCCGATGCCTTCACTTTCACCAACCCGAATTTCCCATCAGGTAATAAAACAAGTCGGTCAGGCCAGCCCGATGAACCAGAATTCCACTTCTCACACAAGCCACCACGCTTTTTAACCTCTCTCACCAATCTCTGTTCCATATATTTTTCACGCATCACACGCCCCCATCATTCTTAACAGGTGTGCAGGTCGAGTACCTCGTTCCGTAAAACTCTCTTAAGCAGATTTTTATTCAAATTCTTTCTAAAGGAACTTTTATGTACTGAGGTTAACGACCTACACAAAAAAGCCTATTCTTACTCCAAAAATTCCTGTCCTTCCTTAAACTTTAATCTCACGACCTGCACTCCGGTATTCTTGCGGATTCGGTTATAGCCAGCCTTGTCCATCGAAGAATAAAAGTCTGTGGTACTGCGGATATATTCGCCATTCTGCATGCAATGCGCTCTGTATGCCTGATACAACTCACCTGATTTTTCCTTATAGGAAGGATCCATCTCACAGCATTCCTCCAGGAACTGCCCCAGCCAGTCATTGTCCTCGCGGTATGCCTGGATAGCAGCCTCTACGACATCCGGCAGTGTCGTATGAAAATTCTTATCAATCGCCCTCTTCGCACCTTCGATAATCCAGCTCATAATTGCAGGACCGGCATGCTCAAACAGGTAGTCAGCATAGTTTTTGATGTCGCTTTTCCCTGTAATCTTTGCATTGAAGGGAACGACCACCAGCCTTCTCCATATACCATCATCATTGGCTCCTACCTTTGGAAGATGATTTGTATAGAGAACCAGTGTATGTGACGGCACAAAGGAAAACGGATCCTTATACTTCTTCTCTGCCTGAATCTCATCCGTAGAGCAAAGCTGTTTCACCACAGCCGTATTCAGTCTCATGCCTTCCTCCATTTCCGAAGAAATAATGAGGCGTTTCCCTTTAAGCTCTGCCATCTCCGGTTTCACATTTCTCTTGCAGTTCATGGTCAATGCCTCAGCTGAAAGCTTTCCCGCATAATTGCCAAGCACTCTGAAAATAGTGTTCCAGAAAGTACTCTTACCATTGGCACCACCACCGTAAGCTATAATCATGTGCTCCTGATACACCTTGCCGATAGCAGCCATACCCACAGTCTCCTGTACATAATCCATCAGCTTTTGATCCTTGCAAAAGAAAAGGTTCAAGGCATCCAGCCATGTCTGTTTTCCCTCTTCTCCGGGTGAACAGGCCGTAATCTTCGTAATCAAATCCTCCGGATTATGAGGCTGTTCCCCTGCGAGTCCTTTTCTAAGGTCATAGGTTGCATAAGGTGTATTAATTAGATTTTCGTTCTTATCCAGATCCGACACCGAGATAGCAATCATTGGCTTCGCCGTATTTGCAGCAGACACGATATACTTATAATCACGTCTCTTCTGAACGAACTTCAAATAGGTCTGGGCACCCATCAGCACGTAAACCAAAGGAATCAGCTTTCCATCAACCTCTTTCAAAAGCTCCTTGGGACCAGCCTGGATAGATTCCTTCGGCACACCTGCATCCTCTAACGCCTTCTCAACTCTTGCCACCTCATCCATAGCATCCTGAAACTGCAGATCCAGAAATTCTTCAATAGCACCGATTGCCATCTGCTTGTCCTCACGCCAACATTCACCATCGAATCTTAAGAAGTCTGTAGCACTGGTATATTTCAGTTCATTTCCATACTCTCGAGCCAACACCTTTGCCTGGCCAATATCCGAATAGTCTTCAGGTTTCAATGAAACACTTTTAAAATCAGCGTTATATTCTTCAGGTGGTACATATCCCTCCTGATTCACAATGCTTTTCTGAAAGAACTTCACCGCACTGTTCCAGATAGTCTTAAGCTCCGCCCCCGGTAGCGGTGGATCACACTTCTTTGCATGTTCCAGGAATGTTTCATGCGCTTTTTCTGTAATTCCATAACGTTTCAGTACACGCCCGGCAAAACGGCTCATGGTATTGTTTCTGCTCCCTTCCAGAATCGGTCCACCGTATGCATTCTCTGAATCCTCAGCATCAAAGTTCTCCTCCTCAATAAACTGACTGACATCAATTTCTTCATCAATCGTCATCCAGCCATCATGTACCAATATTTCTTCACAATCAGCACCGAAATAAATCTTGCTGCATCCAATGCATTTCCATCAAAGAAGGGATACTCCTTCTGCAACGCCTCCTTCAGATTCCCGTACACTTCTGCATCTGTAATCTCTGAAATAGGAAAATAGATGTGATATCTCGGTCTGGCTGACTTTCCCTCCTTTGGAAGCAGATGATGTCTGCTGGAAGCAAGCATATATTCCATATCAGGGAATATTTCCTCCAGTTTCTCAGCTGTAATCCACTCTGCCGGTTCCTCCGAATGATCATTATCAATATCCATAACAATCACGTCCGAACGAATGAAATTACCAATACCTCGATAATTTCCTTTGTACTCTGCGCAAACATGATCTGCCTTCACCGCCTCCCGAAACTGCTCCGGCGTGACTACTGTCACCTTATTGGGATAGCTACAGTTAGCGGCCTAGCCAATGCAGTTTGCTGTAAAAATCGTTACCTGCATATCTCAAACCTCGTTTCTATAAAGTAAGGAACAAAATCCTCCTAACTTTCTAAGCGGGTTTGACCTACACTTTTCCGGTTAACAAACAAAAAATTTTTAAAAACAACAGCCAGAGCAGTACCGCTTCCTTATAAAAGCGAAAAATGCTCTGGCTCTTTTCAAAACTTTTTTCAAAAAAATATGCTCTCGACCGGAAAAACAATTTCCAGATGCGCTTAGGAAGATAGAAAGGCACGAAAGCCATTCGGAAAGCGAGGTGCTGCAGATGCAGGCAGAAACGATTGATAAAAGCCAGCAGGCTACACCATCCATCGATGAAGAGCTCATTGACACTCTCATCGCAATCAGTGTTGTAGCCAAACGACTGGCAGCCAATCTAAGACAACAGAATACAGAAAATGGAGGAAAACAAGATGAGCAAAATGAGTGAATTATCTCAGGTGCTTGATGAAATGATTGTCTGCGGCGAAGGAATGATCAAAGCTGCTAACGCAATCAAGGACGTCTTTTCTTCTACAGAAGAAGCACCAGAAGAAACAAAAACAAAGCCAGCCAAGAAAGTCACCAAGGCTCCCGAAACGGCGAAAGCTGATGAAGCACCGGAACCTATCTACACCAAGGAAAATGTTCGTGCCGTGCTCGCTTCCAAAGCAGCCGCTGGATATAAGAAGGAAGTCAAGGAGCTTCTTGAGAAATATGGTGCTCAGCAGTTAAAGCAGGTAAATCCTGATGACTATGCAACCATTCTTAAGGAAGCCGAGGTGATTGGAAATGCCTAAACACGCATACCTCTCCGTTTCTGCCAGTCACAGATGGTTAGCCTGCCCACCAAGCGCAAATCTCTGTGCCAATATTGCGGATCAAACCTCCGAATATGCACAGCAAGGAACCGATTGTCATGAGCTGTGCGCCTACCTTGTGGAAAAAGCTCTTGGCAGAGCTGGAACTGATCCGACAGAAAGCCTTACCTTCTACGATGCTGAAATGCAAAGCTACGCAGAGGAATACAGGAATTATGTACTGGAACAAATTGAAGCAGCCAAGGAATTATGCCAGGACCCACAGGTCATGATCGAACAGCGACTGGACTTCTCCCGCTGGGTTGAAAACGGCTTTGGAACCGGTGACTGTGTCATCGTTGCAGATGAGGTTCTACAGATTATCGATTACAAACACGGTCTTGGTGTCCTGGTAAGTGCCGGTGATGATGAGCATGGCGGAAACAGTCAGATGATGTGCTACGCCTTAGGTGCATTGGAATCCTTCGGAGATCTCTACGATATCAGTTAGATAAAGATGACCATTTTCCAGCCAAGACATGACAATATCAGTACTTACACCATTTCCAAGGAGAAACTTCTGAAATGGGCTGACGAAGTTCTGGCACCTACCGCACAGCTTGCCTATATAGGCAAAGGCGAATTCAAAGCTGGTGACCACTGTCAGTTCTGTAAGGTAAAAGCCACCTGCCGAAAGCGTGCAGAATACAATCTGGAGCTTGCAAAATATGACTTTGAAATGCCAGCCACCCTGGATAACATTGAAATCGCCGCTATCCTAGCAAAGGTGGATGAAATGATTTCCTGGGGAAATGACATCAAAGATATTCCGGTGTCTACGGCAGAGCTTCCATCAATCTCTACGCTTTTAACAGCAACGGCAACAAGGGGATTGCTTGCGGTCTCAATAATCTCCAGAAGATTCGAGACGGTGAGCCTCTTGGAGGCAAGTCCAGAGCTGAAGATGACTTCGCTTCTGATGAAGAAGAAGATTTCCTTGACTAATCAAACGTAACAACGACAACCAAGCAGGCGGTGGTAATACTTCTGCCGCCTGTGGCAATCAAAGAAAGTAGGTAAAATATTATGACTATGGATTCTATTAACGAAATATTAGATGCTATTATCCGCGGATCCCTTTTAGGTTTCTTAGCCGGTTTCTGGTTAATGGGACTTGCTGCAATCTGGAAGTGGTTCCTGGGTGTTGCAAAACGTTTCCTTCACTGGCTTTTCCCAAAGGCAAAATGGTTCCAGCCAAAAGAGTAGAACCCAAAAGGAAACTAATATCAAAGCGGCAGTACTCCCCGGTGCTGCTGCCCTTTTTGTAAAGGAATGAGATTATGATAAAAGAAATGTCAATTGATTTAGAGACCTATAGCGATGTCGATATCTCCAAATGCGGAGCCTACAAGTACGTTGAGTCTGATAATTTTGAAATACTACTGTTCGGTGTATCCATTGATGGCGGTGCAGTACAGGTATTTGATCTTGCCTGTGGCGATACCATTCCTGATGATATCCTTGCAGCTTTATCTGATGATACTATTACAAAATGGGCTTTCAATGCCAATTTTGAAAGAATCTGTTTATCCAATTGGATTAGAAAACATCACCCTGAGCATTTCAAAGGCTACAGTATTCCAGAAGATCCTGCATCAAAATACCTGGATCCAGCCTCATGGAAATGTACCATGATATGGTCTGCCTATATGGGCTTACCACTCTCTCTTGAAGGTGTCGGTGCAGTTCTTAAGCTGCAGAATCAAAAAATGAAGGAAGGCAAAGACCTCATCAAATACTTCTGCTGCCCTTGTAAACCGACAAAGATAAATGGTGGCAGAAACAGAAACCTTCCAGAATATGCTCCCGATAAATGGAAAAACTTCAAAGCCTACAATAAACGTGATGTAGAAGTGGAAATGGCTATCAAACAAAGATTATCAAAATTCCCGGTTCCTGATTTCGTCTGGGATGAATATCACCTCGACCAGGAAATCAATGACCGTGGAATTATGCTGGATATGGATGTAGTAGAAAATGCTATTTTCTTCGATGAAAGGTCCAAGTCAGAGCTTATGATATCCATGCAGAATATCACGAACCTCGATAATCCAAACTCCGTAGTTCAGATGAAACAATGGCTCTCTGATCATGGTATTGAAACAGAATCCCTTGGTAAGAAGGATGTGGCTGCTATGATAAAAAATACTGATGGTGATGTAACTACCGCATTGAAACTCAGGCTCCAGCTTGCAAAATCCTCCGTAAAGAAATACCAGGCCATGCAAAATGCAGTATGTAAAGATGGTAGAGCTCACGGTATGTTTCAAGTCTACGGTGCAAACCGTTCAGGAAGATGGGCCGGACGATTGATCCAGTTACAGAATCTACCGCAAAATCATATGAATGACCTTGCTGATGCTCGTGAGCTTGTCCGTACCGGTGATTATGATACTCTGGAACTGCTTTACGATGATATCCCAAATACTTTAAGCCAGCTGATTCGTACCGCCTTTATTGCAAGACCGGGATACAAATTCGTGGTATCCGACTACTCTGCAATCGAGGCCAGAGTCCTTGCATACCTCGCTGGTGAATCCTGGCGCTCCAAAGTATTTGCAGAAGGTAAGGATATCTACTGTGCTTCTGCCAGTCAGATGTTTGGAGTACCGGTCGAAAAGCACGGCATCAATTCACATCTCAGACAGAAGGGCAAAATCGCAGAGCTTGCCTTAGGCTATGGAGGATCCGTCGGTGCTCTTATATCTATGGGAGCTTTGGATATGGGATTAACAGAGGATGAGCTTCAGCCACTGGTTGATTCCTGGCGTGCCTCCAATCCAAATATTACCGCCTTCTGGTGGAAGGTGGATAATGCCGTCAAGACTGCTATCAAAATGAAGGTTCCTACAGAAGTAAACGGAATCAAATTTCTATGTAGAAACGGGATGCTCTTCATCAAACTCCCTTCTGGTAGAACTCTTAGCTATGTAAAACCTCGCATCGGAGAAAATCGATTTGGCGGTGAATCCGTAACCTATGAAGGCATCGGCTCCACTAAAAAATGGGAACGCATCGAAAGCTACGGTCCGAAGTTCGTAGAAAACATCGTGCAGGCAGTCTCCAGAGACCTTCTCTGTTTTGCCATGCGTAACCTCTCCCACCGCTTTATTTGTGGTCATGTCCATGATGAGCTCATCATCGAATGTAGTCAGGATGTCGATTACAAATCCATCTGCAATGTCATGAGTAGGTCTCCGGACTGGATGCCTGATATCCTGATTAGAGGCGATGGGTATGAGACGCCATTTTACAAAAAAGATTAAAGATAGCGGTCTCCGGTATTTGCCAGAGGCCGCTTATTTCATATTCCTATATGACTTTATTTGTGGTCTTTGATAATTCCCATGGCATATGTAGACAGATCTTTTCCTTCAAATGTAGTCAACAATTTACCAGGGAAGTGCTTCTCATACCACTTTTCTTTTATCTCCCAATGTGCTCGATAATCCGGTAAATCCAATCTGCCCACATGCTCCCAATAATATGTTTCTCCTCTGAGCTTTACTGTAAAATCAGGAAGGAACATCGTTCCATCTGGTGCAAATAGAGGCTCTTCATATACAAACGGAATCTCTTCTTGGACAAGCATATTCGCAATTATCACTTCTGATTTTGAACGCACAAAGTACTCAGATAATGTAGCCAGTTTCTTCTCATCAGCATATTTTTTTGTATCACCAAGATCAGTGATAGACATTACGATGCCTTTCACAGAAGGATCACCAATTAAATACACGAGACTCTTTTCTGCAATATCATTTTCATCCCCAACTTCTTCCTGTTCCACAGAAGCTGATTCCTCTGTATTTAAAATAGAAGAAAAATCGACTGTTGATGGAGACTTCACTTCTTCAATCATAATGTCAACTTCGTTGATCAGCTTGTCATCACTTTCCATCTGTTCAAAAAACTGATGCAAAGTAAATAAATCAGCAATAATAGTATCTTTGCCCGGAAGCACTGCGCTACAATGTGTCCAGTTATTTCGAACACGCATCATATCTCGAATGCATTCTCTCTCTTTTGTAGGAAGATATGCTACATTTCTCATTGCATACCAGGACTTGTCGGCAATGCGCAGAAGAGCAGCCAAATCAAAATCCTCCAGCTTGGTAAAACCTCTACTTTTTGCTGTTTCTCTTTGAATATAACTCAATTTTTCAATTACGCACTCTTCCCACCAATAATCAGAGGTCTTGGGAAGCAGATTCCCAAGCCATTCTTCTAGAAATTTTGCTGATGTATGAAGATAAGTATTCATCCTGCTTACAATCTGGTTATTCTCCATCATGAAGCCTCCAATCTTTTAGTACTTACATAAAGAATCCATCTGTTTCAAAGATGTGATCCAATTCATCATTAGTCATAGCACGTGATACCTTATCACGAACCAAGCTCCTTGCCATATCAAGTCTCTTGAATCGCTTCTTACCAGCTCCATCCTTACCCATTCTTATAAGCTGTATTCTTCCTACGCCCGGATTCTGTCTTGCATATTCCGCAAACCCCTTTGCTTTTCCAAGATTATCTATACGAGTAGGATCATGTGGTTCTAAAATATCAATCACATATTCCATATCTGAATCTTTACGCACAATGATAAAATCTGGATAAGCCGGTTTCTGTTCTCCTCCCATCTCATAAGGAATACAAAGAGACCAAGGCTTTCTAGGAGGGTTTCTAAGCCAACAAACGAAATCTGCCTGTGACTGCTCCTCTTCCAAAACGCCTTCTTCCCAGTTGTTAAGATTAATCTTCGCAGTCCCAGAATCGTCTACAAACAAATGATCTGTATAATTTCTGCCATTAATTTCTCTTGGCTGCGTAATAGTTTCAGGTAATCTAAAATTATGCTTAGAAACGATATCTCCATCAGATACAATTGTGTTGTACTGCTTGATAAATCTTTCTTCCAAGCCAACAATCTTCCTGCGGTAATCATCGTTCATTTTACGGAACATTCTCTCTGCATATGACATAAGTCTTGCTATGCAATTATCATCTGCAGCATAGAGAATTACATCAATCTTGAACTCGTTCGGATCATCTGGATTATAGAAATATCTACCGTACTTATTACCAACACCTTCATTTCCAAGCTTATTTTCAGCTCTTCTAAACTGTCTATCAATATCTGTGTCTGTCGTAGACATGAAATGGTAAAGGATATTATCATCCTTAACAGTCTCACCAAATGCATCAAATACCTGAGACTTCATTTCAAATTCCATAATATGATGAGCCATCTCCTCATACTTTCCGTCACGTTTCAGTCCGGTAACATACTCTCTTATCATTTTTACAATTTCTTCAATTACATCATCTGTCGCATCTGCATATTTTCCTGACTGTGTAAGAAGTCTTGCTAAGCTATACAAAGAATTTAAGTAATTATTGATTCTTACTGTTCTGACATCATATGAAAGAAGACCAGAATTGTTAATCGCTTTCATAACAGCCTCACGATCAAATGTTTTCTCCGGCTCATCCTGTGAAACCTGTGGAGGCATAACTGCTGATGTTGCAGTATTTGTAGGCTGTTGATTCTGTGTCTGGATATTTGAAGGTATTGATACGTTATTTGCAGGCTGGCTTTGTGTTACCTGATTAACACTTGTTGCCGGTGTCTGATTTTGAGCACCAATCGAAACAGCACTAATATTAGCAGCATTTGACGAAGTTCCATATGGTGCTGGTTGCTCGTGCACCGTATTAGCCATAGACATTTCTGAGCCGTTGCCAGTCATATCGAAAAGTGATATTTGTCCAGGTGTGGTGTGCTCACTACGTGTTCTGGTTCCAGAAGTAGTTCTTGGTCTGACTGTAAGAGTTTCCATCACTCTTGATTCCAAGGATTCTCCGTAAATATCAGTCGGGAGTTCTCCACCTTCAGCATTCTGCAGCTCATTTACAACATCCTTAACTGTATCCTCATTAAAGTATGGCAAATAAAGATGTACATCATTCAAGGTATCATCAACCTGAATATGCATCTGCATAGGAGTTCTAATCATTCTTCCCAGAAGCTGGGCAATATAAGTTGCATCAGTCGCATGACGAAATGACATCATAGTCTCTGCACGAGGACAATCCCAACCAGTTGATAAACTTTCTTTAAAAAATACAACTCTAATTCTCTTATCCTCAGCAATAGCTGATGGTTCAACATACGGAACGTTCAACCCATTGATTTTCAAGACAGAAGTAGTCTGCCCAAATGTATGAACCACTTCGCCTTCCTGAAACTTAATACCACATCGTTCCTCGACCTTCCGAACACAATCATCCAGATCCGTCGCAGACACATTTGAACCTGTGCTGTTCTGAACCTGAATAACAAGAATTGGATTTACATAGGCATAGTGCTGTTCATAACAATACTGATACCAATGATCCCACTTATCCTTCCATTCGTCTGCAGCCGCCTGAAGAACTGCCATATCCTTATTACCATTGTTTTCTTCTGGATACGAAATAACAATTCTGTCCTTAAGCAAACCAGATGCACGTACTTCATCCGTTGTAACAACACTGTACTGAGTAGTAGATGTAGTACCCTGTACAAGTGCATTGAATCTTGCAGATGTGGCAGACATACCTATTACAACCGGCATTGGAGCTAATCCATCTTCAGGACTTCCCTTAAGAAATTTCTGCATGATTGTTGTTGCTCTTCCAGCGTCACGTCCTTGCATTCCTCTGTGTGCTTCATCAATAATAACATACAGACGATCACTCTTATCTCTGGCTGTATTTGCTAAAGTCTCCCAAATAGTATATTGTCTGGCATCGCTTCGTTTTGTAAGATTAGAACTCTTTCCAAGTTTTTGTGTGTTTAAGAAATAGATATGACCATCATCCAAAATTTCCTGGTTGAATGATTCTTCATTTATTGTTACACATTGACCAATCTTTATTTTATCCGCCTTCAAATCAATTTTTAATTTAGATTGTTCATTTAATTGTGGTGAATCTGACAACCAAATAAATATCGCATTAGGCTGTTCAGGGTAATCAACTGTACCGCAAAAAATATCTTCGATGAGTGATGCCATTATTATTGTTTTCCCTGCTCCTGTTGGAGCAGTAAAAGAAACAACTTGATTTGAATGTGTTCTCTGAAAACCACCAATTGCTTCTCCAACTTTTAGCCTTAAATCCGCTAATACTCTTTTTTGAAATGGAAATAACTCAACTTTCATAAATTACCTCCCCGTATTTATTCTAAAGTTATCTAAATAGTCTCTATATAATTGGTAAGTCTTCTTGTCAGGATATCTCGAAATCATCTCCCGGTATCCAGCCTCCGAATCTGTAACAAAATATATAGTCTCAATTTGAGGATATGCATCCATCTGATTTGCGAATTCAATATAGTGCTTTTCATCTATAAGAATTGCCATATAATTTTCTGGAAGTATAATCAATGGCTCCTTATCATTTTCCAATACCGGGCACTGTCCATGCGCACCTGCCTTTAGCCATAATACAGGCAATAGTTCAGATAGCTGTCTTCCAAGAGCCACAGCTGTTTTATCTAAAAAGCCCAATTTAAAAAACATTGCATTCGAGGCAAATCCATTAGCCATATCAATATCAGTATTAATATATTTCCCCTTTAGTGGCTTTCCTTTTATATCACACCCTTTGATGGAACATACCGTTCTTGGCCAGGTAACATACCGAGCAATTCCCAATTGATCCCATTCCAGATCTCCAGGTTTAATCCCCTTCTTTTCTAATTCTGTAGCTTCTTCAACTGAAACCTCATTATTTGTTACTAAAATGCAACGTCTATTTCCACCATCTTCTGCATTTAACAGATTTACTGCATGAAGTGTTGTTCCTGAACCCGCAAAAAAATCTAAGATTAATGCATTCTTTTTACTCTTTACAAAAAATCGCAACACATCTTGTACAGCATATACTGATTTAGGAAATGAAAATCTTTTACCAATAATTCCAGTCAACAACTTACTTCCAAATTCAGTTGCATCATGAGATGGTATCCACCACTGGTTTCCGGGAACAAACTCTTTCTCATAATCACTGTCGTCTAATAAAACTGATCCATCCTCAGCTTTTCCAATAACTTTAATAACTCCAGACTCAACTTTTTTTTGCCATCCTTCAGAAATATAACGTAATGTAGCCTCTTTTCCTTTCGCAGTTTGAGTACTTATTCTGACATATCCTTTTTCCTGGATTTCTAAATATTTATCTCTTGAGTACTGCCATCTTCCTTCAACCCCATCATCGTGAATTGGGAATAAAGCTATTACATCTTTCGGAATAGGAACAGTATTTCTATCTACTCCAGGCGGAACTACATCTCCAGCACCACAAAAATGTTTTTTGTCCTTGGATATGTAAATTGGATAAAAACAGCCAGGTGAATCAGTTCTCAAAGCCCCTGACCCACTTCTCATTAAACTTCCCCACCTTACTCGATTTGTTGTAGATGTTTTTACATTACCCATCCATTCTTCTGGTAAAGATAACGGTGTGACACTTGCTTCTCCAATACGAACGACAAAAATATACTCATTAACTCTTGCAAATTCACTATCTCTTGCAACACCTTTTCCATTAATTGCGCTGCTAATCATCTGCATCTTCGCATCAGAAAATACTTCTTCTAATAAGCACCCAAGGTGTAAATACTCTTTTTCATCAATCGTTACGATAAGCACGGAGTCTTTAGGATTAAGCAACTTTTTTGCAAGTTTTAACCTCTTTTCCATAAACGATAACCATTTACTATGACGATATGAATCAGAAGAATCCACATAATCATTGTTATACTTCCAATCCTTTGCCCCTGTGTTGTATGGCGGATCTATATAAATACAATCAATTTTTCCTGCATATAAATACTCCAAAAGTTGCAGAGCATGATAATTATCCGCTTCTATCACAGAATGCCAAAGATCATTATCTGGTGCATTGCAAAGCACATCCAAAGGTTTAAGATATGGATATATCAGATCACCAAACTCAGCTACGGAAACCAAATCACTCACTGAAATTTCCTCTATAGAATCCGATGATTTTTTCATGCATATAGCATTCTCACCTTTCATTGACTGGACTACATAAATATCATTAATTGCGCCATCACGCTTTGCAACTGTAGCTCCCCTTTTTACCGGAACATCATACAATGGTGTGCATTCTGGCATATGTTCTTCAAATACTAATCCAAATTTTTTAGTCTTTGATAATTTGTCAATTTCTTTTTCAATTCGCTCTCGAAGAGCCTCATCTTGTATCTGTGCAAGCAGATCATGTATCGCTGCCATCTCGTTTCCTCCTATGATTCACCAAATTTGTCTATGATGGGACAATATCATCCTACTAAAGTGGCTGTCCCTAAATACGGACTCATTTCTCGGTAATGGTCTTTTCTTTTATGTGACAAGCAAGCCCTCGCTCATCACAAAACTTCATAACTGTCTTTGCACACTCGTTATAGAACTTCTTATGTTCTTTGTACTCACTTATCTTTTTACTATAATTTGTTCTTCCAAAGATAATCTTATCAACAAATCCGATTGATTCTAACAGTTCCATCAGGTCCTGCTGTATAAGATTTGGCGTCGGGTACGGTTCTACACTTACCCATGTCTTACAGCCCTGATCATGAAGCCCTTTAAGAGCAGCTAATCGTTCTGCATAAGGAGCAGCTCCCGGTTCCATCATCTCCCGATAATCTTCATCTAAAGATATCAATGTGATTCCGTACTCATTATCTGACGAACACTGTGCCAGTTCCTGTGGCAATATTCCCTTTGTTAACGTCGTACACTTAATTCCTGCCGCGTTCAATTTCTTTATCGAATCAATTGCCATCCGCTCAACTTCCGGATACCCATACATAAAAGGATCCGTAGTAAAACAAAGCTGAACGGATTCAATTTTGTCTTTAAATCTTGGTATTTCCTTATCCAGCAATTCCAATGTATTGGAGACCAAATATGGTTTCAGCCAATCTTCATATTTTTTTACCTGTCCGAACCTTTTCTTTAGTGAGAAGGCATAACAGGGATACTTGCATCCATGAGAACATCCCTGGACGAAGTTCATCGTATAATCTCCATACTCTACCCCTGTCTTATAAAGCATGGATTTTCTTTGTATATAGCCTTCTACTTTTGGCATATTTAATAGCTCCTATCCGAAAATGTCATTGAACTTCTGGATGCTTTCATTCCGAAGTCCTTTTTCAACACATCCCTAATCTTATTTTTGTAATCTCTTGTAGGAAATACCGGATGTTCTCCCAAATAAGTCCATACTTCATCATTGGGAACATCTTTTTTCCCTGCAAAATGTCGTTGCACATACAGAGCTGCATCTCTCAAGTTGTAACAAGACTCATCCGACGGAACAGAATATACAATCTCACCTTTTTCATTAAAGCTCAACTGCATCTGATTTTCATTATTATGAGTGTTCTTCATAGATGATTTATCACCAAATGTTTTCCATGCAGTCGTCTTAAACAATTCAAAACCTTTGTAATGTCCTGTACAATGAATAAGATTATAAGCAACAGTATTGCTTCTTATGAAGAACGGGAATGCCGCAATGTAATATCTTCCTTCACCTCTCCCACTATTCTCTAAAATTATTTTTTCAATCTGCTTTTCATATACATTCCTATCGCTGCCAATATTAATCAGTTCATCTATTGACATTTGATAAGTTTCCTCATATTTTTCAATCACTTCCGGCTTTTTTGCCGTCTTTGCAGCTCTGATGGTATCTGAAACCATATGATTGATAATAATTTCTCCCCAGTTCTTTAGGAACGGCATCATCGCATCCCATTCTATATGCGCATCATAGGGATCATACACCAGCAAAAAATGCATATCTTTGAACATGGTCGCAAACTGATTTCCGATTGTTCTTAAAAGCTCATTTGCATCCATAACTTCCGTATATATCTGGAAATTACTCGTCTGTTTTGGGAGTCTCGTCTTCAACAGATCAATTTTGTCTTCACGCACATCGTTGAAATAAATGTACGCTTTCTTGTCTGTATATGTCTGCATAGCATCCGCTATTATCTCTGACACCAATAGAGGCGTACCTTTTATTTCTTCGCCATCATCGTTTTTATAGACGCCGCTGTTTGACATACAGTCTATATAAACAATTCCCTTACATTTAGGATTAAGCATCAAAATTTGTATCCATGCCTTCACATACTCTGAAATCAGTTCAAATTTTTTCACACTATGCGGAGGCGCTACACTTATCACATCGTTTTTCTTTGAACTCGCCATTGTCTCTCTTAATTTTCCTCTTTTTCTTCCGGTATCAAATCCATGATATCTCCTATATTGCATTCCAAAGTTTTGCAAACCTTCATTAACACTTCCATACTGACAGATTCACCTTTGGACAATTTGGTAACTGATGCCCAACTTATGCCCGCTGCAGCCTGCAAATCCTTTTTCTTCATGTCTTTATCGATTAGCACTTTCCATAATTTTTTGTAACTAATTTCCATAATCTAATTACCTTCCAGTTTTGCTTCCGAAATATTACACTGAATCACATTTAAGTATACCACTTTCTTTTGAAAATCTCAATCTGGAATCTTCACAAACACACGAATACGCTCTGAATGTAAATTGAATTTTCTCCGCATTAGTGATATAATTTAATATATATAGGTATCGTTCAAAGAGGGCTAATTCCATGAATGCAAGCAGAAATGATTTAGAAGAATTTATCCTGAATTATTCACGACTTTGCCACGAATGTGGCTGAAAGCCACATAGTTACTGTATTTTAACTGAATATTGCTTTTCACCTATCAAGTGAATGAAAAAAGAGCATCCATTTG
>NZ_NFLE01000062.1 GCF_002160755.1 Lachnoclostridium sp. An14
GCATCGAGCCGTCCCTCCAGGCGAGACAGCGCCAGCGCATCGAGCCGTCCCTCCAGGCGAGACAGCGCCAGCGCATCGAGCCGTCCCTCCAGGCGAGACAGCGCCAGCGCATCGAGCCGCCCCCTCACCTTTCATCCCTCACCCCCTAACAATATGTACCCGTTTCTCCAGGTTCACAATCTCCACTTCTCTCCGTTTCCCGCCAAACTCCCCGTCCAGCACCCAATCCACTTCCTCCTCGGCCTCCACCTTCAGCCGTTTCGCCTTAAACCGGTACACCAGCTCATTTTCCTTCCTCTCCTCTTTCATCAGCAGATAGGAAACAATATTGCTCAGCTCCAGCGGATTTCTTGGCATCCGGATCAGCAGCACCTCAAAAAAGCCGTCGTCCAGGGCCACATCCCCGCTCACCAGCCCCTTAAAGCCGCCTACGCTGATGGTATTGGTGACCATTCCAAACAGAAACTCTCCCTCCAGCGCCCCGTCTTCCCATTCCACTCTCATTTTTCTGCCCCGGATGTCCGCCAGGCTTTTCACTGCCTCCAGCATATAGGCCTGGTGCCCCAGCAAGTTTTTCTTATCCTGGGGCGTCAAATAGGAAACCTCCGTAAAGGCACCGAATCCCGCAATATACACAAAATACCGGTCTTCGCCGAATTTTCCCACGTCCGACGGGCAGGCCTTTCCCTCCACTGCCAGTCTGGCGGCCTTCTCCACCTGTTTGGGAAGTCTCAGGCTGGCGGCGTAATCATTGGTAGAGCCGGCGGGAATGTAACCCAGGGCCGGAGTTTTCTTTAACTCCATTATTCCGGAAATCACCTCGTTGAGGGTCCCGTCGCCGCCGCTGCACACAATCAGGTCCGCTCCCCGGCCTCGGGAGATCACCTGCCGTTTCGCGTCCAGGGGACACTGGGTAATGTAGGTTTCCACCCGGTAGCCCTTTTTCACAAAAATGTCCACCACGTCCATGAGCTTATTTTTGATCCTGCCCTTTCCGGAGCGGGGATTGATCACAAACAGAAGCCGTTTCACAGCTCATCCTCCTTCTCTGTTACCCTTGGAAATTACCGATAGTATCTCACAAAAAACCGCCGTCTATACCAATTTTCGATATGCTGAAAAGGCATTTGGCAGCGGGTATCCCTCCGCCAGCTCCTCCTTATCCACAAAAAACGGCAGATGCTCCCCCTTCTGCCAGGGAGGAAGGTCCCGCAGCCTCAGCCGCAGCCCCCTCATATGCCATTCCACATGGGAAAAAATGTGTTTCGCCTCCGGCAGCTCCTCCGCCTCCAGCAGAAACGCCTCCGGGATCCCAAGGGACTCCAGGGCCTGGGATACAGACATCTGCCCTTCCCTGTTGGGCAGCTCATAAAGGGAGGCTAAGAGGCCCTTCCCCTCCCGTTTCCGGATGGCCACTTTTCCGTCCGCCTCCACCAGAAACACCGTTCTCTCCTCGATCCTCCTGGCCTTCTTCGGCGCCTTCACCGGGATCTCCCCGGTCAGGCCCCTCTCTCTTGCCAGGCAGAGGGTGGCCATGGGGCATTCCCCGCACTTGGGGCCGCCGTTTGGCACGCAGACCAGGGCGCCCACCTCGATGAGGGCCTGGTTGTAGTCCCCGGCACGGTCCTTTGGCATCACGGAGCGAACCAGGTTTTCAAACTCCCGTTTTACCGCCTGTTTCTGAATATCCTCCCGGCTGGCGGTCACCCGCGAGAGCACCCGGAGCACATTTCCGTCCACCGCCGGCTCCGCCAGTCCGAAGGCGATGGAGGCGATAGCCCCTGCCGTATAGCTGCCGATTCCCGGCAGCTTTAAGAGGGCGCCGTAATCTCCCGGCAGATCGCCGCCGTAGTTCTCGCAGGCGATTATGGCCGCTTTTTTCAGATTTCTGGCCCGGCTGTAATATCCCAGGCCCTCCCACAGTTTCATCAGACGGTCGTCCCCGGCCTCCGCCAGATCCCGCACCGCGGGCAGCTCCCTCATAAACCGCTCAAAGTAGGGCTTTACCGCCTCCACCCGCGTCTGTTGGAGCATAATCTCTGAAATCCACACCCGGTAAGGCTCCGGGGACTGGCGCCAGGGCAGTTCTCTGGCGTTTTCCCCGTACCAGAAAAGCAGGGGACCCTCCAGCTGTCTCAGTCTCTCCCGCGGGGACAGTTCCCCAGCGTCTGAAAGGGGCAGCAGCTTGTCATACCATCGTTCCATTATACATATCCATAAAGGCCGCGGACAGAGACCTCACCGGATACCACGCACTCCCGCGTGCCGTCCGCCCGGTCCACCAAAAGCCTTCCTTCCTCGTCAATTCCCCGGGATACGCCGGTGTATTCCCCCGCCGGGGACAGCACCCGCACTTCCCCGCCGGCTCCCGCCAGCTCCCGGTTGTACTCCTCCTTTAAGAGGGATAGATCCCCTGCGCGGCAGTAGCTTTCGTAATAGCCTTCCAGCTCCTCCATCACCGCCGCCACCAGCCTGCACCGGTTCACCGGCTTTCCCGTCTCCAGAAAGAGGGATGTGGCCGTAGAAGAAATCTCCTCTGGAAATTCCTTCTGGCCTGTGTTGATGCCGATGCCGATGACCACGTAGTGAATGCAGTCCAGCTCTGCGCTCATCTCCGTGAGAATCCCGCAGATTTTCTTATTTCCCACCACCAGGTCATTGGGCCACTTGATGCGGCTCTCGGCCCCGGTCACTTTTTTTACCGCCGCCGACACCGCCAGAGCAGCCACAAGGGTCACCATGGAAGCGGAGGCGGGCGGCAGTTTCGGCCGCAGCACCAGGCTCATGTAAACCGCTGTCCCGGAAGGGGAAGACCAGCTCCGTCCCCGCCGTCCCCTGCCTGCGGTCTGCTCCTCCGCCGTCACCAGAGTGCCGTGGGGGCAGCCGGCTGCCGCCAGCTCCTTTGCCCTGTCATTGGTGGAGCCGGTTTCCTCATAATGGTAAACGGTTTTTCCCGCCCAGTTTCCCCGGATGCAGGCATCCAGCTCCTCTTTTGTCAGCCGGTCGGGACAGGAGGCCAGGCGGTAGCCCCTGTTTCTCACCGCGTCAATCCCGTAGCCCTCCTGCTCCAGCTGGCGGATCACTTTCCACACCGCCGTCCTGGAAACCTCCAGCCGGTCGCACAGATCCTGGCCGGACACGTATCCGTCTGTCTCTCTCAAAATCTTTAAAATCTCGCCTTTCACCTTTACCTCCAAATGCTGAGGGCGCTCACCGCGCTCACCACCAGCAGAAACACGCCCACTGCCAGAAACAGCCAGCCCACCTTCTTATTTTTCTTTCCTCTGGCAGCCATTTTCCGGCTCCAGATCCCATCCGCCAGGTTGAGCACCGCCCCCAAAAAGAAGATCACCGGAAAGAAAAACATATGATCCTCCGGATTTAAAAACGTCAGAATCCCCAGAACCACAATCATCAGCCCTAGGGCCACGTGGAGCACGTCCAAAATCATGGCCCCGTTTCTGGGCCCCCGCTTTTTTTCCTGCATATACATGAACTGTCCTCTCTTTTCCTCTTTCTTTCCATTACGTTACTATACCTTCCCGCCACTGTCAAGCAGGATTCGCCGAGCGGCAGGAGGGCCCTTTTTCACATAGATAAATGTACTCGCTATGGCACGCCAGCGCCGGAACACGGCCGCGTAGACATCCTTCTTCCCATACCCAACCCCGCATCCCGCCTAAAACGGTTTTGACACAGAGAACGCCGTATCCCATGGCACAACACAAGAAAAAGAGCCCGCCCCGCGGCAGACTCCCTTTCTTCTATATAACACATAACACCATTTTTATTTCTCCGGCTTTTCTTCTCCCGCCACCTCGGTGAGGGATTTTACCAGACCGGCAATTCCCTGGATCTCCGAAGGAATGATGATCTTCGTGGCCCGGCCGTCGGCGGCCTTTGTAAATGCCTCCAGGGCCTTTAAGGTAAGCACCGCCTCGTCGGCTCCCGCCTCCTTTAACATCCGAAGTCCTTCCGCGTTGGCCTGCTGTACCTTTAAAATGGCCTCCGCCTGGCCTTCCGCCTCCTTGATCCGTTTCTCCTTCTCCGCCTCCGCGTGAAGGATGGCCGCTTCCTTGTCCGCCTGGGCGTCCAGGATGGCAGACTCTTTCTTTCCTTCCGCCACCAGGATGGTGGACTTCTTCTCTCCTTCCGCCTTCAGGATGGCCTCACGGCGTTCCCGCTCCGCCTTCATCTGTTTCTCCATGGCGTCCTGGATGGCCGCCGGCGGAATGATGTTCTTTAACTCCACCCGGTTTACCTTGATGCCCCACGGGTCCGTGGCAGCGTCTAAGGACGCCCGCATGGTGGTGTTGATGGTCTCTCTGGAGGTGAGAGTCTGGTCTAACTCCAGATCGCCGATGATATTTCTCAGGGTGGTGGCAGTCAGGTTCTCAATGGCCATGATGGGATTTTCCACGCCGTAGGTGTAGAGCTTGGGGTCGGTGATCTGGAAGAACACCACCGTGTCGATCCTCATGGTAACATTGTCCTTGGTGATCACAGGCTGGGGCTCAAAGTCCACCACCTGCTCCTTTAAGGTCATCCTCCTCACCACCCGGTCCACAAAGGGCAGTTTCAGATGCAGTCCCGCCGACCAGGTACCCTGGTACGTTCCCAATCGCTCCAGCACCATGGCGTGGGCCTGGGGCACAATCCGGATACAGGACGCCAGCACAATCAACAGGATTACCAGCAAAATCAGCAATAAAATAATTCCAGCCATATCAGTTCTCCTTCCGAGTCTCGCTCACCATCAGTTTCACGCCCTCCACGGCGCGGATCACCACCGTCTCTCCTGTGGGAAAACGACTCTCCCCGTCAAAGGACCTGGCCGTCCACTCCTGGCCGCCTACCACGGCGGCTCCCGTCCCCAGTTCATTGTCAATGGCCTCCGTCACCTTGGCGCTCCTGCCGATCAGACTGTCCACGTTGGTCTTTGCCTTATCCCCGCCGCGGAGCAGACGGGCCGCCAGAGGCCTGGTGAACAGCAGAAGGATAAAGGAGACAACCACAAACACCACCAGCTGGACCTCCACTGCCGCCCCCGCCAGGGCCGCCGCAAAAGCCGCCAGCGCTCCGCCGGCAAACCAAATGGTGGTGAGCGCCATGGTCGCTGCCTCAATTCCCAGCAGCACCACAAACGCAATCAGCCAATACACCGCAGCCATCACTCATCCTCCTCTCTTACCGGTAATTGCCCTTATCCTATCATATTTTCAGAACATATACAATCTTCTGCAATATTTTTAAGAAAACAGTAAGAATCGCCTTTTTCCGGCAGAATGTCCCGGAAGTTACCCCCGGCGCTGCCTGGCCGCCTCAAACATGAGCACGGAGGCCGCCACCGCGGCGTTTAAGGACTCCACCCGGCCCAGCATGGGGATCTTCACGTAGCAGTCCGCCAGAGCCGCCGTCTCGTCCGTCAGCCCCCTGGCCTCGTTTCCGATAAGAAAGCCGCAGCCCTGACGGTAGTCCTCCCGGTCATAGGATCGCTCCCCCTTTAAATGGGCGGCGTACAGCCG
Source organism: Lachnoclostridium sp. An14 (assembly GCF_002160755.1). Taxonomy (GTDB): domain Bacteria; phylum Bacillota; class Clostridia; order Lachnospirales; family Lachnospiraceae; genus Lachnoclostridium_A. Next base: position 5,526 of record NZ_NFLE01000062.1, read on the forward strand.
GATTCCCCGCCGTTTCGCCTCCCCGGCCGCCTCTGACAGGCTGTCGGTGTAGATGAAGGGCACCCGGTAGACGGAGCCCATGGTGGAGCGGATCACCTTCGGGTTGAAGATGTCCGCCGTCTCCCGGTTCATAATGAGGCCGGTGATCCCGGCCCCCTCTCCGGCCCGGAGGATGGTCCCCAGATTCCCCGGGTCCTGGAGGGTCTCCAACATGATGATATGCGGATTCTCCCCTTTCCATACATCCTCAAGCCGCCACTTCGGCTGACGCACCAAGGCCAGCACTCCCTGGGGAGTCTGGGTGTCGGCCATGGCCTTCATCACCTCGTCCGTCACCGTCTCCCAGGCCACTCCCGCCTCCGGCTGGCCGTATTCTTCCATATATCGCTCCGTCACGTAGACCTTTTCCAGCCAGTCTCTGGGAGCCTCCTCGTACATTTTTCTTCCCTCCACCAGAAAGAGGCCCGTCTGCCGCCTCTCCCTGGCCTTCTTTGCCAGGGCCGCCGCCTGCTTTACCTGGCTGTTGGACGTGCTGGTAATCATGACAGTCCCTCCACTTCCTCCAGCCACAGGGCGGCCGCCGCGTCGCTGGGCATCCGCAGATCCCCTCTGGGGGAGACGGCCACGGAACCCACCTTCGGCCCGTCCGGCAGACAGGAGCGCTTAAACTGCTGGGCAAAGAACCGGCGGTAGAACACCTTCAGCCACTTTAAGATGGTTTCCCTCTCATACTGTCCTTCAAAGGCGGACAGGGCCATGCGGTAAATCTTCGCCGGCCGGCAGCCGAAACGAAGGATCTGATAGAGGAAGAAGTCGTGGAGCTCGTAAGGCCCCACCAGGTCCTCTGTCTTCTGAGAAATGGCCCCGTCCTCCGGCGGCAAAAGCTCCGGGCTCACCGGCGTGTCCAGCACGTCTAAAAGCACCGTCCGCAGCTCCTCCTCCCCGCAGGTATCCGCGTAGTAGCGCACCAGATGGCGCACCAGGGTCTTGGGAACGGAGGCATTCACCCCGTACATGGACATATGGTCGCCGTTGTAGGTGGCCCAGCCCAAGGCCAGCTCCGACATATCCCCGGTGCCGATGACCATGCCGTTTACCTGATTGGCGATGTCCATGAGCACCTGAGTCCGCTCCCTGGCCTGAGAGTTTTCATAGGTCACGTCGTGGTTTCCCATATCATGGCCGATGTCCCGGAAATGAAGGGTCACCGCCTCCTTTATATCCACCTCCCGCAGAGTGGCCCCCAGACGTTTCGTCATCAGGCAGGCGTTCTGATAGGTGCGGTCCGTGGTGCCAAAGCAGGGCATGGTGATGGAGTGGATCCGCTCCCTGGGGATCCCCAGAAGGTCGAAGGCCCTGGCCGTGACCAAAAGGGCCAGGGTGGAATCCAATCCTCCGGAAATGCCCACCACAGCGTCCCGGCACCCGGTGTGCTCCAGCCGTTTCTTCAAGCCCATGGCCTGGATGGAGAGAATTTCCTCGCAGCGCTTTTCCCGGTCCGCCGCGTTTCCCGGCACGAAGGGGGCGGGGTCGAACTTCCGCTCCAGTTTCGTCTCCTCCGGCAGGAAGGAAAATTCCACCCGGCGGTAGCCGAAGGCCCCTTCCATGCGGAAGGTGCTCATTCTTCTCCGCTCCCCGTCCAGCCGCTCCACGTCGATGTCCGCCGTCCACAGCCCGCTGTGGAATCTGGGAGACTGGGCCAGAATGCGGCCGTTTTCCGCGATCAGGTCGTGGCCGCCAAACACCAGATCCTGGCTGGACTCCCCGTCCCCGGCGTTGGCGTAGAGATAGGCGCAGACTAAGCGGGCGGACTGGCCGCTCACCAGGTTCACCCGGTAGTCGCTCTTTCCCGTGGTCTCGTCGCTGGCGGAGCAGTTTACCACCACCGTGGCTCCGGCCATGGCGTGGGCCGTGCTGGGGGGACAGGCCACCCACAGGTCCTCGCAGATCTCCGCCGCCACCTTAAGCTCCGGGATCTCCCGGCAGCAGAACAGCAGGTGGCTGCCCATGGGGATCTTTTCCCCCTCCCAGTCCACCAGCACCGGCTCCTCGTTTCCCGGCTCAAAGTTTCTGGCCTCGTAAAATTCCCCGTAGTTTGGCAGGTGAAGTTTCGGCACCAGGCCCAGCACCTTTCCGCCCTTGATGGCCGCGGCCACGTTGTAGAGCTTGCCGTCCTGGGCCCAGGGAAGGCCGGTGAAAATAAGCATATCCCGGTTCGCCGACGCAAACGCCAGGTTCCGCAGCTCCTCCTTCGCCCGATCCAGCAGGATCCTCTGTCCAAACAGGTCGCCGCAGGTGTAGGCGGTCAGGGAAAGCTCTGGAAACACCAGAATCTTCACACCCTTCTCTCCCGCCTCCAGGATCAGCTCCTCCATCCGTTTCCGGTTCCAGGCGGGATCCGCCACCCGCACCTTGGGAGTCGCCACTCCCACCTTGATAAATCCGTCTCTCATAAATTCCTCCAATATATTGGGCGGCGGCACGGCCGTTTTCCCTGGCCGCGCCGCCTGTCCTGTCATTTCTGTTCTAAATTTCCTTTTTTTCAGGGATGTTCCTGGAACTACTTTATCCCCGCGCCCCGTCCCTCGGCAGCCATTTGGCCTTCCAGCAGTAGAGCAGGTCCATGGTCATGGTGGTGATCCAGGTCACCGGATAGCACATCACCACGGCGTGGAAACTGGGGTTAAAGGGCACCAGGAAGTGAATGTAAATCATTCTCAGCACGCACATATTTCCCACGCCGATGAGCATGGTGGCCAGGGTGCGCCCCGCCCCTCTCAGGGTGCCCATAATGATCTGGTGCACCGTCATGGTCAGGTAGAAGGGCACGATAATGGAAATGACCTCCTGGCCGAAGGAGAGCACATCCTGGTCGGAGCTGAAGATCCCGATGACGTTCTTCCCAAAGAGGAACAGGAGCACGGACACCACCAGCGTATAGATGGCGCTCATCACAATGCCCTGGAAAATCCCCTTCTTCACCCGGTCATATTTTTTCGCCCCGATGTTCTGCCCCGTGAAGGTGGTGGCCGCCATGCAGGTGGTCTGCAGGGGCAGCATCACAAAGCCCTCCGCCTTGGAATAGGCGCCGAAACCGGCCATGGCCGCGGAGCCGTAGACGTTGATATTGGCCTGGACGATCACGTTTGACAGGGAAATGATGGACTGCTGGATGCCGCTGGGAATGCCGATGGCCAGGATCCGCCGCATCATCCTCCTGTCAATCCGCAGCTTGGAAAGCTCCAGACGGTAAGGCTCCCTCGTCCTCATCAGGGCCAGCACCACCAGCACGGCGGACACGCCCTGGGAGGCGATGGTGGCGTAGGCCACACCGGCGATGTTCCAGTGGAACACCAGCACGAACACCAGATCCAGCACGATATTGGTGATGGAGGAGGCGATCAGGTAGTACAGAGGGCGCTTGGAGTCCCCCACTGCCCGGAGAATGCCGGCTCCCATGTTGTACACGATATTAAACAGAGATCCGCAGAAGAAAATCCGCAGGTAGGTGGTGGAATCCGCCAGCACGTCCTCCGGCGTTTTCATCCAGATCAGAATCTGCGGCGACAGGGCCACCCCCAGCAGGATCATGCCGATCCCGCCCACAATGCTCAACGCAATGCAGGTGTGCACCGCCCAGTGGAGCTTCCTGTAGTTTTTCGCCCCGTAATACTGGGAAATGATGACGCCGGCCCCCACGGAAATCCCCAGAAACATCCCGATGATCAGGTTGATCAGGGAGTTGCTGGTGCCCACGGCCGCCAGGGCCTGGCTGCTCACGTAATTTCCCACCACAATGGAATCAACCGTGTTGTAGAGCTGCTGAAACAAATTTCCCACCAGCAAAGGCAGGGAAAAGGCCAGGATCTGTTTCCAGATCACCCCCTCTGTCATCAGCACGCCCTTCGTCTGCTCCGTCCGTTTTTCTTCCTCCAAATTCATCCCCTCCATTTTCCGGGGCCGTTTGGACCGAAAGACGGCCCGCCCCGTTCTTTCGCAATACAGCTATTATACACTTCTCCCTTTATTTGGTAAAGCCCTTTGAGCCGTTCTCCCCGCGCCACCACAGGTAGGAGCAGATAGAGGGAATCGTGCCGGCTACCGCCAGGCTGGCAAGGCAGACATAAAACGCCGGCTGCAAAGGCAAAAACACCGCCGCCAGCACAGTGACCGCCCCGGCCGCCACAAAGAGCTTTCCCCCCAGCCGGTGGGTCTTATGCCAGATCCAGTCGCTGGAGAGGGTCCAGGGCGTCTTGATTCCCATGTAAAAATTACTCTTAAATTTCGGCATCACATTCCCGATCCCCACGAACAGGATTCCCAGCAGCCCGGCGGTGACCCGCCCCACGGAAATCCGGCCGGGGAAAAAAGACTCGCTGAGGATCATTCCCGACATGGCCGCCATAAACACCTGCATCCCCAGGCAGAACCCGTCATAATAGCGGCCGAACTTCTCATAGTTGCGCCTTCTGGGGTCGATCCTCGGCACCACGTCCATCAGCACCGCAAACAGCAGGCCCATCCCCCCGACCATCCAGATCTCCGCCTTTCCTCCGTAGCTCACAGTGCCGTCCACATCCCAGTGGGTGGGAATTTGCTCCGGCATTTTCCCGTAAAGCAGGGCGATGACAACCAGAACCAGAATGGGAATCCCGTATGCCGCCACTCTCAGTTTCTTATTTCTCATGATCACTCTCTCCCTTCAGATCCAGGATCCACCCGATGATGTCGTCCATCACCGTGGTGTTCAAGGTATAATAGATATATTTTCCCCGTTTCTCCCCGTCTATGATCCCCGCGTGGTGCAGGACAGCGAGATGATGGGAAATGGTGGCGCCGGTCATGTGAAAATGGGCGCCGATCTCCCCGGCGGACAGCTCTCCCTGCTTTAAAAGTCCCAGAATTTCCCTTCTGGTGGGATCCGCCAGCGCCTTAAATGTGTCCGAAAATGCCATGCTCCCACCTCCTGACGGCGGCATAAACCGGTGGAGCCGCGAAACGCCGGAACACGTCTCTTTCGCGGCCATCTGCCCTGCTGTGCGCCTGGCGCGGACATTTCCCCAGGGCAGAACATTTAGAAATTTATCTAAATATAAAATAAACCTTTTTCCCTTTCCTGTCAATCCCTTTACAAACGGCGGGATTTCCTGTAAAATCATACTGAATTGATAAGAAATGAATCCAGACAGCCAGAAGGAGGTTTTTCATGAAAATTTCCACCAAAGGGCGCTATGCCCTCCGCATGATGCTAGACATCGCCCTCCATCCCGACGAATACACAAAGATCAAGGACGTGGCCGCGCGCCAGCAGATCTCGGAAAAATATTTAGAGCAGATTGTCACCATTTTAAACAGGGCCGGCTATGTAAAAAGCGTCCGGGGCGCCCAGGGCGGCTACTACCTGGCCAAACGCCCGGAGGAGTACACCATCGGCATGATCCTGCGGCTCACGGAAGGGAGTCTCTGCCCTGTGGACTGCGTGGAAAACGGGGTGGGAAGCTGCGGCCGCTCCGGCCTCTGCGTCACCATCCACGTCTGGCAGCGCTTAAACGACGCCATCTGCGACGTGGTGGACCACATCACTCTGGCAGACCTGGTGGAGGACTACCACCGGCTCCAGGACCAGGAGGGAGGAAACCAGCCATGATCCATGAATTTTCCAGAACGGAGCTCCTCATCGGCGAGGAGGGGCTGCGCCGCCTGAGGGCCTCCTCCATCCTCATATTCGGGGTGGGCGGCGTAGGTTCCCACTGCATCGAGGCCCTGGCCCGCTGCGGCGCCGGCCGCCTGATCCTGGTGGACAACGACGACGTGGCCGTGAGCAATATCAACCGCCAGGCCGTGGCCTATCAGGACACGGTGGGCCGTCCCAAAACGGAGGTGATGAAGGAGATCATCGCCCACATCAGCCCAAAGATCCAGGTGCACACCATCCGCTCCTTCGTGCTGCCGGACAACCTGGAGGCTCTTATGGACGCCATTCCGGAGGAATTTCTCCCTCTGGACTACGTCGTGGACGCCATCGACACCGTCTCCGCCAAGCTGGCCATCGCGGAATACTGCCACGCCCGTTCCATCCCCCTGATCTCCTCCATGGGCACGGGAAACAAGCTGCATCCGGAGCTTTTCGAAATCGCAGACCTCTACTCCACCTCCGTCTGCCCCCTGTGCCGGGTGATGCGCAAAGAGTGCAAGGCCAGAAACCTGCCGGGGCTGAAAGTGCTCTATTCCAGAGAAACGCCCAGAAAGCCCCTGGCTGACAGCGGGGAATTAAAGGGCAGCCGCCCCGCTCCCGGCAGCATTTCCTTCGTCCCGCCTGTGGCCGGGCTCATGATCGCCGGGGAAGTGGTGCGCTCCCTGTTAAACCTTTCTTAATCCGGACGCGGCATTTTCCCGCGTCCTTTCTTTTCTGTCCTAAAAAGTACGCAGCTGCGCACACTCTCGCCGAAACGCAGCTGTTCCGGCCGCCAGTTTCCTTTGCGCGGAATGGGTCACGCCGCTCTCATACTTTTCCCCGAAACTGCGCATACTGGACTCCATAGACCTGATGTTATCAAGTGAAAAGGAGTCTGACAGATGGAATTTTCAGCTAATTTATCGGAAAATATGTCCCGCCTCCAGGACATTTTAAAGGCGGATACGAATTTTGACGTGGTCTACCGGACCTTCACCACAGGCGGGCAGACGGCCTGCCTCTATTTTGTGGACGGGCTGACCAAGGACGAGGTGCTTTTAAAGCTTTTGCAGGTGTTTTCCTCCGTCCAGCCAAAGGATCTGCCCCCGGACGCCCACGGCTATTCCAAGCGGTATCTGCCCTACGGAGAGGTGGATCTCACCGCCGACGTGGACACCATGGTCACCTATCTCCTCACAGGAATGTCCTGTCTGCTCATTGACGGGTACAGAGAATGCCTGATCATCGACTGCCGCACCTACCCGGCCAGAGGGGTGAGCGAGCCGGACAAAGATAAGGTGCTGCGGGGCTCCCGGGACGGGTTCGTGGAGACCCTGATCTTTAACACCGCCCTCATCCGCCGCCGGATCCGGGATCCCAAGCTGGCCATGGAAATCATGACCGCCGGGGAGAGCTCTCACACGGACATCGCCCTCTGCTACATGGACGGGCGGGTGGACACCCGGCTTTTGGAGACCATCAAAGGGCGGATCCGCGGCCTTCACGTGGACGCCCTGACCATGAACCAGGAGAGCCTGGCGGAGTGTATCTATCCCCATAAATGGTACAATCCCTTTCCCAAATTCCGGTTTTCCGAGCGCCCAGACACGGCGGCAGCCTCCGTGCTGGAGGGAAATATCGTGATCCTGGTGGACAATTCCCCCTCGGCCATGATTCTGCCCTCCTCCGTGTTCGACATCATCGAGGAGGCGGACGACTACTACTTTCCGCCGATCACAGGCACCTACCTGCGGCTCTCCCGCATGGTGATCTCCCTGCTGACCCTGCTTTTGACCCCGGTGTGGCTTTTGCTCATGCAGAACCCGGACTACATTCCCTCCTGGCTGGAATTTATCCGGCTCTCCGATGTGCCCCACGTGCCTTTAATCTGGCAGCTGCTGATCCTGGAGTTTGCCATCGACGGGCTGCGGCTGGCGGCGGTGAATACTCCCAGTATGCTCACCACCCCTTTAAGCGTCATCGCCGGTATTGTGCTGGGGGAATACTCGGTGAAATCTGGCTGGTTCAACAGCGAGACCATGCTGTACATGGCCTTCGTCACCGTGGCCAACTACTCCCAGGCCAGCTACGAGCTGGGCTACGCCCTGAAATTCATGCGGGTGATCATCCTGGTGCTCACTGCCCTGTTTAATTTCTGGGGCTTTCTCGCCGGTATCCTTCTCTCCGCCTGCTCCATTATCTTCAACCGGACCATCGCGGGAAAGAGCTATATCTACCCCCTCATCCCCTTCCACTGGAGCGAGGTGAAGAAACGGTTCCTGCGCACCAGGCTGCCCCACACCAGCAAGGGGGACGGCGGCCAGGGATGAGGCTTTTCTGGCCAGCGGCACGGCGGCGCGGGAATTTCTCCCTTTCCATTGACCGGCGGCCTGCCTTCCTGTATAATCGTGGCTATGATGTACGAGACTTTTTTTAATTTTGACCTGCGGCAGATCGCCGCGTCGGGACAGTGTTTCCGCATGAGGGAGACGACCCCCGGCGTTTATACCATTGTCAGCCGGGGACGGCTCCTGACCGTTTCCCAGGAGGGGCCCAAGGTGGCTTTTGACTGCCCGGAGGTGGATCTCTCCTATTGGAAGGAATATTTTGACTGCGCCACGGACTACGGGCGCATCCAGTCCATGGTTTCCCCGAAGGATCCCTACCTCACCGCCGCCGCAAAGGCCGGCCAGGGCATCCGGATCCTCCGGCAGGAGCCCTGGGAAATGATCATCACCTTCGTGATTTCCCAGCAAAAGACCATCCCCAAGATCCGGGAGGCGGTGGAGGCTTTAAGCCGGGCCTACGGGACGAGACTGGAAACAGCCCTGGAAACGAAACCGCTGGCGGCAGTTTCCCCCCGGACGGCGGCGCAGGGCCTGGAGGGCGAAGGTTTTTACGCCTTTCCCACCCCGGAACAGCTAAACCGGGCCAGCCTAGAGGAGCTTTCCGCCCTGAAACTGGGCTACCGGGCCAAATACATAAAGAAACTCTGCGCCGACGCCGCGGAGGGACGGCTGGACTTAAATCTCCTGGAAACCCTGGACTATTCCGCCGCCATGGACTATCTCACCGGCTTTTACGGAATCGGCCGGAAGGTGGCCAACTGCATCTGCCTGTTTGGCCTCCACCACATCGAGGCCTTTCCCGTGGACACCTGGATCGAGAAAATCCTGAAAAACGAATACTACCCCAAACACCCCAGAAAATACGCTGCCCTTCCCAAAGCACAGCTCTATCCCGCCATCATCCGGGATTTCTTCGGGCGCTACCGCGGCTGCGCCGGCGTTATGCAGCAGTATATCTTCTATTATGAACGGCTGCGTCAGAACCGGGCGGAGGTTTGAAACCTCCGCTTTTTTCATGTCACGGATTCTAAAAAATGCGCGTTTCGGAGCGCGGCGGCACCAGCAGCCATTTTCCTCTGCGCGGAGTGCACCTCCCGCCAAAGGCTTTTGTGTCATAGGAAACGCATTTTCCTACTACATAAAAAAGTGTGCGCTTGGCGCACACTCGCGCCGGAGCGCGGCTGCGCCAGCAGCCATTTTCCTTTGCGCGGAGTGCGCCTCCCGCCGGAGGCTTTTGTGCCATAGGGAACGCAGTTTC
>NZ_NFLE01000063.1 GCF_002160755.1 Lachnoclostridium sp. An14
GCAGGCATCGTACAATCTAAATATCATGAGGAAGTTATCAATAAGTATCTTAAAAATGATAGAGGTAGGGAATAAACCATTAAGCCTGAAAAAGAAACGGTATGCAATCGGAACAAACCCTGAAAAACATCTGGAGCAGATCATAAATCTGTAAAATTGGGGATGAAAACGAGGTTTGGTTGAAGAACACATTCATGCGTTTGTCGTGCCGTGGTATCTGGAATTTCTTGACTGGCTATCCCTTCCGATATACAATGACTTTGTAATATCCGTTTTGAACCAGCACAACAGGAGGTTTTCCCATCATGTTAAATCACTCTGACATCAAAAATGCCGATGAACTGGAGTTTGCTGTATTCTGTATCGAAAATATGGCAATCCGATTAGGAAAAAACGCAGACATGGTTTATCGGGTATTGGCGGAACACAACATTTTAAACGGTTACATCATACCAGAATATGAAATGCTGCATACCCAAAGCAAGGATTACATTCTCGATGACATTATCAGCCTGATGGAAGAAAGGGGTATCCGCGTATGATTCTGTATCACGGTTCCTATCTGGAAATCCAAACACCGGATCTGGTGCATTCCAGAGAAAATGTAGATTTCGGACGTGGATTTTATACGACACCAATCTATGAACAGGCTGCGAATTGGTGTGAAAAATTCAAACGCCGCGGCAAACAAGGAATTATTTCCCGCTATATATTTGATGAAACAGCTTACCAGAAACTTAAAATTCTGAGATTTGACCGCTACTCGGAAGAATGGCTGGACTTTATTCTGAACTGCAGACGAGGACAGGACTCTACCGACTACGATATTGTGATCGGCGGGGTGGCAAATGATAAGGTATTTAATACGATTGAGCTTTATTTTGACCACTTAATCGATAAAAAAGAGGCTATCCGCCGGCTGCGTTATGAAAAGCCAAACCTACAGATATGTCTGCGCACCCAGAAGACTCTTGACGAGTTTCTTCACTATGAAGGGAGTGAACAAATTTGACCGCCAATCCTATTTTGCTCCAAAAAAAATACGCCCGAATCATCGAACTGTTTTCGCAAAAAGAACAGCTCTCTCTGGACGACGCCCTGGCTTTCTTCTATCGTTCCGAACTGTATCCTCTGCTCCGTGAAGGCGTATCGGATCTGCATTGTATGAGCGACGAGTATTTAGTGGAAGATCTGATCACAGAATATAAAAAAGTGGACGCATAGCATACACCCACGGCGGGGAAACGGCTGTTCAGAAAGCCATTTCCCCGCCGCCCTTCGTCAATACGCCTGCCAATTCACCAAATCCCCGGCCGCCTTCTCCGACATCCGCACGGTGATGGTGCCCCAGTAGGACACGTCATAGGTGTGGAACGAGCGGGCTTTCAGATCTGCCAGCAGCTCATCCTTCGCCTGCCATACCGAGGTAAGATCATTGTCCACGTAAGCCCAGAGGAAGAAATCCTCCCGCAGGACCGGAGGTTCCGGCGCGGCTGGCGTTTCCCCCTCCGGGGCCGCCTCCGTCCCGTCTACCTCCTCCTGGGACAGCCAGTTCTCCGTCTCCTCCCACACCTCCGGATCCAATTTTGTCAGCTCCTTGTCAATGTAGGGAGTGATCGCCTGATCATTGTACTCCACCTGGAAAATGAGCCTGTCATCCGGCACAGTATCGTCCACCACAAACTCCACCTTTCCCTGATCCCAGCCGCCGCCGCGGACGGTAAAGGGCAGCTCCGGGTTCCGTTCTGCCATCAGCTCCGTCACCGCCATGTGCTCCTGCCCCAGTACCCGCTCTCCCAGGTACTCAAAGGAGGAATACTCCGCCAGGGCGATCCCGCCCCCTGCTCCCATCAGCAAAGCCCCCGCCAAAAAGATGCCAACATACAGGATTCTACGCTTCATGAGCCGTCTCCTCCTCTCCAGTATTCTCCGCCGGACTCCCGTCCAGGCTCACAGTCTCAGGAACCGTCTCTCCCTGGGAAACAGCCGCCGCCGGTTTCCTCCGCCGTTTCTCCCGTTTTTCCCTGCCTTTTCCCGGAAACAGAATGTCTGCTGTCAAAAGCATCAGGGCCGTACAGCTCATCACGCCCCCAAAGGTGCCCAGGGTCACGCCCCAGACGGGATAACCGAGAAGGCACATCACCAGCACACAGCCCAGGAACATCACTCCGAAAAAGTCCACAATGCCCATGGGAATGAGCAAAAAGGCCACACCGGCCGCCCGGACTCCAAACAGAGCCAGGCCCACGATCCCGGACCACAGCCAGCCAAAAAATCCCCTTCGTTTCTCTCCCTCGTCCATACGTCTCCTCCTTCGTCCCCATCTGGAAAACAGGCCGGGTTTCCGGTTTCCTTCCCCGGTCCGGCCGCCGGTCCCTGTCTGACCAGGCTCCCCGTTTCCCGTCTCCGCGGAAAACGCCCCTTCTATTCCGGCGTTTCGCCCGGTCCGGTCCGCGGCCGGATCCAGTCCTTCACCTGCCGCAATGGACACCGCTCCCGGCAGCGCTGCCGTCTCCGGCGTTTCCATAGTTTCCTCCATCCGCTCCCGCAAAAGGCTGCCGTCTGCCGGCCTCTCCCCGGCAAAGCCGCTGTCACCGGCCCTGTTTCTGTGCCGTTTCCCGGAAAACAGCCCAGCCGCGCCGGACATCATCCATTTTCCAAACCGCCCGGCCCCGGCGAAAACGCCGAGAACCATTCTCACCATCAGCCCCCATAAAGCCGTCACCATCCGGCCCAATCCCTTTCCGGCTCTCGAAACCAGCCTCCAGGCTCCGGCGGCCGCGGCTTTGGCCGCGTTCTCCTTTTTTCTGTCTTCCCCCTGGGGTGCCCTGCCAAACTCCGGATTTACATTGTAGGCGTCCAGAATCTCCGACACCAGCTCCTCAAAATCCCCGAAATCCCGGATCGCCTCCTCCTCCGACAGCCCGCTCTCCATCCGAAGGCTGATGTGCTGCCGGTATTCGCTGAGAATATCGTCCCGTTCCTTTTCATTCAGTACCTGGAGCCGCGCCTCCAGAGACTGTAAAAATTCCTCTCTGCTCATTCCCTTTCACTCTCCTTTATAAAGCCGTTCACGCGGCTGCTGAACTCCTGCCATTCTTTCCTTAAGGCATCCTTATACAAAATGCCCGCCGCCGTCAGATGGTAATATTTCCTCGGCGGCCCTTCCGTGGACTCCCGCAGATACGTCTCAAAGTACCGCTCGTTGGTCAGACGCTTTAGCAGGGGGTAGATCGTCCCCTCGTTCACGTCCACCACCCTGGACACCTCGCTCACCAGCTCATAGCCGTACATATCCCGTTTCGTCACCGACAGGAGGACAATGAGCTCCAGCACTCCTTTTTTAAACTGCGCGTTCATTTCCTCACCTCTCTAAAGCTATATTATAACAGGTACTATGTAATGTCAAGTACCATGGAACAATTAATAGTGAATAACTAGAAATTGCTATGGCATATCTGGACATTCTATGCTATAATAGGCCCGTTCGTTTTTTCAAAAAAGCAAAAACCGGGGGCAAAAGGCGTTTTGTCCCCCTGATACTGAGAGGAACAAAGGCTCAAAATTCGTAACAGTTCCGCAGGGCCGATCCCGCGCCGGATTTTGGGCTTTTTCCCCGGTATCGCAAACAAAGAAAACCAAAAAGGTAGGTGTAAAATGGAACAATCTAAGAAAATGAAGTGGTACACCCTTGCCTTCATGGCATTCTCCACCGTATGGGGATTCGGAAACGTGATGAACGGTTTCGTTTACTTCAACGGCATTCAGGTCATCTTCAGCTGGATTCTGATGTTTGCCCTGTACTTCGTACCCTATGCCCTCATGGTTGGTGAGCTGGGCTCCGCCTTCAAAACTTCCGGCGGCGGCGTAAGCTCCTGGATCCACGAGACAATCGGCCCGAAATTTGCTTATTACGCGGGATGGACCTACTGGGCCTGTCACATTACTTACATCGCCAGCAAGGGAAGCGGCGGTTTAAAGGCGCTGAGCTGGATGGTATTCCAGAACGGAACGACCTACGACACCTTCCCCACCCTCTGGGTACAGCTGGCAACCCTGGCCGTTTTCCTGATCTTCTGCTGGGTGGCGAGCCGCGGGTTAAACCCCTTAAAGAAATTGTCCACCATCGCGGGAACGAGTATGTTTGTGATGTCCATTCTGTACATCCTGATGATGTTCGCCGCACCCGCGATCAACCCCGGCGGCGGATACGTGTCCATGGACTTCTCCCTGGGCAACTTAATCCCCAAGTTTAACCTGGGATACTTCACCTCCCTGTCCATCCTGGTATTCGCGGTGGGCGGCTGTGAGAAGATTTCCCCCTACGTAAACAAGGTGGAAAATCCGTCCAAGGGATTCCCCAAAGGCATGGTTGCCCTGGCCGTCATGGTTATGGTCTGCGCCATCCTGGGAACCATCGCCATGGGCATGATGTTCGATCCGGCTGTTATCAACGAGAGCCCGGAGACCTTTAACTCCTACGTATCCAACGGCGCCTACTGGTCCTTCCAGAAACTGGGCCAGTACTACGGAGTGGGCAATCTCCTTCTCATCATCTACGCGGCCTGCAATATGATCGGACAGTTCTCCGTTCTGGTGCTGAGCATTGACGCTCCTCTGCGTATGCTTCTGGACAACGAAAACGCGAGACAGTTCATCCCCAGCGGTCTGTTAAAGAAGAACAAATACGGCGCTTATGTAAACGGCATCTGGATGATCGTAATCCTTTCCGGAAGCATCATCCTCATCCAGTCCTTCGTACCGGGGGCTGCCACGGTACTGGCACAGCTTACCAAGTTAAACTCTGTCACCATGCCCCTCCGTTACCTGTGGGTATTTGCCGCCTACATCGCCCTGCGCAAATCCTTAAACAAATTTAATCCGGAGTACAAATTCACAAAGAATCAGGGTCTGGCATTCTTAGCCGGCGGCTGGTGTTTCTTCGTAACCGCCATCTGCTGCCTTATGGGAATGTACGTGGAAGGCGATCTGTTCCTGACCGCCATGAACGTGATCACTCCCTTCGTGCTCACCGCTCTGGGATTAATTTTACCGATTATCAAAAAGAACGAAAAAACGAACGCTTAATTGGGAGGGAAACCTCTCCGGGGACGGATTCTTGGATTCGTCCCCTTTTTTCTGCCGTGGCCCCACTTTTTGCTGATCCGGCGTCTCCCTTCCTGTGAAAGGGGAACGCCCGGACGCCGGGGTTTTCTGCATTTCCCAGATTGTGAAAACGGGATTCCCATGTTATACTGAAAACCGGCAGGAATTCCTGCTAATTCAAAATACGGAGGAAATTGATATGTATAGAGAAACGTCAAAAGAAGTCCTGGATTTTATCCAGAAAAGCCCCAGCTGTTTCCACGCTGTCCGTGAGATCGGCGCCCGCCTGAAAGCGGCCGGCTACCAGGAATTAAAGGAGTGCGGCTCCTGGAACCTGGAGAAGGGCGGCTCCTATTTCACCACCCGCAACGGTTCTTCCCTCATCGCCTTTCACATCGGGGAGACCCTGGACGACTACCATTTCCAGGTGACCTCCTCCCACAGCGATTCCCCCACCTTTAAAGTAAAGGAGCGGGCGGAGTTAAAGGGCAAAGGCGGCTATCTCCAGCTGAACACGGAAGGCTACGGCGGTATGCTCTGCGCCACCTGGATGGACCGTCCCCTGTCCCTAGCCGGGCGGGTGCTGGTGCGGGAGGGAAACGCCATTTCCACCCGTCTGGTGGCCTTTGACCGGGATCTGGTGCTCATCCCCAACGTGGCCATCCACATGAACCGGGAGGTCAACAACGGCATGAAGTACAACAACCAGGTGGATCTTCTCCCCCTGTTCTCCGCCGGAGAGTGCGGGGAAAACAGCTACTACGACCTGATCGCCGGGGAGCTGGGCGTTTCCAGGGAGGACATCCTGGGCATGGATATGTACCTCTACAACCGCACCGCCCCGTCCATCTGGGGCATGAAGGAGGAGTTTATCTCCTCCCCGAAACTGGACGACCTCCAGTGCGCCTACACCTCTCTAAAGGCCATGCTCCAGGCGAAAAACGACCACTGCGTCACCGTCTACTCCTGCTTTGACAACGAGGAGGTGGGCTCCGGCACGAAACAGGGCGCCTGCTCCACCTTCCTGCGGGACGTGCTCCAGCGGATCAACGGCTGCTTAGGCTTTGGCGGCGAGGACTACTGCCGCGCCGTGGCCAAGAGCTTTATGGTCTCCTGTGACAACGCCCACGCCGTTCACCCCAACCACCCGGAGAAAACGGATGCGGAAAACTGCACCTACATGAACAAGGGCGTGGTGGTGAAATTCTCCGCCAACCAGAAATACACCACCGACGGCATCAGCTCCGCCGTCTTTGCCGGCATCTGCCAGAAAGCGGGAGTGCCCATCCAGTTCTTCGCCAACCGCAGTGACAGCGTAGGCGGCAGCACCCTGGGAAATCTGTCCTCCCAGAAGGTTTCCATGCACACCGTGGACATCGGCCTGCCCCAGCTCTCCATGCACTCCTCCTATGAGACGGCGGGAATCAAGGACTCCCAGTACATGGTGGACGCCCTCACCGCCTTCTACAACACCAACCTGGTAATCACCGACAGCGACCGGTTCGAGCTGGCTTAAGCCCGCCTGGGACGCCCGTTTATTCTACCTTAGGAGGAAATGCCCATGCCCCTTCAGATTGTCCGAAACGATATTACGAAAATGAAGGTGGACGCCATCGTAAACGCCGCCAACTCCACGCTCCTGGGAGGAGGCGGCGTGGACGGCTGCATCCACCGGGCCGCCGGGCCGAAACTGCTGGCGGAATGCCTGACCCTGGGCGGCTGCAAAACGGGACAGGCGAAGCTGACCAAAGCCTACCGCCTGCCCTGCCGCTATGTAATCCACGCCGTCGGCCCCCGCTGGAGGGGCGGCAGGCGGGGGGAGCGGGAGCTTTTGGCCTCCTGCTACCGCGTTTCCCTGGAGCTGGCGGAGAAAGCTGGCTGCGAGACGGTGGCTTTCCCGTTGATTTCCTCCGGGATCTACGGCTATCCCAAAGCAGAGGCCCTCCAGGTGGCCTCAGAAACCATCCAGGAGTTTCTGGCCGGTCACGATATGACCGTCTATCTGGTGATCTTTGACAAAAAGGCCTTCGCCATCGGCGAGACCCTGTTTTCATCCATCACGGAGTACATCGACGACCACTACGTGGACAGCCATACGGATCCTGACGTTGAGCGGCGCCGCCGCCAGAACAGCCCGGAATGGGCACCGGATGATTCTGAATACAGCGAGCCAGAGGCGGCGGCCTATTCCCCCACCGTCGCCGCCCCTGAATTTTTGAAAGCCAAACCGTCGAAAACCTTAGACGAGGCCCTCAGCTGCCTGGACGAAAGCTTTTCGGAAATGCTGCTGCGGAAAATCGACGAATCGGGGATGACCGACGCCCAGTGCTACAAAAAGGCCAACATCGACCGGAAACTCTTTTCCAAGATCCGAAACGACCGGCTGTACAAGCCCTCAAAGCCCACGGCCATCGCCTTTGCCATCGCCCTGGAGCTCTCCCTTGAGGAAACGAGGGAGTTGCTCTTAAAAGCCGGGTTTGCCCTCTCCCACTCCAACAAATTCGACATTATCATCGAGTTTTTCATCGAGCGGAAGAACTACAATATATTTGAAATCAACGAGGCCCTGTTCGCCTTTGACCAGAGCCTGCTTGGGGCGTAAAATGTCGCCTCCCATGCGACCAATTTCCAGGAAATTTCTCTTAAAATGTGACTGTAAGGTAAGAAACCGGACAGTCGCATTTTTTATGCGCACTGCTATACACACTTTTTACAGGAGGGCATTTTTTATGAGAAAACATTTAACGGAACTCGTATTCATCCTCGACCGCAGCGGCTCCATGAGCGGGCTGGAGGCGGACACCATCGGCGGGTTTAATTCCCTGATTGAAAAGCAGAAAAAGCAGGAGGGGGAGGCCCTCGTTTCCACCGTCCTGTTTGACCACGAAATCCTGGTGCTCCACGACCGGGTGCATCTCCAGACCATCCGCCCCATGACGGATCGGGACTACACTGTGAGAGGCTGCACCGCCCTTTTGGACGCCGTGGGCGGGGCCATCCACCACATTGGAAACGTCCACAAGTACGCCAGGCCGGAGGACGTGCCGGAGCACACCCTGTTTGTGATCACCACCGACGGGATGGAAAACTCCAGCCGCCGCTACTCTGCCGCCCAGGTCCGGCAGATGATCGAGCGGCAGAAGGAACGATACGGCTGGGAATTTCTCTTTCTCGGCGCCAACATGGACGCCGTGGAAACCGCCGGCCATTTCGGAATCGCCCCGGACCGGGCCGCCACATACTGCCAGGACAGCGAGGGGACGAAACTGAACTACGAGGTCTTAAGCGACGCCATCTCTGCCGTCCGCTGCGACGCCCCCCTTATGGGAGCCGCGTGGAAGGAGCGCATCGACGCGGATTATCTCAAACGTCAGCCCAGGAAACCAGAGGGACAGGACGCTTAGGGACCTTGTTGCAGCCCTCTAATCATCGAGTAGGAGGCGGTGACTAACCGCCGTCCTCTCACACCACCGTGCATACCGTTCGGTACACGGCGGTTTCAATAGTTGACGTGCAAAGACTGATAGGCTATGGCTAAATCGTAAAAGCCACTGTTTATCAGTCTTTCTTTTGTTATGGCTCTTTTGACCGTGGTTGTGTTGGATGTCCTCCAATACCCTTTTCGGCTGTTTGCTGCCATATGGGCATAATACTTCGGTATCCCCAGTCTGACCAGGTTCCGTTCTTTTGTCCTTGGCAGTTTCCACTGTTTCCATATACACATTCGTATACGGTGGTACAGCCAGCTATTGAGGTCGTCCAGGTTATTCTTCATGCTTGCGATTCCATAATAGTTAAGCCAGCCCCTCGCATAGACTTTAATCTTTTCCAGCGATGGCCGGATACTCTGACAGCGTCTCCGGGAAGAGAGTTCTCTCAGCCTCCTCTTAAACTTCTTCCATGACTTTGGATGAACCCGGACATACACGCCCTCTCGGTTCCTTCCCAATGCAAAGCCAAGGAACTTAAAATTTTTGATTGCAAACACGCTTACCACACGGCTTTTCTCTTGATTTACCTTCAGTTTCAGCGTCCTTTCCAGATACTTCCTACTGCTCTCCAGCAGTCTTTGGGCCGCCCGTTCGCTCTTTGCTAACAGGACAATATCGTCTGCATATCGAACACACGGTACCCCTCTCCTCTGAAACTCCCAGTCAAACTCATTCAGGTACACATTCGACAATAACGGAGAAAGATTTCCTCCCTGTGGGGAGCCTTCTTCCGTCCGCTCTGCCACTCCATCCTCCATCACGCCGCTTTTCAGATACCTCTTTATCATCTGTACCACCCGTTCATCCTTTACCTGTTTCCTCAACTGGTTGAGCAGTATGTCATGATTCAGCGTATCAAAGTATTTCGACAGGTCAAGAACCACTGCCCTTGTATATCCCTGTTCCGCGTACTCCTTGATTCTTCCTATGGCGTCCTTTGCCCCTCGTCCCGGTCGATAGCCGAAACTATTCTCCGAAAACAATGGTTCATAGATGGGGATGAGCTGCTGCGCCATCGCCTGCTGGATGATCCGGTCTATCACCGTGGGAATCCCTAACTTCCTCTTTCCCCCGTCCGGCTTTGGAATCTCCACCCGCCTCACAGGAGATGGGGTATATTTTCCCTTCCGGATTCGTTCCACCAGCTCACGGTTGTGTTCTCTGAGCCACGGCAGCGCCTCTTCGGTGGTCATTCCATCCACTCCCGGCGCTCCCTTGTTTGCCTTTACCCTTTTGTATGCGCGGTTCAGGTTGTCCTTTTCCAGTATCTTACCTAAGAGGTCCGGCTCTGCACTGTCCCGTTCCTTCCATATCCGGTTGAATGAGCGGTGCGCTCTCACATACCCTTTGCGTTCCACGCTATCTCTTTGTGAGCAGCTTTCCCTGTTTTCTGTACCCATCTGCCCATTCCTCCTTTCCCGGTTGTACTAAAGACTCCTATTGATTCAGCCCTTCACTGAAAAAAAATCGTTCAACTACTACGACCTCTGCTGACTTCTGTATGTTCAGCGCTGTCTCGCGACAGCGGTTACCCCTTTCAGAGCGTATCATACAGACCTCCCTGGGTACCACACGTTTCTTTCCCTCCATCCATCTGCCGTATTTACTGCACATGATTCCGTGTAGCTATCGGGCTTTATTTTGTCGTGCAAATTTACCCTCATGTACAGCCTTATATGCGATTTCTGTTCGTCAGACCAGAGGTTTGCCCACGGGTTCGTTGGTTCCCCGCATCCGGTTTCTTTCAGATTCCACCTCACGATGGACACCCTTACCTTCGGCTATGTCTTTCCCACTACCGGGCAGACTTGGGACTTGCACCCTTAAGAAACGTGCGCCGCCAGGCGCACACGCAAAAAATCCGGTGACGTATGGATACATTTCCACACATCACCGGATGATTTTTTCTCTCATGAGTTATCTCCGTTGTGTAATTTTCTATATGAGTATATTTGCAACAAGGCTCCCCATCTGCATGTTTTTTATTATTTTCTACACATTTCAAATGGTCTAAACTTGGTCTAAAACAGAATTGTGAAGTTTCCCTTTCCCCGATAAATCAAGACTTTTTAGAGAGTTGCCAGTATATTGCCGTGGCAAATCGGGGCAAGTTGAGGACCTGAACCGTAATAAAAACGTAGTAGAAACAGGGGTGTTTTACTACTGTCAAATTTTCATCTATTTTTCCTGAAATCACGGTAGTGAAAATCGGCTCTATATTCTAAATCATTTCCCCAGTAAAGGGGGCAAAATTATCTTTCCTTTTTCAGCTGTTCCTTAAACAGGGCTGTCATGGTTTCTTTCCCCTTCTTAGTTCCAAGGTCATCAATACTCATTTCACCCTTGAATACCAATTCCATTATTCCGATATATGCCTCACCAAGTGCAACCGTAATCACTCCAGCTGTCCCCGCGGATATTGCACCACCTACTACCGTTCCTGCACCCGGTATAAACTTCAAAATATTTGTAACAACCGTTTTTCCCAGTAGCGTAGCACCACCAGCACCAATCGAAGACGACAATAATGCAGTAATGATACTCTTATTTACATCAAATCCAAAAATCACTGTAATTGAAGCTATCATGCCTACCTGGGTAGGAATCAAGAAAACACAGTCAGAGAACGGGATTGGTGCAGCTCCTTCACCTGCCGCTGCAACTGCTGCAGTTGCTACCGCTGCCTGTGCAAGACGCTTTTTTTCTTCTAAACACACGATTTGAACGTGTTGGAGTGTATCCATTAATTCTTCTGGAAGGGCCTCTCCCATTACCTTAATCAATACATCCAAGCCGTATGCTTTAGCAACGCCTAAATCTTCTATTTCATAATCTTCTGCAAGTACAGGAATGACTTGAATGATATCCAAATTTTCGTTCAACAGAATCTGTTTCATTTCCTGTGCTTTTTTCTTTGAGAAAGATTGAGTAAGTACAACAATGATCGGAACCTGCGTAAGCTGGTTATCTATCGAAAGTTCTCTAAGCCATTCAATTTCTTCCGGCTCAATTCTATTTGATGCCGTATTGATACAATACCAAATGCAGTGGATAGCCTTATTGATATCCTGTGTAGCAAGCCCTTTGCTGATTGTGTCCATTATTTCCTGCTTTACTTCAGTCTGGACTTCTTTTCCAAGTTCAAAGCCTCTTGTATCATAAATAGAAAGAGGTACACCTTTCTTGCATATTCTACGCATATGGATTGTCACCGGTTTTCCCATGCCTGTATCTGCAAGTTCCTCCTTGAATACCGAATTGATAAGTGTACTTTTACCAACACCTGTTTTTCCTGCAACAATAATATTTAATGTATTAAGATTTTTGATTTTATCTGCAATTGCATTTATCCTGAATTATTCACGACTTTGCCACGAATGTGGCTGAAAGCCACATAGTTACTGTATTTTAACTGAATATTGCTTTTCACCTATCAAGTGAATGAAAAAAGAGCATCCATTTG
>NZ_NFLE01000064.1 GCF_002160755.1 Lachnoclostridium sp. An14
GGGAGGGGATATGGAAGGGATGTTGTCACGGAAATTTTTTAAAAATAGTATTGACAAAACAAAAAAATTATCATAAAATATATGACGTTGTAGCAATACAATATGTGCCGGTAGCTCAGCTGGATAGAGCGTCTGACTACGGATCAGAAGGTCGCGAGTTCGAATCTTGTTCGGCACAGGTAAAGGGTATCTGTTGAAAACAGATACCCTTTTTTCATCCGATTGCTTGGATTTTATTCTCCAGTGCTCCTTTTTATGGAGCACTGGGATTTTTTATGGCGTTTTTGTACGCCTAGCACGGACATTTCTGTGGTTTTTTATTGTCTTCTCAAATTTTTCTTATTTTTTATCTGAACCGTCACGCCGGAACGTCTCCCAGGCGGTACACGCTCATGGCGCTGTCGCTGTAGAGGAACTCTCCGCCGCTGGCCCGCACAGTCAGCACCGTGGGTACCGACGATACGGTAATGGGAGTGGAGAAGGCCACATTGGCCGAGTCCGCGGAGGTGTGGAAGGTATGCTGGGACGCCGCCTCCGGAAGGGCCGCGCCATTCTGCTCCAACACTAAGGAGATGGGCAGCGGGAAGGTCACTCCGGCCATGGGGGCCAGCACGGTGTGGAAGGCGACAGCGTAGACACCAGGCTCGTTGATGGTGATCTGGGCACTGCCGTTTGCGTGGGAGATGGCGCTCCCGTAAGAGGTAGCCGTCTGGTCAAAGATCAGCTGGGTGCCGGTAGTCCCAGGCTTTGCCGGTGTGGAGTAGGCACTCAGAACATCCAGCGGCTGGGCGGATCCGGTGTCTCCTCTAGGGATGACAAAATCGAAAATCGCGTCCTGATCTGTGCCGGAATTGGTCACTGCCGCCTCAGAACCGGGCTCACCGGTGGTGACATTGCCGATTCGGACGGTGGCGGCGCGGCCCTCCTCACCCGTGGCTCCGGTGGGGCCGGTTTCACCGGTGGCTCCCGTATCTCCTGCGGGGCCGGTGGCTCCTGTCGGGCCAGTGGCTCCCGTTGCTCCCGTCGGGCCTGCCGGGCCTGTCGCTCCGGTAGCTCCCGTCGGACCTGTCGGGCCTGTCGCTCCGGTAACTCCCGTCGGACCTGCCGGGCCTGTCGCTCCGCTAGCTCCCGTCGGACCTGCCGGGCCGGTGGCTCCAGTAGCCGCCTATGCCTTTCCGCAACTCCCGGCCGCACCGCCTCCCCCGCCGTTTTCCTACATCCCGCTCTCCTTTAACACCCACTGTGCCGCCTCCCGATTGGTGGCAATCCAGGCGCCCTTAGACAGCATATATCCGATCAGTTCCTTCAGCATATTCACCCGGCTGACCCGGCCGATAAACTGCGGGTGGAGCACAAAATTGATCATCCGCCCCTCCGCCGCCAGGGAGTCAAACTCCTCCTTCCAGATCTCAAGCATTTCCCCAGGAGATTTCAGCTCATAGCGCTCCGGCGCGCTGTCCGTGTAAAAATCATAGGCTGTGTCGTCAAAAATCGAGTCCTTGGGCAGCTCCACCAGGGGGATTTTCTTCCCGTCCAGCTCATGGATAAACGGCCCGTCGCTGTCCCGCCAGTTGGAGCTGGCGATATAGCCCCGCTCCGCGAACAGCCGCAGGCTGTAATCGTGGATCACGCCTCCCGGCGCCCGGTGGCTCACCATCTGCTGCCCCGTCAGCTCCCGGATCAAAGCCTCGCACCGCTCCATGGTAGCCTTTTCCTCCTCGTAGGTGGTAGTGGTAAATTCTTCGTGAAAATAGCCGTGAAACCCGATTTCATGCCCCCGGCGGCCGATTTCCCGCACCACCTCCGGATAGCTGTCCGCGATCACTCCCGGCACAAAAAACGTGGCCTTCACCCCAAACACATCCAGCATTTCCAGGATCCGCGGCACTCCCTGTTTCGGCCCATAGGCCCCTCTGGACAAATTGGTGATGTGATCCCCGTTTCCGTCTCCCCTGGTGGTCCACATGGTCTCCGCGTCCAGGTCAAAGGCCAGCATCACCGCGATCCGTTTTCCATTCGGCCAAGCGATCATTTCAAAGCTCCTCCCTTCCCTGGAGAATCCTGTTCCCCGTTTTTTTCCCATTCCTGCTCCAGCACGTACCGCGCCACCTCCTCGCAGGTGGCAATCCAGGCCCCGTGCCCCTTCATATAGGCGATCAGCTCCCCCACCATGGCAATGCGGCTGGCCCGGCCGATCATCTGGGGATGAAGTTTCAGCACAAAAATCTTGTCCCCTTCTTCCGCCAGCCCGTCAAACTCCGCCTTCCAGTTTCCGTAAACCTCCCGGTTGGTATACATGGACCGCACCGCCGGGTCGCTGAAGGTGAAATAATAATAGGTAAAATCATCCATGGTAATATCCCCCGGCAGCTCCACCAACGGCAGCGTCCGGCCGTCCTTTTCCCACAGATAGGCGTAGTCACAGTCCTTCATGGAGGAGCTGTAAAGATACCCCCGCTCCGTCAAAAGCTCCGGCGTAAAGGGGTGGATGATGCTCTCCGGCCCCCGGTGCCCCACAGGGCGGCGCCCGGTGACGGATTCCAACAGGGCCTCGGCCTTCTCCATATTCGCCGTCTCCTCCTCCCGGGAAATCCCCCGGACGGATTCGTGAAGATAGCCGTGGTACGCCAGTTCGTGGCCCCGCCTGTGAATCTCCTCCACCTGCTCCCGGTACGTTTCCACCACTGCCCCCGGCACGAAGAACGTGGCCTTCACCCCCAGGGTATCCAGCATATCCAGGCAGCGGTAAATCCCCGTATGAGGCCCATACTGCCCCCTGGAATAATCGGTAAACCCGATTCCCGTCCCCTTAGATTTCGCCCTGGAAATGCGCAGAAACTCCGCGTCAAAATCAAATGTAACCATGACGGCAACCCGCTTGCGTCCCGGCCACACGATGCCGGGGCCGTTTGTTTTTCCGTCCACTGGAACTGCCATTGAAAATCCTCCTTTATCCATCCGCGACATCTGACAGCCGCCGGAATAAATATACAATTCAGTCGAAACGATTTCAGTATAGCTTATCTGGATAAGTATTGCAATATATGAGTTGAAAAAGGATTGCACAGTTTGCATATTTATGCTAATATATGCTAATACAAATAATATTTCATAAAAACGCCCCTGAGTTTCCCATCTCCGTCGCGGAAACAGGCGGCAGGGGCAGTAAAAAAGAGGAGGAGAACACAATGAAAAAAATGGTATTAGGAATCCTGACAGCCCTGGCGGTGGGCGCTTTGGCCGGATGCTCCGGCGGAAATACCGCTGAAACTACCACAGCCGCAGCAACAGAGGCCGTTTCCCAGGAGGCGGCAGACGATTCTGCTGAAGCCACAGAGGCTGCGGACGATTCCGCCGACACCACGGAGGCCGCCGAGGTTTCCGCTGACAACCCCTTTAACGGAAAGACCGTAAAAGTGGGCTGCTCCGCCACCTTCGTTCCCTTCGAGTCCATCGAGATGGACGCGTCCGGAAACAAGATCTACGTGGGCATGAACATCGACATCATCAACGCCGTGGTGGAAAAGAACGGCGGAACCGTAGAGTTCCAGGATATGCCCTTTAAGAGCCTGACGGCAGCCATCCAGGCCAAGCAGATCGACTTTTGCAGCGGCGGCATGGCTCCCACTGAGGAGAGAGCAAAAACTCTGGACTTCTCCGAGATCTTCTTCTATCCGAGAAACGCCATCGTTTACAGAGAGGGCGACGACTACCCCACTCTGGACTCCCTGGCAGGAAAGACCGTAGCCTACGTATTCGGCACCAACTACCAGCAGGTAGCAGAAAGCATTGAGGGCGTGAACGCCGTGGGCATCCAGGGCAGCCCGGCCTGCATCGAGGAAGTAAAGAGCAAACGCGCCGACGCCTGCATCGTGGACGGAGCCGGAGCCGTAGAGTTCTTAAAGCAGAACACCGGCCTGTCCATGAGCCTGATGGACAAGGTGGATGACGACTGTTTCGCCATCGGTTTCCCGAAGGAGTCCCCCTACTACGAGACCTTCAACAACACCTTAAAGGAAATGATGGAAAGCGGCGAGTTGGATGAGATCATCGCCAACCACTTAAGCGAAGAATTCATCGCCGACTAATCCGTCAGAAAGGAAATCAGAATGAGCCTTGATTTTTCCAGCGTATGGCAATACTGGCCGTTTCTCTACCACGGAGCTGTTTTGACCCTGAAGATGACACTGATCTGTGCCGTCTGCGGTTTCATCCTGGGTGTGTTCCTGTCCTTAATCAAGATCAGCAAATGCGCCCCCCTGGTATGGTTCGGCCGGTTCTATACCTCTATTTTCCGGGGAACTCCCCTGCTGGTGCAGCTGTGTATCGTGCACTTT
The DNA here is from genome assembly GCF_002160755.1 of Lachnoclostridium sp. An14. GTDB lineage: Bacteria > Bacillota > Clostridia > Lachnospirales > Lachnospiraceae > Lachnoclostridium_A. Next base: position 4,338 of record NZ_NFLE01000064.1, read on the forward strand.
GGCCTGCCCCAACTCCTGGGCGTTACCTTTACGGCAACCCAGTCAGGAATCCTGACCTTTTCCCTGAATTCCGCCGCCTACATCTCCGAGATCTTCCGCGGCGGCATCCAGGCCATCGACCGCGGCCAGTACGAGGCCGCCATGTCCTTAGGCGTCGGCTATAAGGATATGATGAAGGACATCATCATCCCCCAGGCAGTGAAACACATCCTGCCCAGCCTTGTAAATGAGGCGGTAGCCCTGTTGAAGGAAACCTCCATCCTCTCCTACATCGGAGCGGTGGAGCTGCTGCGGGCGGCCGACCAGATCACGGTTATCACGTACCGTTTCTTCGAGCCGTACCTGGTGATCGCACTGGTTTACTATATTTTCGTCATGATACTTTCGGCCCTTGCCAGCCGTCTTGAAAGGTGGGTGAACAGAAGTGATAGAGTTTCATAACGTGCATAAAAGCTTTGGAGACCTGGAGGTCTTAAAGGGCATTAACTTTAAGATCGAAAAGGGGCAGGTGGTGACCCTCATCGGGCCGTCCGGCTCCGGAAAATCCACGATCCTGCGCTGCATCAACCTCCTGGAGCGCCCCACCAGCGGAACCGTCCTCATCGAAGGAGTGGACATCACGGAGAAAAAGACGGATATTCAGAAGATCCGCAAGGACATCGGGATGGTGTTCCAGCATTTTAACCTGTTTCCTCACATGACGGTGATGGAAAACATGATCTACGCCCCCACCCACGTGAACAAGGTTTCCAAGGAGGAGGCCCAGAAAAAGGCCATGGAGCTGCTGGCCCTGGTGGGCCTGACGGAGAAGGCGGACGCCTATCCCGGCAAGCTCTCCGGCGGACAGAAACAGCGAATTGCCATCGCCCGCGCCCTGGCCATGGAGCCGAAGATCATGCTCTTTGACGAGCCCACCAGCGCCCTGGATCCGGAAATGGTAAAGGAGGTGCTGGCCGTGATCAAGGAGCTGGCCCACACCGGCATCACCATGGCTTTAGTCACCCACGAGATGGGCTTTGCCAGAGAAGTGTCTGACCGGATCTGCTTTATCGATGAAGGCCACATTCTGGAGGATACCACTCCCGACGCCTTCTTCTCCGCACCGGCCACTGACCGGGCGAAGTCATTCCTGGAAAAGGTCCTGTAATTTCAAACCGCTGCCTGAGCGGCTCCCTAACGGAGGCCAGGCGGCGGTTTTTTCGTCCGGCGTCTGATCTAGCACCTGATCTGGCGTTTGATGCGCCCCCCGCTTTCTGCCCGCGCTGTGTCATAGGGGACAAAGAAGGGGTCATAGGTTTTATCAAAGCGCTTTCCTAAGGAAACCAAAATGAGAAGGGAAACAGGAACCCCCGGCCGGGTCTGGCGCGTAGGCGCCTACATCCGCCTTTCCAAGGACGACGGAAACGACGAGAGCATGAGCGTCACCAACCAGAAAAAGATCATCCGGGACTATCTGGAAACGGCTTTTGTGGGGGAATACCGTTTTTTCGGCGATTACGTGGACGACGGCCGCAGCGGCACGGATTTTGACCGTCCCGCCTTTCTGCGGATGCTGCGGGACGTGGAAAACGGGGCCATCGACTGCGTAGTCTGCAAAAACCTCTCCCGGATGTTCCGAAACTACTCTGACCAGGGCTATTTTCTGGAAAATGTGTTTCCCCGGTACGGAATCCGGTTTGTCACAGTCAGCGAGCCGAAGGTGGACAGCTTTCTCCACCCGGAGACCATCGGCGGCCTGGAGATCCCCATAAACGGCCTGATGAATGACCGTTTCGCCGCCAAAACCTCCCTGGACATCCGGGACACCTTTGCCGCCAAGCGGAGAAAAGGGGAATTTATCGGCGCCTTCGCCCCCTACGGCTACCAAAAATCCCCAGAAAATAAAAACAAACTCATCCCCGACCGGGACGCCGCCGCGGTGGTGGCGGCCATCTTTCACTGGTTTGTGTACGAGGGCATGAGCAAAAACGCCATCGCCCGCAGGCTCAACGGCCTGGCTGTCCCCAATCCCACCGCCTACAAGCTAAGCCGCGGCCTGCGCTATCAAAATTCCAGATCCGGCGAAAACGACGGCCTGTGGTCGCCGGGCACCGTTTCCGCCATTTTGAAAAATCCGGTGTATACGGGAACCATGGTGCAGGGGCGGCAGGCTGTCATCAGCTACAAGGTGCACCAGAAGGTGGCGGTTCCGCAGGAGCGGTGGTATGTGGTCGCGGATACGCACCAGGCGATTATCCCGAAAGAGACCTTTGAGCTGGCTGGAACCCTTCAGGGCCGGCGCTCCCGGACGGCCCCAGGCACGGGGAAACCGCACCTTTTTTCCGGGCTGATCCGGTGCGGAGACTGCCAAAAAGCCATGCACCGCCATTCCTCAAAGGGAATCGTCTACTACCAGTGCCGCACCTACGGGGAAAAATCCAGGAACCGCTGCGCGAAACACTCCGTGAGGGAGGATACTCTGTCCTGCATCCTGCTCTCCGTTCTGCGTGTGGAAACGGGGCTGGGGGATCTGACAGAGCTGGCGGATCCGGGGGGATCCGAGAAGAAACATTTGCGAAGGCGGCCCGGGAACGGAGGAGGTACTGCCTGGGTGTCCGGCACTCCTGACTGCTCCCGGCCTGACAGCTGTGATCCCGGCCATTCTCTCACAGGGCTCCGCCGTCTGGATACCAATGGCCTGCTGCAATCCCGAAAGCGGGAGCTGGCGCGGGTGCTGGCCGTGACGGACCATCTTTACGAGGACTGGAAATGGGGGGAAATCACAAGAGAAGAATATCTGCGCATGAAGGCGCGGTACACCGGTCAGGCGGAAACTTTAAAAGCGGCCGTCCAGCGCCTTACGGCGGAATGTACGGCTCCGGCCGCGGTTCCGGCTGCAGTTTCGGCTGCAGTTCCGGCTGCAGTTCCGGCTGCAGTTCCGGCTGCAGTTCCGGCTGCCGGAGAGGAAAACGGCCCGCCGGAGACGCAGTTCGCCTCCCTGTTCCAGGATGGAATTTTGTGGAAACTGAACCGGGGAATTCTGATGGCTCTCGTGGATCAGATCCTGGTCTATGGAAATGGGGAAATGGAGATCCGGTTCGCCTTTCAGGATCCGGCGGGGAAACGGTGAGACGGACGGCTTTTATTTTTTATCCGGCAGTTGCGTAAATTCCAAGGCCGCTGTAGCTCCCGTGGGGCCAGTGGGGCCAGCCGGGCCGGTTGCGCCTGTGGCTCCGGTGGGGCCAGTGGCTCCGGGGGCGCCGTTTTCACCGGACGGGCCAGCGGCTCCCGTGGCTCCTGTGGGGCCGGTGGGGCCAGTCGGCCCAGCCACTCCTGTGGCTCCCGTTGCTCCTGTGGGGCCTTCCGCTCCCACTGCTCCCGCCGGGCCCTGGGGGCCGATGGGGCCCTGCGCTCCCGTGTTTCCTGTCGCGCCTGTAGCTCCCGTGGCTCCGGGAAATCCCTGGGGGCCCTGAGGGCCGGTGGCTCCCGTGGCTCCTGTGGCTCCCGCGGCTCCCGCCGGGCCAGTGGCTCCCGTAGCTCCTGTGGAACCCGTAGCTCCCACGGGGCCCTGAGGACCTACCGGGCCCTGCGCTCCCTGAAAGCCCTGAGGCCCTCGGGGGCCCTGGGGACCTTGAGGACCCTGCGGCCCCCGCGGCCCGGGACATCCCATCGGGCCCTGAGGGCCGGTGGCCCCGCGGCAGCAGCACGGGCCGGGAGGCGGCGGACACGGACGGCAGGTGCAGCTGCAGTGATTCCCGCAGCCGCCCGCGGCCGCCATACCGCCATCCTCACAGCCAAAGCCGTTTCCTCCGCAGTCATTTCCGCCGCCAAAGCCTCCGTTCATCCTGAAAGCCCCCTCGCCCTGGCCCGGAAAACCATTCATCATATTATTTCGAATCATATTTCCAACTCCTTTTCATACATTTCCCGCCAGGCCGGCCCACCGCGCGTTTTCCGCTCCGGCGCCGTCCCGGCCCGCCCACCGGAAACTGCCGGGTAATCAGGCAAATCCGCCTGCGGCCGTTCCGATGTTTGTACTATACTATATGAAAAGAAAACAAGTTGTGTTCATTTCCCCAGGCTTTGAAAATACACCTCGTTGTACGCCACCTCCGGCGCGCCCGGACGGAGCTTTTTCGTTTCCAGGTGGTGGCGGTACGCCTCTTTCCGGTTTCCCAGACGGTCCTGACAGACACAGAGCTGGATGTGAGGCAGGTAGCCGTGGCATTCCTCCCGCACAAAGCCTCCCAGCCCGTCGTCCCGGCCAGCAGCAAGGGCCTGTTCATACCAGAAAACCGCCGTTTCCCAGTCCTCCCGCTCCATAAAGCACCGCCCCACCTCGCAGCACACCTCCGCCCGGGGCCTGCCGTACTCCAGGGAGCGAAACAGGGCACGCAGCTCCTCCTCCCTTCTCCCCAGCTTTCTCAGGCAGAGCGCCAGGTTTACACAGGCCTCGATCTTATTTTCCACCCAGCCGTCCTCTCTCTCCAGAAACTGCTCCAGCACCGCCGCCCCGTCCTCCGGCCGGTCGTTGTATAAAAGCTCCCGGCCGTAGTAAAACAGCTCCCGCGGCCCCAGCTCCTCGCCGTCCGCCCTCATTTTCTCATAAATCCGCAGGTTTCTCCCCGGCTCTCCCCCGCCCTCCTTCCTGTGAAACACCACCGCGTCCCAGTAGACCACCTTCCCGCTGGGGGCGATGGCCTCATGCACCCGCCCTTTCCACGTAAAACCGGCATGGTTGCGCAGGATCCGCTCCCGGTAGTAGGTGAAAGCCGGGTTTCCCGCCTCGTCAAAGCCGGCGGCGTATTTCATCATCACCACGTCCTCTGTGCCGTCCATGCCCCGTTTCAGCTCCAGGAACCGTTTCCGGTTCTCCTCGGAAAATATATCGTCGGCATCCAGCCACATACAGTAGTCCTTCCCCGCCTTGGAAAACGAAAAATTCCGTGCCTGGGCAAAGTCGTCCCTCCACGGAATTTCATACACAAGGCTGGTATACTGCCTGGCGATCTCCACCGTCCTGTCCGTCGAGCCCGTGTCCACAATCACGATCTCGTCCGCCAGTCCCCGCGCCGACTCCAGGCAGCGCCCCAGCACCTTTTCTTCATTTTTTACAATCATGCACAAACTGATTTCCGCCATCTCATTCTCCCGGCAGCCCTTTCTTTATCCTATGAAGGGCCGGAAGAAACCGTTATAAGCGGGAAATCATCATCCGCCAAAGCTCCCCGTCACACTCTCCGGAATCACGAATTCCACGGCGCCCATATACCCCGGCGCCACCTCGTACTCCTCAAAGACGATGACCAGCTGGCCGTTTTCGTTGAAATAATAGCTTTCATCCCCGTCAATTCCCTTAAAATCCCACTCCGGCGTATCCGAATTCAGGAAATAGGAGACGTTCTCGTCCGCTGCCATCTGAGCCTCCATCTGGGCCTTGATGTTCTCGCTGATGCCTGCCATAACGGCCTCATCCCCGCAGAGCAGGTCCTTTAGCTCTACCACCTGGCCGGTGGCCTTATCTACGTTAAACACCTTTACAAACTCCGTCCCGCTGGCCATGGTCAGGGTGGAGCGGATGCGGATGCTCACGTATTTTTGATTTTCAAACACCACGTCGTAGGTGGAATCCAGCCCATAATTGCCGTTTTCACCGCCGGCCTGGATCTCCTTCTCGTACATCTGAATCAGGCGGTTCGCATACTCCTCAATGGCCTGATTTGCCTCCGGCTGCTGTCCTTCTCCTTCAATCTGAGGGATATTTACCTGGGCCCCGGCGTTTTCCCGGCTGTCCTCATAGGTGCGGAAGGTGACCACCTTCGCGATGGCCCCGATCACCGGGACGCGCTCCATGGCCTGGGCAACCGCTGGACTGCCGTTTACCAGCACGGTGAGCGCCACCATAGCGGCCGCGGCGGTGCCTCCCACCCGTTTTATCAAACGGAGCCGCATCACGTTCCGTTTTTCCTCTTTCGCCTTGCGGATTCCCTCCTCCAGCCGCCTCTTTGCCTCGTCCGGTACAGGAATCTCCTCATACTGCTGTCTCCAATTTTCTTTCCAATCGTTCATCTTGTCCGCCTCCCTGCGCCATCCGGCTCCAGCTCCACCCGCAGCTTTTTCAGCGTCCGGTAGAGCCTGGCCTTTACCGTGTTTACATTTTCCTCCAAAACCTCCGCGATCTCCTCCAGTTTCAGATCCTGGAAATACCGCAGAATAATCACCGCTCTCTCCTTTCCATCCAGCCTCTCCAGGATCTCTCCCAGCTCCAGACTGTCATAGGAAGGATGTACGGCCTCCTCCGGCAGGTTCTCCTCCATCAGGATCTCCCGCCCCTGCTTTCTCAAAACATCCATCGCCGTATTTACCACGATCCGATAGATCCAGGTGCCAATGTATTTCTCCTCCCGGACCTTTCCGCAGTCGCGGATTGCCTTATATGCGCTCTCCTGGACCACATCCAGGGCGTCCTGCTCCGTTTTTACATAGCTGTATGCCAAACGGTAATAGTTATCATAATTTTCAAGAAGGACCTTCTCGGTTTTCTGTTCTATTCTGCCGGCCATTTTTGTTCTCCTCCTTTCTAATCTTTAGACGGGCGGGCTGGGCGGAAAGTTGCAGGCGGAGGAAAAAATGTGGGCGGCTAGGCAAGCGGCCATTTTCCTTTGCGGGGAGTCCGCCTCCCGCGGATGGCTTTTGCGCCGCGGAAAACCCAGCTTCCTGTGTGAAAAATATCCGCCTCCCGCGGGAGGTTTCTGTGCCATGAAAACGCAGTTTCTACTACAGCTTAAAAAAGTGTGCGCTTGGCGCACACTCGCGCCGGAGCGCGGCTGCGTCAGCAGCCATATTCCTCTGCGCGGAGTGCGCCTCCCGCCGGAGGCTTTTGTGTCATAGGGAACGCAGTTT
>NZ_NFLE01000065.1 GCF_002160755.1 Lachnoclostridium sp. An14
AGCATGAAGAATAACCTGGACGACCTCAATAGCTGGCTGTACCACCGTATACGAATGTGTATATGGAAACAGTGGAAACTGCCAAGGACAAAAGAACGGAACCTGGTCAGACTGGGGATTCCGAAGTATTATGCCCATATGGCAGCAAACAGCCGAAAAGGGTATTGGAGGACGTCCAACACAACCACGGTTAAAAGAGCCTTAACAAAAGAAAGACTGATAAACAGTGGCTTTTATGATTTAGCCATAGCTTATCAGTCTTTGCACGTCAACTATTGAAACCGCCGTGTACCGAACGGTACGCACGGTGGTGGTGTGCCATGGAAGGCGCATAGGAGATGAAGGAAGGCCCTTCGGCAGGAACTGAACAGGCAGGCCTGCCAAATCGCTCTAGTGCTGCTGTGGTTCAGGTCATGGTAGTGAGCGACTAGAGAAAAGGCTGCGGAATAGTAGTCAGATGGGATACATGAAGATGAACGAAAGTGAACCATTGAAGAAGTGTCGAAAGCGTAAGACTTTTGCAAAACCTGCTTTTCACCACTAAGCGGGGATAAGGATAATGGATACCTGTAATGCTGATTATCTGCGAAACGGCATTAAGATGGCATGAGCATGTATCAGGCTTCTATGTGAAACATGGGAACCTGCGGGATGATGAGAATCGAAAAAGCACAAGTCGCAGAAAGACAAGGCTGAAAGTAGAAATGCGTCCTTGCAGGGGCGGAGCCGCTCGTAGTAGTAAGGAAGTTGTTGTAATGATAACGGAGCGAAGGGGTGGCATCATTTAGCTTGAGGCAGAAAACAACTGGGGAACCAGGAGGATTTGATGAACAAAAGCAAACAATACGAGATACCAAAGAGAGCAGTGATCGAGGCCTATAAAAGAGTAAAAGCGAACAAAGGCAGTGCTGGTATAGATGGTATGGATTTTGAGAAATTTGAAGAAAGATTAAACAATAATCTCTATAAAATCTGGAACCGAATGAGCTCGGGAAGTTATTTTCCATCTCCGGTAATGGCAGTGGAAATCCCTAAGAAATCGGGAGGAACGAGACGGCTTGGAATACCGACTATAACAGACCGGATTGCACAGATGGTTGCAAGAATGTACGTGGAACGGATGGTAGAACCTATGTTTTGCGAAGATTCTTACGGATACAGACCACATAAATCTGCACTAGATGCGGTTGAAACAGCGAGGAAAAGATGCTGGAAATATGACTATGTTATAGAACTGGATGTGAAAGGATTGTTTGACAATATCGACCATGAATTGTTAATGAGAGTGGTACGTAGACATGTAAAGGAGTCATGGATATGTATGTACATTGAAAGATGGCTCAAATGTCCCTTTATCCTACCGAATGGAAACAGGATTGAAAGGCAGTCTGGAACACCACAAGGTGGGGTCATTAGTCCGGTACTGGCAAATATGTTTCTGCATTATGTCTTTGATATGTGGATGAAAAGAAATTTTCCAAACGCTCCGTTTGAAAGATACGCAGATGATGGAGTGGTTCATTGCAGTACCAAAGAAGAAACCCTGTATATAAAAGAGAAACTTGCCAAAAGGTTTGAAGAGTGTAAGTTGGAGTTACATCCTGTCAAAACAAGAATTGTATACTGCAAGGATAAGGATCGGACAAAGGATGATGAAGAACTGACGGAGTTTGATTTTCTTGGATATACCTTTAAAGCAGTCTATATCAAATGTAAAGATGGTGTGATGAGAAATAACTTTATCGCATCAGTCAGTAAAGCAGCGGCAAAAGGGTTTAGAGATAAAATCAAAGCATTGGGAATACACAAGAAAACCGGATGCAAGATAGACCTGATTGCAGAAATGCTGAATCCAATGATTAGGGGCTGGATGAACTACTTCGGGAAATTTAACCCGTCAGCCATGAAATTTACGTTACAGTGTATTGAGCGGAGATTGATAAAATGGGCAATATGCAAGTATAAGAACTTTCGCGGGCGTAAACAGAGGGCAGAAAAGTGGCTCACGTCTATTAGAAAACGAGAGCCAAAGCTGTTTGCCCATTGGGGCAGAATGTATTCGTATTGTTAAATGATAAGAGCCGTATGAAGGGAGACCTTCACGTACGGTTCCGTGAGAAGTTTGAGGTGAAAGTCCTCTTACTTACTCGACTGAGAGGACGGCGGTTAGTCACCGCCTCCTACTCGATTTCGGGATTTGATTCCTGATCGCGTTTCATGGCTTCATCGATTGCTCTATTGATAAAGGCAGTAGCACTTTCACCCATCTTTTCTGCGTGGCCCTTAATGATGGCACGCTTCTCTGGGGTGACACGAACCTTGATTTCAACGAAACGATCATTATATTTTTTGTTTGCTCTTCGACGAACTTCGGTTAAGCCTTTATAGGAACCATTTTTCTCTTCACTCATGACAGCCTCCAGCATGTGTATTGGCAGATATGCCTGTAAAAAGTATAGCACAGATTGATACATAAGACTATGTAAGATTTTCCGAAAATGAAATTTGATTGAAAAAGGAGACAAGCTTATGAAAAATCAGAAGATTAGAAGCATGAAGGTTCACGAACAGAGCGGATATAACTACAAGGCAACACCTACCATCATTCTCAAAGGTCAATGGCTTAAGGAAATGGGATTTGAGATTGGTGACTACATCAATGTCAGCTGTGAGGATGGAAAGCTGATTATTACTCCGGATGCAGAAAAGGCTGCAATGGCAAAGGCAGAAGCAGAATTCATGAAGAAGGGAATGAAGAAGTTTCAGAAACGTTTTCAGGCGGAGAAGGAACAGCTCCATGCGCAGTTTGTGGCTGAGAGAAATACAGAATATAACGGAAGAGAGGTGCAGTGATTATGGGAAATATTATTGTTATCGGTTCACAAAAAGGTGGCGTGGGTAAAACCACGACCACACTTAACCTGGCTTATTCTCTGAAGGAGCTGGGAAAGAAGGTATTGACGGTAGATTTTGATAGTCAGGCAAATCTGACTACCTGCTACGGAGTAGAGGATACCGGAGCCTTGGAATATACGATTGGCCATCTGATGATGGATCAGATGGAAGAAGAGGTGCCAGAGAGTTTCGAGGATTATATTCAGAGTAGAGACGGCGTGGATTATATTCCATCATCTATTTATCTGTCTGTGGTGGATGCAAAGCTTAGAACAGAAATGGGTGCGGAGAGGATGCTGGCAGCGGTTCTGGAACCATTGAGGAGCAGATACGATTATATACTGATTGATACCTGCCCGTCCTTGGGAATGCTTACCATCAATGCATTGGCTGCGGCAGATGAGGTGATTATTACGGTAAATCCTCAGCTCCTGGCGATGATGGGATTGCAGGATTTTCTAAGAATTGTAGGAAAGATTAAGAAGCGAATCAATCCGAAGTTGGAGGTCGCAGGCATTCTCTTAACTATGTGTGAGAGCAGAACCACACTTTGCAAGGTTCTGACAGAGGAAGTAACCGGAAGTTTCCAGGGAAAAATCAAAGTATTTGATACAAGGATACCTGCAACAGTCAAGGTGGGAGAGAGCATTTACTACAATATGCCGATTGCTCAGTATAGCAAAAAAGCATCTGCAGGAATCGCATATAGAAAATTTGCAAAGGAGATAATCGCATATGAAGGCTAATTCAAAAAGAAAAGTATTTGGTGATACAGTGGATCTACTGATGGGAGATATGGAAGAAGTAACAATGCCAAGAGGTGTTCAGATGGTACCGGTGAAGAATATACAGCCGTTTCATGACCATCCATTTCATCTGTATGAGGGAGAACGTCTAGAAGATATGATTGCCAGGGTAAAAGAGTACGGAGTGCTCAATCCGGTTATTGTACAGAAACTTGATACCGGTTATGAAATGCTTTCCGGGCATAACCGTTGGAATGCAGCTAAGCTGGCCGGAATTAAGGAAATACCGGCGATAGTAAAGACTGGATTATCGGAGGAAGAGGCTTATGTTTATGTGATTGAAACGAATCTGATGCAAAGGTCATTTTCGGATTTGGCAATATCGGAGAAGGCAGCGGTGCTGAAGGCGAGGTATGAAAAGGAAGCTTGTCAAGGAAAAAGAAATGATATTCTGGAAGAAATTGCAAGAATGGAAGGAAAAGACGTTCCGGTTACCTGTGGTCACGGTGACCAAAGGTTGAATACCAGAGATATGCTCGGCAAGGAATATGAATTATCCGGTAGCTCTGTGGGGAGATTACTTAAGCTGAATGACCTGATTAAACCCTTCAAGGATATGGTGGATAGAGGTGCCCTCTATACGAAGGTGGCATTACAGCTGGCTTTCCTTCCGGAAAATGAGCAGACGATGGTATATGAGATTATGAAAGAGAAGAAAACCAAAATCACCATAGAGATGGTTATGAAGCTTAGAAGTCATTCTGGTGCTCTGACAGAGGCAATGGTAAAAAGATATTTAAGTACAGAAACCATCAAAAAGAAATGCTATAAGGTTCCGAGCAGAATTGTGGAGAAATATTTTGAGGGAATGGACCCGAACCAGGTGGATGTAATAGTGGAACAGGCATTGGAAGCCTGGTTCAGTAAGGAGGCTGCGAATGTTTGAACAGAAGAGCCTTGATAAGATTGATGGAGATTACTTCAATATCATAATTGCTGATAGCCAGGATGTGACGATACAGAGCAGGAATACAGGTCATTACTGGTACCTGCACTGTGCCGGGTATCCTACAGAGGAAGCTTTGGTCATATTCCATAAGCATCGCTTTAAGGATGGATATCATCAGCACGGACACGCAAGGAGTCTGAGACAGGCGATTAAGAGTATCGTGAGACACGATGATTATAAGAAAATGCGTATAACATAAAAAGGCAGCGGTATCTTCGAAGTGAGGATACCGCTGTTTTCAGGTTAAGCAAGAAGCTTATTCACCGAAATAGAGTTTCTTTGCAAGAGCCTGTGCTGCTTTGATGTCAGCATATCCCTGGGATTTTCCAAGGCCTAATTCATCAAGAATCTGTCCTTTGGTGTAATCCTCGCAGATAAGGTCGAGAATACAGCCATACTTTGGATTGATTTCGTGGATCTTTTTTAAGAGATTCTGAATAATCATACGGAGCATAACGGTTTCTTCAAGATTCTCCGGTGATGCAGGTTCAAAGCCTTTGCTATCTTCTGATGCGGCTTCGTCCATAAACTGATCAAGAGAGAGAACATCATCTGACTTAAAAGATGCAAAGTGTTCTCTGACATCTGCATTGAAATGTTTAAGGGCAGCAGGCTTGTCCTCAATTTTTACAGGAGCAAATGCTACCAGAACCTTGTTAGGTCCGATATGCCAGGTCTCAAGGTTGTCCTGGCACATATTGAAGTGTTTCACCATTTCCCAGTCCACGCGGATTGGTACGAGGCAATCTCCTGGCTGAAGTGGGAGATTGTTGTAACTGCGACGGTTGTCGTAGTTGTGGTTGGCGTTGGTTGACTGATGATTTACATTGATTTGCATGATAAAAGCCCTCCTTCGGCTTGTGCCGAAATGGAGAGCCCCACTACATGCATAAATAGACCATCAGATGTGAGCTTGCCGTTAGGATTACTCCATTTCGGCTGCACCTCACTTCCGGTGGTCGGTACAGATAAATTGTTTTAGTCACATGGAACCGGAACACCCTGCGCAGATGGTTCCCATGTGCTAATGCTATAGTACACGGATTTTTTGAAAACCTCGAAACTCGCCGAGTCGGGGATGAGACATAAAAAAATGCCGCTAAAATGCGGCTTTCATAAGAGTTGGAATATTATTTTGAACGAAATTGATGGAGGAGAAGGGCGTTATCCCGACTCACTGAGTCGGAATAATTTAAAAAACATGAAAAAAGCTGCACATCGGTGTGATGTACAGCCTTGTTTTAGAGATTAGTAGCGCTCTTTGGTGCCGAGAGTATCATATCCATAAGATTCGAGAAAATCATTTCTTTCTTCAATGGATTGTCCTGCAAATCCAGTGATGCAGAATTTTAATGCTCTGTCTTCATCAGATTCTCTGAAGGATCGCCCTGCAAGTGATAACATTTTTTCTGCAGTTTCGATATCGAGATCTAAGCCACATGCGATTGCTACAATAGTGCGAACAGAAGGATCTGTTTTAATGTTTTTCTCAGCTTTCCTATATACCTCTTCTCCGAGCCCTGTTAGATTACAGAAATGTATTTTGCTGAGCCCTTTGAAATTGATGATATCAAAGATGTATTCCCAGCAAGTTTTGCCATTTGTTGGGAGATTATGGATTCCTTCGTTGATCTCAAAGCGAGATCTTTTTCTCATTAGTTCGTCTGAAAGCTTTGTGACAGAAGTGTTCTGCTTCTTATCATAGGTTGATACTTCTTGCTCGTCATTAGCTCTATGAAGAATCTCTTCTGGAAGATGACCTTTTGCTGTGGAACGTTTGATACGCTTCCAAGTGAATGATATGGTACATTCTGTAAGATTATCCCAGGCATATTCAGTAAGAGTATATTTGCCGGTTTCGTCTTTCAGGATATATTTTTCATCATTAATGATGATGTAACCGTCAACATATTTGAATTTCCCAGAATCAAGAAGTTCCCTAAAACTTTCATTTGTACTGTATTCGTAGAAAACATCCTCACGGCTGATGAAGGAGTGATTGTTCTTTTCATCAAGCTGCTGTAAAACCAACTGAGCCTCAGGATATCCTGTTTCCTTCATACGGATAAGCGCAGATTGCCTTGAAACGCCATAAAACTTTGCCAGTTCATCAGCAATACAGGTGAGGACATCAACTTTTAGCGGTGTGTCATCATAGTTATATTTCTGATAAAGTTCGTCAACCTTTACTTTGAAGGTCTGAATCGGCATAAGAATTCTTGGTGCCATATTATTGGCCTGCCATTCCATACGCTGTTCGTCGGTCCATTCTTCATATTCAGATGGATATGACATATTAGAAGGGCATCTATGAGCGATGAATTTCTCGTTTCGTAGAATCTGTTTGATAGTAGCGTACAATCTGTGGCGATACCAATGGTAGACCTCGTGAGCCAATGTATTATTGACACATCCTTTATTACGTTCCCAAAAGGTGTATGCATCTATAAGAATGGTTCCTCTGTCTACATCCATTTCTGTTTCTGAACATTTGAATATATCCCGTACCAATACCTTTCCTTTAGAGAAACAGATCTGTCCGAATATGCTGAAATCATCTGAGATGCGATGCCCTTGAAGAACATTAAGGTGAAGTTTCTCTGTGGCAATCTGTTCAATAGGAACTGGTATGGGTTCTGATAAAGCCTGTGGATAGTACTTTTCAAGAAAAGCTGTAGCTTCTGCATCCAAGTCCTTTTTATAGAGAACTGGAACAATGTTGTTGGATGCAGCTATACCAGAAACAACAGGTTTCTTTTCTTTTGTCCAGGGACGAATATCCGTTATCTTCAGATTATCCAGTTTGTCAGTGATGGTAGCTTCGCATGATGCAATAATCCATTGAGAGATTTCTCCGGTTAATAGTCCTCTGTAATCATCGTTTTGCTGCAATTCGATAGTACAACTGATAATGGCATCGAAACGTAGAGTATCCTCATCAATACGTATATTGTTTGTGTACTCAAGCATCATATCCAGAAGCATAGCAGAATCGGGATATTTGACGCGCGATGTACTTAATCGAAGAGCTGTAGGGTGTACTGCAATAAAACTATTAACTGCGGTCCATATGGGCTGGTAACATATCTTATAAATAAACCTAAATTATTCACGGAACAGTATCTGAATTGATAACAGTACCATGAATCTGAAAATTGATCCATGCAGCCATAACATCACTCAATTAACCCGTCAAAAGGGTATAAAATCCC
>NZ_NFLE01000066.1 GCF_002160755.1 Lachnoclostridium sp. An14
CACAGGGATTTTATACCCTTTTGACGGGTTAATTGAGTGATGTTATGGCTGCATGGATCAATTTTCAGATTCATGGTACTGTTATCAATTCAGATACTGTTCCGTGAATAATTTAGGATGAGCATTCTGAAAGGAAAAAAGTATTGGAATTGGCTACTAAATGAGCTCTTCAGAAGCAACAGAAACAGCTAAAATGTATGACCCGGGCTACAGCATATCTCAGATAAAGAAAAATATAAGACCGGCGTGACGAACCGGTCTCATTTCGTGGTTCAGGCAGGTACCTACAGTGTTTCTGCCCGATCTGCAATATGCTGTTTGAAATTGATCACTTCATGCTTGTAATCACGATTCATATAACAGGATGTAATCATAAAATCTGCAGTGGATTTATTGACGGCCATTGGAATATCGTAGACCTGGGAAATCCTCATCAGGGCTTTTACATCTGGATCATGAGGCTGCGCTGTCAGCGGATCCGAAAAGAAAATCACGAAGTCAATGACACCCTCCACAATCTTAGCACCGATCTGTTGGTCTCCACCTAATGGGCCGCTGTTATAACCTTTTACTGTAAGTCCAGTCTGATCCGTGATCATGCGGGACGTTGTACCTGTTCCGTAAAGATTATGCTTCTCCAGCTTAGTTTTGTGTTCTTTACACCATGCAATCAGTTTCTGTTTTTCGTTGTCATGAGCAATCAGGGCAATATTCTTTTTCTGGCCGATTGTAAAGGTAATGTATTCTTGAGACATGAAAAAATCCCCCTTATCTAAGTATGGAAAGTGCAGATAGATACAACTTATCACAGAATGGTTTATTACACAAGTGCAAAAATATCAAACTGAAGATTAGAACTCAAATTATTAGAATTTCCCCAGAACAGTCAAAATCAGAAGATTTCTCCGAATATTTGATTTTGACTGCAGTATAAGAATCGAATCCTTAATCCAATCTTTTCCGAACTCTCACATCGAAGAAAATCCGTATTCATTATCATCGTACTCGATGCTGATGATATGGTGTTTTGTGGAAATAATCTATTGCCCGTTCCCTAATCTTAACATTCCACTAAAATCAAAAATTCCAAACTACCAAATTTGGTATTTTTCTTAAAATTAACATATTTAACAATTATTTGCATTTTTCCTAGTTTCTTGTTTAAAAACTTACAATGTTTTTACTGTTTCATGATAGATGTCAAGGCCATACAACACTATAATCGGAAACTGTGAAACACATAACCAATTCTATTGCCAGACTAACACGAGGAGAAAAACATTATGAAAAAAAATCTAAAATGTCTCACAGCACTTTGCATGGCAGGTGCCATGATCTCTCTGACCGGATGCGGTTCATCCAGTCAGTCTACTTCCGCAGATACCACAGCAGGTTCCGCCTCTTCCGGAGCCACCACTTCCGCCGAGAGCACCGCTTCCGGCAATGGTTCCAAAACCGTTATCGAGTACTGGCACTGTAATGCAGAGAACCAGGGCGGACTGACCGTAGATGAACTGGTAAAAAACTTTAATGAGAACAATGACCACATTGAAGTTGTTGCTAAATATAACCCGGATATGTATAAGGGACTGATGCAGAACCTGCAGGCTGAAGCCGCTACCGGCAATACCCCGGCACTGGTTCAGATCGGCTGGGCTTTCCTGGATTATTTTTCCAACAACTTTTCCTACACCTCCCCACAGGAGATCATCGACCAGTATGATGCTTCTGACAAAACCTTCCTGACCGACAATTTCCTGCCAAACGTCCTGGATCTGGCGGTAAACAGTGATGGCGTACAGGTCGGAATACCGTATTCTTTAAGCAGCCCGGTTCTCTACATCAACCGCGATCTGCTGAAGGAAGCAGGACTTTCCGAAGAGGGACCGAAAACCTGGGAAGAGGTTGATTCCTTTGCCAGAACTGTTCAGGAAAAGACCGGAAAATATGGTTTCTATATGCAGGAGCCGGCAGACTTCTGGGCACAGCAGGGACTCATCGAGAGCAATAACACTTCCATGCTGACCAAGACCGCAGATGGCAAGATCCAGGCAAGCTTCGCAAGCCCGGAAGGCATTCAGGCTATGCAGATGGTTGCTGACCTCATCAAGGACGGAGCCGCTCTCCATGTTTCCTGGGATGAAGGCTGCCAGAGCTTCATTGATGGCAACTGCGCAATGCTCTACACCACCATTGCCCGTCGCGCATCCGTTCAGAAGAGCGCGCAGTTCGATGTCGCTACCGTAAAATCCCCGACCTGGGGCAGCAGCCCGCGTAAAGTTCCGGCAGGCGGATGCTTCTTAGCTATCACCGCACAGACCGATGAGCAGAAGGAAGCCGCATGGGAGTTTGAGAAATACCTGTACAGCGTGGAATCCATGGCTGCATGGACCATCGGAACCGGTTATGTACCGCCAAGAAAGGACGTTGCAGACGCAGAGAACGGACTGAAATCCTTCCTGGCTGAAAATGAGATGATGAAGGCTGCCATTGAGCAGATGGACGGCGTGGTTTCCTGGACATCCTTCCCGGGTGATGCAGGTCTTCAGGCTGAGCAGATGCTCCTGGATATGAGAGATCAGATCTTCGGTGGACAGGTAACTGCCGAGGAGGGTATGACTTCCACCCAGGATGCCATCAATGCCCTGTTAGACGCACAGTAAGCTGACATTCCAGATGCAGACCAGTACTTTCCCTTTTGCTCACGGGAAGGTACCGGTTTTCCTGAATTTACGGAGGTAATCACTTGAATAATGAAACAAAAAAACAAACGATTCTGGGATATCTGTTTCTGATCCCGTCCCTAGCCGTGTTCGCAGTCTTTATGTTTTACCCACTCCTTTATACCTTTTACTTAAGTTTTTTTGAGTGGAACATGGTAAAGCCTGTCAAAAAGTTTGTCGGTCTGAACAACTACATTGCCGTATTCCGAGATCCGAATACCTTTAAGATTCTGGGCAATACCCTTGCTTACATTCTGGTTCTGCTGGTTCTGAACTTTGTGCTGCCCTATATTCTCTCCTTTATCCTCTCCGCCGTGATCCGGCATGGAAAGAGTTTTTACAAGGCTGTGTTCTTCCTTCCCAGCGTCATCTCCCTGGTGGTCGGCTCCATCCTCTATACCTGGATCTTAAACCCGATTTCCGGACCGGTGGCCATCATTCTCGGTAAATTCGGTATCCAGATGCCCTTCTGGTCCAAAACCGACGGATGGGTCATTGCCGTGCTCTGCATCATTACCACCTGGAAGACCTTCGGCTACAACTTCATCAATATTTTAGCCGGTGTCTCCGGCGTATCCCAGGAAGTTATTGAGGCCGCACGGCTGGATCAGGTCCCCATGTGGAAAATCTTTCTGGACATCATTGTGCCAATGAGCTCCGCTACCGGAATTTACGTGTTCATCACCACCATTGTCCAGGGACTCCAGTATGTGTTCACCCCCATCAAGGTCATTACCCAGGGCGGACCGAACTACGCCAGTTCCAACCTGATCTACGCTTCCTACCACGAGGCCTTTACCTTGTACCGGACCGGCACCTCATCGGCCATTTCCATTCTGACCATGCTGCTGTTCATTGTCCTTTTACTTCTGGAATTTAAATTTGTGGAGAAGGGAGTCTACTATGAAAACTAACAATCATTCGGAAATTGGCTGGCACATGATCCTGGGCGCCATCGTCTTCCTCATGCTGGTTCCCATCGTGTTCGCTCTGTCCAACTCCTTCAAGACTCTGCAGGACGCATTTAATACCATTTTTGAGATCATTCCGTCTCACCCGACTCTGGAAAACTACCGGCATGTATTTGAAAAACTGCCATTTGTCCAGATAACCTTAAATACATTTCTGATCGCGGCATCCGTTACCATCTTCAAAACCATTACCAGCCTGTTTGCCGCCTATTCCTTTGTCTATTTTGATTACAAAGGAAAACAGTTTTTCTACTTTATCATGCTGAGTACCATGTTTATTCCGTTCACCGTGACCATGATTCCAAACTACCTGATGATTTCAAAACTCGGTCTGCGGGATTGCATCTGGGGCGTGGCACTTCCGCAGTTTGCGGATGTTTTAGGTATCTTCCTGCTGCGCCAGGCCATGCGCGGAATCCCGAAGGCCCTCATTGAGGCTGCGCGGATGGAAGGCATCGGCAGCCTCAAGATCATGCGAGATATCATCCTGCCGCTGGTACGCCCGTCCATTCTCACGACCGGGATCATTTTCTTTATCAATTCCTGGAACGAGTATGTATGGCCGGTGCTCATCTTAAAGAGCAAGGAAAACTACACGCTTTCCCTGGCGCTCCAGATGTACATCAGCGCTGAGGGCGGCACCGAATTTACCATTGCCATGGCCGTATCCGTCATCACCATGATCATTCCGCTGGCTCTGTATCTTATTTTCCAGCGCTATATCATCAACACCTTTGCCGCATCCGGCGTAAAAGGTTAATCTGTCAGGAGGACTTATGAATAATATCGTTTTTGAACACGTCGTAAAAGCATACGGAAAAAATGTGATCGTCAATGATCTGAATATGGAAATCCGGGAAGGGGAGCGGCTGATTCTGCTGGGCCCGTCCGGCTGCGGAAAATCCACCACCCTGCGCATGATCGCCGGTCTGGAGGATATCACCTCCGGCTCCCTGCATATGCGAGGCCAGGTAGTCAACAATGTTGCCTGCGGAGACCGCGGCGTATCCATGGTATTCCAGAACTACGCCCTTTTCCCGCATATGACTGTAAAAAATAACATCATCTACGGTCTGAAAGCCCACAAAATGGAAGCGGCTGAGATTAACCGCCGCCTGGAGGAAGTACTGGAAATGCTGCAGCTGAAAGGTCTGGAGGACCGCAAGCCGAAGGATCTTTCCGGTGGACAGCGCCAGCGTGTTGCCCTGGCCCGCGCCGTCGTAAAACGCTCTGACTACTTTCTTCTGGATGAACCGCTTTCCAACCTGGATGCACAGCTCCGCCTGCGTGCGCGAAAAGAACTGGTCAAGATCCACGAGATGTACCGTCCGACCATGGTTTATGTCACTCATGACCAGATTGAGGCCATGACCGTGGGACAGCGTGTTGCCATCATGTATCGCGGAAATATGGAAATGCTGGACACGCCAAGCCATGTATACAATATGCCGGCAAGTATTTTCTGTGCCCGATTCATTGGCTCTCCGTCCATGAACATCATCTCCTGCCAGTATGAAAACGGCAATCTCTCCATCGGAGACCAGATGATCAGACTGGCTCCGATGTGGCGTCCGATCGCAGATGCCTGTCCATCCGGAAAATACTGCGTTGGCATCCGCCCAGAACATATAGTCTTAAGCAGCCGTCCAACGGAAACTTCCATCTGCGGAACCGTAAAATACGTGGAGGACTATGGAAACCGCTACGGCGTTTATATTGATGTCAAGGGTGAAAAGAGTGAGTTGATTGCCATCTGCAATGACTCGGTCCCGCGCCCAGGCGAAAACATTTTCATGAATATTGATTTCCGCAAACTGCATCTGTTTGATGCCCAGAGCGAGAAGTCCCTTGGATATCCAGAAGAAATTCGCCGTCTGAACGCAGCCCTGGATTTTTCCATGCCGGATGCCCAGAATAAAAACCAGAAAACAGGAGGTAAATATCATGAATCTTTTGGTCAGTACCAATGTGTATAAACCGGGTCAGCTTGCCCGGGTCATCCCGCATTTACATGCCTTCCGTGGTCAGATTGGCGTCGAGCTGTTCCCTATGTTTGACGCAGACTGCTATGAGGAAGAGCTTCTTCATTGCCTGCCGGAGTTTGAAGGAATCCTAGTTAGTTTTCATGGCCCGTACTATGAAACCGAGCACAGCGCAGCCCCCGGCACCCCGGAATATGCGCACTCCATGAACCTGATCCGCCAAACCCTGCCTTACTGTGTGCGCCTTCGAAGCCAGTATCTGGTCTTTCATCACAACAACATCCCGGTGACGGAAGAACGCCGGGAAGAGATGATCCGTGTTTCCAGAGAAAACTACAGGGAAATTGCGGAGCTGTTCAAGCCGCACCAGATCCCGGTGGTGGTGGAGAATGCCGGTGTCCTGGACCGCGGCAACATGCTGTTTGACCAGGATGCGTTTATCCAGCTCTGCAGGGAAGAGCATTATCCCGTGCTGATCGACATTGGCCATGCTTACGCCAACGGCTGGGACCTGGCACAGACCATGGAAGCGTTAAAGGATCAGATCGTGGCTTACCATCTTCACAACAACGACGGTGTTCACGACAGCCATCAGCGGATTTTCCACGGGACCCTGGATTTTCCCCTGTTTCTGTCTGATTATCAGAGACTGACTCCAAACGCAGATCTGGTTCTGGAATACAGCCCGGATGTGGCAGATGATGAATCCGGAATCCAAGAAGACATTTCCTGGCTTCTGGAGCAGATCCGGAGGTAGCTTATGCTTTCCGAAAAGAAACTCTTCTTATTTGATATTGACGGAACCGTGGCCTTGGGCGATGTCCTGCTGCCCGGAGCGGCGGAATTCTTCCAGGAAATTAAAGAGCGCGGCGGGCAGTTTGTATTCATTACCAATAACTCCACCAAAAGCATTGCGGACTACATCAAAAAATTCCGTCAGATGGGTATCTCAACCGATCCACAGAATTTTGTAACTGCCTCCACCGCTTCTGCCAGCTGGCTACGGCAACACGCAGCTGGAAAGACTATCTATACACTTGGAACACGATCACTGATTCGAGAGCTTGAAGGACATGGAATCCGCGTCACCACGGATCCGGACACCCAGGATATTTCCTTTGTGCTGGTTGCCTACGACAGCGAACTTACCTACAAGAAGCTGACTGACACCTGCCGCATCCTGCAGACCCGCCCTGTCACCTTCCTTGCCACCAACCCGGATCTGGTCTGCCCGGTCCCATTTGGCTATGTACCCGACTGCGGATCCATATGTCAGATGATCACTAATGCCACAGGCCAGGTACCACATTATATCGGAAAACCTTCTACCGATATGGTGGATATTGCGCTCCGGGAAAATCCGTTTACCAAAGAGGAAACCGTGATAGTGGGTGACAGGTTTTACACTGACATTGCATGCGGGAACGCTTCTGGGGTAGAGACAGTCCTGGTACTAACCGGTGAAGCGAAAAAAACAGATACTATGATTCATACGTACTCTCCAACTTATATTTTCGACTCCATAAAAGAAGTAAAGAAAGCCTGGAAGAATTAGTAATCCAGGCTTTCTCTACTTCTTTAAAATTTTCAATGCGGTATGTGTAATGATTGTAAAAGATGAAATAACGCAACAATATAGCATTGCTTACTTATAAAAAAGTAACCGACTCAGAAACGAGAACGATTACTTTTTTAGATAGTATGAATTTAAGTGCTGCTTCATTCTAATGCAAAACCGTAAAGATAGCAAGGAAAAGTGACATCATGATGGATATTGCCATATTTTTGCTTAATAATACCGTCTCATATTCGAAAGAGAGTAGTGTAGATAAACCTGAATTATTCACGACTTTGCCACGAATGTGGCTGAAAGCCACATAGTTACTGTATTTTAACTGAATATTGCTTTTCACCTATCAAGTGAATGAAAAAAGAGCATCCATTTGTG
>NZ_NFLE01000067.1 GCF_002160755.1 Lachnoclostridium sp. An14
CAGAAAGAATAGTATGAGTATACCGCTAATGGGGAAGATGTGAAAGGATAAGAGCTATTTGTGAAAAGGTAAAAGCTAGACGGGGGTGTGAGAGTAGAATTTAACTTTACATTTCACATTTAAAATGCGCATTTTAATAAGGGATTGACAATACAGGTATGTTTTAGGTACAATAAATGGATAAGAAATAAAGGATTCATTTAACCCGAAATGTTTCACGTGAAACATTTAAGTAATAGAAATCTAATGGCATATTATATTTTTACAATTCTCAATACAGATCAGTTTTTGAATATTTCCAATCAAGAGAAATAATCGTTTTTTCATATACTAGCATTGAAATAATTACTGGAACAGTAATCATTAATTATAAGATACCATAATTGTTTCATGTCATTTGGTTTCTTATAATGCTCAATTTATATGATATTCCAGATCCTCGTTATAGGTTCATATCTGTCCAGATTAGTATCAAAATACGTTTGTATTCTTTCATATAAGCGAATAGACGCGAAACCTGTCTGCCGATTGATATAGAACGTAGAACGCTTTTAATTTAAGAATGGCAAAACCACAGTCTATATTAAATGACGAGATAATTAAAATTGAGTCGTTATTTGTAATGCTTTTTAACCGTCACTTATTAGCCTAAAACGTTCAGGCATATATAAAAATAACCATGGTTTTGCCGCTTAATGTTATTGTTTATAATCCTTCGTTAAGAAAAAAATATTCGAATGGTTTCTAATACCTTTTCTGGATTTTCTAATTGTGGAAGATGTTTTGTCTTCGGAATAAGAGAATACTCTATAGCAGAATTTAAAGTCTGATATTCTTTTGCGATTTCCTCCATATTATTTTCATCTTCTCCACCTAAAATATAGATGCTATTGTCAATTTTCTTTAAAGCATTGGCAATATTGCACTTGATATAATTGCAAATCAGGCTGGAATAGACTGCCTTGGGGCATTCACCCAGATGAGCTGATTCAAAATAGTGATCAACATAGGTGGAACGAGCAGAGTATGGATTGAAAAAGTATTGTTCCTCGAATGTTTTTTCAATTTGGTTTCTGCTACAGGCGATGTTATACAGCAAAGTACCAATCACAGGGAGATCTAAAATAAATTTATATAGTTTTGTATGTTTGTTTGGCACCTGTGCAAAAGATTGTAGGCTGCTGGGATTAATCAACATGATCCGATTAAACAAAGTTGGATCATTGTTGCAGGCCATAATGGCAAAAGCAGAAGTTTCTCCGGTTACGATCAGGTCTGTACGGTGACCGATTTCAGACTTTATAAAATCACAAAGAAGTTGAACATAAAAATAATTTGTATAGGTTAAATTCGGTTTCTCCGAACGTCCACATCCAATTAAGTCAATCGTATAAACGGTATAATGTTCTTTTAAAGAGTGAATCATTCTGTGCCATTCGTAACTGCTGGAAGAAAAGTGAAAATCATGAACCAGCAAAAGAGGAGAGCCTGTTCCTACCTTAGTATAATGTATTTTTCCCAGACGCCAGGAATAGCAAAGGGACTGGGGAAGATCTAAAAGATGTTTGGATGTGGCAGATATTTTTAAGGCTTTATTAATAAGAGCTGTGCCAGTGACAGCACCGGAAGCCAGAAGAAAGAGGGTGAGGAATTTGTTTCTGGTTTTCATAGTGTGTTACCTCCTGATTGCTGATAGTAGTGTATATTCTATAGGACAAAAGGGGTTCAATACCCGAATAAAATAACAAATATAAGGGCTTGTAAGTTATTTTTCTATTACCTGTTTCATAAATAAATGGTTTATAGTATGAAAATAAGCCTAAAAATTTTACTTTTCAATTAAATTTTATCATACATGATACAAAAGAAAAAGGTATCATAATCAAACCGTAATTCAAATACACTGCTGTTCTGGTGTTGATCTTATTATAAAGTAAGTAGATGTAGATTACAATGGGGGAGGTGGATAAATGCTCATTTTTCCATTAAGAGAGCTCAAAAGTGGCTGAAAAGTTTCACGTGAAACATTGAAATGAGGGTATGAAAATAAAATGATTTGTGGTATACTTTTCCGTGAACAAAAGAAAGGGACTTAAATATGGGAAGAATAATAGCGATAGCAAACCAAAAAGGCGGGGTTGGAAAGACGACGACAGCCATAAATTTGTCTGCAACGCTGGCAGAAGCGGGACAAAAGGTTTTAGCTGTAGATTTTGACCCCCAGGGAAATGAAACGAGTGGTCTAGGGCTGGAAAAAGAAAATCTGGAACAGACAGTGTACGAGCTGCTGATTGGTGACTGCAAGCTGTCGGATTGTCTTGTAAAAGAAGTTCAGCCCAATTTAGATGTCATTCCTTCGAATGTGAACCTGGCAGGAGCAGAGATTGAGCTTCTGGAAATGGACGATAAAGAAAAAATTTTGAGAGGATTTCTCAGAAGAATAAAGAAAAATTATGATTTTATCATTATTGACTGTCCGCCGTCCCTTAGCTTGTTGACCATTAACGCTCTGGTGGCAGCAGATACCGTTTTAGTACCAATACAGTGTGAATATTATGCTCTGGAAGGCCTGAATCAGGTGATGAAAACGATTCAACTGGTGAAAAAGGGGTTAAATCCGAAACTGGAAATGGAAGGTGTAGTGTTTACAATGTATGATTCCAGAACAAATCTTTCAAATGAAGTTGTCCAGAGTGTGAGAGAAAGTTTGAATGAAAATATCTATAACACAATGATACATAGAAATGTTCGTCTTGCGGAGGCCCCCAGCTATGGGATGCCCATTACCCTGTATGACACCCGATCTGTAGGGGCAGAAGACTATCGAATGTTAGCAGCTGAAGTGATTAAAAGAGGAGAAGAATTATAATGGCAAAAAGGACGGGATTGGGAAAGGGCCTTGGGGCACTGATTGGAGATACTGTGGTAGAAAAAGATCCAGCAGGCGAAAAAAGCAGATCCAGAAATAAAAAAACGGAGGAGAAGGACGATACGGTTGGAAAGGAGATGTTCATTAAGATATCTTCTATTGAACCAAACCAGGCTCAGCCGAGAAAAAATTTTGATGAAGAACAGTTAAATGAACTGGCGGATTCTATCAAACAGTATGGAATTCTTCAGCCACTGCTTGTTCAGAAAAATGGTAATTTTTATGAAATTATTACAGGAGAACGGCGGTGGAGAGCTGCTAAAATGGCAGGTCTCAAGGAAGTTCCGGTGGTGATTCGAGAGTACAGTGCTCAGCAAAAGCTTGAAATCGCGTTAATTGAGAATGTACAGCGAGAGGATTTAAATCCTATTGAAGAAGCCATGGCATATCAGCGCCTGATAGAGGAGTTTCATTTAAAACAGGATGAAATTGCAGCCAGGGTGGCGAAAAACAGAACGACGATCACGAATAGTGTGAGACTTTTAAAATTACATAAGGACATCCAGGCTATGGTGGCAGAGGGCATTGTTTCCAGCGGCCATGCCAGAGCCCTTCTTGTTTTGGAAGACCAGGACGATCAACTTTCTGTAGCACAAAAAATTGTAAAGGATGGACTGAGCGTTCGGGAAACGGAGCGGCTGGTCAAGGCTCTGACAAAACCAAAACAAGAGAAAACAAAGGAGAAAGAGCCGGATGCTGTGATTTTGGCATACCAAAATATGGAAGACAGAATGAAATCCATCATGGGAACAAAAGTATCCATTAATCGGAAGGACAAGAATAAAGGAAGAATCGAAATTGAGTACTATTCTTCCGCAGAATTGGAGAGGATTATTGAATTAATTGAGTCAATTAAGCAATACTAGAATTGGAAGTGAGGACATAAGATGGAGAGCAGTATTTTGAACAGCTTGCCGGTAGATCCGGCATATATCATCATTGGATTGGCTGTGATCACCCTGATCCTGTTGGTGGCAGTGATCGTATGTATTATAAATATGAAGAAACTGTATCGCAGGTATGATTATTTTATGCGGGGAAAAGATGCAGAAACCCTTGAGAATATTATTATCGAACAGATTGAAGAAATAAAAAATTTGAGATCTGAGGATAAGGCTAACAAGGAGGCCATCCGGTCCTTAAATCGCAATCAGAGAGCATCTTACCAGAAGTTTGGCTTGGTAAAATACAATGCTTTTAAGGGTATGGGAGGCACGCTGAGTTTTGCAGTTGCCCTTCTGGATTACACAAATTCTGGTTTTGTAATGAATTCCGTGCACAGTCGAGAGGGCTGCTATCTGTACATCAAACCTGTGGACAGAGGACAAACGGAGACATTGCTCGGTAATGAAGAAAAAGAGGCATTAGAGCAGGCGCTGGGGTACAGAGAGGCTAAAATGGTATAAATTGTATTTTTTTGAGTACAATATTGGAAAGAATTGACTTTAGGATAATGAATTGCTAAAATCAATGACATATGATGAAGGCAAAGGAGCCGGGACTGAGGAGGTCCCGGCTTTTGTTGCTTTTTGAGGAATAAAAACGGCTTATGCCGTTAATGCTGGAGACAGGCTCAGTCCTTTTCCAAGAACAGTTTGAGGAGGAAAAATTTATGTCTTACGTTGATGAAATGTATGAGAGAGTAGTAGCTCAGAATCCGGGAGAGCCGGAGTTCCATCAGGCAGCAAAGGAAGTTTTGGATTCCCTGAAACTGGTAATTGATGCCAATGAAGAAAAGTACCGCAGCGTTGGACTGCTGGAGCGGTTTATTGAGCCGGAGCGCATTGTAAGTTTCCGTGTGCCGTGGATGGACGATCAGGGAAGAGTACAGGTAAACAAAGGATACCGTGTACAGTTTAACAGCTCCATTGGACCATATAAGGGCGGTCTTCGTTTCCATCCGTCTGTAAATCAGAGCGTATTAAAGTTCCTGGGCTTTGAGCAGGTGCTTAAAAACTCTTTAACCGGCCTTCCCATGGGCGGCGGTAAAGGTGGTTCTAACTTTGATCCCAAAGGAAAATCGGATGCAGAAGTGATGCGTTTCTGCCAGAGTTTTATGACAGAGCTGTATCGTCATATTGGAGCGAATACGGATGTACCGGCTGGTGATATTGGTGTAGGCGGGCGTGAGGTTGGATACTTGTTCGGACAGTATAAGAGAATCACCGGATTATACGAGGGGGTTCTTACGGGAAAAGGACTGACCTTCGGCGGTTCTCTGGCTCGTACAGAGGCAACAGGATATGGCCTTGTATATATGCTGGAGGAGATGTTAAAGCATGACGGAAAGGATATGGAGGGCAAAACGGTTCTGGTATCCGGTTCCGGAAATGTGGCAATCTACGCGACGCAGAAGGCACAGAGTCTGGGCGCAAAAGTAGTTGCTATGAGCGATTCCAACGGCTATGTGTACGATAAAGACGGAATTAAGCTGGATGTAATGAAAGAGATCAAGGAAGTTCGCCGTGGTCGTGTGAAAGAGTATGCTGAGGAAGTTCCAGGTGCAGTTTATACGGAAGGAAAAGGAATTTGGACGATCCCCTGCGATATTGCACTTCCCTGTGCAACGCAGAACGAGCTGAATCTGGAGGATGCAAAGACTCTGAAAGCAAACGGATGCTTTGCAGTGGCAGAGGGGGCAAATATGCCGTCCACCAGAGAGGCAACGGACTTCTTCGTAGAGAATGGTATTCTGTTTATGCCTGGCAAGGCTGCAAATGCAGGCGGAGTAGCAGTGAGTGGCCTTGAGCAGTCCCAGAACAGCCTGAGACTGAGCTGGACATTTGAAGAAGTTGATGCCAAATTAAAGGATATTATGGTGAATATTTATGCAAAGGCTGCAGATGCTGCGGAGCGCTACGGAGTGAAGGGTAACTATGTAGCAGGAGCAAATATTGCAGGCTTTGAAAAGGTAGCAGCTGCGATGATGAGCCAGGGTATTGTGTAGGATTTTCTGACTTCTGTGTCAAGAAACCTGTGTAGAATTCTTCGGCTACAGGTCTTGTATTCTGTAAATAAATAGTATATAATATGGTTCAACACATGAGGCGGAGTGGTTCTTCGCCTCATGTTTGTCTGGGAATTTTTTATTTAACAGGAAACTGCGTTCCCTGTTAAATAAAAATGCTCCGCAAGGAGGCACACTCCGCGGGGAGGAATATGGTGCTGACGCAACCGCGCTCCGATGCGAGTGTGTGCCAAGCGCACACTTTTTATGGTAAAATTTTGGTTCGTGCAGAGATGTAGATTGTAGTCGTTGAGTTTTGAATAAGAAGGTGACAGTATGCACAAATTTTTGCGTTCTATTGGATTTTCCGGAATTAGGAACAATCAGGATGTAGAAGTTCTTTTAAAACGGATTGTGGAAAATCCTTCGGAGAAAAGAAGGGTACAGACAGAAGAAAATCTGAATTTGTGGGAGATTCGGGGAGAGGTAGCTCCTGGAATGGGCATTGCTATTTTTGGTGAGATCGGAGAAGATGGAAATTTTCACAGAGAATTTTATTATCCGTATCTGCGCAGCAGTGACCTTTCATCCGCAGCAGACTGCTCGATTCAGCGTCATACGGAAAAGGAGACGTACGCTGGACTGTTGGATGAGTATCGTGTGGGAATCTCTTTGATTTTCTTTCTGGAAAATTTATCAGAGTATCGGAAAATGAAAAGAGATTATGATTTTCATAAGATAGGCGGCGCAAATCTCACTGGTTTGGCGACAAGTGGGAAGGTGCTTTTGCCGCTGCGAAAGACAGCAAAACAGGTTGAGTTATCCAGAGTAGCAGCCAGAGATCGAAACGATTTGATTGAGGCAGCGAAAAATGGAGACGAAGATGCCATGGAGACTCTGACAATCGAGGATATTGACCTGTATTCCAAGATTACCCGGAGGATGATGAAGGAGGACATCTACTCGATTGTAGAAACCTGCTTTATGCCGTGCGGAATTGAGTGTGATCAGTATTCTGTGATTGGTGAAATTAAGAATGTGGCGATGAAGAAGAATTCCATGACCGGAGAAGACGTATATGATCTGACGGTGGAGAGCAGCGATTTGACGTTTCATGTAGGAATTGCAAAGATGGATTTGCTGGGAGAACCGGAGATTGGGCGCCGGTTTAAGGGACAGATCTGGATGCAGGGATTTGTACAGTTCACATAAGGGATGAAAAATGTAAAATTAAACAGGGATTTTCTGACGACTTCCGGATTATTGAATGTTGGAATTCAAAGATAGATTGGCCGGAAATAGGAAAATGGAATTTATGAATGTGCTGAAACGAAATTCAGACTTTGATTTGTGTTTTTAGAAAAGGGAATTTTGATTTGACACATTTGAAAACGGAGATGAGAATAGCTTGGTGAGTTTTTATAAGAATCCATAAGGGTTGTAAATATTTATCTTCGGTTTCTGGCCGATTGCTAGTTGTTTTCGATGCTTTGGAAGTGATGTGTAAGCCTTGTAATTTGCAGAAAGTATTT
>NZ_NFLE01000068.1 GCF_002160755.1 Lachnoclostridium sp. An14
ACAATGCGGCATTTTTCATCCGGATTCCGCTTTCCGTAGTACCATCCCAGGAAACGGCCTACCTTGTAGGCGTGCTCCACCGTCAGATCCACATTGGCTTCCCCGCGGAAACCATCTGTCCCAAAATACTTGCCCATGCTTAATTCCTCTCTTTCTGTAAACATATAAAATATTATGTTTCTATCAATTCTCTTGCCCCACCAAAACAGAAATTGCTTTATTTTTGATTTCTATAACTGTATGTTCATATTTTCCTCCATACTCTCCATCTACAGTCCATTCCATTGGCTCTGAATTTATTTCCATATAGGATGCTTGAAAACATTCAATATATTCGCAATCCAATGGATTCCCCATCAACGAAGCAACGATCTTTTGAAGTTCGATAATATTTTGCGGCATACGAACCAACATCACTTCAAATATACCATCGTTAAGCTCTGTCAGCGAACTGGTCGGGTTTCTAAATCCGGCAATGGAAAACGAATTCATAACAAGTCCCACGATATAACGGCCTTGTATCGTACCATTTTCATATCGAATCATTAAATCATATTCGTGTAATTCTGACAGTTCTTTGATTCCCTGAAAAAGGTATGCCAAATACCCTAATGTATTTTTCATCTTCTGCGGAGTCGCATAGGAAATCTTTGTAAATGCACCAAAACCGGCTACATAAACAAAAAAACGATTATTTAAACATCCCACGTCCAGATTGAAAATCTTTCCGCAGCAGGATATTTCCATGGCCTGATTTAAATCACCAGAAATCCCCATACTCTTACTGAAATCATTTGTTGATCCGGATGGAATGTATCCCAAAACCGTATCATTCCCAGAATCCAATAAACCAGATACAATTTCATTTAAAGTACCATCTCCGCCGCTGCATACAATCAAATCATATTACTCTTTCATTTGACTGATAAATGAATAGCCGTCTCCTTGATTACTGGTGGGGTAGATCGTTGTAATATATTCTTGAAGTTTATAATACTCTATAATGCTATATAGTTGAGTGCGTATTTTAGCTTTTCCTGCGAATGAGTTGAATATAAATAGTAAATGTTTCATTATCAATCCTTTAACACAGCTGGTTCAATACTTATGAAATAAAATCAATAGAAAAAGAACTTTCTATTTTCCGTCTAAATATTTAGCACATCTTTTTAGCCCAAAATACTTTTAACTATACGAAATCTAACTATAATTTTCCAACACCAGAGCACTATACCTTCTTACATATTAATATCATCAATTATTCTTCTTCATCGCCTTTTGAATATGTCCTTTCACTTATTATATATCTAGGCCTACTTTTTGTCTCCAGATATATCTTTCCTATATACTCCCCCAAAATACCAATACACATTAACTGAATTCCGCCCCATAAACAAATTAAACCAACCATACTTGCCCAACCACTAACTGTATTTCCTATCACTCTCATTATAACAGCCCAAACTATCCCGACAAAACTAAAGAATGCACTAATTGCCCCTATCATCGTTATCATCCTAATGGGCTTTATACTTAAACTGGTAATTCCATCAAAGGCAAGTGACAGCATTTTCCTAAGCGGGTAATGACTTTCTCCTGCAAGCCTTTCATGTCGCTCATAATAAACGCTGGTGCTCGCAAAACCTATCAATGGTATCATTCCTCTTAAGAAGATATTAACTTCTTTAAATTTAGATAGTTCTTGTAATACTCTTTTAGATAATAAACGGTAATCTGCATGGTTAAAAACAACTTCTACTCCCATCCAATTAAGCAATTTATAAAATGTTTCTGCCGTAAAACGTTTAAAAAATGTATCCGTTTCTCTTTTGTTTCTCACACCATAGACTATTTCATACCCACAAAGATATTCCTCAACCATACTATTCATAGCATTAATGTCATCTTGTCCATCACAATCAATCGTAATTGTAATGTCACAGTACTTTCTCGCTTCCATCAAGCCCGCTAGAACAGCATTTTGGTGCCCCCTATTTCTACTCTGAGACATCCCCTCGATATATTCTGATTGTTTCGCCAATTTACAGATAATATCCCATGTACTGTCTTTGCTACCATCATTCACAAACAGAATCTTACTATTTTTTTGAACTTTACCATCTTCAATAAGCTCTTTTAATTTATTTTCAAACATACAGCTTGTAATCGGTAAAACTTGTTCTTCATTATAGCAAGGTATAACAAGAAACAAAATAGGACATTCTCGATTCATTTATTCATCTCTCCTCAAATTATAAAGTAGTAATGTTTATAGACCTTCTCCAGAGTCTGTATGGTATAAAAACTCCAATCACAGTCTCTTAGTGTGATACTCTTTTAACATACATTTTCCAAAACACAACCATATCAGAAGTACATCTTTGCATTTTATTCAAAACATCTTCATTTTAAACTTAACTTTTATATGGTGGTTTTTTAATTACTTTACCATTATAGTTGTACTTTTTGATTTTGTCATATTTTCTTTATTCAATAATTGTACTTTTATCGTATCCTTTAAATCCTCTTTAGATATCGCTACCGATATAAACTGTTCTCCTATTGTTGTAGGATATTCTTTCCCATCTATTAAAACAGCTAATTCATCAAAAATATGCTCTGGAACCACTCCTATAAAAATTTTTTCATTCTCTGTGCTTTTTATTATTTCAGAAGGATAAACCGACAAAATGTTAGGCACTAAATCTTGCGGTTGTGTGGAATCCCGAAAAACTTCTTTTGTTATTCCATTTTCAAACTCCCACAATACATACGGGATCTCCGGGTTATCAGGAAACTCGTTAACCAAACTAATATCATAACTAGGTTCATCAAACAATAATTTGATAGAATTACCAGGCCCATAAAAATAAATGTTATATTCTCCTTCTGCACCTTTTACATATATGTGACTACCTTCAACTGGCTTTTCCAATTTAATTACCTCTTTAAACTGCTCTCTATCCTGTTGACAAGTTTGTAGCCATCCCTGCCTATAACCAATTTGACCAGGTGTATAATAAGCTAGAACAATACAAAAAATAAATAATACTGTCCCTTCCCTCGAAAAAATATATCGTCTAAGAAAGGATACCTCTTCTACAAAATTCGCAAACATAATACCCACAAAAATGGATGGAATATATAAATAAAGTCTATGCTGCATATTAACCATAGGTAATACTGTTGCCAAAGAAACTCCCACAGCTATTATACTTAATAACAATGTATATTTTTGTTCCTTAATTGCTAATTTCAATGCAAATATACAAATAATACAAAACAAAATTACACCTGGAAGTGCCATTCCATTATACCCGTTAAAGATAAATCCCTGATTTCCCCAATCAAAATAAATAAACAAGTATCTTATTGCATTCCTAAATAAGATAATTGGAGAAAATGATTGATAGTATGGATTATCCGCTAATACCTCACTACTCCCCCCAGCAAATAGCATTGCCGTAAAAAACAGCATAATCAATAAATGTATAATTAAATATATGTCTATACGTACACTTTTATTTTCCCAAAACATACAGCATATTTCAAATATTAATAATAATACTGGCAAAATAAGTGACATCTCTTTCGATCGAAGTGAGAAATAATAGAATAAAATAGACATAACCATAAAATAACCATTGTACTTATTATTTATATCTTTTCTTGCTTTTAAGTAAAAGATTAAAGATACAACAGTAAAAAAGCAACATAGCAAATCTGCAATTGCGGATATCCACGACACAGCCATTAATGTAGGTGCATAGATACCAAAAATAGCCGCAACGCAAAGAGCTTTATACTCTTTATTGACTACACTCTTTTTTTCTCCAAACCCAAAAAGCAACACCCCCATTTTATATACTAAATATACATTTAGTAAATGCAGTAATATAAAAATAATATGATATATTTGATAATTCAAGCCAAACAAACTATTTAAGACTTTTAAGAATACTGCCCTCATTGGTCTATCATTGTAAAACATTGTCGGAAAAAAATGAAATAATTCTTTATAATTACCAAATCTAGCCTCTGCCAATAATGTCACATCATCATAAACTAGACTATTCGCCAATCCACCACCCCAAGCAACAGCAAAAAAAGCACAAACAAACAAAATAGCTAGCATTTTTCTTGATACTTTCATAATCAATATCCTTTTCTTGTATAATTTATTTGCCATTAATAATGTAATTACCTATCGCAAATTTTTCACTAATTTTAGATAATACTAGGCATACTCCAATTGAAATTATTGAAACAAATAGCCAAATAGGCGCTGCCGAATACATTGGCACTAAATGACTCATTTCCTCGACTGGCCGTATGGATAATAAAATCAAAATAAAATAAGCTACTTTAAAACCTGCGAAATGATACACTAAAATACAAAATGTTTTTTTTCCAATGTATTTTAATCCTTCACTTAACCAATTTTTCCCCAAGCAGCATGACACTTTATAACACAAATAAAATGAACACAAACACGTTATTATATGAACAGGTAAACTATCAAATTGTCTCGTCGGCCAGTTCATTGGTATGAGTCCCTTAAAATAAAAACCGCCAAAAAATATACAAATAATTAATGCAAAGACTATCATGGTAAATGGCTCTATTTTTTTTGAAAACACCTCAAAAACTCGCGTCGCTCTACCCATCACAAAAAACAGTAGCCCCAATAATCCCAGATCGATTAAATAATTCGACATTTGAAATGGTATCTTTATTTGCTGTTTAACTATAGCCCATCCTAAAAAGCTGCATATAATTCCTAATCCCATAGCCCAAAATTCTTTGTGTAGAAATTTACTGATTCTATAAAAACACATATAGAAAATTTCTACAATAAATAATACCGGAAAGAACCATGTAGCTCCCCCCCCATTCCGGTGTTCCCAAATACTGAAATAACAAAAATATTTGTTCCCTAAAACTTCCCGTTTCTCGCTCAAAAAAATAATTATATATTCCTATATGTTGTGTTATCCCCACTATTATTATAAATATAATATTCACACTAAAAAAAGGGATTATGAGAGTTTTTATTTTTTTCTTTACATACGAAAATACCGAGTATTGATCTCCATTAAATGTATAACCCGAAATAAATATAAAAGCAGGTATATGGAACATATATATATACGTAGTAAAAGGAGCGCCAGCGTGTCCTAAAACCATCGCAATAATACAAATTCCTTTAAAGATATCTACCCAATCCACTCTATTCCTATCACTTGTTATATTATTTTTCATATCTGTTTTTTAAAAATAACTCCTGTCCTATTTTTTCACCATACAAAAAATCATATTGCATTAATTCATATTTATCATACGTTTCTATCTCTAATTCTGTTTGTCTACAGGAATATTCAGCATCATTATGTAATGCCACATTCAAAGAATATCCCGGACATATTTCTTTTATATCATTCAAAAAATCAAACCATATCGGTCCCCGTAGATCATAAATCTCAAAAATTGTGGGCAATAAAAAACTACTAATAAAAATTCCACACTCTTCTCTTATATCTTTATAATTGCTCCACGCTATAAATGGGGTTCTATGTGTAGCATAACTAAAATCACAATTACTGTAATTTGAATCTAACCATCCAGAATCTACATATATTTCATCTACTGTATTACCTAATTTTGACATATGATCCCCAAACATAATAATTATTGTAGGATCTTCTATATTACTAAAATATTCTATCAACCTGCCTAATGACTGATCTGAATAGTATAATCCCGTGGCCAAATCTTCAAGCCCGCTTATTGCTTCTTTTGATAACGCTGGTGCTATTACAGAAATGGTTTCATTATTCCCCCATCTTTCGCGTGCATAATCCGGATGATTTTGTACACTCACTGCAAATTGAAAAAACGGATCATCACTTTTGCTTTTATGTGTATTATATTCTGAGATAATTCTATCAACCATAGTGTTGTCAGAAATAAATGATCTTAATGATTCAGTTTTTCTAAAATCATCAGAAGAAATAAAGCTGTCAAATCCCATATTCGGGTATACCACATTCCTATTATAATTTTCCTTCAAAAATGGATGTATTGCCTGTGTATCATAGCCATAGTGTTTTAAATATTGTGCAATTGAAAACGCAGATGGCTTTGATAAGTCCTGTAATTGATAATACGGCGTCATTTCTATGGGTAGAAATTGTTTGGAAAATCCTGTTAATACCTCAAATTCAGTTACACTAGTACCGCCTCCATAAACCGATGTTAATAACTCTCCAGAAACAGCATTTTCTCTCAACACTTTTAGATTAGAAAATATTTCTTTTTCAAACTCTATACCTGGAATTTCTTCAATATCCCAGAATGATTCACTCATTATCAAAATAATATTAGGTCTACTTTCTATTGCAGAAAATTTCAATCTTTCACCTTGGTATTCTTTTATTATTTCCTCTATTCTTTCTGCTGAATACCCGTCCATTTTAGGAGGGATTAATGTCTTAATATTGCTAAGAAAACCAACTAATACCCCCTTTTGTTCATAATCATTAATTGGATCAAATCCCGAACTGGTCACACTAAATTTACTAAAAAAGAAAATATAAAATACACTTATTGAGCATCCTACTTTTATAATAGAGCATTTACTCCATCCTTTTTTTATAGGAAGGAATTTCTCAAATTTCCAATCAATTAAAAATACTATTATACTGATACCTACAAAAATGATTATAGCTTTAATCATTCCCGAATCCAGTTGCAGCTCTAGTCCATCCGCGATACTTCTTACCTCACCAAACAACACTACATCTAATGGAAAAAACGGGTTTTCACGATACATTATTTTAAATTCATTAATAAATGATATTAAAATTATCAAAATCTCTAGTACAATAACAGCATATATTTTCTTGAATAATAAAATTAAAATATTTAGCACTATAAACAACGTAATGATTGTTAAAAAGAAATACTTTGGCTGGTCCCATGCCCATTCAACAACACCAATAATGGTTTTTCTCTGTATCAGTCCAATTTGAACCGTATAAATTAAAGATATATATAATTCAAATATATTTAACCTAAATTATTCACGGAACAGTATCTGAATTGATAACAGTACCATGAATCTGAAAATTGATCCATGCAGCCATAACATCACTCAATTAACCCGTCAAAAGGGTATAAAAT
>NZ_NFLE01000069.1 GCF_002160755.1 Lachnoclostridium sp. An14
CAGAAAGAATAGTATGAGTATACCGCTAATGGGGAAGATGTGAAAGGATAAGAGCTATTTGTGAAAAGGTAAAAGCTAGACGGGGGTGTGAGAGTAGAATTTAACTTTACATTTCACATCACAGAAAAAAATCAAAAAGAGCTTGACAAGTTAGTACAGCTATTATATAATATCTTCGTTGCGTAACGCGATAGTCCTCCTTAGCTCAGTCGGTAGAGCATGCGGCTGTTAACCGCAGTGTCGTTGGTTCGAGTCCAACAGGGGGAGTTGAGAGCATGAGGCAAATTTAGAGAGTGCTCGAATGAGGCCCCATGGTCAAGCGGTTAAGACATCGCCCTTTCACGGCGGTAACACGGGTTCGATTCCCGTTGGGGTCATTTCGCCGATGTGGCTCAATTGGCAGAGCAGCTGATTTGTAATCAGCAGGTTATCGGTTCGAGTCCGATCATCGGCTTGGTTTATCCAATATATTTGGACCTTTAGCTCAGTTGGTTAGAGCAACCGGCTCATAACCGGTCGGTCCTGGGTTCGAGTCCCCGAAGGTCCACTAACCCTGAACTAAAATATATCATCTATTTGGCCCGGTGGCTCAGTTGGTTAGAGCGCCGCCCTGTCACGGCGGAGGTCGTGGGTTCGAGTCCCATCCGGGTCGCTTTTTATTGCCTTTTTGGCAGTAAAAGTTTGGGGTCTTAGCTCAGCTGGGAGAGCATCTGCCTTACAAGCAGAGGGTCACAGGTTCGAGCCCTGTAGGCCCCATTCCCGGCCGGCGTGGCGGAACTGGCAGACGCACAGGACTTAAAATCCTGCGGGACTTACCTCCCGTACCGGTTCGATTCCGGTCGCCGGCATCAATGAATTGAGAGAATTACTGTGAATAGCAGTAGTTCTCTTTTTTTGTGTCATAAGAAACTGTGTCCTGTCTCCTATGCCGCAAAAGCAAAGTTTCTGGAGGCGCACCCGCACAGAAGAAACCGGTTGGCTGACGCGGCCGTGCCCCGGCGGAATATACGTGGCTGCGCACACTTTCTATTATAAAAATGTGATTTAACCGAGCGGACTCCCATTTTACACAGCAGGGTCAGCGTGCTGTGGAGCGTGTAAATCCTTCATAATCCTTACAAATTCCGCGGCTACCGGGGTTAAATCCTGCAGGTCGTGGGCGAAAAAGCCGATGTCAAAGGAAATGTGGGGGCTGACAGGACTGAAAGGAACATCTCCGATCAGAGAGCGCAACGTATATTCAGATACAATGCCGGTGCCGATCCCATCGTTGACCATGTGGATGGCAGCCTCTGGGGTTTGAACCAGCAAAACCTTATCAGAACGGAAGGAATTTTTTCTGGGGAGATATTCCAGGATTGTCTCATAGGCAGGCCGGTTGATGATGAGCGTCCCGGAGTCGGTGTTCAGATTGACTTCCTCCGCGGTCTGTCCATGGGGCAGAAGGGCCACCATATGGTCGTGAATCAGGCTGAAGGAATCAAATTTCCAGAAAGGGGCGCAGGATACGGCAAAATCCACTTCATGGTCTTCGACCATGCGGACTAAATCCTTTGGCGTTCCTTCCCGGATTTCCACCAGGACATCGGGAAACAGGGTCTGATATTGTTTTAAGGTCTTGGAAATGATGGTGGAGGTCAGTGAAACCAGAGACGCGATGCGGAGCCTTCCGCCGATAAAATGCTTTTCCTTGTATGCGACCTGGCTGATACGGTTGTCAATGTCCGCCATCTGTTTGGCCAGAGAAAGGATCTTTTCTCCGGCGTCGGTTAAGACCATGCCGTTTCGTTTGTCACGGAAGAAAAGCTTTACTTCTAATTCTTCCTCCAGCTTGGAAAGGGCGTTGCTCACGGCAGGCTGGCTGATATAGAGGGTTTTTGCCGCCTTAGTGAGATTTCCGTACTCGGCGGCTTTTATAAATATTTCCAGATTTCGGTTGTACATCATAATTTCATTATCACCCGTCTCTAAAATTGAAATGTCTCTTATGGAAACTATAACATAAGAACATAGGCGGTGCAATAGAAACTCCATCATCACTGTTTTATTATGAACCTATTATATAATTGGAATTTTACTTATTAAGAACGGAATCGTATAATTACCATAGAAACGAAAACAACAAGGAATCAAAATGAGGTGAATGTGGAATGAAAACAATTTTTATTACCGGCGCATCTTCCGGAATCGGAAGGGAGACAACCAAGTATTTTGCAGGACAGGGCTGGCGGGTGATCGCTACGATGAGAAACCCGCAGAAGGCGGGAGAGTTGGCGGAGTTTCCCCATGTTGTGATTATGCCGCTGGATTTGATGAACCCGGAGCAGATCCGCGAGACCTGTCAGAAAGCGCTGGCGGAGTACGATGTGGATGTGCTGTTCAACAACGCCGGCTACGGGATGATGGGGCCCTTTGAGAAACTGCCGGAGCATGAAATCCGCAGGCTTTTTGATACGGATGTGATCGGAACCATGCTGGTGACGCAGCAGTTTATTCCCCATTTTAAGGGGCGCAGAGGCGGCGCGATCCTGACGACGACCTCTCTGGCGGGAATCATTGCGCTCCCCCGAGACGGTGCCTATGGCGCGGCGAAACGGGCTCAGCAGGGAATGGTGGAGTCTCTGTACTATGAGCTGAAACCTTTCGGCGTAAAGGTGGCGGCCATGATTCCTGGGGGAACGAATACGAACTTTCAGACGCCAGTCAATATCCTGGATGGTTACGAGGAGGCTGCGGCCAGACAGCGGGAATACCTGCTGGACGGAAACGCCGCGTTCCCCGGGCCGGAGGAGGCCGCGGCGGCGGTGTGGACTGCGGTAAATGACGGCAAGGATCAGATCAACTATCCCACGGACCGTGTGTGCCGGAAACTGTATGACCAGTATCAGAGCGTGAATGTGGAGGAGTTCAAAATTTCTTTTTATGACCGTATTTTTAGCGGTGTGGGGAGATAGAAGTCTCTGGCGAGATACGCATTCCGCTCAGAAGAAACTGGCAGCTGATCCGGCTGCGCCCTGCCGGAATATGCGCGGCTGCGCACACTTTTTTACAAATTTTAAAACAGGAATTGTCGGAGATGGGTGATAGGGAACCGGCATCGTTTCCGACAGTAAAAATCCAGCTTGAGTCGTCCCCTTATGGGGACCGGGCTGGATTTTTGGCGTATTTTAATAAAGCTCTCTCATGTCTGCCTTTTTATGCGAATTCCCGGCGCTTTTCCGGGAAACTCTTGGACTCGTACAGCCCGTTTGTTCCCTTGGGCTTTGGCGCATTTTTCTTTATAAGGGCATTCCGGCACAGTAAAAATAAAAAAATTCCCCTTATCTATATTTTTATATAGAACGAAATTTAGGATCCTGCTATCTTTACCTTACAATCAATCAAGCATTGATGGTTTCATTGGAACAGCAGGCAACCAGCTTTGGATAATCCGTGATTTCAATCCATTTGCGATGAGAGACAACAATTCCGCTGTTTCGGAGCTTGGCTAAATTATTGGAAACATTCACTAGGCTGATGGCCAGAATATCGGCAATCTCCTGCTGTGTCAGTTCGATCCGGCGGGGAGTTCCAGTTGGAGAATGGAGAGAAAACAGGTACAGAAGATTGCATACCTTGATGAACGTGTTATTGTAATCCTGATGAGCGGATTCGTAGACAAACAAATTTATGTACATGGAATACGTCTCCAGAACACGCGCGTTTAAGGCCATATTTTCCTGGTACATCCGGTAAAAATCTTCCCTGGTAAATTCCAAGGTTTCCACCCTGGTTAAAGCTTCTGTTCCCATGGACGCCTCAATCTTGAAAGAAATGTATTTGGAAAAGAATGGAATTTATGCGTTCCAGAAAATATATTACAGTTGGTAAATGAAGGGGGGGGGGAAACGTTTGTTTAACTACACGAAAGCCGAATTGGCTGAAATGGCCAGAAAATTTTATTCGTGATACCCTGGAAAAGGTTGTGAGGCTTAGCGAAACTCTGGATTATATAAATGGTAATCCGATTATGAAAAAATGCTTGGCACTAAAAGGCGGTACAGCAATTAACCTGACGGTCTTTAATCTTCCAAGATTGTCAGTTGATATTGATTTGGATTATTGTTCTGAGGAAAACCGGGAGGAAATGATGTTTCGGAGAAAAGAAATATCAGAGCATCTAAAGTTATATATGCACACACAGGGATATACGTTAAGCCCTCAGAGCAAAAGCCGCCATAGCCTGGATTCTTTTGTCTTTTCTTATATCAATCTGGGAGGGATAAAGGATAATATAAAAGTGGAAATAAATTATTCTCTGCGGAGCCATCTATTCGAGCCAGAGGATAAACGAGTGTTGCCGGATGTGATTGATACAAAAAATGTGATTACGGTTCTTCAGCCCATAGAACTTTTTGCGGCAAAAATCAACGCATTGCTCAGCCGAGCGGCGGTCAGAGACCTCTATGATACATATAACATGATTCGTGCGGGATTATTTCAAAATGAAGAATATGAATTGTTGAGAAAGGCCGTTATATTTTATACGTCAATATCGCAGGAGGAAATACCTGAAAAATATGATGTTGATACGATTGATCGAATCAGTATTAAAAAGATCAGGACAGACTTACTTCCCGTCATTCAAAAGGGAGAGTTTATTGACCTTGAGAAAATAAAGAGCAGAGTAAAAGAGTTTCTGGCTGCTTTAATGGTTCTTACTGCGGAAGAACAGGAATTTTTAGAGCAGTTTAATAAAAAGATATATGCTCCAGAACTGCTTTTTGATGATGAACAAATTATCAACCGCATAAAATCACATCCAATGGTGTTATGGAAGATGCAGGAGCATTGAAAATTGGTATCTATATATAAAATGGAGCATGAAACTGCAGGAAATCCCCACGACAAACGCACGAATGAACAAATTATGAACATCCGTCTTTTTTCTGGTATACTAAAAGAAAAAAGGATGGGATGTTATGAAAGAAGTGTTAGATTTTGTAAGTACGGTGACGGA
>NZ_NFLE01000007.1 GCF_002160755.1 Lachnoclostridium sp. An14
ACCCCCACCCCATGACACCCCGCCAAAAACAGCGGCCCAAAGGTGCGCAGCCGGCTTTTCAGCGATATGCCGATCAGGGCATCCGCCAGCTGCAACATCATCATCGCCGCCGTCACCGTCAGCAAAAGGCCGGGGGCGGCGGCGCGGAGGGGGATGGCGGCGAGAAAGGTGAGGGCCAGCCCTCTGGCCAGCAGGTAGAGAGCGTTGGCCCGGCTGTTTCCCCGTTCGCGGAAAACAGCGGCCAGGGCGAACCCGACGCCCAGAAGGGCGCTGATAAAAGTGGTATAGGCAGTAAACCAGTATTCCATAACTCCTCCTTCCGGCAGAATGATCCGCCAAAATACTTTTTCAAAATCATCCGCCTAAATCAAAACATCGGCCAAAATCATCGCATCGGCCAAATCATCGGCCAAAACCGTCTGCCAGAACGGTTTCGCCCGTCGGCCGCCTCAAATAGCCTGCGCCCCCATTTCCACAGAATTTCTCAATCCACCATCCATCATACATTCAGTTCAGATGCGCAATCGCTATCTTTCACTCATTTACTCATTCGTTCCACGCCTCCCGCAGCGCCAGTCCGCATTCAAACCCCAGGGCCATATACTTCTCCGTCTCGGAAACCCCGTACTGGGCCAGATCCCGGATGTCCCAGGTCTGGGTACTCAAATCGTCTGCCCCGTACAGAAACTGGAGAAAGGGAATGCCACGGTAGCGGGCGGCGGCAATCATGGAGGCGCACTCCATCTCCACCGCCAGACAGCCGTCCTCCCGCCGTTCCCGGATGACCGGCACCGTTTCCCGGTAAATCCCGTCGGAGGTCCACGTCTTTCCCTTCACGTAAGGACAGCCGCAGGCGGAAAGCACCCGCTCCAGGACCTGGATCGAGCGGGGATCCATTTCGATTTCCGGGGACGGAGGGGCATAGTGATAGCTGGTGCCCTCGTCCCGGATAGCAGAGACGGGGATGATAATGCGGCCCTTCACCGCCTCATCGTCCAGCACCCCGCAGGAGCCGAACAGCACGAAGGTTTCCGCCCCCATGGCCACCACCTCCTCAAACCCGGAAACGCAGGCGGGAGCCCCCACCCTGGACAGGTAAAAGGCGATGTCTGTCCCGCGATAGCGGAGGCGGTAGACGGGAAGGACGCCGTTGGCGGTGTAAAGCTCTGCGATCTGCCTTGTGCCCTCAAGGGAGGCAAAGGCCTGGATCATGGCCTCCGAAAACGTGGAGACACACAGCTTTGGAAAGCCGTCCACCGGTTTGGTGGTGTCAGAGGGGGAAAATAAAGCCGGTTCAGAAAGCTCTGTCCGTTGAAAAATGGTGCGAATGGTTCGGTTTTGTGCCATTTGTCGTCCTCCTTTCTCATCTGTGTCCCATAATACCACAAAACAGGTGAGAAGTCACGAATCCTCGCGAACGCCGTTCTCCTGCCTAGTTTTCCTGTCCCGCCGGAAACAACGCTGGAAAAAGACGGAAAATTCTGATAAAATGGAGACAAATGAACCGTCAAACGGAAAAAGGGAGGAAAAAAAACCATGAATGGAGGCGTTCTGCTGATTCCGTTTCTGGCTGTGCGGTTTCTGCTGCCGTCGGCCTTTGACTCCGCGGCTTTGAGACGAGCCGCCTATTTTGCGCCCATGCAGGGGTCAGAGAGGCTCGCCTACGGCGTTTATCAAATATCCAATACCGGCATATTCCTATACCTGTTCTTTTTAAAGATTTCTGCTGCCCTGTCTTGGCCCTTTTGCGCGGGGGCAGCCTGCTATGGGATAGGGCTTTGCCTCTTAAGTGCCTCTCTGGTGACCTTTTCCCGTCCGGACCGCGGGAAAATGAAGGAAACCGGGCTTTACCGCCTTTCCCGCAACCCCATGTACGTGGCGTATTTCATCTGCTTTTTGGGGATGGCTCTACTGACCCGGTCAGTTCTGTTTCTTGGGCTGGTGGCTGTGTTTCAGATTTCGGCCCACTGGGTGATTCTGGCGGAGGAGAGATGGTGCCTGGAACAGTTCGGAGAGCGTTACCGGCGGTATATGGGAAAGGTGAGACGCTATATTTGACACGATTGGATGAAAATCACAAGGCATTTCCCTCTAGCTGGT
This sequence comes from Lachnoclostridium sp. An14, assembly GCF_002160755.1. Lineage (GTDB taxonomy): Bacteria > Bacillota > Clostridia > Lachnospirales > Lachnospiraceae > Lachnoclostridium_A. The sequence goes on from NZ_NFLE01000007.1 coordinate 2,101, forward strand.
AGAAATTAGGGAAAATATGTAGTATAATGAATAAATCTTGAGAAACTGCAGCGGGGACCGGCCGCCGGCGTAAAGGCGTGCTGCCGGGTGCCCGTTTTTCGGGCGGCTTTCAGGACAGTGGGTGATGAGGAGAGTGGAGACTTTGGCTGTGCTGCGTATCCGGATGCTGGGCAATCTGTCAATGGAATATAATGGAAAAGAAGTGGAGCGGGATTTTTCTGGAAATGGGAAAATTCTCCAGCTCTTTCTGATCTTGGCGTGGGCCGGGGAAAAGGGGATCAGCCGCGGGAAACTGCAGGACTACCTCTACGACGTGCGCACGGCCAATTCCGGAAACGCCCTGCGGGTGACGCTTTCCAGACTGCGGCGTCAGCTGGCGGACAACGGCGTGACGGGGCCGGATGCCATCCAGTACCGCGGCGGGGTCTACGTGTTAAATGACGACGCCCTGGAGCTGGAAGTGGATGCTGTCCTTTTGGAGCGGGCCTGCTCCCGCGCCTTTCAGGACCGGGATCCGGAGAGCCGGCTGGCCCTTTTGGAGCAGGCGGCCGGATATTACAAGGGAGAGTTCCTGCCTGCCATGTCCGGGGATTCCTGGGTGGAGGCCATGCGGGGAAAATACCAGGGCCTTTATGAAAACTGTATTCGGGAGGCCTGCGCGCTCCTGAAAAGCCGGAATGACCAGGAAAAAGTGGCGGCCCTGTGCGCCCAGGCGCTGCAGGTCTGCCCTATGGACGAGTGGAGTGAGTGGCTGATTGAGAGCCTGCTGGCACTGGGGAAATACCGGGAGGCGAAAAAGGCCTACGACGAGGCTGCCAGCCTGTTTTTCGGCCATGAGGGCCAGGAACCGTCCAGAAACCGTATGGAAAAATTCCGGAAGATGGGCAGCAAAATCCAGATGATGGAGCGAAGCAGCCAGGACGTGAAGGACGGCCTTAAGGAGGAAGGGGACATTTCCGGCGCCTACCGGTGCAGCTATCCAGGCTTTCTGGACTGTTTCCATATGTGTGTGCGGATGGCGGAGCGGAAGGATTCCGGCAGCTATCTGATGATCTGCACCGTGGTCAGCCGCAATGGCAGGGAGGTCCAGAGCGAGAGCCGCATGGGCTATTATTCGGAACTGCTCTGTCAGGTGGCAGGGAGCCAGCTGCGGCGGGGAGATGTGTATACCGTATACCGTCCCGGCCAGGTGCTGATTTTGCTCAACTTCCTGAGGAAAAAGAACCTGGAGTCCGTAAAGGAGCGGCTGCGTTCCGGTTTTCGGGAAAAGAGCGCCAGAAAGGCTACCCTGCGGTTTGAGACCATGGACGTGTTTTACTGGCAGAATCAGGAGGAACGGGCGCGGGATCAGGGATGATAGAGGCCGTCCCGGGGATTTGTGAACAATATAACGAAACTTGTCAAAATCTCCCGGATCGGATATGCTGAAAGCAGATATGATCGAAGGCATAAAAAACAGGAGAGACATTATGGGACAGAAGAAATTTTTAGTTTGCATTGATTCAGACGGCTGCGCCATCGACACTATGGACGCGAAACACAAGCTCTGTTTTGCCCCTCTGATGGTGGAAAAATGGCATATGGAGGCGCACCGGGCGGAGGCGGAGGAGATCTGGAATCACATCAGCCTCTATTCCATGGACCGGGGGATCAACCGGTTTAAGGGCCTGGAGATGACCTTGAAGGAGTGTGTGAAACGCGGATTCCTGCAGGAGGATCTGACGGATTTCTCCAGCTGGCTGCGGGAGACGGACGTATTTTCCAACGGCAGTCTGGAAAAGCGGGCGGGGAGGGAAAAAAGCCCCATTCTGGAAAAGGTTCTGGACTGGTCCATCACCAGCAACCAGGCCATTGCCGCCCTGCCGCTCAGCCAGGCCTTCGACGGAGTGAAGGAAACCTTAGCTTTCATGAGCGGACAGGCGGAGCTGGCGGTGGTGTCCTCTGCCAACCGGGAGGCGGTGGAGGCGGAGTGGAACCGCCACGGCCTTCTCCCCTTTGTGAAGGAGGTTATGGCCCAGGATTCCGGCTCCAAGGCAGCCTGCATCGCCAGGCTGATGAAGGAAGGCGGATTTGACGGAGACCACGTCCTCATGATCGGCGACGCGCCGGGGGATCAAAAGGCGGCGGAAAGGAACGGGGCCTTATTTTTCCCGTCCATCATCCGCCGGGAGACAGAGAGCTGGAAACGGCTCCGGGAGGAAGGCTTTGACCGGTTTGTGGCGGGAACCTACCGGGGAGCGTACGCCGATGGGCTGGCGGAGGAGTTTCTGGAGGCCCTTCGATGAGCGCCGGGGAAAAATCCGCTGTGGAAAAGACGAATGTGATGCGCCTTTTGGAGCAGGCGGGCATTTCCTATGAGGCCAGGGAGTACGAGGTGGACGAGAAGGATCTCTCCGGCTCCCACGCCGCGGATGTCATGGGGGAAGACCACGACAGCGTGTTCAAAACCCTGGTGCTGAAGGGGGAGCGGACGGGGTATCTGGTCTGCTGCATTCCCGTGGACGAGGAGCTGGATCTGAAAAAGGCGGCCAAGGCTGCCGGGGATAAAAAGGTGGAGATGCTCCCCATGAAGGATCTCCTTGGCGTTACCGGCTACATCCGGGGCGGCTGTTCCCCTGTGGGGATGAAAAAGAAATTCCCTACTTATATAGAAGAAACGGCGATTTTATTTGACCGGATCGCGGTGAGCGCAGGGATGCGGGGCAAGCAGATTCTGGTGTCTCCGGAGGCGCTGGCCGGATATGTGGACGGGACATTTGTCTCCCTTACAAAGGAATAATCAGTTGACATAAGGCAGAGGAGTCAAAATCTCCCCTGCCTTAAATGTTAAATTATTTAACAAAAATGTAATAATTACAGAAACGGGCTATTCGCAGACTGCATAAAAAAGCCTGTATTATCCGGCTATAATTTAGGAACATGAACCATAAGAACAAAAATGAAATGAAAATTTAAAGAAGATTATGACAAAATTGTGAAATAACGATTGACTTTTGTAACAATCCTCCAATATAATTTTGGGCGTCACCCCGGAACAAGGAGGAATGTGTATGCTGACTTTAACGTGTCATCGTTTTGCGGCAGCCGCGGCAACGGTAGCCGTAACGGCTGTGGTGGCCTTAACCACCGGCAGCATTGAAACTGGCGGCCCCTTAAACGCCATGGCGGAGACCGTATCGGCTCCAGCAGCGGCAGAGACCACTGCCACCAGAACGATATACAGTACAAAAGAAGGCCAAACAGGTCCTGGCCATGTGATCGACGCGAAATTGAATGTGAACATTGCCGACGCAGAGGCCTTAAGGGATGGAAGAATGCTTGCGGGCGGTCTGATTCAGAAGACCGTGCAGGAGCAGCTGGAAAAAGAGGAGCTCCTGAAACAGCAGGCAGAGGAGAATATCAGGCTGCTGGAGGAGCAGGAAAAGCAGGCCGCGCGGGCGGCGATCAACTGCTCCGCCGAAGATTACAATACGCTTTTGCGGATCGTGCAGGCCGAGGCCGGCGTCTGCGATGAGAAAGGAAAGATCCTGGTGGCCAACGTGATCATCAACCGGGTCAAAAGTCCCCGGTTCCCCAACACGGTCACCGGCGTCGTATATCAGAAAAACCAGTTTTCCCCGGTTTCCAACGGCAGTATCAACCGGGTCCGGATCACCCAGGAGACCATCGACTGTGTGGACCGGGCGCTGGCGGGAGAGGACTACTCCCAGGGCGCGCTGTTTTTCATGAACCGGAGCCGTTCCCGGAGAGGGGCGGTGGGCTGGTTTGACAGAAGTTTAACATATTTATTTGCCCACGACGGGCATGAATTTTTCAGATAGGCCGTTTGCGGGAGCGGCCTGGAAGGGTTGACGAATAGAGAGAAATCCTGTAAGATTAGGCATAGCCTGATGGATGAGAGAGGACTGGTCATCATGTGGCCGGTCCTTTTTGTTGTCGTAGGAAACGGTGTTTCCCGCGAATGGGAGAAAGAGGATGAAGGACTATTTACTGTTTGATCTGGATGGAACACTGACGGACCCGGAGGAGGGGATCACCAAGGCCGTGCAGCTGGCGCTGGCCCACTTTGGAATCCAGGTGGAGGACCGGACGCGGCTGCGTCCGTTTATCGGGCCGCCCCTCTGGGATCAGTTCACCGAGTGGGGGCTGACGGGAGAGCAGGCGAATGAGGCCGTGTCCGTGTTCCGGGAATACTATCTGGAAAAGGGCGTTTACGAAAATAAGGAGTACGCCGGCATCCGGGAGATGCTGGGGGCGCTGAAGGGCGCCGGCTACCGCCTGTACGTGGCCACCTCCAAGCCGGAGGGAACGGCAAAGATCGTCACGGACTACTTCGGGCTCACAGAGTTGTTTGACCGGGTGGCCGGAGCCAGCACCGATCAGGAACGGGTGCGGAAGGCGGATGTGATCCGCTACCTGCTGGAGGCGGAGGGCATCACCGACCTGTCCGCGGCGGTGATGATCGGAGACCGGAAACACGACGTGCTGGGAGCAAAAGAGGTGGGGATGGATTCCATCGGCGTGCTCTACGGCTACGGAGACCGGGACGAGCTGGAGACGGCGGGAGCCGGGTATATCGCGGCCACAGTGGAGGAGCTGGAGGAGTATCTTCTGGCCCAGGCGGACTAAAGGGAGGAAAACATGGAGGCTTATTCCGGATTTGCGCAGGTTTACGACCTGTTTATGGACAATGTCCCATACGACGATTGGTGCCGGTATCTCACCGGCCTTTTAAAAGACTGGGGCGTAGAAGACGGACTGGTGCTGGATTTGGGCTGCGGCACAGGAGCCATGACGGAGCGGCTGGCAGCAGCCGGCTACGATATGATCGGGGTGGACAATTCCGAGGAAATGCTGGAAATCGCCATGGAAAAGCGGACGGCCTCCGGGCGGGACATCCTGTATCTGCTCCAGGATATGAGGGAGTTTGAGCTCTACGGCACCGTGAGGGCAGTGGTGTCCGTCTGCGACTCCATGAACTACATTTTGGACCTGGAGGATTTGACCCAGGTGTTCCGCCTGGTGAACAATTATCTGGATCCCGGCGGCATTTTTGTGTTTGATCTGAACACGGAGTACAAGTACCGGCAGATGGGGGATGAGACCATCGCCGAAAACCGGGAGGACGGCAGCTTTATCTGGGACAACTACTATGACGAAGAAGAACGGCTCAACGAGTATGAGCTGGCCGTTTTCGTAAAAGAGGGAGACCAGGGGCTGTACCGGAAATATGAGGAAACCCACTACCAGCGGGCCTACTCCCTGGAGGAGATACGGGCAGCGGGGGAGAGGGCCGGGATGGAATTTCTGGCGGCCTATGACGCCTTCACCAGGGAGGCGCCGAAGGCGGATTCCGAGCGGATTTACCTGGTGTTTCGGGAAAGAGGAAAAGACAGAGAGAGGATGAAGGAACAATGACAGATTATATTGTGAGAGCGACGGCGGCGGAGGGACAGATCCGTGCCTTCGCGTCAACGACGAGGGAGCTGGTGGAGACCGCCAGGGCGGCCCACAACACCAGCCCGGTGGCCACGGCGGCCTTAGGACGGCTGCTGACGGCGGCAGGGATGATGGGCGTGATGATGAAGGGGGAGAAGGACCTGCTCACCATCAAGATCCAGGGCGACGGCCCCATCGGCGGCCTGACGGTGACGGCGGACGCCAAAGGGGACGTAAAGGGCTATGTCTTTAACCCTGGGGTCATGCTCCCGCCAAACGCCAAGGGAAAGCTGGACGTGGGCGGCGCCCTGGGAGTGGGCGTCCTCAGCGTGATCCGGGATGTGGGCTTAAAGGAGCCCTACGTGGGACAGACCATTCTGGTAACCGGTGAGATCGCAGAGGATCTGACCTATTACTACGCTACCTCGGAGCAGACTCCGTCCTCCGTGGCCCTGGGCGTTCTGATGAATACGGACAACACCGTGCGCCAGGCCGGCGGCTTTATGATTCAGCTTATGCCGGGGGCCTCCGACGAGATCGTGACGAAACTGGAGCGGACCCTGGGGGAGATCACCTCCATCACCAGCCTGCTGGATGCTGGGAACAGCCCGGAGATGATCCTGGAGCACATTTTGGGAGAGTTCGGCCTGGAGATCTTGGACCGTCTTCCCACCCGCTTTGTCTGCAACTGCACCAAGGACCGGGTGGAGAAAGCCATCGTCAGCATCGGAAAAAAAGAGATCCAGGAGATGATCGACGACGGAAAGAGCATTGAGGTGAACTGCCATTTCTGCAACAAGCACTACGAGTTTACGGTAGAGGAGCTGCGGGAACTTTTGGAGCAGGCGAAATAGGAGGGGCGGCGCCATGAAGATGGAACCCTATGTGCGGGTGACCCAGTACCATGAGACGGATCAGATGGGTATTATCAACCACATCAACTACATCAAGTGGCTGGAGGAGGCCCGCGTGGATTTTCTGGAAAAGCTGGGCTACGGCTATGAGAAAAGCGTGGAGCAGGGCATTGACTTCGCAGTGCTGGGGATCAGCTGCCGGTATCTGAAAATGACCAGGTTCCGGGAAACGGTGAAGATTTACGTGACAGGCAAGGTGTTAAAGCCCATGCGGATGACTCTGGCCTACCAGGTGGTGGGAGAGGACGGTAGCCTCCGTTTCACCGCGGAGAGCGAACACTGCTACTACTCGTCGGCAAAGGGCCTCCCTGTGGCTTTAAATAAGGAGCTGCCGGAGCTTTACGCCCTGATGGAGAGCTGCATGGAGGCGGAGGACGGGAATTCATAACCGGATGCTCCTTCCATGGCCGGGGAATTTTTCCTGCCATGGGAAACGGCGGTTCCTATGATGGCTGGCTGCGGCACAAAGGCCACCGCCACCGGCGGATGTGCGTTTCCTGTCAAGGAAAATGGCTGCTGCCGCCGCCGCGCTCCGGCGCGAGTGTGCGCTACTGCGATACTTTTTAAAGAAAATAAGACAAAAATGGGAAAGCGCCCATGCCTCCGGAACACCGGCGGCGGGGCGCTTTCCCGCAATCACGTTTCAATCCATAGAACTTCTTTCAAAAAAATAAGATTTATTTAATGAAAAAGGTACATTGGTTGGCCCATTATAAAAATTATAACTTCGTAACGTTGGTTGCCTGAGGTCCTTTCGTGCCGTTTACTACGTCGAACTCAACGGCTGCGCCCTCGTCTAAGGACTTGAAACCTTCCATGTTCAGTCCGGTGTAGTGTACGAATACGTCATTTCCCTGCTCGTCGCAGATGAAACCGTATCCCTTCTGGTTGTTAAACCACTTAACTGTACCCTTCATATGATACCTCCAAAAATAAAATGAAAATGGTGTAGGCCGCGTTTGCCGCGGCTACGTACAGAATAGCATAGTTTCCTGGGAGTGTCAAACGATTTCAGAAGGATTTCCGCGCTTCTCCCGCGGGGAGCCGGGGGCGGAAAAATCCTCGTTTTCCGGCAGGGCGATGATCTCCTCCCCGATCTGTTCCACCGTTTTTCCGGCGGTGTCCACTTTCCAGGTGTTCAGGGCCTCATAGAGGGGAAGGCGGGAGAGGCTTCGCTCCACCACGTCCTCCGTCCGGATTCCGGCGGCCACGTCCCTCATGAGCCGCTCCGTCAGCTCCCGTTCCCCGCACACCAGGGAAATGGCTTTTACGGCACAGTCCGGCCGGCGGACGGAGGAGAGGATGGCATCCAGGATGTCCTGCTGGTGCAGCACCCAGCAGAAGATGACGGTTTCGTAGGCGGAACAGCGGAGAAACTGGTTCAGGAGAAAGCAGATATTTGTAAGGACCATGGCCTTCGTCTCCTCCGTCACCTGAAAGGGATGGGAGTCCCAGCACCAGTCTCCGTCTAAAAATACGCTGCCAGGGAGCCGCCGTTTCAGATGCTGGCACAGGGTGGTTTTTCCCACGCCCATGGGGCCGCCGATAAGATATAGGGTTTTCAAGGGGATTCCTCCTTTTTGGCAAATGATTTCTGAAATCTATTTTACTACATCTGTTTGGGGTGGGAAAGAGGAGAACTCGGGAAATCCCATGAATGGGAATGGACTTTCCCGCCCTGCCATGCTATACTAGGCGGCAGAATGAAAGAAAAAACGGATCCGGATAGGAAACCGCCACAGGAGCGCGGCCGCGGGCACGCTCCTGTTTTCCGGCGTCCGCCCGCGGGAAATGAGGCGCAGACTATGAAACTGAACCATATATGGGGACATTTTAAGACTATCACCACCCACAAATGGCTGGTGATGAAAAATTGCTTTCGCATCGGACTGTACCGCCAGGGCTTGCTCCACGATTTGTCCAAATACGGCTGGACGGAGTTTTCCACTGGGGTGCGGTACTACCAGGGAAACCGCAGCCCCAACGCGGCGGAGCGGGAGGAAAAAGGCTACTCGGCGGCCTGGCTCCACCACAAGGGCAGAAACCGCCATCATCTGGAATACTGGATGGATGTGTCTCCGAAAGGGAAAGAGGCGGGGATGGTGGGAGTGAAAATGCCATTAAACTACGTGATGGAGATGATGATGGACCGGATCGCCGCCTCCAAGGTGTACCGGGGAAAGGACTACACCGACGGCTCCTCCTGGGAATACTTCTGCCGCTCCAAGGAATATCTCCTCATGCACCCGGAGACAAGGGCCTTGGTGGAACGGCTGCTGCTGATGCTGCGGGACGAGGGGGAGGAGAAAACCTTTGCCGAGATCCGGGCGCTGTTGAAGAAAGGGAGTTATTAGAACGGCGGCAGGGAAGGGCCCGGGCGGCTGCGTCTGACCCGGGACGGCGTGCTCCGGCGAGGGCCAGACGCAGCCGCCCGGTTTTCGTGTTACGATTTGACCGGCAGACTGGAGGCCACCAGGCTTTTTACGTAACTGGAGAGACAGGGACAGGCCATGGGATCCTCCGGCAGCTCTCCGTAGGAGCATTTGGAGCGCAGCTCCTTTCGGAAGGCAGGGGTGAGAACCGGCTCCGTCTGGGGAAGAAACAGCCCCCTTCTGCGGGTGTAGCAGGTGGCGGCAGTGGCCTTTTTCCTGGCCGCCTTGTCCACAAATTCTCCTACGCTCTTGTGAATGGCCGTATCCTCATAAATCAGATAGTAATAGTCCTTGTAATCCGGGTAAAAATACTTTAATTCCCCGTCAAAGAGGGGGATGGTAAGCTCCAGCCGGTCGTCCTCCGCAGAAAAATGGACCCCGTCCAGGGCGGGATGGTCCCAGGCCACCGGCGTGGGGAGGGAGAGGGCGCCGCGGCAGGACAGCTGGAGAAAGAATTCCTTCGTTCCAAAGAGATCCTCCTCCGTCCGGATCGCCCCTTCTTCTGGCAGAAAATCCCCCGCCAGGAAGTCGGGATAGGATAAAATTGGCAGGATCCGGGGCATTCCCATGAGATCCTCCTCGTTGTGCAGCATCAGCATCCGGTAGAGGGCGTCCTCTCCGGTGGTGAGATAGTCCTGGTATACCTGGATGAGCTGTCCTCCGGTGTAGGGATCCTCCCGGTAAATGCCCAGAAACCGTTCCACAGCCTTTAATTTCAGGCTGTCCAGGCCCAAAAGCTTTTTGAAGGGCCTTATTTTTTTGTAAATATCCCAGCTCTCAAAGGCGGAGAGAGGGCAGAGGATCCCCAGGCTCTGGCATCGCTTTTCCAGGTAGGGAAGATCAAAGGTATCCCCGTTAAAGTGCACCAGGGTGGAGAAGGGGGTCAGAAAGTCAAAAAAGGCCCGCAGCACCTCCTCCTCCGCTCCCGGCCGGTCTACAAACCACTGGATCAGGTTCCACACGCCGTCTTTGACATAGACGGCGCCGATCAGGTACAGGCTGGACGTGGCCCCGGAAAAGCCGGTGGTCTCAATATCAAAAAATAAAAGCTCCTCCGGCCGCCCGATCCGCTCCAAAGGATAGGAATCGCCGGGGGAGAATGTCTTTTCTACAACAATCATAGGAGTTCCTCCCGAAAAAACCGTTCTGATTCCCTCATTATAGCCGCAAAAAAAGCGGCCGTCAATGCGAAACAGAATATTTGTTCGATTTCCGGTTGCATTGGGGGGCGTGATATGTTATGATGTAGGGACAACGAATGAAGGAGAGAGGACAGATTGATTTCCTATATAAGAGGCATTTTAAGCGAGGCATCTGAGGATGGGATTGTGGTGGAGACCGGAGGGATCGGCTATGAGATCCGGGTGCCGGTGACGGTTTTAGAGCGGCTTCCGGCCCTGGGGAGTGAGATCAAGGTGCACACCTATCTGCAGGTGCGGGAGGACGGCATTGGCCTGTTCGGTTTTCTGGGAAAAGGAGAACTGGCCGTATTCCGCCAGCTTCTGGGGGTGGGCGGCATCGGCCCCAAGGGAGCGCTCGGAGTGCTGTCCGCTCTGCGGCCGGACGATCTGCGTCTGGCGGTTATTTCCGGAGATGCCAAGGCCATCGCCAAGGCGCCGGGAATCGGTATCAAGACGGCTCAGAGAATCATTCTGGATTTGAAGGATAAGGTATCTATGGACGACATTCTGCCGGCGGAGGCCTTTGGAGACGGAGAGAAGGCAGCCGCGGCCGCGCCGGGAGTCAGCCAGGCGGGGCGGGAGGCCATCGAAGCCCTCACGGCTCTGGGCTATTCTCCCATGGAGGCGGCGAAGGCTGTGGGCCGGGTGGAGATTTCCGGGGACATGACGGCGGAGGACGTGTTAAAGCAGTCCTTAAAGTTCCTGATCTGACAGTAGAGAGACGGAAAGCAGGTTGAGACTATGGAGCGGAGAATCATCACGACGGATGTCGTGACGGAGGAAGAAAAAAAGATCGAGGGGACGCTGCGCCCCCAGTATCTCAATGAATATATCGGGCAGAGCCGGACGAAATCCATCTTAAAGGTGTTCATCGACGCGGCCAAATCCAGGGGGGAGTCTCTGGATCACGTGCTCTTTTACGGCCCGCCCGGCCTGGGAAAGACCACTCTCTGCGGCATCATTGCCAATGAGATGGGGGTAAATATGAAGGTGACCAGCGGCCCGGCCATTGAAAAGCCGGGAGAGATGGCAGCCATTTTAAATAACCTCCAGGAGGGGGACGTGCTGTTTGTGGATGAGATCCACCGGTTAAACCGGCAGGTGGAGGAGGTGCTCTACCCGGCCATGGAGGATTTTGCCATCGACATCATGCTGGGAAAGGAGTCCTCCGCCCGTTCCATCCGGCTGGAGCTGCCCCGCTTTACCCTGGTGGGAGCTACCACCAGAGCGGGCCTTCTGACGGCCCCCCTGCGGGACCGGTTCGGCGTGGTGCAGAAACTGGATTTCTACACTCCGGAGGAGCTGGAGGAGATCATTGTCCGCTCAGCCAAGGTGCTGAACGTGGAGATTGACCGGGACGGAGCCGGTGAGATCGCCAAGCGTTCCAGGGGAACGCCCCGTCTGGCAAACCGTCTGCTCAAACGGGTGCGGGACTTCGCCCAGGTGAAGTACGACGGGGTGATCACCAAGGAGGTGGCGGATTTTGCCCTGGACATCCTGGAAGTGGACCGCCTGGGCCTGGACAATAACGACAGGAGCATTCTGCTCACCATCATTCAGAAGTTTTCCGGAGGCCCGGTGGGCCTGGATACTTTGGCGGCGGCCCTGGGAGAGGACGCGGGGACGCTGGAGGACGTGTACGAGCCGTATCTGATCATGAATGGCCTGTTAAACCGCACGCCCAGAGGGCGGATGGCCACGGAGCTGGCCTACCATCATCTGGGGCTTGCCCGGTAAACATCCGTACCATACAGGAACGCTGCCGGGCCGTCAGCCGTTTCCACTGTGAGAAACGCGATCCGCCAGAGGCCTTTGCGCCGCAGGAAATCCGCGGGGAGTGCAGGTTGCGGTTCATGGGTTGCTTTGTCAAGAAAGCCCTAATGAGTGCAGGCTCCTGAGACACAAGATATTGAAAAATCACTGGAATAATAGAACATGATATGGTATACTTTCACTAGCCCCGCAGAGCGCGGGAGAGGAACGGTGCATAAAAACCGCCACGATAGGAGATAAAGGGATGGAATCCAAGAATTACGCAGAAGTGCTGATAGACGGTGAAATTTACACCTTAGAGGGGGAGGAGGAGGAAGGATACCTCCAGCGGGTAGCCAGCTATATCAATGAAAAGATCTCCCTCATGAAGAAACAGAAGGGCTACACGAAACAGAGCCGGGATTACCAGGTCACCATGGTGGAGTTGAACATCGCCGACGACTATTTTAAGAGCCAGGAGCGAGTGCGGCAGCTGGAGGAGCAGAATCACAGCCTGGAGAAGGAGGCTTACAGCCTGAAACACGAGCTTGTGACCACGCAGATGAAACTGGAAAAAGCGCTGCGGGATCTGGATGAGGCGAAGAAGAAATGATGACTGGATGGGGGTGCCGCTGGGCTGCATCTCCATTTTCGTGTTTAAATAGGAGACGCAGGGGCTGCATAGCAGAAATCCCCGTCAGAGAAATGTTTCCTGTAAAAACGTATGGGCAGTAGCGCTCACTCGCGCCGGAGCGCGGCTGCGGGCTATCCCCTGTTTGAAGGAAAGGCTGCGCTCTGTGAAAACGGGGACTGAATCCCCTAGGGGCGTGGCCGGGAGAAGAAAGGCTGGGTTTAAAGGTAAAGGTTCGGCGGGACACTGAATGCCCGCGGAATCAGACATGAGAGAGAAGAAGGAGGAACTGGATTGGATAAGAGACAGGTGGAGCTTTTGGCGCCGGCCGGCTCCTATGAGAGTATGACCGCCGCTGTCTGCGCCGGAGCGGACGCGGTGTACATCGGCGGTTCCCGTTTCGGGGCCAGGGCTTATGCCAATAATCTGGACGAGGAGGCCATGCTGCGGGCCATCGACTACGTGCATCTGCACGGACGCCGTCTGTACATGACGGTGAATACCCTGATGAAGGAGCGGGAGTTAGAAGGCCTGTTTGACTATTTAAATCCTTACTATATGCAGGGGCTGGACGCGGCCATCGTCCAGGATCTGGGAGTGTTTTCCTACTTAAAGGAGCATTTTCCGGGGCTGCACCTCCACGCCAGTACCCAGATGACCATCACCGGCGCCTACGGCGCCAGGCTCTTAAAGGAGCTGGGAGCCAGCCGGGTGGTGACCGCTAGGGAGCTGTCCTTAGAGGAGATCCGGGAGATCAAAGAGCAGGCGGACGTGGAGATTGAAAGCTTTGTCCACGGGGCCCTCTGCTACTGTTATTCCGGCCAATGCCTGATGAGCAGCCTGATCGGCGGACGCAGCGGCAACCGGGGCCGGTGCGCCCAGACCTGCCGCCTGCCCTATGAAGTAAAACAGGGCGGAAAGACGTTAAATAAGAAGGACGAGAAATACGTACTGAGCTTAAAAGACCTCTGCACCCTGGATCTGATTCCCGATATGCTGGAGGCGGGGATCTATTCCTTAAAGATCGAGGGTCGGATGAAAAGCCCCAGATACACCGCCGGAGTGGTGAGCGTTTACCGCAAATACGTGGACCGCTACCTGGAGTACGGCCGGGAGGGCTACCGGGTGGAGGAGGCGGACAAGCGCCTGCTTTTGGACCTGTTCGACCGGGGCGGTTTCTCCGACGGATATTATCAAAACCACAATGGCCGCCATATGGTGGCGTTAAAAGAAAAGCCGGCGTTCCGGGAAGGAAACCAGAGTTTATTTGACTACCTGGACAAAACCTATGTGGAAGGGGAGCGCCAGGAGCCTGTAAAGGGGCTGGTGTCCCTGCGGGAGGGAGAGCCGGCGGCCCTTTCCCTGGCAGTTTCCGGCCTGGGAAAAGAGGAGCCGGAGCGGGAAATCCGCGTCGCCGTGACGGGACAAGAGGCTCAGACCGCTTTAAATCAGCCCATTACAAAGGAAAAGCTCCTTAAGCAGATGGGAAAGACCGGAGGAACCCCCTTCGTATTTGAAACCCTGGAGGCGGAGATGAGCGGAAGTCCCTTCCTGCCGGTTCAGGCCCTCAATGAGCTGCGCCGTCAGGGGCTTAAGGCCTTGGAGGACGCGGTGCTGGGACAGTACCGCCGGGAGAGTGGGACGGCAGAGCCGGAAAAGATCGGTTCCGAAAAACGGCAACGGGAAACCGGGCAGCCCTGCCGCCTCACCGCCCAGACAGAGCGGGAGGACGTGGCGCGGGAGCTTTTGACCATTCCGGAGATTTCCCGGATCTATCTAGATTCCTGCGGAATCGGGGCGGAGCGGTGGGAGGAGTTGGCGGCCGCCTGCAAAGCGGTGGGGAAAGAGTGCTATCTCAGCCTGCCCCAGATCTTCCGGAAAGAGGCGCGGGAGTATTTTCGCCGGGAGAGGGAGTCCTTCCTGGCGGCCGGCTTTGACGGCTGCCTGATCCGCTCGGCGGAGGAGCTGCTGTTTTTGCGGGAGGAGTATTCCTGGAATGGAAAGCTGATCTTTGACAGCAGCCTCTATACCTTCAACCGGAAGGCGCAGGAGACCATGATCCGCCTGGGAGCGGACGAGCTGACCTATCCTCTGGAGCTTAACAGCGGAGAGCTGGGCGCCCTGGACGGCCTGGGAGAGGAGCTGGTGGTCTACGGAAATCTCCCGGTAATGGTGTCTGCCCAGTGCATCCGCCGCACCGTGTCCGGCTGCGATCACCGGCCGGAGGTGGTGCGGTTAAAGGACCGGCTGGGGAAAGAATTTCCCGTGAGAAACTGCTGCCGGTTCTGCTGTAATATCATTTACAACACCAGCCCGCTGTCCCTTCTGGGGCAGGAGCGGCAGGTGGAGCGCCTGGGGCCCGCCGGGCTGCGCCTTCAGTTTACCCTGGAGGAGCCGCGGGAGGCGGGACAGATCGCCAGGGCCTTTGCGGACAGTTTCCTCCACGGCCGGGCCGTTTCCCTGCCCGGATCCTTTACCAGGGGCCATTTCAAGCGTGGCGTGGAGTAAGGACAATGGGAAAATAAGGTTAAAAAAGGTGACAGTTTGACGACACTGATATTAGAAGGTTCCAAATACCTGATGACGTTCCTGATGATTTTTTACGCCTACCTGAATTTCCGGTTTTTCGGAGAGCGGTACGACATCAGGAAATTAAAGCTGTGCAGAAGGCAGAATGTGGTGATGTTTCTGATCCACTTTCTGGGCTACCTCTCCCTGTATATCAGCCGGGGGGAGGACCGGATCCTGGTGTTTTACGGGGCGCAGGTGCTGTTTTTCGGCCTGTATCTGGTCTTGTCCAGGGTGTTTTACCGGAATATTTCCCGCCTTCTGCTCAACAATATGTGCCTGCTGCTAAGCGTGGGCTTTCTCATGCTCTCCAGGCTGAATATGGAGCGGGCGGTGCGCCAGTTTGCCATTGTGGCGGTGGCGGCGGTGCTCACCTGGATCATTCCCTTCATCATAGACCGGGTGTGGCAGCTTTCCAGGATCCCCTGGGTCTACGGCGGGATCGGCCTCATCCTCCTTGTGGCGGTGTGCGTGGCGGGAACGACCAGCTACGGGGCGAAAATGTCCCTGGAATTTCAGGGGATCAGCCTGCAGCCGGCAGAATTTGTGAAGATCAGCTACGTGTTTTTTGTGGCTACCATGTTTTACCGGGCTACGAATTTTAAGGCGGTGGCGGCCACTACGGCCATGGCGGCGGCCCACGTGCTGGTGCTGGTGTTTTCCAAAGACCTGGGAAATGCCCTGATCTTTTTCCTGACCTACCTGTTCATGCTGTTTGTGGCTACGAACAACTGGTTTTACCTGTCTGCCGGCCTGGCAGCCGGCTGCGGCGCGGCGGCTATGGCCTATCAGCTGTTTCCCCACGTGCAGAACCGGGTGGCGGCCTGGCTGGATCCCTGGTCGGACGTGGCGGACAAGGGCTATCAGATCGCCCAGTCCCTCTTTGCCATCGGCACCGGCGGCTGGATGGGCATGGGGCTGGACCGGGGCCTTCCGGGAAAGATTCCCGTGGTGGAAAAGGACTTTATCATTTCCGCCATCGCCGAGGAGCTGGGAGGGCTTTTTGCCATCTGCCTGATCCTCATCTGCCTGGGCTGCTTTTTACAGTTTATGATGATCGCCACCAGGATGCAGGCCATGTTTTACAAGCTCATCGCCTTCGGGCTGGGCTGCGAATACATCGTGCAGGTATTTCTGACGGTGGGCGGGGCTTTTAAGTTCATCCCTCTCACCGGTATGACCCTGCCGTTAGTGAGCTACGGAGGCAGCTCCGTGGTGGGGACGTTTATCGTGTTTGCCGTCATTCAGGGCCTCTATATCTTAAAGAGAAATGAGGAAGAAGATGAAAAAGAGTAATCCGAATCCAAACGCGAACCGGAATATTCTCCGTCTGGCGTACGTGGTCGCCGGGGTGTTTGTGTGTATGCTGCTGTATCTGGGGTATTTCCTCCAGTTTGAGAGCGGCTCCGTGATCAACAACGCCTACAACCCCAGGGTGGACCTTTTAGCGGAGCGGGTGGTGCGGGGCGAGCTGCTAAGCTCCGACGGCCAGGTTCTTGCCAGGACGGTGACGGCGGAGGACGGCTCGGAGCGGCGGGAGTACCCCTTCGGCTCCCTCTTTGCCCACGTGGTGGGCTACACAGGAAATGGGAAAACGGGGATCGAGTCCCTGACGAATTTTTACCTGCTTACCTCCCACGTGAACCTGGTGGAGCAGGTGTTCAATGAGTTTTCCGGTGTGAAAAACCTGGGGGATAACGTGGTAACCACCCTGGATGTCCGCCTGCAGCAGACAGCCTACGACCTGCTGGGGGACCGGCGGGGGGCGGTGGTGGTGATGGAGCCGGACACGGGAAAGATCCTGGCCATGGTCTCCAAACCAGACTACGACCCCAATGCCATCGCCGAAAACTGGGAGGCCCTGACGGCGGACGAGGCCGGGGAGGCCAGGCTGTTAAACCGGGCGGCGCAGGGGCTTTACGCCCCCGGATCCACCTTTAAGATCCTGACCCTTCTGGAATATTTGCGGGAGCACCCGGAGGACTACGGGGAGTTCCGGTTTGACTGCGACGGGACGTATGAGAACGGGGAGTACACCATCCGCTGCTATCACGGAGAGGCCCACGGCAGCCAGGATCTCACCCAGGCCTTTGCCAATTCCTGCAACGGGGCCTTCGCCCAGATCGGCCTTGGCCTGGATAAAGCGGGCTTTGGGGAGCTGGCGGAGCAGCTTTTGTACAACAGGCAGCTGCCCCTGTCCCTGCCCTACAGCGAGAGCTCCTTTGCCATGACGGCGGAGGCGGACACCTGGGAGACGCTCCAGACCGCCATCGGCCAGGGAAGGACCCAGGTCACCCCCGTTCATCAGACCATGATCACCGCGGCCATCGCCAACGGCGGCACGCTGATGAAACCGTATCTCATCGACCGCGTTGAGAGTGCCGGCGGCCAGGAGGGAAAGAAATTTATGCCCTCCGCCTGGGGCGAGCTGATGACGGCGAAGGAGGCGGCGGACCTCACGGAGTTTATGAGAAATGTGGTGGCTACAGGCACCGGTTCCGCCCTGCGCACCGACGCCTATACGGTGGCGGGAAAGACCGGCTCCGCCGAGTTTGAGACGGGGCGGGAGACCCATGCCTGGTTTACCGGCTTTGCCCCGGCGGAGTCGCCCAAGATCGCGGTGACGGTGATTGTGGAGGAGGGCGGCTCTGGAGGAAGGGCCGCGGCTCCCATTGCGAGAGGGATTTTCGACGCCTATTTTTCCGGAAATTAGGCGGCGTGACAGATACAAGAGGAGGTTAGGAAATGTTCAGTGCGAGAGAGTATGTGAAGGCGAAAAGCCTGGAGGAGGCCTGGGAGCTGAATCAAAAGCGGTCCAGCGTGATTGTGGGCGGCATGATGTGGCTGAAAATGGGAAACAGCCAGAAGGGGACGGTCATAGATCTGTCCGGCCTGGGCCTGAACACCATTGAGGACAGGGGAGAGGAAATTTCCATCGGGGCCATGTGCACCCTGCGGCAGCTGGAGACGGACGAAGGGCTGGAGCGGGCCTTTAACGGCGTGTTCCGGGAATGTGTGCGCCACATCGTAGGCGTCCAGTTTAGGAACGGGGCCACCGTAGGCGGCAGCGTGTACGGGAGATACGGATTTTCTGACGTACTCACCTGCCTGCTGGCCCTGGACAGCTATGTGGAGCTGTACCGCGGCGGCGTGGTTTCCCTGGAGGAGTTCGCGAAGATGCCCTATGACCGCGACGTGCTGGTGCGGATCATCGTAAAAAAGGACGGCCGGAAGGCGGCTTACGTCACTCAGCGAAACACGAAAACGGATTTTCCTGTCATCGCCTGCGCCGTTTCCAGGAAAGGGGACGACTGGTGGGTGTCTGTGGGCGCCCGGCCGAAGAAAGCGGAGCGAATCCAGATAAGCGGGGCCGGAAAGACGGCGGCCCAGCTGGCCGGCGAGGCCGCGGGACAGTTTTCCTACGGCAGCAACCTGAGGGGAAGTGCAGAGTACCGGGCCCACCTGGCGGAGGTCTATGTAAAACGTCTGATGGAGACATTGGAAAAGGAGGAGGCGTAGAATGGAGATCACAGTCACATTAAACGGAAAGCGGCTGAAAGCGGAAATTGATCCGGGAGAGTTGCTGTTGGATTTTGTGCGGAGACAGGGCTGCTACAGCGTAAAACGGGGGTGTGAGACCTCCAACTGCGGCCTGTGCACCGTCTGGCTGGACGGTACTCCCGTTTTGAGCTGCTCCACCCTGGCGGCGAGGGCGGACGGCAGAGAGGTGACGACCCTGGAAGGGGTGGAAAAGGAGGCTGCGGCCTTCGGCCGGTATCTGGCGGGAGAGGGCGCTGAGCAGTGCGGATTCTGCAGCCCCGGCCTGATCATGAATGTGCTGGCCATGGAGCGGGAGCTGTCCCGGCCCACGGAGGAAGAAATCAAGGAATATCTGGCGGGAAATCTGTGCCGCTGTACGGGATACATGGGCCAGCTGCGGGCCATTGAACGGTATTTAAACGAAAGAGGGGGAGAGACGGATGGAGAGAACGGCTAAAGTAGTAGGCAGCCCGGTGATGAAAAAGGACGCCATGGCCCTGGTTACGGGAAAACCGGTGTACACCGACGACATCGCGCCGAAGGACTGCCTGGTGGTAAAGGTGTTGCGCAGCCCTCACGCCCACGCCCTCATTGAGGAGATCCGGACGGAGGGAGCGAAGAAGGTGCCGGGAATCGTCACGGTTCTCACCTGGGAGGATGTGCCGGACAAGCGGTTTACCATGGCCGGACAGAGCTACCCGGAGCCAAGCCCCTATGACCGGCTGATCTTAGACAAGCGGGTGCGTTTCGTGGGAGACGCGGTGGCCATTGTAGCCGGGGAGACAGAGGCGGCAGTGGATCGCGCGCTAAAATTAATTAAGGTGAAATACCAGGTGCTGGAGCCGGTGTTAGACTTCCGCACGGCGAAGGACAACCCCATTTTAGTCCATCCGGAGGAGAACTGGCGCAGCCTCTGTCCGGTAGGGGCGGACAATCAGAGGAATTTATGCGCCTCCGGCTGTGAGAAGGACGGAGACGTGGAGGAGGTGCTGAAACGGTGTGACTACGTGATCGAGCGCACCTACCACACCAAGGCCAACCAGCAGGCCATGATGGAGACCTTCCGGGCCTTCACCACCATGGACACCTACGGCAGGCTGGTGGTCACCGCCTCCACCCAGGTGCCCTTCCACGTGCGCCGCATCATCGCCCACGCCCTGGACATCCCCAAGGCAAAGGTGCGGGTGTTAAAGCCCAGGATCGGCGGCGGGTTCGGGGCCAAGCAGACGGTGGTGGCGGAGGTGTATCCCGCCATTGTCACCTGGCTTACGGGACGGCCGGCGAAGATCGTCTACAGCCGGTACGAGTCTCAGATTGCCTCCTCTCCCCGCCATGAAATGGAGATGAAGGTGCGCCTGGGAGCGGACAAGGACGGAATCGTAAAGGCCATTGACCTTTACACCCTGTCCAACACCGGCGCCTTCGGCGAGCACGGGCCTACCACCGTAGGCCTGTCCGGCCACAAGTCCATTCCCCTTTACGCGAAGGCGGAGGCCTTCCGGTTTACCTACGATGTAGTGTATACCAATCGGATGTCCGCCGGGGCATACCGCGGCTACGGCGCCACCCAGGGACTGTTTGCGGTGGAGTCGGCGGTGAATGAGCTGGCGGACCTCCTTCACATGGACCCGGTGGCTCTCCGGGAGAAAAACATGGTGAAGGAAGGCGACTATATGCCCGCCTACTACGGGGAGACGGCGGCCAGCTGCGCTCTGGACCGCTGTATGGCCCGTGTGAAGGAGATGTTTGGCTGGGAGGAAAAATACCCGGTGAGAGATATGGGGAATGGAAAGGTGCGGGCCGCCGGCGTGGCCATGTCCATGCAGGGTTCTGCCATTTCCGGCCTGGACGTGGGCTCCGTCACCATCAAGCTCAACGACGATGGTTTCTACAGCCTGATGATCGGCGCCGCTGACATGGGAACGGGCTGTGACACTACCCTGGCCCAGGTGGCCGCCGACTGCCTCTGCTGCGACCTGGACAACATCATCGTCCACGGAGTGGACACGGACATTTCCCCCTATGATTCCGGTTCCTACGCCTCCAGCACCGCCTACCTCACCGGCGGAGCGGTGGTAAAGACCTGTGACACCCTGATCGGGCGGATCCTGGAGAAGGGAGCGGAGTACCTGGGCGTTTCCGCGGATCAGGTGGAGTTTGACGGAAAGCGGGTGTACCGTCTGGACGGCTCCGGGGAGATCAGCTTGAAAGACATCGGAAACAGGGCCATGTGCAGCAACGGGTATGCCCTGGAGGCCACCGAGTCCAACACCTCCCCTGTGTCTCCGCCTCCCTTTATGGTAGGCATGGCCGAGGTGGAAGTGGATCTGGAGACCGGGGCGGTGGAGCTTTTGGACTACGCCGCCGTGGTGGACTGCGGCACCCCCTTAAACCCCAATCTCACCAGGATCCAGACAGAAGGTGGCCTGGCCCAGGGAATCGGCATGGCTCTCTACGAGGACGTGACCTATTCTCCCAAGGGACAGGTGTACGAAAACTCCCTGATGCAGTATAAAATCCCCACCAGACAGGACGTGGGCACCATCCGGGTGGAGTTTGAGAGCAGCTATGAGAAAACAGGCCCCTTCGGGGCAAAATCCATCGGCGAGGTGGTGATCAACACCCCGTCCCCGGCCATCGCCAGCGCCGTGGCCCACGCCACCGGCGTTTACGTCAGGGAGCTTCCCATCACGGCGGAGAAAATCTACCGCGGCATGACCTCCCGCTGATTGGCGGAGAGCTTTGGAGCCCTTCGGAGAAGGGGGACGGACCGTCCTGCCATTCCGCGCACACTTTTCCATCTTGAAACCTGACGGCAAATGCGGTATACTAAAACCAGTTTGAATACACCCATCAGGAGGATTGCATATGATTGAAGCAACGAGCTGTGGCGGTGTGGTGATTTTTCGAGGTAAGATTCTGGTTTTGTATAAGAATTATAAAAACAAATATGAAGGATGGGTTTTGCCGAAGGGAACTGTAGAGGAGGGTGAGGATTTTAAGGAGACGGCCCTGAGAGAGGTAAAAGAGGAGACGGGAGTTTCCGCGTCCATCATCAAGTACATCGGCAAGAGCCAGTACTCATTTGCCACTCCCCACGATATGGTGGAGAAGGATGTGCACTGGTATCTGATGATGGCTGACAGCTACTACAGCAAACCACAGCGGGAAGAATATTTCGTGGACTCCGGCTATTACAAATTTTACGAGGCCTACCATCTGCTGAAGTTTTCCAACGAAAAGCAGATCCTGGAGAAGGCCTACAGCGAATATCTGGATTTGAAAAAAAGCAATCTGTGGGGGTCCAAGAAGTATTTTTGACAGAAGAAAAGGGCATCCCGGCGGCGGCCGGGGTGCCTTTCCATTGATGCGCGGACGAAATTCCGCGCAGGCGAGGAGGCCAGCCGTAAACATCGAAACGGAAATGAGAAAGAAAGGCCAACAAGTTTTCATCCTCTCTGAACCCTGCCGTTTCCCGCAATTTCTAAAAATAAAATAAACAATATAAACAAAAAATTAAAAATCTCATGAAAAACTATTGACGAATCCATCAGATTCTGATATGATGACATCATCAATTAAATCCATTTGGGTTGTTACTGTAAGGCAGGCAAAACCAGATTTATAAGAGAGCGAGGTGTTCCTTTGCGCAGTTCTTATAAATGCTGGTTTTTTTGTTTTCTTTAACAGGAAACAGCGTTTCCTGTTAAGGAAGAATGCTCCGCAGGGAGGCACACTCCGCGGGGAGGAATATGGCTGCAGACGCAGCCGCGTTCCGGCGGGAGAGTGCGCCAAGCGCACACTTTTTTCAGAAAAAAGATAAGGCCAGGGGAGGCTTTTCCGGAAATGATAATTGATAAGGTGATTAACAACAACATCATATCTGCCTACGACAGCGAAGGCCGGGAGGTGGTGGTCATGGGCCGGGGACTGGGCTTTGGGGCCAAACCCGGCAAACGGGTGGCGGAGGCCAAGGTGGAAAAGGTATTCCGCATTGAGAGCCGCAGCCTGGCAGAGAAATTTAAGGATCTGCTGGCCGGGATGCCTATTGAGCACGTGGCCCTTTCCGGGGACATCATTTCCTACGCGAAGGAGAAACTGAGCCTGGAGCTAAATCAGAGCATCTATGTGACCCTGACGGACCACATTGATTTCGCCATCACCCGCTACCGGCAGGGGATCAAGCCCCGCAACGCCCTGCTGTGGGAAATCAAGCGCTTTTACTCCAGAGAATACCAGATCGGGGAGTACGCCCTGCGGATGATCCGGGAACGGCTGCGGGTGGATCTGCCGGAGGATGAGGCCGGTTTCATCGCCCTTCACTTCGTAAACGCGGAGTACGGCACAGACATCCGGGACGCGGCCCGTTTTCCCAACCTGGTGGGGGACATCCTGGACATCGCCCAGGGAGAGCTGGGGATCCGGTTTGATGAAAATTCCCTCCACTATGAGCGGTTTGTCACCCACGTAAAGTTTCTGATCCAGCGGATTTACCGCAAGGAGCTGCTGACGGACCAGGACAGCGAGCTGGCGGAGATGATGAGACAGAAGTACAAACGGGAATATGACTGCAGCCGCCGCATCGCGGCCTACATTGGTCAGGAGACGGGAAATCCCATTTCCGAGGAGGAAGTCATGTATCTGGCGATCCATATCCGCCGCGTGACGGCGACGGACGATGAATAGAAGAAAAAAAGAGGGAGGAAACGAGAATGTTTGGACTGTTTAAGAAAAAAGACAAGAACCATGTGCTGGGATCTGTGGCAAAGGGAAAGGCGGTAGCTCTCAGCCAGGTGAGTGACCCCACCTTCGGCCAGGGGATTTTGGGCGATGGCGTGGCGGTGATCCCGTCTGAGGGAAAGATTTATTCCCCGGTGGACGGCAAGGTGGAAATGGTATTTGACACCCTTCACGCGGTGAGTATCACAGCGGATTTCGGCGCCGAGGTGCTGGTCCATGTGGGACTGGACACGGTGCAGATGAAGGGCGACGGCTTTGAGGGCCATGTGAAGGCCGGAGACCAGGTGAAGAAAGGCGATCTGCTGCTGACGGTGGATCTGGACAAGGTAAAGGCCGCCGGCTACGACACTATCATTCCGGTTATCATCTGCAACACGGCGGATTACGCCAAGGTAGAGGGGATCTCCGGAAAGGATGTGGCCCCCGGGGATGACATTCTCACCGTCACGGAGAAATGACGGAACGCAAAGAGTTTGGTATTTAAGCGGGGATGTTCCCTGCTGAAAGATACAGAAAGGGATTTATCATCATTTTAAGGAGGTATAGTATGAAATATTTACAGAGACTAGGTAAAGCGTTGATGCTTCCCGTAGCCTGCCTGCCCATCTGTGGTATCCTTATGGGAATCGGCTACTGGCTCTGCCCGGAATCCATGCAGGGCGGAGACATTACCGGAACCCTTCCGGTGATCGGATTCTTCCTGGTAAAAGCCGGCGGAGCTCTGATTGACAATATGTCCTGGCTGTTTGCCGTAGGCGTGGCCGTGGGCCTTTCCAATGACAACGACGGTACCGCCGGACTGGCCGGACTGGTATCCTGGCTGATGATCACAAAGCTGTTGAACCCCTCCGTGGTAGCCACCCTGACCGGCGTCGCAGTGGAGGCAGTGGATATGTCCTTCAGCAAGATCGAGACCCAGTTCATCGGCATTCTGGCTGGTGTGATCGGCTCCATCTGCTACAACAAGTTTAAAAACACGAAACTGCCGGATTGGCTGTCCTTCTTCTCCGGAAAGCGCTGCGTGGCCATTGTCACCGCGGTGGTATCCATCATCGTGGCAGCGATCCTGTTCTTCGTATGGCCCGTTGTATTCGGCGCCCTGGTAGCCCTGGGCGAGGCCATCATGGGTCTGGACGCGGTGGGAGCCGGCATTTACGCCTTCCTGAACCGTCTGCTGATCCCCTTCGGCCTGCACCACGCGTTAAACAACGTGTTCTGGTTCGACACCATCGGCATCGGCGATCTGAGCCACTTCTGGGCTGGTGACGTGATGGGTCAGAACGGCGTTACCTGGAGCCTTGGTATGTACATGGCAGGTTTCTTCCCCTGCATGATGTTCGGTATCCCCGGCGCCGCCCTGGCGATCGTGCAGTGCGCGAAAAAGGAAAAGAGAGCCATTGCCTTCGGTCTGGTGGGTTCCGCGGCCATCGCAGCCTTTGTCTGCGGCGTGACCGAGCCCTTTGAGTTTGCGTTCATGTTCCTGGCTCCGGGCCTGTACCTGGTATACGCCCTGCTGTACGGCGTGTTCACCACTGTGACCGTAGCCCTTGGGTTCCGCGCAGGATTCTCCTTCTCTGCCGGACTGACCGACCTGGTATTCTCCGCAAGCCTTCCAGCGGCGGCCAACACCATTTTAATCATTCCTCTCGGCATCGCGGCTTTCATCGTATTCTACCTGGTATTCCGTTTCATGATCAGCGCCTTCAATTTCAAGACGCCGGGACGTGAGGACGAGGATCTGGACGAGGAGAAGGCCACCCTTGCCAATGATGACTATACGGAGATCGCCCGCATCATCCTGGAAGGCGTGGGCGGTTCCGGAAACGTGACCACCATCGACAACTGCATTACCCGTCTCCGTCTGGAGGTAAAGGATCAGGCCCTCGTAAATGAGAAGAAGATCAAATCCGCAGGCGTGGCCGGAGTAATCCGTCCCAGCAAGACCGCAGTTCAGGTCATTGTGGGAACGAAGGTGCAGTTTGTGGCTGACGAGTTTAAGAAACTCTGCAAGTAAGCGGAAAGCTGCTGTTTAAATCCCTTTCAGAACCAGAGAAAGTGGGATGGAGCGAAAGGCTCTGTCCCGCTTTTTCTATTTAACAGGAAGCTGTGTTTCCTGTTAAATAAAAATGCTCCGCAAGGAGGCACACTTTTTTAGATGTCCGTTTTAAGGGATTTCAGTTTGCGGATTATCTGACTGAGATCTCAGACCGGTAGTTCCAGTATGGAAGAACGCGCAATCTGCCCGTATTCCGTTGCCTCGCATCCGCCGCGCGTGCGGTGGACGCGGATATATTTAAGAGCAGCTAAATGTGACAGCACATTGCGGATGGCTCCTTCGGAAAGATGGATGTCCTCTGATTCCAGAAACTTTTGGATTTTGTTTCGGCCGATTTTCGGGTTGTCGCATATGAGAATCAATATTTGTTTCTCCGATACAGTCAGCTGCGGCTGGGTTTTGCGCAGCTGGCTTAAGATATAATCAGGCAGAGCGTTTAACGTAAGCGGCTTTTGACTATAGAGGCAGGAAAAATAGCGGCACAGATTTTGAAACTCCTGAATATTCCCAGGCCATTCATATCTCATTAAAAAGTCAGAAAGACTCTCTGTAAAGGACAATTCCTCAGAACATAAAAATCGTTTCGCTAAGTTAGGAATATCCTCCCTGCGGCTGCGCAGAGGGATCATGTTCAGCGAGGCGTGATTCAGTAAAAAGAACAATTCCCCCAAAAATAAGCCTTTGCACACGAGATCATATAAGTCAACCGTGGAAAGGGTGATCACCCGGAGGTTAAGCGGATGAAAGGAAGGGGAAACCATCGGGCCGCGGCTCCCCTGTTTTAGCAGCTGGCAGAGGGTGAGCTGAACGTCCATGCTGCTGTGCTCTAAACCGCTTAGAACCAGCGTCCCTCCCTTTGCGGCTGAGAAAATACCTTGTTCGCCTCCAGCGCCAAGAAACCTGGCCTCTAAAGAATCCGCCGTCATGGCTGAAATATTTAAGGTGACAAACGGTCCGTTGCGGCGTTTGGAGTTCCGGTGAATGGACTGGGCGAGCTGCTCTTTCTGTGTGCCGGTTTCTCCTTGTATCACAATCGGAAAATCGTGGAGAGAGAACCGTTTGGCTTTTTCAAGCATCTGAAGGTGCAGCGGATTTACGGAGGAGAAATGGCTAAAGTCAAACCAGTTCATATCCTCATTGATTTCTGTGATTTCCGGCGGCTGGGAGGATGCGGTGTGTATCAAATAGATTTTTTCACCGTGAGCGCTGCCAAAATGCTGCACCCACAGGTGAAGGGAGGCGGGAAGGGGGACATCCATGGCCGAGGGAGAGGCGGCCAGTTCCCTCAAAAATGCCTTCACATCCGAAACGGTCAGCTGCGTTTCCAGATATTCATTCACTCGGCGAAATTCCGTATTGACCAGAAAGATCGTTCCAGATTCATTTAAAAGGCAAAGTCCCTCAGAACTGTTTTCGATCATCATGGAAACGATCATTTTTAAGTCAAGAATACGGGTTTCCTGGCGATTGGTCAGCTGGTGCATCTGAACAATGTGGTTTAAGTAGTTTTTTGTGATTTCATCGGCTAGACTGATGGGAAAACCGAAACAGGTGATGATCTCGTTTATGGTGGACAGATCCACAATTCTGTTTCGGATGTCGATTACTTTATGGATGAAATCAGGGGTCAGATGGGCTTCGCCGGGAGTTACAGCATAGCGGATTTCCTCATTGGAAGAGGGGCAGCCGGGCCACCACGGGAAAAAATGGTATTGGGAAAACCCGTATTCGATCAGCTGTGCGATTACTTCGCGGGCGGTCCGCTCCGTGTCATTGACCAGGTACACAGAGGAATTGGGTGGAATTTCCAGTATTTCTTGGAGATAATTGTGATTCAGCGTTCGCTTGCAGACCAGCTGGACGATGCTCTCTGGAACTGGGAATGGCAGATTTTTTTGAACTTCGCAGGATGAATAAAGGATGCAATACACGCCGGACAAATCTTCAGGGGTAATTTGGGTAATCCGTGCGGAAGAAATTTCCAGGCAGTTTTTAAAAATGGATGAGATATAAGAGACAATGCCGATTTTAGCAGCAAGATTATTTGTTAGGACCAATAATTTCTTCATAAGCTGTGAACCTCCTATTAGGCTAATTATATAGATTATATAAAAATTAATCAACCTAAATTGACAAAAGGGGAAAATTTTAGATGAAAAAGCCGCGTAATTTTTAAGAAATCTGTTGACTTTTTTATAAAAAGTGCAAAAATTTTATCAGAGCAAAGGTGCTTCCATAATATAAGGAGAGGATGCGCCTTTGCTTTTTTAGCAGAGGGAATAAATGAAAGAGGAGGAGAAGTATGATGAAAAAGAAAATTTGTCTGCTGATGGCAGCGATTATGGCGGTTTCCGGATGTCTTGCAGGCTGCGGCGGTTCCCAAACCCCGTCTACATCTGGGGAGAGCACATCCGTTTCAGAGGGAACGGCAGAGGCTGGAGGAGCGGAAGGAAACGACAGTCTGGTCATTGCCCTGTCATCCGATATTCTGTCTATGGACCCATACCGCTACGATGAGGGACCTACCAATCAGGTCATGCTTCATATGTATGAAGGACTGGTTTCCCAGGCGCCGGATATGTCCTTCGAGCCGTGTCTGGCAGAAAGCTGGGAGCAGTCAGAGGATGCGCTGACCTGGACCTTCCATTTAAGAGATGGGGTTAAATTCCACGACGGCGAGGTGCTGGATTCCGCAGATGTGCTGGCTTCCATTGAAACAGCCTCTAACCCTGATTCTCCGTCAGCCTACAGCGGCTACACAAGCACGTTTTCCTCCGTAGAGGCACCGGATGAAAAGACGGTTGTGATTAAGACAGAGAAACCCAATCCGCTGATGCTGTTTAATGTAGCTCAGATTTATATTTTAAAGAAGGAAAATGTAGAGGGCAAGACAGAAGAGGAAATTGCGGCCAACGTGGTAGGCACCGGGCGCTATAAGTTTGTGGAGCAGGTGAAGGAGGATCACATTGATATGGTGGCAAATGAGGATTACTGGGGAGAGGTACCGGCAATCAAGAATGTCCGTTTCCGCCCCATTACCAATGAAGCTACCAGAACCGCCACCATGCTGACCGGAGAGGTTGACTTCACCATCGACATTTCCGTAAGAGATATTGACCGTCTGGAAAGCACGGATGGAATCAGCGTGCTGAAACAGAAGGGACTTCGTGAAATCTATTTGAATTTAGACAGCCGTGAAGATTCTCCCCTGTTTCCAGGCCAGAAAAATCCCATGTCGGATGCTAGAGTCCGCGAGGCAATGTATCTTGCCATTGATGAAGCTACGATCATTAAGAATATTATGAACGGCTGCGCTTTTGAAATGAACTCGATTGTTCCGGAGAACTATGTGGGATATCAGGAAGTGGAGCGAAAGGCCTATGACCCGGAGCGAGCCAAAGAGCTGTTGGCGGAAGCCGGATATCCGGATGGCTTTGAAGTGACCTTAGACGCGCCCAATGACCGTTATATGAACGACGATCAGATCGCGCAGGCAGTTGCCGGATATTTTGAGAAAGTCGGAATTAAGGTAAACCTGAATCTGATGCCGAAATCAAATTTCTTCAGCTATATCAAACCCGCAGAGAACAATTCCATGCTCTTAATGACTGGATGGTCCGATGCCTCCGGCGACGGTCTGTCCCTGCTGCATGATATGCTGTATACATTTGATCGTGAGACAGGCGTTGGAACTGTCAACAGAGGACATTATTCTAACGCGGAAGTTGACGCGCTGATTGATCAGGCATACATGGAACCGGATGAAGGCAAGCGGGCAGAAATCATCGCTTCGGCAGATCAGATTGCAAGAGATGATTTCGCGTATATTCCACTGCATTTTGAGCAGGACACATACGCGATTAAGGATACCCTGGATTATACTCCACGAATGAATAAGTATGTATTTGCGTGGGAGTTTTCTTATCGGTAGAAACGTTTGAACGTGTTTGCAGAGGGAGCCGCAGAATGTATGTGCGGCTCCCATTTTCATTTAACAGGAAACGGCGTTTCCTGTTAAATGAAAATGCTCCGCAAGGAGGCGCACGCGCGCCAAGGGAACTGGCTGCTGGCGCAGCCGCGCTCCGGTGCGAGTGTGCGCCAAGCGCACACTTTTTAATTAAGAGGTGAGAGATAGTGATTAAATATGTGATAAAACGGTTTGCACAGATGATGGCGGTGCTGCTGATAGTGTCCGTTCTGGTGTTTCTTATGACGAATTTTATAGGGGATCCAGTGGATATGCTGGTTCCGGAAGATGCAACCCTGGAAGAAATCGAAGCCGCAAGAATCCGTTTGGGCCTGAACAAGCCCCTCTATGTGCAGTATGCTATTTTTTTGAAATCTGTCCTTCACGGTGATTTCGGCAAGTCCTATACATATGGACTGCCGGCAATGGGGCTGATTGTAGAGCGGATGCCGGCCACGTTAGAGCTGGTTGCGGTGGCGGCAGCGCTGGTGCTTTTGATTGCGATTCCCCTCGGCGTTTACGCGGGCGCTTATCCGAAACGCGCCCTCAGCAAATTCATCATGTCCGGTTCCATTCTGGGTATTTCCCTTCCCTCTTTCTGGATGGGAATGATGATGATTTACATTTTTGCCGTTATATTCCGCTGTCTGCCGGCATCCGGAAGAGGGGATACGATTCCGGTGCTGGGGGTGCAGCTTAGCATTTTCGCGCCTGGCGGAATCCGGTATATTATCCTTCCGGCTGTAACCCTGGCTTTGACCAATACAGCCACCATGATACGCCTGACCCGGTCGGGAATATTGGAAAATATGCGCCAGGATTACATTAAGTACGCAAGGGCTAAGGGCGTTCCCGCTAAGGCGCTTTTGTTTGGCCATGCGTTAAAAAACGCTTTGGTTCCCGTGATCACGGTATTTGGACTGGATTTGGGAAATATGGTTGCGTTTACCACTATTACGGAAACTATTTTTGCCTGGCCCGGTATGGGAAAGCTGTTAATTGACGCAATCAACAAGTCGGACAGGCCCATTATCGTAGCGTATTTGATGGCTGCGGCCTGTATGTTTGTGGTACTGAATTTTATTGTGGACATCTTATATACGCTGATTGATCCGAGAATTGAATTGAGGTGACGGTATGGAACGTAAAGAGAAACATGAAAAAAACAGCGGCTGGGAGCAATTTTTGAAATCAGAATTTTTTTACCACTATAAAAAGAATGTACCGGCGATCATCGGTAGCATCTTAGTAGCAATCGCCATATTTATCGTGGTATTCGGCCGCTTTTTTGCCCCTCAAAATCCCTATGATCTTACGCAGATTGATTTGGCGGATTCTTATCTTCCGCCGATCTGGCAGGACGGAGGAAAGGCTGGATTTTTGCTTGGAACCGACGCCCAGGGACGTGACATTTTCAGCGCCATTATTTATGGAAGTGCCAGTTCCATGATGATCGGCCTTGTGGGGGCAATGGCCTCTTGCCTGATCGGAACCACATTGGGCTTGATCGCCGGGTATTATGGGGGAAAGGTGGATGCGTTCATCATGAGAGTGGCGGACGTGCAGCTTTCGTTTCCCTCTATGCTGATCGCCCTGTTTATCATGTCGGTCTTCGGAAGGGGCGTTGGGAAACTTTTGGTTGCGCTGACCATGGTGGGCTGGGTGACTTACGCAAGAACCGTTCGGGGCGAAACTCTTTCTGTCAAGAAGATGGAGTATGTGGAGGCCGCCAGAATCATCGGGTTGCCGAATCAGAAGATTATTTTAAAACATATCCTTCCAAATGTGATAAATTCCGTTATCGTGCTGGCTACGATTCAGGTGGGTAGCTTTATATTGACAGAGGCCACTTTAAGTTTCCTGGGCGTGGGAGTCCCCATTACCAAGCCTTCCCTTGGGCTTTTGGTAAAAACCGGCTTTGACGTGCTGTTTTCCGGCCTGTGGTGGGCGGCGGTATTTCCGGGCCTTTATATCATGCTGATTGTATTTGGAATCAATCTGTTAGGCGATTTCCTAAGAGATGAACTGAATCCCAATTTGAAGTAGGAGGCGCTTTATGTCTGAGAAAAATTTATTAGAGGTAAAAGGCCTGAAAACATATTTTCACACCTTTAAAGGCGTGGTGAAGGCGGTAGACGACGTCAGTTTCGAAATTAAGCCGGGAGAGATTCTGGGAATTGTAGGGGAATCCGGAAGTGGAAAATCCGTAACCAGCTTTTCCCTGTTGAAATTGGTGGAACCGCCGGGGGTAGTGGAGGCGGAGCAAATTCTTTTTGACGGCAAGGATTTGACAAGAGCTGGGGAAAAGGAGATGACAAAGATACGGGGAAAGGATATTTCCATGGTATTCCAAGACCCTATGACCTCTTTAAATCCCTTATATACCATTCAGAAACAGATGGAGGAGGTGCTGATTCTCCATGAACCAGGGATGAGCAAGGCCCAGCGGAAAGAGCGGTGTATCGAGCTGCTGTCCGCGGTAGGCATCCCCAATCCCAAGGAACGGCTGAGGGAGTATCCCAACCAGTTTTCCGGCGGTATGCGCCAGAGGGTTATCATCGCCATTGCCCTGGCTACCAATCCAAAGCTGTTAATTGCGGACGAGCCAACCACGGCGCTGGACGTTACCATTCAGGAACAGATTTTAAAGCTGATGAAAAAGCTGGTGCGGGAGAATCATACGGCGCTGATCTTAATTACCCATGATTTAGCGGTGGTATCCCGTATGGTGGATAAGATCAACGTGATGTACTGCGGCAAGCTGGTGGAAACGGGAACAACGGAGGATGTAATTAAGAGAAACGCTCACCCCTATACGGAGGGGCTGTTAAATTCAATCCCTAAGCTGTATGAGGACAGGGAGCGCCTGGACTTTATTCCGGGCATGGTTCCCAATATGTTCGATCTGCCTGCCGGATGTTATTTTGCGCCAAGATGCAAATACTGCCAGGAGATCTGCAGGAGCCAACAGCCGCAGATGAGAGAGATCGCGCCGGGGCATAAGGCTGCTTGTCATTTTCCATTGATCAGGGAAAAGGCGGAAGGAGAGGTGGAATAATGGGAGAGGAAAAATTAATTGAGGTAAAAGGGCTGTGTCAGGAATTTCACCTTACCAAAGGGTTTCTCCAGTCGCTGCGGATTGAAAATGGAAAGCTGGTGAAAGCGGATAAGGTGGTTCACGCCGTCAATTCCGTTGATTTTGAGATTAAAAAAGGAGAGGTATTCAGCCTTGTGGGAGAGAGCGGCTGCGGAAAATCCACTACGGCCAGGACGGTGATCCGCCTTTTGGAACCCACAAAGGGGCAGATATTTTATAAAGGAAAGGATATCAGCCATTTAAGCGGCCGTGAGCTGCTGCCTTACCGGAAAAGTATGCAGATGATTTTCCAGGACCCCTATGCGTCCCTGAACCCAAGGCAGCGGGTGGAGGAGATTATCATGGAACCGATGCTGTTTCACGGCATTGTAAAGACCAAGGAAGATGCCAGAAAACGCTGTCATGAGCTGATGGAACGGGTCGGACTCAGACCGGAGCAGGCAGGCCGTTATCCCCACCAGTTTTCAGGAGGGCAGAGGCAGCGCATCGGCATCGCCAGGGCTTTGGCAGTGAATCCGGAGTTTATTATTGCCGATGAACCGGTTTCGGCGCTGGATGTTTCCATTCAGGCGCAGATTTTGAACCTGCTGATGGATTTAAAGGATGAGTTCGGTTTCTCCTATCTGTTTATCGCCCATGACCTCTCGGTCGTGCGGCATATCAGCGACCGGCTGGGAGTGATGTATTTGGGCGGAATTGTGGAGATGGGAGACCGGCACGCTGTCTTTGGAAATCCTCTCCATCCCTATACGAAGGTGTTGTTTTCCGCAGTGCCTACGGTGGGAGAGAAGCCCCTTGTGGAGGAGATCGAGGCAGAGGGAGAAATCCCAAGCCCTCTGGAGTTTCCAAAGGGCTGCAGTTTCAGTGATCGCTGCCCCTACCGGACGGAACGCTGCGGCAGAGAAAAACCACAGCTGAAAGAAATTGAGCCAGGGCATTTCGCAGCGTGTCATTTGCTGTAGCAGTTTGGCCATGGCCGAAGGTTTACCATGATTTTCAGAAATGAGGAGAGGAAGATCAGTATGGCAGCAGAAAAAGAAACGGTAAAGAAGGAAATTGAAACAGCGGTGGATCAGGCAAGGGAGGACCTGATACAGCTCTCCCACTCCATCCATGACAATCCGGAATTGGGCTTTCAGGAACACAAGGCAGTGGAGTTTATCAGTAGCTTTCTGGGAAAATATGGGATACAGACAGAAAGCGGATACTGTGGCATTCCAACTGCGCTGAAAGCGGAACGGAAGATCGGAACAGGGGGGCCGGTCATCGCGTTCCTGGCCGAATACGACGCCCTTCCAGGCATTGGTCACGGCTGCGGACATAATGTGATCGCTGCCTGTGGGGCAGGAGCGTTTTTGGGCTTGTTAAAAGTAATGGAGCAAAACCAGATTGCCGGCGAAGTAAAACTGATCGGTACCCCAGCGGAAGAAGGCGGGGCTGGAAAGGCGATCCTGTTAGAACGGGGCGGGTTTGAGGGCGTAGATTTTGCCCTGATGATGCACCCCACAGGGGGCGGCGAAAAATACAATTATATCAACAGGGGAGGAAGGGCCAGCAGCTCTTTGGAGGTGAGTTTTACGGGGAAGGCAGCCCATTCCTCGGTGCCGGCGCTTGGCATCAACGCATTGAACGCGGTAATCAGTGTATTTAACCAGATTGATATGTTGCGCCCTGTTTTTGAGGTTCAGGATAATGTAAATGGAGTTATTTTAGAAGGCGGAGTGGCTGCAAATATTATTCCGGAACTTGCCAGGGCGGAGTTCTGCGTGAGAGCGGAAACGAAAAAACGCTTGCTGGAGCTGGTGGAGCTGATCAAAGGCTGCATCAGACGGGCGGAGAGCCTGACCGGTGCCAAGGCCAGTATAAAGGAAAGGCCGGTTTACGCGGAGCGTTATCCATGCCTTCCAGTCTGCATGGCCTTTCAGGGCAACATGGAAAGGCTTGGAATCAAGATGTGCTTGCCGGAGCCGGGGAAATTATTTGGTTCCTCGGATATTGGCAATGTTTCCATCAAGATCCCGGCGATTCACGATTATCTTTCCATCACGGATGATGAGAGTATCCGCGCCCATTCTGCTCAGTATGCGGCAGCGGCGGTTCTTCCCCAGGCAGATGAAATCTGTGTGAAAGGAGCCAAGGGGTTAGCGATGACGGGCCTGGATTTGTTATTGGATGAACGTTTAAGGCAAGATGCAAAAGCCTATCACCAGAGTGTGATTCCGGATTATTATAAGGCCGGCTGCTGATCCGTGAGAGGTTTAGATCGAAGATGATATTACGGAAGGCAACTGGCCAGCCATGGGCCGGATATGGAATTGGATACGGTGCTGGCGAAAGAGGAGATTCGGATGGAAGGTGTGATTCTTTTGAAAAGAGGGACATATGAGCATGATTGATATCGAATTGCTGAGAGAGTTGACCAACGCTTTCGGACCAAGCGGATTTGAGGAAGAGGTTGTCAGGGTAATCAGGAAATACTGTGGCGGTATGGACGTATCCTGGGACGGGATGAACAACGTGTATGTAAAGCATAAGAGCGATGTGGAGTTTAAACGGCCTGTAGTGATGCTGGATGCCCATACGGATGAATGTGGGTTCATGGTTCAGGGAATCATGGACAACGGCCTTTTGAATATGATTATGCTGGGAGGAATGGATCTCTCCAGCCTTCCGGCCCACACCCTTTTGATCCGCACCAGAAACGGGAATAAGGTACGGGGAATTATTACGTCCCGTCCGGTGCATTTTATGACAGAAAAGGAAAAAAGCAGCCCCTTAGATATACAGGAGATGTATATTGATGTGGGGGTTTCCAGCAGAAAAGAGGTGGAGGAACTGGGAATCCACATAGGCGACCCGGCGGCCCCGGAGGTCTCCTTTGATTACGATGAGAAAAGAGGGCTTTGCTTTGGGAAAGCCTTTGATAACCGGATGGGCTGCGCCTGCGTGATTCAGACGTTAAAGGCATTGCAGGAGTCAGCCGGCGATCTGGCAGTGGAGGTAGTTGGCGCCTTTGCCGCCCAGGAGGAAGTGGGGACAAGAGGGGCGCAGGTGACAGCTGCCCGCGTGCAGCCGGATCTGGCGATTGTGTTTGAAGGCTCTCCTGCGGATGACTTTTACTATGGGAGAGAAAAATCTCAGGGAGCCATGGGAAAGGGGACGCAAATCCGCTGCATGGACAGAAGCTATATTACCAATCCCGCCTTTCTGGAATACGCCCATGAATTGGGCGACGGCAAGAAAATCCCATATCAGGACACCGTAAGAAGAGGCGGCAGCACCAATGCGGGGAAAATCAGTTTATCGGGGAAAGCGGTTCCTACACTGGTACTTGGAATCCCCTGCCGTTATGTACACAGCCACTATAACTTTTGTTTGAAGGACGATATCGAACAGACTGTCAGGATGGCAGTGGAGGTTCTGCGGGGGCTGGATGAGGAGAGGATTTTGCACTTGAGGAGGCAGGATATCTGATTCATTCCTTCCCCGTCTCTGACAAAATTACCGCCGTATGCACCTGTCACAAAAATGTGGAGAAAACTCTGTCTATGCTCCGTTTCATAGAACTGATAAAAGAAATGGTTTAAAAGAAAATAATTTTCTTTTTTTGTGAAAATCGTAGAAATTTTCAAAACCGCAGAAAAATCGTTGACGAACCCCTTCCTCTTTGATATATAAGAAAGTGAGAAATGACACCGATGAATATACCGGAGAAGAAATAGAAATTTGATGGAAAAGAAGAAGGAGGAAATGACAGATGTTTGATATGTTTAAGAAGAACGACGCTGAGGAGAAGGAGCCGGTTGTGAGCCCGGCTGTGGCCGAGGATGATTACGCAGGGATTGCCAGCCTGGTGCTGGAGGGCGTAGGCGGCAAGGAGAACGTGACGAGCGCCGATCACTGCATTACCCGTCTCCGCCTGGAAGTGAAGGATCAGAACGCTGTGGACGAGGCAAAGCTGAAAGCCGCAGGCGCCACCGGCGTTGTCCGCTCCGGAAAGACCTCTCTGCAGGTTGTGATGGGACTGAAGATGAAGTTCGTGGCAGACGAGTTTATGAAGATCTGCAAGTAAGACAGCCATATGGAAAGCGGCCTGGAAACGGGCAGCTTTTGGAACGTGGAAAATCCGGGATCTTCCGCCGGGAAAGAAGGCGGGAGATGGCCGGATTTTTGCTTATTTAACAGGAAACTGCGTCTCCCGTTAAATAAGAATGCTCCAAAAGGCGGCGCACTCCGCGGGGAGGAATATGGCTGCTGGCGCAGCCGCGCTCCGCCGCCAGTGTGCGCCAAGCGCACACGTTTTATCCGCCCCAAAAGGAATAAAACCGCCAAAAGGAAGGATACTGAACTGCAGAAACAGGAAAGAGAGGACGAGACATGAGCAAAACATGGGAAGAATTGAAGGAACGCCTGGCAGAGGCCAGGGCATTGGAGGAGGCCATGATCCTCTTTGAGTGGGACAATGAGACCCTTGCGCCTCCCGCGGCCATGGACCAGACGGCCCGCACCGTGGAGCGGCTGTCCGGCACCTATTTTAAGCTGATGACGGATAAACGGCTGGGAGAGCTTTTGGACGCCTGCGAATCCCAGTCTTTGGACGAGGACCAGCAGGCCATCCTGCGGGCAGCAAAAAAGAAACGGGAGGAGCTGGTAAAGCTGCCGAAGGAGGAGTACGAAACCTATACCGGCCTCACCGCCAGAGCCTCCTCCGTCTGGGCGAAGGCCAGGGAGGCAGAGGACTTTTCCCAGTTTGCCCCGGTGCTGGAGGAGATCCTTTCCTACAAAAAGAAGTTTGCCGCCTGCAAGGCAAAGGAGGGCCAGGAGCTCTACGACGTGATGCTGGACGACTTTGAGGAAGGG
This sequence comes from Lachnoclostridium sp. An14, assembly GCF_002160755.1. Taxonomy (GTDB): domain Bacteria; phylum Bacillota; class Clostridia; order Lachnospirales; family Lachnospiraceae; genus Lachnoclostridium_A. The sequence goes on from NZ_NFLE01000007.1 coordinate 39,278, forward strand.
TTTTCCATGGAAAAGCTGGACCGGTTCTTCGATCTTCTGAAACAGGAGCTGGTGCCCCTGTTGCGAAAGATCCGGGAGACGGGAGAGAGGATTCCCGCCGGCTTTTTAAAGGGAGACTATCCGGAGGAAAAGCAGGAGGAGCTGGCCCGTTTCCTGGCGGAGTATGTGGGCTTTGACTTTGATCGGGGAGTGATGGCGGTGAGCGCCCATCCCTTTACCACCGCCCTTCACAATCATGATGTGCGGCTGACCACCCACTACGACTCCTGGGTGGACCACTCCCTGTTTTCCGTGATCCATGAGAGCGGCCACGGGATCTACGAGCAGGGCATTTCCGACAGCCTGTCCCAGACGGCGGCGGGAGAGGGGACGTCCATGGGGATGCACGAGTCCCAGTCCCGGTTTTTTGAAAATATGATCGGCCGGAACCGGGCGTTCTGGGAGCCGGTTTATCCGAAACTCCAGGAGCTGTTTCCCAGCCAGCTAAAGGACGTGAGCCTGGAGGACTTCTACCGGGCCATCAACCGGGTGGAGCCGGGCCCCATCCGCATTGAGGCGGACGAGCTGACCTACAGCCTTCACATCATGGTGCGCTACGAGCTGGAGAAGGTCCTGGTGGCCGGGGAGATTTCCGTACAGGAGCTGCCGGAGCGCTGGGCAGAAAAGTACGAGGAATATCTGGGGATCCGCCCGGAAACCGTTTCCCAGGGGGTGCTGCAGGACATCCACTGGTCTCAGGGCTCCATCGGCTATTTCCCCTCCTACGCCCTGGGCAGCGCCTTCGCGGCTCAGATTTACGCCCACATGGAGACAGAGATGGATATGGAGGGGCTGATGCGGGCCGGACGGCTGGAGGTGATCCGGGATTATCTGCGGGAGCGCATCCACCGCTACGGAAAGGGAAAGGACAGCCGGACGCTGTTAAAGGAGATGACGGGAAAGGAGTTTGAGCCCGCCTGCTACGTGGAATATCTGAAAAAGAAATTCGGAAGGATTTACGGGGTGTGAGGAGTTCCTCTCACCCCTTCTTCGGTATGGGGGGAAACCTGCGGTATGGGAAAAACCTGCGGTGTCAGGGAAACCTGGCTGACGGTACAGCCGGGCTACAGCACCCCGATTTTCATCAGGTGAACATTGATCTCCGCCCCCAGAAACAGGATGCAGATGCAGAGGTAAATCCACAGCATGAGAAGGATCACCGCCGTCAGGCTCCCGTACATATAGGAGAAACGGCTGAAATGGTTAAAATAGATGGAGAAACCGAAGGAGGACACCAGCCATCCCGCCGTGGCGAATACCGCTCCCGGCAGCTGGCTGCGGGGGGAGAGTTTCCGGTGGGGCAGGTAGGTGTAAATGCCGGTGAAACATCCGGTGAGAATCACCACCGCAAGGAGGGTGCGGAAGTGAAGAATGTTTCTGGTGATGTCCGCCACAATGGGGAAGGTGCTGTCCAGGAAACTCTGGATGGCGTTTCCAAACACGATCAGCAGCAGGGACAGAATGCAGGAGAGGAGAAACACCAGGGTATAGCCCATACACACCAGATGGCTCATCAGGTAGCTGCGGTGGATCTGACACTCGTTGACCCGGTTTAGGCCCCGCTCCATGCCCAACATTCCCTTGGAGGCGGACCACAGGGCCACGATGATGGTGATGGAGAGCACCGTTCCCGGAGAATTGGTATACAGGTCGCTCACCGCCTGCTGAACCAGGGGGGCGATGGCCCTCACGTCCGGCACCAGGGCTAAGAGGGTGGCGCCCACGTCCTGGGCATCCAGGTTGGGGATGAGCTGCACCACAGTCATAAGCATCATCACAAAGGGAAAGGCGGACAGCACGATGAAAAATGACGCCTGGGCGGCGTAAACCGTCATCTCATCCCTGGTGAATTTGTTGGCGATCTGCCTGCACTGGATATAGAAAGAAATCATAACAGCACTCCTGAAAGACGGGCCTGGCCCGTTGATAATATAAAACGCGCGGGGCGCGGGGCAATCCGGTATCCGGGAGCCAGACCGCGCTCTGCGCCCTTCCTCGCTGCGGGACACCGAACTTCCCATGATATAAGATACTACCACCCGAAAGAAAAAATGGCAAGGATCTTGTGATGTGATGAAAAATTTGGTAGAATAAGCCCATATGTGCAAAAATGCGAAGGGAAGAAGACGATATGAGAGAATTGCTGAAATATCTGAAGGAATACCGGAGAGAGAGCATTCTGGCCCCCCTGTTTAAAATGCTGGAGGCCACCTTTGAGCTGTTCATCCCTCTGGTGGTAAAGCAGATCATTGACGTGGGCATCGGGAGAGGGGACAGCGGCTACATCCTGCGCATGGGCGGGCTTTTGGTCCTTCTCGGCGTGGTGGGCCTGGCGGCGTCCCTCACGGCCCAGTATTTCGCGGCCAAGGCGGCGGTGGGATTTTCCACCTCCCTGCGAAACGATCTGTTCGCCCACATCAACCGCTTATCCTACGCGGAGATCGACCGGGTGGGCACCTCCACCCTGATCACCAGGATGACCAGCGACGTGAACCAGGTGCAGACCGGTTTGAACTTATTCCTGCGCCTGTTTCTGCGCTCCCCGTTCATCGTGTTCGGAGCCATGATCATGGCCTTTACCGTGGACGTGAAATCCGCCCTGATCTTTGTGGTAGTGATCCCCCTGCTGTCTGTGGTGGTGTTCGGCATCATGCTCATCACCATGCCCCTTTATAAAAAGGTGCAGAGGCAGCTGGACCGGGTGCTCCTGACTACGAAGGAAAACTTAGAGGGCGTCCGGGTCATCCGGGCCTTCAACCGCCAGGAAGACGAGATGGAGCGGTTTGACCGGGAAAACAGCGAGCTGGTGGGAATGCAGGTGTTCGTGGGAAAGATTTCCGCCCTCATGAACCCGGTGACCTACGTGATTATCAACGGCGGCATCATTTTCCTCGTCTGGACGGCGGGAAAACAGGTGGATATGGGCATCATCACCCAGGGCGCCGTGGTGGCCCTGGTCAACTATATGTCTCAGATCCTGGTGGAACTGATCAAGCTGGCAAACCTGATCATCAATATCTCCAAGGCCCTGGCCTGCGCCGGCCGGGTGCAGAAGGTGTTTGAGGAAAAGACCAGCATCGGGGAAAAGGACGGAGCCAGAGTTCCGGAAACGGTCTCCGCCGCGGCTGGTTCCGGGGAGACGGTCCCCTATAAGGTGGAGTTCCGGGACGTGGACTTCTGCTACAGCGGTTCCAAGGAGCCGTCCTTAAGCGCCGTTTCCTTAAAAATCCGCCCTGGCCAGACCGTGGGCGTGATCGGCGGCACCGGCTCGGGAAAGACCACCCTGGTAAACTTAATCCCCCGGTTTTACGACGCCTTCCGGGGCGCCGTGCTGGTGGATGGCCAGGACGTGAGAGAGTGGCCGGTGAAGGCGCTCAGGGCCCGCATCGGCGTAGTGCCCCAGCGGGCCGTGCTCTTTGCGGGAACCCTGAGGGAAAATATGAAATGGGGCCGGAAGGATGCCACGGATGAGGAAATCTACCGCGCCCTGGACATCGCCCAGGCCAGAGAGTTTGTGGATGGGAAAGGCGAGGGCCTGGATTTATTCATCACCCAGGAGGGCAAAAATCTCTCCGGCGGCCAGCGGCAGCGCCTGACCATCGCCAGGGCCCTGGTGCGCCGTCCGGAGATCCTGATCATGGACGACAGCGCCTCCGCCCTGGACTTTGCCACCGACGCCAGGCTGCGCCGGGCCATCAAGGAGGAGACCGGGGATATGACCGTATTTTTAGTATCCCAGCGGGCGGCTACGGTGCGAAATTCCGATGTGATCGTGGTGCTGGACGACGGCCAGGTGGCAGGCGTGGGAACCCACAGGGAGCTTTTGGACTCCTGCGAGGTTTACCGGGAGATCTGCCTGTCCCAGCTTTCCCCAGAGGAGGTGCAGTGAGATGAAAGAAAAACAGATTGCCACAATCAAACGGATTTTAAGCTATATCAGCCAGTATAAGTTCTGGGTGGCCGCCTCCCTCTGCCTGGCGGTGGTCACCGTGGCCACCACCCTGTATGCCCCCATTCTGGTGGGCGAAGGCGTGGACCTGATCGTAGACCAGGGGCTGGTGGACTTTCCGGGGCTGCTTGCCATTTTGCGGAAGGTGGCCATTGTGATCTGCGTCACCGGCCTTTCCCAGTGGCTCATGAACCATATCAACAACCGGATCACCTACCGGGTGGTGAAGGACATCCGCACAAAGGCCTTTGACCGCCTGGAGCTCCTTCCTTTAAAATATGTGGATTCCCATCAGCACGGGGACATTATCAGCCGCATTATCGCGGACATTGACCAGTTTTCCGAGGGACTGCTCATGGGCTTTACCCAGCTGTTTACGGGAGTGATGACCATTCTCGGTACTCTGGGCTTTATGCTGTCGGTAAACCCCTTTATCACCGTGGTGGTGGTGCTTTTGACCCCCATCTCCCTGTTTGTGGCGGGCTTTATCGCCAAACGGACCTTTTCCATGTTCAGCCTCCAGTCCAGGACCAGGGGAGAACTCACCTCCCTGGTGGACGAGATGCTGGGCAACCAGAAGGTGGTGCAGGCCTTCGGCCAGGAGACGGAGGCCCAGGTCCGGTTTGAGGAGATCAATGAGAGGCTGAGAGGCTGCAGCCTGAAGGCCATTTTCTTCTCCTCCATCACCAACCCGGCCACCCGGTTTGTAAACGGCCTGGTGTACGCCGCCGTGGGTGTGGCTGGGGCCTTCGCGGCGGTGAACGGCGCCCTTTCCGTGGGACAGCTCTCCGTGTTCCTCACCTACGCCAACCAGTACACGAAACCGTTCAACGAGATTTCCGGCGTGGTGACGGAGCTGCAGAACGCCATCGCCTCCGCGGCCAGGGTGTTCGAGCTCATCGACGAGGAGGCCATCCCGGCAGACAAGACGGACGCCAGGGAGCTCACCCACGCGGAGGGGCAGGTAGAGCTGCAAAATGTGAATTTCTCCTACGATCCGGAGGTGTCCCTCATTGAGGATTTGAACCTCTCTGTGAAACCGGGCCAGCGGATCGCCATTGTAGGCCCCACCGGCTGCGGAAAGAGCACGGTGATCAACCTGCTCATGCGGTTTTACGACGTGGATTCCGGCTCCATCCAGGTGGACGGCACGGACATCCGTTCCATCACCAGAAAGAGCCTGCGGAAAAGCTACGGCATGGTGCTCCAGGAGACCTGGTTAAAATCCGGCACCATCCGGGAAAATATCGCCTACGGAAGGCCGGAGGCCACGGAGGAGGAGATCATCGCCGCGGCGAAGAAATCCCATGCCCACAGCTTTATTAAGAGGATGCCCCAGGGCTACGACACCGTCATTTCCGAGGACGGCGGCAACTTATCCCAGGGACAGAAACAGCTCCTCTGCATTACCAGAGTGATGCTCTGCCTGCCGCCCATGCTAATCTTAGACGAGGCCACCTCCTCCATCGACACCAGGACGGAGGTAAAAATCCAGCAGGCCTTTGCCAGCATGATGGAAGGCCGCACCAGCTTTATTGTGGCCCACAGACTCTCTACGATCAAGGAGGCGGACCGGATCCTGGTGATGCGGGACGGCCACATCATCGAACAGGGCACCCACGAGGAGCTCCTGGAAAAAGGCGGCTTTTACGCCGGCCTCTACAACAGCCAGTTCGCGCCGGCTTAGGCGTTCTGGAATATGGAATATAGAAAGAAAAAGGGGAATGAGTGACATGGAAAAGAAACGAGAAACCTTCGCGTCCCGTGTGGGATTTATTCTGATCTCCGCGGGCTGCGCCATTGGACTGGGAAACGTATGGCGGTTCCCGTACATCGTGGGACAGTACGGAGGCGCCGCCTTTGTGCTGGTGTATCTGGCCTTTCTGGTGCTGTTTGGGCTGCCCATCATGGTGATGGAGTTTGCCAACGGCCGGGCCTCCAAAAAGTCTGTAGCCTTATCCTATGACGTGCTGGAGCCCAAGGGCACAAAATGGCACTGGGCCAAGTGGTTCCACATGGCGGGAGACTACATCCTGATGATGTTTTACACCACCATCGCCGGGTGGCTGGTTCAATATTTCGTGAAGTTTTTAAGAGGCGATTTCTACGCCGGAATGACGGCGGAGCAGGTCGGCGGGGAGTTTGACAAGCTGATGGCCGATCCCTCCCTCATGGCCATCTATATGCTGGTGGTGGTCATCGTCTGCTTTTACGTCTGCGGCCACGGCCTGCAAAACGGCGTAGAAAATGTGTCCAAGAAAATGATGATCTGCCTCATGCTGCTGATGGTGGTGATGGCGGTGAATTCCTGCATGATTCCGGAGGGGAGAGAGGGACTGAAATTCTATCTCCTTCCCGACTTTTCCAGAATGCAGGAGGCCGGTGTGTTCAACGCCCTCTACGCGGCCATGGGTCAGGCCTTCTTTACCTTGAGCATCGGCATCGGCGCCCTGGCCATTTTCGGCTCCTACATCGGGGACGAGCGCCGTCTCACGGGAGAGGGCTTAAACGTGATGATCCTGGATACCTTCGTGGCCTTCACCGCCGGGCTGATCATCTTCCCGGCCTGCTTTGCCTACAACGGCGGCCAGACGGGCCAGGGCCCGTCCCTGGTGTTCGTGACGCTGCCCAATGTGTTCAACCACATGGCTCTGGGTCGGCTGTGGGGCGCCATGTTCTTCCTGTTTATGAGTTTCGCGGCCCTGACCACCATCATCGCCGTGTTCCAGAACATCATCTCCTTCGCCACGGATCTGACGGGCTGTTCCGTCAAGCGGGCAGTGGGAGTCAACGGCGTGGTCATCGCCGTCCTGTCCTTCCCGGCCCTCTTGGGCTACAACCTGCTCTCCGGCATCCAGCCCCTGGGCGCCGGTTCCACCATCCTGGATCTGGAGGACTTTATCGTCAGCAACAACATTCTGCCCATCGGCTCCATGATCTACCTGTTTTTCTGTACGAGGAAATGCGGCTGGGGCTGGAAGAATTTCATCCACGAGGCCGACAAGGGCGAGGGCTTAAAATTCCCCGGCGGAAAGGCCGTCCAGTTCTACATCAGCTGGGTGGTGCCCCTGCTGGTGCTGTTTATTTTGGTGATGGGGTATAAGGATAAGTTTTTTGCGTAATAGATATGAGGCGTCCGGCGGGATGGCACTCTGCGCAAAAGAAAATAGCTGCTGGCGTAGCCCCGCTTTGGAGCGGGTGTGCATGGCTGCGCATAATCTTGACGTTCAATAATGAAAAATGCCTGACCGGATAATGAAAAACGGGAAAGACGGCTTGGGGATCCTCCCAGAGCTGTCTTTCCCGTTTTTTTGATGGCATAAAACTGTTTCACATCACCACAATCTGCCGCTGATACTCATGAACCGCCGTCCCGCCATACTTTCCCGCCTCCACGGCCCCGCGGACATGGGCGGCAGTGACGCCTGTTTCAAACATGGAAAAGGCCTCCGGGGACAGCAGCCGTCCGGCGTCCGCCGGTTTGGAGATCAGAGGGATGGCGCTGTGGGCCTTGATGGCGGAGAGAAGGGGGATGGCGCTCCGCTTAAACCCCAGGATGCGGGCGTAGGGGGCGGACATTCCGCCGTCCCGCCACCGGGAAAGCTCCTCCGCCCGCACATCCAGCACCAGGCTTAAAAGGGCGCGGCTGATGCGGGCGTAGGTGTAGTTTTTCGTTTTTAGCTGAAGGACCCGGTCCTGCCAGGAGCCGGTTTCCAGGGCGCGGGCAGCCAGCCGTCCGGCAAGCTCCCTGGAAAAGCCGGCATACTGAAGGAACCCGTCTCGTTCCTTTGTAAGGATGGCATAGTCCAAAATCCGTGAGAAGTCCTCCGGAAACAGGAACCGGCCCTCCATCAGAAGGGGGAGGCAGTCCTCCGGCACCTGTCCGGTCAGGGAGGAAAGCCCGTGTTTCCCGTCCTCCCGCAGCACCCGCCGCAGGGCAGTGGCCGACGCGAACACCCCGTCCCGAACTCCGGTCTCGTGGTAGCCGTCCCCCTCCCGCCGGATGGTGACCGGCCGGATGGAGCTTTTCAGCCGCAGCAGCGCCCGCAGGTATTCCACCCCTAAAATATTGTTGGGAGAGGAAAGGAGGGCATCCGCCGTTTCCTTTGGGCTGTTTTCCGCTGCCTGCCCGGAACCTTTTAAGGCCGCCTGTCTCGCCGCCGCGAAGGACATTCCGCGGCTTAAGGCGTCTTTTAAGGCCGTCTGATATTCTTCCGGTTCCTGGGAGAGCAGTTTCGCAGCGGCCATAAGGGCCTGTGCATCTCCCGCCTCGCTGCCGAAGGAGAGGGCGTTCACCACTCCCAGCTGGTCCAGCAGGCTCACTCCGCAGGAGGCAAAGTCCTCGGCGGAGGAACAGCAGAAGGGAAAGGGCAGCTCCAGCACCAGATCCGCCCCGGCAAGGAGCGCCATGCGGGTCCGGAGATATTTGTCCGCCACAGCTGCCTCCCCCCGCTGCACGTAGTCCCCGCTCATCACGGCGATGAGGTAGTCCGCCCCCGTCCGTTCCCGGGAAAGGGTGAGATGGTGGCGGTGGCCGCAGTGAAGCGGATTGTATTCCGCGATAATTCCCGTTACGTTCATAAAGATCCCTGTGCCTCCTTTGCATGGCCTTTATTCTATCATTAGAAATAAGAAAAGTCACGGATATTCTTAATAAAATTTTATGTAATTTTTACAAGCAAAAACCGAAATTTTAGTGTATAATATAGGTTAATGCTAATAATAAGGAGGATATGCTATGAAATTGGTATATGCAATCGTTAGAAAAGACAATGAAGATGAGGTTATGAATGAGCTGACCGTTCACAGATTCTCCGTTACAAAGCTGGCGACCACCGGCGGATTCTTAAGAAAAGGGAACTCCACCCTGATGATCGGCGTGGATGACGATAAGGTGCAGGACGTGATCGACATTATCAAGCACGAGTGCGGCGAGAGACAGAAAATCACCGTCAATATGCCCTATGTTTCCGGCCCCGCCATGGTCAATTATTCCACCATGCCCATGACCGTTGAGGTGGGCGGCGCTACCATTTTCGTGGTGGACGTGGAGCGGTTTGAGAAGATCTGATTGGCAGGCCGTTTTCCAGTTTATGGTATGGAAAAAAGTACAAGAAAATTGGAGAAAGTATCTTGTATACAATAAACTTATAGTATATAATGAGCATAGATGCTTCAAAGATAATGAAAGGGGATTATGTCATGGGATTTATTGATGTAATTAAGGAGAAAGCAAAAGCTGACAAGAAAACCATCGTGCTGCCGGAGTCCATGGACAGGAGAACGTTCGTGGCTGCGGAGAAGATCCTGAAGGAGGGGCTTGCGAATCTGATTATCATCGGAACTCCGGAGGAGGTTGCGGCAAACAGCGAGGGCCTGGATATTTCCGGCGCCACCATCGTAAACCCGTTTACCTACGAGAAGACGGAGGAGTACGTGAACCTGTTCGTAGAGCTGAGAAAGTCCAAGGGAATGACCCCGGAGCAGGCCAGAGAGACCATGCTCAAGGACTACGCTTACTACGGCTGCCTGATGATTAAGAACGGCGACGCCGACGGAATGGTTTCCGGCGCCTGCCACTCCACCGCCAACACCCTGCGTCCCTGCCTGCAGATCATCAAGACGAAACCGGGCACGAAGCTGGTTTCCGCCTTCTTCCTGATGGAAGTTCCGGACTGCGAGTTCGGCGAGAACGGCACCTTTGTATTTGCAGACTGTGGCCTGAATCAGAATCCGAATCCGGAGGAGCTTGCGGCCATCGCCGTTTCCTCCGCGGAGAGCTTTAAGATGTTAGTGGGCGCGGAGCCGAAGGTTGCCATGCTCAGCCATTCTTCCATGGGAAGCGCAAAGCACGACGACGTGACCAAGGTGGTAGAGGCCACGAAGATCGCCAAGGAGACCGCTCCCGAGCTGGCTCTGGACGGAGAGCTGCAGCTGGATGCGGCTATCGTTCCCGAGATCGGCGCCTCCAAGGCACCGAACAGCAAGGTAGCCGGCCATGCCAACGTACTGGTATTCCCGGATCTGGATGCCGGAAACATCGGCTACAAGCTGGTTCAGAGACTGGCAAAGGCAGAGGCTTACGGCCCCATGTGCCAGGGCATCGCAAAGCCGGTAAACGACCTGTCCAGAGGCTGCTCCGCTGACGACATCGTGGGCGTAGTTGCCATCACCGCCGTACAGGCTCAGAACGAAAATTAACCGTCCGCACCGCAGGCCGCCTGCATCCAGGCGGCCCGGAAAATCGGGCGGGGGAATGCCGGGACAGGCCGTGTTCCGGCATTCGTGTGAATAAATATAAAGGAGAAGTCAATATGAAAATTTTAGTGATCAACTGCGGCAGCTCATCCTTAAAGTATCAGCTCATTGATATGGACAACGAGGGCGTACTGGCAAAGGGCCTTTGCGAGAGAATCGGAATCGCCGGTTCCATGCTGACCCACAAGCCCACCGGCAAGGATAAATTCGTTGTGGAGAAGGATATGCCGGACCACAAGGTAGCCGTTCAGATGGTAATGGACGCCCTGGTAGATCCGGAGCACGGCGTGATCGCCAGCACCGACGAGATCTCCGCAGTGGGACACAGAGTGCTTCACGGCGGCCAGTACTACAGCGATTCCATCATTGTAAACGAGGATGTGAAGAAAGTGATCCGCGACTGCTTTGAGTTAGGACCGCTGCACAATCCGGCAAACCTGATCGGCATCGAGGCCTGCGAGGCCGCTATGCCCGGCGTTCCCAACGTAGCCGTATTCGATACCGCTTTCGGCCAGAGTATGCCGAAGAAGGCGTACCTCTACGCCATCCCCTACGAGTACTATGAGAAGTACAGCATCAGAAGATACGGTTTCCACGGCACCAGCCACCGTTTCGTTTCCGGCGAGGTCTTAAAGTTTGCCGGCCTGGATCCGGAGAAGGGCAAAGTGATCGTATGCCACTTAGGAAACGGCGCCAGCATTTCCGCATCCATCGGCGGAAAGTGTGTGGATACCAGCATGGGCCTGACCCCTCTTGAGGGCCTTGTAATGGGTACCAGAAGCGGAGACGTGGATCCGGCTGTCCTTCAGTTCATCTGCAACAAGGAGAACAAGACGGTCAACGAGATGCTTGACATCTTAAATAAGAAGTCCGGCCTTTTAGGCATTTCCGGAATCTCCAGCGACTGCCGCGACGTGCAGAACGCTCAGAGCGAGGGCAACGAGAGAGCTGACATGGCGATCCGCAGCTTTGAGTACCGCATTATCAAGTACATCGGCGCATATGCGGCTGCCATGAACGGTGTAGATGCCATCGCCTTTACCGCCGGAATCGGTGAGAACGACGCTGTGATCCGTAAGGACGTATGCGACAGCCTGGCATACCTGGGAGTAACCATCGACGAGGAGGCCAACAAGGTGAGAGGCGAAAAGAGAATGATCTCCACCCCGGATTCCAAGGTGAAGGTTATGATCATGCCCACCGACGAGGAGCTGGCCATCGCCCGCGAGACTCTGGAGCTTGTAAAATAATAGCAGAAAAGTGGTTGACAAACCAAAGTCACCTATGTATAATAGCATAAGTGCGTATTAGGAGAAGTAATATGCAGGTAAACTTATCAGAGCTGTTTTCCAGTGATGGAAAAGAGAGAACCTACACTCAGGATATTGAGATGGAGCAGTTTCAGGCGCCGGACGGTGTCTATGAGATTGTGAAGAAGGAGCCGGTTCGGCTGACGATTCGTCATACGGGCGAGAGAAAGCTGGAGGCCAGCGGAGAGATCCGCTTGTCCTTGGAGATCCCCTGTGACCGCTGTCTGACGCCGGTAAAGGTAGACTTTGATCTCGATGTGAATTTTTCCGCTGATTTGAATCAGACAGAAGAAGACCGGGCGAAGGAGCTTGATGAGCAGCCCTATATAAGTGGGAATTATCTGGATGTAGACCAACTGGTCCGCAATGAGCTATTGCTGAACTTACCTATGAAGGTCCTGTGCAGAGAAGATTGCAAAGGAATTTGCAATAGATGTGGCGCAAATCTCAATTTTGAGAGCTGTGAGTGCGACAGAAGCACCTCAGACCCAAGGATGTCAGTAATCCAGGATATTTTTAAACAGTTTAAGGAGGTGTAAACCATGTCTATCTGTCCTAAGAATAAAACTTCTAAAGCTAGAAGGGACAAGCGCAGAGCGAACTGGAAGATGAGCGCTCCGAACTTAGTAAAGTGCAGTAAGTGCGGCGCTTTAATGCTTCCTCATAGAGTATGCAAGGCTTGCGGCAGCTACAATAAGAGAGAGATCGTTAAGGTGGAGGACTAATTCCTTCCAGTGAGATTGAGAAATTCAGGGTGCTTTCCGGGATGACCGGCGGGCACCCTTTTTTCATTTAACAGGAAACTGCGTTTCCTATGACAGGAAAGCCTCCGGCGGGAGGCACACTCCGCGCAAAGGAAAATGGCTGCCGGCGCAGCCGCGCTCCGGCGCGAGTGTGCGTAAGCGCGGGGAAACGGCCATTTGCCTGGACAGCGGTGCTTTCAGGTAGTTTCGGCGGAGAAACTAAATTTTCCATGGCTGCCGCAGGCTCCCGCGGGCAAATGGAGAAAAACAGGAGAGAAAAACCAATGAGACAATCAAATGAAACAGAAAGAGATCCATTCTTTGATCAGGAGCTGGAACAGCGGATCCGGAGGCTGGAGGATCCAGGATTTCAGGGGGTCCCGCCTATGAGGGGGCGGGATTACCGGACGGCGGCGGGACTGGCCCTCGCCTGTCTGGCGGCGCTCATTGCCGGGGCTTGGATTCGCTGACGGGAGGAGATGGAACATGGAAAAGGAAAGACGACAGCTGGAGCAGGAGACGGCTCTTGGGATCCTGCCGGTGATGCCGGAGGAGCGGAGATACGGGTTTTGGGATGCGGCCCTGATCCTGTCCGGTTACTGCATTGCCACCTGGAGCTACACCCAGGGGGCGTACCTGGCCACTTTGGTGGGGTTCCGTCAGCTTTTGGTGGGGGCGTTTGCCGGGGCCATATTTATACTGCTCCTCTATCAGCTGCCGGTGGTGCTCTCGGCGCGGTACGGCATTGACATCTGGATCTGGCTGCGGGCAGTGTTTGGAGACCGGGGAGTGAAGGGGATGACCCTTCTCATCATCGCCGTCAATTTTCCCTGGTACGCGGTGTGCGGGGAGCTGTTTGCCTCGTCCATGGGAAATCTGGCGGGGATGGCGGGAATCCCGGTTTCGGATGCCGGCCATAAGCTCCTGGGGCTGCTCTGCGTGGGAGGAGGGAGCCTGATCGCCTTAAAAGGCCTTGGCCCCATCACCTGGTCCACCAGGCTTTTAGTGCCGGCTCTGCTGGCGGCGGGAGGGATCGCGGCGGCGGTAGCGGTGACCCAGGTGCCTGCCTCCGTGATCTGGGATTATGTGCCAACACATCCCCGGTACAGGGATCCCCTGATGGCCTATGCGGCGTCGGTGGAGGCTAATTTTGCCTTTGTGATCACTCTGGTGGGCGGAATGGCCCAGGTGCCGCGGCTGGCCCGAACGGAGCGGGGCGGATACCTGGCGGGAGTGGTGGGCCAGGGGATTTCCGGCTCCTGTTTCGTGGTGCTGGGGGCGGTGATGGCCATCGCCACAGAGTACGCCACCGGAACCATGTCGGAGGACCCCACAGTGATGATGGCGGTGTTGCAGGTGCCGGTTTTGGCCTGGACCTCCCTGATGCTGGTGGCCTTTGCCAACGTGGGAACCCAGGCGGTGGGATCTTACCTGTACGGGGTGATGTTACAATCCACCTTCCGGCGGGCGGGTTACGGCAAGATTGTGGCGGTGCTGGGATTTTACGCGGGAGCGCTGTGCCTGTGGGGCGGGATTCAGGAGCATTTCGGGGCGTTTCTGACCCTTGGGTCCTGCGTGTACGGGCCTTTGGCCGGTCTGCTCTTTGCCGATTTTTTCCTGGTGCGAAACGGGCGGCTGGCCTTTCGCAGCGCCTACGGGATGAAGGGGCATGAGGCCTACCGCTACACCGGCGGATTTCAGCTGGTGGGATGTTTCTGCCTGGCAGCGGGGATGGCTGCCTCCCTCCTGGTCTACGATCCGGTGGGAGGGGTGATTCACCACCGGTTTCTGTTTCTGCTGACGCCCACGGGGCTTTCCTTTCTGACCTCCGGGCTGCTGTACTGCTTTTTGTGCAGCTTGCCGCCGGTGCGGCGGTATGTGAGGAAGGACCTGGAGGAGCGGCCGGATCCGAAGGCCTTTGACCGCTTTCGGGAGCCGCCCAGGCAGAATCTGTTTGCCATGCCCTTTTTGTGGCTGGGCTGCTGGCTGATGACGCGGCGGGCGGGGCTGGCGATACGGAAAACAGGGATGAAAGGGGTAAAACCGCCTTTTCTGGTGCTGGGAACCCATCACTCCTTTACGGATTTTTATGTCACGCCCCTGGCTCTCTTTCCCCGCCGGGCCAACTACGTGTCGGAGCTGGAAGGGTTTGAGGCCTTCGGGGAGTGGTATTACCGGCAGGCGGGATGTCTGGGCACCAGGAAATTCGTGGATGATTTCGCTCTGATTCAAAATATCCGCCGGGTGATGAAACGGCGGGGAATCCTGGTTTTGTACCCGGAGGCCCGGTACGCCAATGTGGGAACCAGCTCCCGTCTGCCGGAGGCGGTGGCAAAGCTGGTGAAGGTTTTGAAGGTTCCCGTGGTCACATTAAATATGAAGGGAAACTATCTCCAGTCCCCCATTTGGAATACCAGGCCGCGGCGGGAGGTGCGTCTGGAGGCGGAGCTCTCCCTGACGGTTTCCGGGGCGGAGGCGCAGAGCTTGAGCGCGGAGGAGATCTGGAACAGGCTCTCGGAGGCGCTTTCCTACGACGAGTACCGGTGGCAGAGGGAGAAGAAAATGGCTGTTACGGTGCCCTGGCGGGCGGAGGGCCTCCATATGCCCTTATACCAGTGCCGGCGCTGCGGGACGCCGTTTCAGATGGGTTCCCGGGGAGACCGTCTTTTTTGCCGACACTGCGGTGCCTCCTGGGTCATGGATGAGTATGGGACGCTGACGGCGGAAGGGGACGGAGAGCGGATGGAGATTCCGGACTGGTATGAATGGGAGAGGGAGACCGTGATCCGGGAGATCTGGGAAGGACGGTACGGCCTGGACTGCGCCGTGGAGGTGGAGGCCCTGCCGAACGCGGTGAATTTTATCTCCTGCGGAAGGGGCAGGCTGGTACACGGGAAAACGGGCTTTGACCTGACCTTTTCCCATTACCAGGATGGGAAGGAGCGGACGGTCCATTTTCCGGCCATCTCCATGACCTCCATCCACACGGAATACAACTACCGGGGCAAGGGACAGTGCGTGGTGCTGTCCGTGCTGGATGACAGCTACTTCCTGTTTCCCCTTGAGGAGGATGGGTTTAACGCCACCAGGATTCAGTTTGCTGTGGAGGAGCTTTATGAGCGGGCGAAGGAGAGACGCTGATGGGAGTATTGAGTATTTGCCGGCAGCCTGAAACCTGGAGACTGGAGCCTGCGGCCTGGGGCGGATAAGCCGGCCTGGGGGATTCCCTGAGGATTTTCAGGGATTTGCAGGAGATCTGCAGAGATTTTCAGGTGGCGGCTGTTTGCCGGAGCCGCAGGTTTCCGCGGTCCCGCGGGGATTGTGGGAATTTTTGGTTTCCTTTGACATTTCTGCGGTTTTAAGATAGAATAAGAAATCGTTTGAAAGGATAAGACAGGGGAGATTGATTCATGGAACATCATCATATGGCCCGCCGTCTTGGGATGGCGGGCTTTTTGGTTGCGGTGCCGTTTACGGCGTTTTATGGGATGCAGCTGGTATTTGGCGGGCTGCCGTGGGAGACCTCTTTTTCCGCGGCCCTGGGAAATGCCCTCTGCATCGGGGCGGTGTACTACCTGCTCTGCGCTCTGACGGGGCGGGCCCTGCTCTCGGCAGCGGCGGTCCACCTCCTTTTTGGGCTGTGGGGAGCGGCGAATTTTTTTGTGGCGGAATTTCGGGGAAATCCGGTGCTGCCATGGGATTTTACGGCCCTGGGAACGGCGGCCGCCGTGTCCGGCACCTACCGCCTGCATCTGACCTGGCAGATGGAGGCCGTGCTGGTTCTCCTTGCTGGGTTTGCGGTTTGGGGCATCGTGTTTCGGAAGAAGGGCTGGCTGCGGCTGAAGGGCTGGAGCCGGGCGGCCGTCCTCGTTCTGGGGCTTTTGTGCCTGGCGCCGGTGTGGAAACCGGAGAATCTGAAACGGTTCGGAATCGAGGCGGACGTGTGGGATCAGGCGAAGGCCTACCGGGAGAGCGGCGCCGTGGGAGCCTTTCTCTGCAACCTGGAATTTTTAAATGTGGAGGTGCCGGAAGGGTATTCCCCGGAGCGGGCGAGAGAGCTTTTGGTGGAGGCGGCCGCTGCGGCGGACGGCGGGAGCGGAACCCAGCTGGCCGCGGCGAAGGAGCCGGTCCCGGTGGAGGTTAAGGAGTCTGAGCGGCCTCACATCATCGCCATTATGAACGAGTCCTGGGCTGACTTTGAGGAGGCGGGGAATCTGGAGCTGACCCACGAGGTGATGGGCTATATCCGCTCCATGGACGCCGTTTTCGGCCACGCCTACACCTCCGTGTTCGGGGCGGGCACCAGCGCCAGCGAGTTTGAGTTCCTCACGGGAAACACTATGGCCTTTCTGCCGCCGGGGAGCATCCCCTATCAGCAGTACATTCTGGGGCCGTCCCGTTCCATGGCGTCCATATTAAAGGAGAACGGCTACCGCTGTCTGGCCTTCCATCCAGGGGAGAGAACCTCCTGGCAGAGGAACCAGGCCTATCCCCTTCTGGGCTTTGACGAATTTCTCAGCGGGGAGGATATGGATGTGGAAATGGAGGAGCTCCACGGCTATGTGAGCGACCGGGCCGATTTTGCCCAGGTGATTCGGGAGTTTGAGGAGCGGGAGCCGGGAGAACGGCTGTTTCTGTTTAATGTGACCATCCAGAATCACGGCAGCTACACCGATCCGGACTACGAGACGGTGGTGCAGGTGGCGGACGAGCCGGGGGCCTATCCTATGGCGGAGCAGTACCTCACCCTGGAGCGGGAGACGGATCTGGCGGTGGAGGAGCTGATCCGGTATTTCTCCGCTCAGGAGGAGCCGGTGCTCATCGTCATGTTCGGGGATCATCAGCCGTCGGTGGAACAGGAATTCCTGGACAAGGCTTACGGCGTAAAGCAGAAGGATATGACCATGGCGGAGTACATGGGGAAATTCCGGGTGCCCTACTTTATCTGGTCCAACTACGGGCTGGAGGCGGAGGCGCCGGAGATCACCAGCTTAAATTTCTTGGGAAATTACGTCCTGGAGTGCGCCGGTGTGGACGCGGGGGAATACGGGGATTTTCTGGGGCAGTTCCAGAAGGAAATCCCGGCCCTCACCTTCTCCGGATACTTTGACGGGGACGGAAAGGCCCACAGCCACCTGGAGACCAATGGATTTGACGAGCGGATCGGGGAATACCAGATCGTGCAGTATTATAAGCTGTTTGGGGAATCAGCGAGATAGAACAACCGGCGGCACGCTGTCTGCCCGGAGCCTGGGAAAGGCCCGGAGCAGGGGCGTGCCGCCGGTTTCTATTATACATAAACAAGTGTTTTTATGACCGCCGGCTCTCGATGGCGTCAATGGCGCCGATCACCGCGCCTCGGAACCCTTTTTCCTCCAGGGCGGAGACGCCCACGATGGTGGTGCCGCCGGGAGAGCAGACGGCGTCCTTCATGGCGCCAGGATGGGCGCCGGTGGCCAGCTGGAGCTTTCCTGTGCCGGCCACCATCTGGCTGGCCAGGCGGTAAGCGGCGGCTCTGGTCAGTCCGTGGCGGACGGCGCCGTCTGCCAGAGCCTCAATAAACATGGCCGCGAAGGCGGGGCCGCAGCCGCTTAAGGTGCCGGCCACGGAGAGCTGGGAGGTCTCCACCGGCTGAATCACGGCGATGGGGGAGAACAGTGCCTCAAAGGCCTCGTATTCCTCCTCGCTTAAGGAGTGACGGCTCTCACAGACGATGATGCCCTCGCCCACGGAGACGGGGGTGTTGGGGATGGTGCTGATGTGGTGGGTGCCGGAGGGCAGGATGGCCTGGTATTTCTCAAAGTTCCAGCCGGCGGCCACGGAGACCACCACTTTTCCCGGCAGAAGATCCCGGATGGAGGCAGTTACCTCCTCGATCAGGTACGGCTTTACGGCGAGAACGATCAAATCCGCCCTCTGCGCCACCTCCGTTGCCGTGCGGCAGGGGTGAATGTTTCTGGCCGCGGCCGCGGCCTCCAGCTTGTCCCAGTGCTTGGCGCAGGCGCAGAGCTGTTCCGGCTTTGCCGCCCCCTTTAAGAGCAGCCCGTCCGCCAGGGCCTGTGCCATATTTCCAAATCCGATAAATCCGATGGTCATTTCCCGTTTCATAACCGTTCTCCTCCCTTACATGGTTTTGCAGACGTCCACCCACTGGCTGGCGTGGGAGTAGGCGGTCAATTCGTCGCAGGTGAGTTCGATGGCGGAGTTGGCGCTGCCCGCCGCGGGGAATACGGTCTCAAACCGTTTCATGGAATCGTCTAAGTAGACGGCCACGTGGTCCGGGTTGGCGAAGGGGCAGACGCCGCCGATGGCGTGGCCCGTCAGCCGCTCCACGTCCTCGCCGGAGAGCATTTTCGCCTTGAAACCGAAGAAATGCTTGAACTTGCTGTTGTCGATCTTGGTGTCCCCGGCGGTGATCACCAGGATGCAGCCGTCACTGTCCTTGTCGTAGAAGGAAAGGGTCTTGGCGATCCGGGCCGGTTCCGTTCCCACGGCCTTAGCCGCCAGCTCCACGGTGGCGCTGGAAACGGGAAATTCCAGGATGTCCTGCTCCCTGCCGTACTGTTTAAAATATTCTCTTACTTTGTCGATAGCCATATGGAAAACCTCTTTTCTGTAAAAATTTCCGTAAAATGCGCGCCGCGGCCGGGTGGTTTTGCTGTCCGGAGGAAACGGCGTTTCCAGCCGCAAAAGCCTCCGGCGGGAAACGCAACCCGCGCAGAGAAAACCATCTGCTGGCGCAGCCGCGCTCCGACGGGAAACGCCTCCGTCTGCGCAGGGAAAACCGTCTGCTGGCGCAGCCGCGCCCCGTCGCACGCGTTACTGCGCACACTTTTTTATGTCATAGGAAACTGCGTCCCCTATGACACAAAAGCCTCCGGCGGGAGGCGCACTCCGCGCAAAGGAAAATGGCTGCTGGCGCAGCCGCGCTCCGGCGCGAGTGTGCATTGCAGTGCACACTTTTTTATTGTATCATTGATATTCCCAAATGTAAATGTTATAGTATAACGTGAACACTCAGAGAGGTATCTTATGTCAAAATCGTTATACATCACAGAAAAACCCAGCGTCGCCCAGGAATTCGCCAACGCCCTGCGGGTAAACGGCCGCCGCTCAGACGGCTATATCGAGTCCGGCGACGCCATTATCACCTGGTGTGTGGGCCACCTGGTTACCATGAGCTATCCGGAGGCCTATGACCCGAAGTACAAGCGGTGGAGCCTGGAAACTCTGCCCTTCCTGCCCCGGGAATTTAAATATGAAATTATCCCCTCCGTGGCCAAGCAGTTCCGTATCGTCAGCGGCTTATTAAACCGCCCCGATGTGGACACCATATACATATGCACCGACTCCGGGCGGGAGGGAGAATACATTTACCGCCTGGTGGACCAGATGGCCGGGGTGCACGGCAAGAGGCGGAAACGGGTCTGGATTGATTCCCAGACGGAGGAGGAGATTCTGCGGGGCATCCGGGAGGCCAAGGACTGGACGGAGTACGACAACCTGTCCGCCTCCGCTTACCTCCGTGCCAAAGAGGACTATCTCATGGGCATCAATTTCTCCCGCCTGCTCACTTTAAAATACGGCCCCTCCATTTCCAGCTATCTGCGCACCGACCGCACCGTGCTGTCCGTGGGCCGGGTCATGACCTGCGTGCTGGGCATGGTGGTGCGCAGGGAGAGGGAGATCCGCGGCTTTGTGAAAACACCCTTTTACCGGGTTTTGGGCACCTTCGGGGAGCTGCCGGCGGGGCTGGAGGGAGAGTGGCGGGCTGTGCCCGGCTCCCGGTACTACCAGTCGCCCTATCTGTATAAGGAAAACGGATTTAAGGAGCGGAAACGGGCGGAGGAGCTGATCGCCTTTCTGCGGGCCGCCGGCCCCGGCACGGGGACTCTGACGGCTGTGGAGCGAAAAAAGGAGACGAAAAACCCGCCCCTGCTCTACAACCTGGCAGAGCTGCAGAACGACTGCTCAAAAATGTTTAAAATCAGCCCCGACGAGACCTTAAAAATTGTCCAGGAGCTGTACGAGAAGAAACTGGTGACCTACCCCAGAACCGACGCCAGGGTGCTGTCCACGGCGGTGGCGAAAGAGATCACCAGGAACTTATCGGGGTTAAAAGCCTGCGGGGCTCTTGGGGCCTTCGCGGCGGAAATCCTGGAGAACGGTTCCTTCCGCGGCCTGGAAAAGACCAGGTATGTAAATGACAAGCAGATCACGGACCACTACGCCATCATCCCCACCGGCCAGGGCCTGGGGGCCTTAAGGGGGCTAAAGGGGCTGTCAGGGGCGGTGTACGAGGTGATCGTCCGCCGGTTCCTCAGCATCTTTTACCCGCCGGCGGTGTATCAGAAGGTGTCCCTGGAGGTGACGGTGCCCACCGGAGGAGACGGCGGGAGCCGGACAGCCGCCGCGGCGGCGGAAACGGCCGGGAATGGAGCGGGAAACTCCCCGGCTCCAGAGTCCCGGCCCCAAGCCCCGGCGTCCCGTTCCCCGGGAGAACCCGCAGCCCCGCCGGCAGAGCATTTCTTTGCCAGCTACCGCCTTCTGGTGGATCCCGGCTACTTAAAGGTGGCCACCCCGCCGGGCCGGAAAAAACCAGGGGAGAAGGCGGAGAGAGACGGCTCTGGCGAGGGAAGTGAAAACGGGGAGAAACCGTCGCCCCAGACAGAGGATCCCGCGTTCCGGGCGTGGCTTGGCTCTTTGAAAAAAGGAGCTGTGCTGCCCCTTTCCGCGCTGGCCATCAAGGAGGGAGAGACCTCCCCGCCCAAGCGCTACACCTCCGGTTCCATGATTCTGGCCATGGAAAACGCCGGCCAGCTCATCGAGGACGAGGAGCTGCGGGCCCAGATCAAGGGCAGCGGTATCGGAACCAGCGCCACTCGGGCGGAAATCCTGAAAAAGCTGGTAAATATCAAATATCTGGCCTTAAACGGAAAGACCCAGGTCATCACCCCCACCCTTTTAGGGGAGATCGTGTTTGACACGGTGGACGCCTCCATCCGGCAGCTTTTGAACCCGGAGCTGACAGCCAGCTGGGAGAAAGGGCTGACCTATGTGGCGGAGGGAAGCATCACCTCCGAGGAATATATGGAAAAATTAGAAAAATTTGTAGCCGGAAGGACCCTAAGTGTGTTAAAATTGAGAAATCAGTATGATCTGCGCACCGCCTTCGACGCGGCAGCGGTCAACTATAAAAAGTAACACGGACCGGCGGGACTGCCGCCGTCCGCAGGAAGTGAGGAGAGAACAACAATGAAGAAACAGGACATGACGATTCAAGCGCTTTACGATCTGACAAATACAATCAGCCGCAAATGGCTGGAGAAATACACCTACCCGTGGGAGGTACTGCCCCATATCGGAGAGATCATCGAGGAGATCGCCAAAATCCTTCCCGCCGGGGAGTACCAGCTCATCGGCAAAAATATGTATGTGCACAAGACGGTAAAGCTGCCGCCGACGGCTGCCATCAAGGGGCCGTTACTCATCTGCCCTGACGTGGAGGTGAGAAACGGCGCGTTCCTCCGTGGAAACGTGATCGTTGGCGGAGGCTGCGTGATCGGAAACTCTGTGGAGATCAAGAACTCCATTCTGTTTGACCGGGTGCAGGTGCCCCATTTTAACTACATTGGCGATTCCATCCTGGGCACCAAGGCCCACTTCGGCGCCGGCTCCCTCACTTCCAACGTGAAGTCGGACAAGAGCCTGGTGAAGGTGCACGCGGAGGACGGAGACATTGAGACCGGCCTGAAGAAATTCGGCGCCATGGTAGGGGACGGGGCAGAGATCGGCTGCAATTCCGTACTGAATCCCGGAACCATCATCGGAAAGAATTCCAACGTGTATCCTCTGTCCAGCGTAAGAGGCTGTGTGGATGCCAGCTCCATTTACAAAAAACAGGGTGAGATCGTAGAGAAGCAGTAAGAGAACAGTGTGCAGCCCTCCGCTTGCCGGCGGAGGGCTGCGCGGCGTTTTAGGGGTTTCCCGGCGGCATCCGGGGAGAGAAAGGATGAGAGGCATGAAGGTTGTCACCATGGCCTGCCTGGAGGCGGGAAGATGAGCCGCGCTCTGAGCCTGGCGGAGACGCTGGCGAAGGAGGGAAATCTGCCGGATCAGAACCTTTTGGAGCTGATCCGGGACCGGGATCCGGAGACGGCCGGTTTTTTAAAGGAGCAGGCGGCCGCGCGGCGGGATGAGATATATGGCCGTCACGTCTATATCCGCGGCCTGATTGAATTTACAAACTACTGCAAAAATAACTGCTACTACTGCGGAATCCGCAGAGGAAACGGCCGGGCGGAGCGCTACCGCCTCACGAAGGAGGAAATTTTAGAGTGCTGCCGGGAGGGCTACGGCCTGGGATTTCGCACCTTTGTGCTCCAGGGCGGAGAGGATCCCTGGTATGACGATGACCGCCTGGAGGAGGTGGTGAGGGCCATCCGGGAGAGGTACCCTGACTGCGCCATCACGCTGTCGGTGGGAGAGCGGCCCAGGGAGAGCTACGAGCGGCTGTTTGCGGCGGGGGCCGACCGGTATCTGCTCCGCCATGAAACCGCCTCAGAGTCCCATTACGGGATGCTCCACCCGCGGGAGATGAGCTTTTCCCAACGCATGGAGTGCCTGAACACGCTGCGGGACATCGGTTACCAGACGGGCTGCGGCATGATGGTGGGAACTCCCGGCCAGACCTGGGAGGATCTGGTGGCGGACCTGCGGTTTATGAAGGAATTCCGCCCTCATATGGTGGGAATGGGGCCTTTTTTATCCCATAAAGACACCCCTTTTCGCGGGGAAAAGAGCGGAACGGCGGAACTCACCCTCTATCTGCTCGCCATAGTCCGGCTGATGCTGCCGGAAACCCTGATCCCGGCCACCACGGCCCTGGGCACGGCGGAGGAAGGCGGGCGGAGACAGGGAATCTTATGGGGGGCCAACGTGGTGATGCCAAACCTGTCCCCCAAAGCGGTCCGCAGCAAGTATATGCTGTACGATAACAAGCTTTCCAGCGGCTCCGAGGCGGCGGAAAGCCTGTATCTGTTAAAGCAGGAGATGGAGAGCATTGGGTTTGAGATAACGGTTGCCCGCGGGGACAGCCGGATGGTGTGAACAAAGGAGGCGAAACGGGATGGGAATGAATGAGACTCCGTCGGCCGAGCGGGCCCATATCGGCTTTTTCGGCCGCAGAAACGCGGGAAAATCCAGCTTGGTGAACGCGGTTACCGGCCAGGAGCTTTCTGTGGTTTCCCCGGTGAAGGGGACGACCACCGACCCGGTCTATAAATCCATGGAGCTGCTGCCCTTGGGGCCGGTGGTTATCATGGACACTCCCGGGCTGGACGACGAGGGAGAGCTGGGAAAACTGCGGGTGCAGAAGGCGGAGCAGGTTTTGGGAAAAACGGACTGCGCCGTCCTGGTGGTAGATGGAAAAGAAGGAATAACGCCACAGGAGGAGGAGCTGATCCGTCTGTGTAAGAAACGGCAGGTGCCGCTTATGATAGCGTGGAACAAGGCAGACCTGCCGGAGCAGCAGGCGGTGCCGGCAGAGCTGGAGGCTCAGGCGCCGGCAGTGGTTGTGAGCGCCCTGTCGGGAGAGGGCGTTTCGGAGCTAAAGGAGCGGATCGCCTCTTTGGTGCTGGCGGACCGGAGGGAGAGGGGAGAGAGACGGCTGTTTGACGGCCTGCTCTCCGCCGGGGACCAGGTGGTTTTAGTGATCCCCATCGACGAGTCAGCCCCCAAGGGACGGCTCATCCTGCCCCAGCAGCAGGCGATCCGGGACATTTTGGAGTGGGGAGCTTTTGCCACCGCCGTGCGGGATCAGGAGCTGGAAGGGCTGATGGCCTCCATGAGGGAAAGGGACGCTCTGCCCCAGCTGGTGGTCACGGACAGCCAGGCCTTTGGCCGGGTGAAAGACCTGGTGCCAAGGGAGGTGCCTCTTACCTCCTTTTCCATCCTGATGGCCAGGTACAAAGGCTTTCTCCGCGACGCCCTGGAGGGGGCCGCGGCCATCCGGAGTCTGGAGGACGGGGACCGGGTACTGATCTCCGAGGGCTGTACCCATCACCGCCAGTGCAACGACATCGGCACAGTGAAAATTCCCGCTTTGCTGAAAAAGACCACGGGGAAACGGCTGGAGCTGGCCACATCCTCCGGCAGGGAGTTTCCGGAAGATCTTAAAAAATACCGGCTGGTGATCCACTGCGGCGGCTGTATGTTAAATGAGCGGGAGGTGGCCTTCCGCCGGGACCGGGCCAGAGCCCAGGGGGTGCCCTTTACCAATTATGGGATTGCCCTGGCCTACATGAACGGGATTTTGGAGCGGAGTATTGAGATGTTTCCGGAGCTTCAGGGGATCCTGTGACGGCAGGAAACCCTGCCCCGCTGGAAAGAGAGGTTTTCGGGAAGGAGACGGCAAAAGGTGAGAGTCTTCGCCGGAGACGTTTATGTCCAGGAGACGCACTCCACGGGGAGGAATATGGCTGCTGACGCAGCCGCGCTCCGGCGCGAGGGCGCGCCCATCCATATCGCCCCCATCCGGGGCTTTCACAGTAAACGGACATGACCGCTAACGCGGTCATAGCGAATTATGAAAGCCAGATGGCTCCACGCCTGCGGCGTTCCCGCCATCTGCCGGCGGCATTCGAAATCCGGGCTACCGCCCTACTTTCTCATACCGTCTTGCCCGTCTGATGCCGATATATCTGTGCGCGCGAGCGCGCCCATCTATATCGCCCCCATCCGGGGCTTTCAAAATAAAATCCCGGAGGGAAGGCGGGGAAAATGCCGCCTGTCTCTCCGGGAATGCAGTCCGATTTATTTTGTTCCGAAAATGCGGTCGCCGGCATCGCCCAGACCGGGGCAGATGTAAGCGTCGCCGTTTAAGCAGCGGTCCACGTGTCCCACGTAGATCTGGATGTCCGGATGAGCCTTGTGAAGGCGCTCCAGTCCTTCCGGAGCGGCGATGATGGACATGAATTTAATTTTTTTGCCGCCGTGCTCCTTGATGAAATTTACCGCGGCCACGGCGGAGCCGCCGGTAGCCAGCATGGGATCGGTCACCACGATGGTTCTGAGCTCGATAGGGTTCGGGAGCTTGCAGTAGTATTCGTGAGGCTCATGGGTGGTCTCATCCCGGTAAAGGCCGATGTGCCCCACCTTGGCGGAGGGGACTAAGGCCAGGATGCCGTTTACCATTCCCAGGCCGGCCCGGAGGATGGGAACCACCGCCAGCTTTTTGCCGGCGATCATGGGAGTCATGCAGGTTTCAATGGGGGTCTCCACCTTCACATCCTGAAGGGGCAGATCCCGAAGGGCCTCGTAGCCCATGAGCATGGCGATCTCCTCGATGAGGGCCCGGAACTCATTGGTACCGGTGTTTTTGTCCCGAAGGATGGAAATTTTGTGCTGGATCAGCGGATGATCAAAAACGGTTACATTTTCCATAACAGGTTTCCTTTCTGTGTTCTATTTGGTCTCCGGAGTAAATTCCACGATGGCGTAGTCGCCAAGGGCGTGAGGCACAGGGATGGAGAAATAGATCGCTCCCTTGTCCTCATAGCTGAAACTTTCCGGGAATGAGGTTCCTTTTAAAGGAAAATCGGCTTTCTGAAACAGCTTGGTGTAAGAGTCAATGGTCTGAGTGGCCTTGTACTCCTTTACCGCCTGCTCCGTCTCAGCGTCCAGCCCGGTAAACTCACAGGCGTCGGACATGACGTAGCCCGCCATGGTGTGAGGATCGGCGTAGGTGGAAAAACCGATGTCAGCGGCCTTGCCCATGTCCACCGTATTGGTGTAGAAAATGGAGACGGGATGGGCGGCCCCGCCGGCGGAAAGCTCGCCTTTGTAGACGGCAGTCAGCCGGTTTCTGTCGGCGGAGAGGATCTCACACTGGATTTCCAGGCGGTCGGAGGTTTCGTCCAGTCCCTGGGCTTTGATGATGGAGATGGCATTGCTCTTTAAAAGAGCGTTGACGGCGTCCTCGGTCTCGCTATTGTTTAAATTTGCCACCACCGGGTACTGGATGGAAATGTCCCCAGAGGAATAGGTCTCCACGGAAGTGGAAAGTCCGGAGGCAGGGCGGCTGCTGTCCGCGGCCGGTTCCGTTTCCTCCACGGTGGGCGGCGCTGCCTCTGTGGTTTCTGCCATGGTCTCCGCCGCCGTCGTGTGGGAGGAGGAGAGGTCCACTTTGTTTTTGGAGCCGCAGCCGGCTGCCAGGCACAGGCCGGCCGCCAGCAGGGCCGGGATTGTAAGAGAATGCTTCATAAGCTGGGTCTCCTTTCTTTTGTCTGATATGGGGCCTCGACGAAAGAGCTGCCCGCCCCTTATTTGATTCAATGACATTATATAACAGAACCAAAACTTTATCTACTATTTTCCGTTCCGGGGGATTATTTTAAAGAGAAAGACAGAAAAAGCACGAAAGATTTCATAATTTGCAAGAAAAAATTCAGAAATATAAGGGAATAATTTGTAAAACGTCAGGTTTCCGTAATAGAAACGTACAAAAACCGTAAAGTTTAGCGGGATAGGCCATAGTATAATGAAATTATCTTGCCAGCGTGGGCCAAACCGATGAAACGCGCCCGCCGGCGGACGGGGAGAAAGGAGACGGAAACCGCAGAAAAAGAACAGGAGGAAAAAGAATGGGTAGCAAATGTCTTGGGGCAGAGGAGAGACAGATTTTAGACTGGATTGGCTGGAAAGATGCGGTGAGCGGCAGCGCGGTAATCCGCTATCTGAAACGGCTGCAGAAAGAATGGATGGGCGATGAGGCCGTTCCGGGGATCGGCGCGGCGGCGGATTCGGAGCTGGCGCTGTGGATGGCGAGAGGCTGTCTGGCGCTGGGGGATTATGAGCACTGCCATATGGCGGTCCGCTGGCTGGAGCGGGCCGGGGCAGTGGGAGTGGACCGGGGAGAGTGGAATCTGCTCATGGCCCGCGGAACGCTGTACTGCGGCCGGCCGGAGGCAGCTCTGAGATATGTGGAGGAGGGGTTGAAAGACATTCCGGAGGACCGGGATGGCTGGTATCTGGCGGCGGAGCTGTACAGCAGCCTGGGAGATCAGGAAAAGGCTCTGGAGGCGGCGAGACAGGGACGGGCCCTGGGAGCCGGTTTGGCGGAATTTGAGCGCCTGGAGGAGGCGGTTTGCGCAGGGGAATCTCTGGAGGAGTTAGAGAAGGCCAGGATTATGGCCGGAGCTGCCCGCTGCGGGGAGACCGGCACGGCGGCGGAGAGCCGCCGCCTGGAGGCTGTGGCCGGAATTCGCAAGGATGAGGAAGGCTTAAAGGCGGTAAAAGAGGTGTTAAAGCCGGAGATCTGGGACGCGGATGAGCCGTACTGCGCCTTCTGTTTCTGGCCGGAGGGCCGGGAGCTGGCCGGAGCCTTCTGTATGAATGAGGCGGCAGTGTCCAAGTGGGATCCGAAGGCCCTGAAAGAGGTGGTAAAGGAGCTGCCCCGTCTGGAGCGGGAAGGCCGGACTGCCCTGGCGGCAGAGGGAGAGCTGTGCCTGCTGGAGTTTTACCCGGACGGGACCATGGGACTGATCTTTGAGACGGAGAACGGGGAGAAGAAGGCTGTGATCTCAAAGGAGCTGACGGTGAGCGCCGGGCCGGATGAGGAAGACGAGGGCGATCTGGGCCGGGCGGCGGAGGAAAAGCTGGCCCGGGCCATGGAGGCCTGCGGGAAATAAGGCACGCCGCAAACATCCGGCAGCCGTTTCCCTGGAATGGTGGGGAACGGAGCGAGGAACGGAACACAAACAGCCCGCTGCTTTGGCTTTCACAATCGGAAAGGAATCGTTTCAGGAGTTTCTGGGAATGTATCTGTGGAAACCAGAAGGATGTGTCGGGAGAACATTCTGGGAAGTTTCTGCTAGAAAGTCTAGAAAGCTTCTAGAAAGTCTAGAAAGTTTCTGAAGAAAAAAATGGAAAAACACTTGCTTTTTTCGTTGATTTCTGATAATATAACATTCGCTGATTGTGCAGCGCCGGCTTGTCGGAATGGCAGACGAGGTGGACTCAAAATCCATTGGTGGCGACACCGTGCGGGTTCAAGTCCCGCAGCCGGCACTCCTTGGCAGGGGCAGAGACCGTGATACCTGGATTTCCGGGTATGGCGGTCTTTTCTTTTTGTGTCATGGGAGACTGCGTTCCCTGTGGCGCAAAAGCCTCTGGAGGGAGGCACACTCCGCGCAAAGGAAACTGGCTGCTGGCGCAGCCGTGCTCCGGCGCGTGCGCTACTGCGTACACTTTTGTGCCATGGGAGACCGCATTCCCTGTGTCACAGAAAGCTCCAGCGGGAGGCGAGCGCACTCCGCGCAAAAGAAACTGGCTGCTGGCGCAGCCGTGCTTTGGCGGATACGCATTTCACACGGAAGAAGATTGCTGCCGACGCGGCGACCAATACCGCCCCTGCCCAGGCTGCCTTGTTTTTCTTATTTCTCTTATAGAGGGTTCCACCCGCATTTCCGTCCATATTTCCTTTTTTAACACCTTTTTCACATCTTCCACATTTTTACTTGCAAAAATATCCAAAACCCCGTATAATAAATTTTATGTTTTGCTTTGTTACTAAGATAAAGTGTGAAACAGAGGTCAAAATCAGGCGCTGCTGGGAATGGGACGCAGGTTTTGGCTGGACGCAGAGAAAAAGAAAGGGGAATGCGTATGAGTGAAACAACAAAGAAAAAACGGCTGGACCGGATCCTGGACTCCATTGAGAGAGTGGGAAACAAACTTCCGGCCCCCATCACACTGTTCCTGATGCTGTCGGGAATCGTGATTGTGCTTTCCGCGATTTTAAGCGCCATCGGCGTTTCCGTGGTAAACCCGGCAAACGGAGAGACCGTAAAGCCGGTGAACCTGCTTTCCGTGTACGGAATTCAGTACCTGTGGAACAATGTCATCTCCAACTTCGCGGGATTCGCGCCTCTGAGCATGGTGCTGGTGGCCGTGATCGGCTCCTCCGTGGCGGAGAAAAGCGGATTTTTGATTGCCCTGATGCACCGGTTCCTGGGCGGGGCGAAAAACTGGATTGTGACCATGGTGGTCATTTTCCTGGGAATTAACTTGAATATCGCGGGAGACGCCGGCTTTATCGTGCTGCCGCCTCTGGCCGCGGTGCTGTTTATGACCGTGGGTCGGCATCCGCTTTTGGGCCTGTACACGGCCTTTGCCTCTGTGGCAGCCGGATTCTGCGCCAACATGGTCCTGGGCCTCTCCGATGCCCTGGCCTACAGCTACACCGAGGTGGCGGCTCGGATGATCGACCCCAACTATTCCGCCTCCATCGCCATTAACTGGTACTTCCTCATGGTTTCCTGCGTTGTTCTGACCATTGCGGGAACCATCCTGGTGGAGAAGGTGCTGGCCCGCCGGTTCGTCATCACCAAGGAGGAACTGAAGTCCTATAATTTTGACACAGAAAATACCAGCCTGACGCCGGTACAGAAAAAGGGCCTGGTGGCTGCCGGAGTGGCGGAGCTGGTGTTCTTCATCATCATGCTGCTGCTGTCCCTTCCCGTATTTGGGGATCGGGCGATTTTGGCAGACGAGACCGGTTCCATCACCAACTCCGCGGCTCCCTTCACCAAGGGAATCGTGTTCACCGTAAGCCTGGCTCTGATGGTGCCCGGCGTGGCCTACGGCATTGCCATCGGCAAGTACAAGAACGATAAAGACCTGTGGGCGGACATCAGCCTGGGCTTTTCCGAGATGGGAACCTACGTGTTTATGTGTTTCTTCATCTCCATTTTCACCAACTTCTTCTCGGTGTCCAACATCGGAACCATCGTGGCCATCGCCGGTGCGGACGGCCTGGCTTCCGTGGGATTTACGGGAATTCCGCTGATGATCGGCCTGATCATCGTAGCCAGCATGGTAAACCTGTTTATCGGTTCCGCTTCCGCGAAGTGGGCCATTCTGGCCCCGGTGTACGTGCCCATGATGATGCTTCTGGGCTACGACCCGGCCATCACCCAGGCGGTATACCGGATCGGCGACTCCATCACCAACCCGCTGTCGCCGCTGTTTAGCTATATGCCGATTATCATTGGATTCGCCCAGAAATATAAAAAGGACGTGGGAATCGGAACGATTATCGCCAATATGCTGCCCTTCTCCGTGACTTTTGCCATTGTGTGGATCATCCAGGTGATCATCTGGGTGGCTCTCAACCTGCCTTTAGGCCCGGGAGGCGCAGTTTACTGGTAAGAAAAAGGAATGAATAAAGGGGTACGGCGTGGGAAACATCCGCGCCGCGCGCTTACGCCCAGCCTTCGGCCCGGATGCGGTCCGGGGCTGGGTATTTTTAAATAAAAAAGGAGTTGCGTATGGATTTTTTGAAAAAGGCAAAAGAGATGGAACAGGAGATTGTGGAAAACCGCCACTATCTCCACCGTCACGCGGAGCTCTCCTATGAGGAGCGGGAAACCACGGCGTTTCTCGTGTCGGAGCTGGAAAAAATGGGGATCCCCGTGGTGACCTTTGAGGACTACACCGGCTGCATCGCCGTGATTGAGGGGGCAAAGCCGGGAAAGACCCTGCTGCTGCGGGCGGATATTGACGCCCTTCCCATTGAGGAGAAAAGCGGGGTGGAGTTTTCCAGCGTTCATCCGGGAGTGATGCACGCCTGCGGCCACGACTGCCACGCGGCCATGCTTTTGGGAGCGGCCAGGCTGCTGTGGGAAAGCCGGGAAACCCTGGCCGGCCGGGTGAAACTGCTGTTTCAGGCGGCGGAGGAAGTGTTTGTGGGCAGCCACTATTACGTGGACAAAGGGTATCTGGAGGACGTGGACGCAGCCATGGGAGTCCATGTGTGGCCTACGGCGGAGCAGGGAACGGCAGTGGTGTTAGACGGCCCCGTCATGGCCAGCTGCGACAACTTTGTGCTGACGGTCAAGGGCGTGTCGGCCCACGGCTCCACCCCCAATGAGGGAAAGGACGCCATCGTGGCCGCCAGCGCCATCATCTGCGCCCTGCAGACCGTGGTGAGCCGGGAGAACAGCCCCATTGCCCCCCTGGCGGTGACGGTGGGAAAGGTCCGCTCCGGCACCCAGTTCAACATCGTGGCGGACACGGCGGTGCTGGAGGGAACGGTGCGTACCTACAGCGGCCAGACGAGAGACCTGGCGGAGGAATCCATCCGCAGGATTGTCCAGGGGACGGCCATGGCCATGGGCTGCGAGGCGGATCTGGAGTACAAGCGCCTGGAGCCGCCGGTGTGCAACAACGATCCCCATTTAAACCGCATCGCCAGGGAGGCGGCCAGGACCGTATTTGGGGAAAACGGGCTGGCAAAGGGGTCTCCGGCTACGGGAAGCGAGGACTTCAGCTATATTATGGAATACATTCCCTCCTCCATTTTCGTGCTCTTGGGCATCCGGGACGAGGAGAGCGGATGTACCTGCCCCGTTCACAACGAAGGGTTCCGGGTCAACGATAAGGCCCTGGCAGGAGGAGCCGCGTTTTACGCCCAGTTTGCCGCTATGTATTTAAACGGCGGGGAGGAAGGAGAGGACAGATGAATATGCAGCAGCTTGCGAAAGAACAGGAATCTTATATCATCCAGGCCAGACATCATCTCCATGCCCATCCGGAGCTGAGCTGCAAGGAGACGGAGACCACCCGTTTTATCTGCGGGGAGCTGGAGAAAATGGGAATCGCAGTGGAGACCTTTGAGGGGATCACCGGCTGTGTGGGAACCATAGAAGGGGCCCATCCGGGAAAGACGGTGATGCTGCGGGCGGACATCGACGCCCTGCCCATCCAGGAGACGCCGGGAAAGAGCTATTGCAGCCAGAACGCCGGGGTGATGCACGCCTGCGGCCATGACTGCCACACGGCCATGCTTCTGGGGGCGGCCAGGATTTTAAGCAGCCACCGGGAGGAGATCCACGGCACCGTAAAGCTCATTTTCCAGATGGGCGAGGAAGTGGGAAGAAAATCCGAGGAGTACGTGACGCGGGGAGCCTTAGAAGGGGTGGACGCCATTTTTGGAATGCACGTGTGGGCGAATCTGGACGCGGGAACCGCCAACTTTGAGGTGGGAGAGCGGATGGCCTGCAGCGACCGGTTTACCATCCGGGTCCGGGGGGAGAAGGCCCACGGCAGCGCCCCTCACGAGGGGAAGGACGCCATTTTAGCGGCGGCGGCTGTGGTGATGGCCCTTCAGTCCATTCCCAGCCGGGAGATCAGCCCCTTAGACAGCCTGGTCGTCACCGTGGGAATGATGAACGGGGGCACAAAGGAAAATATCCTGGCGGACGAGACGGAGTTAGTGGGCACTGTCCGGGTGTTTGACCGGGAATTCCGCAATTCCATGCCGGAGCGAATCCGGCGGGTGGCCTCCCAGGTGGCGGGAGGCTACGGGTGTACCGTGGACTGCGACTACTATTTTGGCCCCAGCCCGCTGATCAACGACCACGAGGAGCTCTGCCGCCTGGCGGAGGAGGCCGCGAAGGCGGAACTGGGGGAGGACTGCCTGCGGGCTCTGCCGAAGATGACGGGGGCGGAGGATTTCAGCGTGTACATGGAGCACGTTCCGGGAGTGTTCGGCTACCTGGGCGTGAGAAACCGGGAGAAGGGGATCGTGTGTACCCATCACCATCCGTCCTTTGACGTGGACGAGGACACTCTGTATCATGGCGCCGGGATCTATGCCCGCTTTGCCCTGGATTTCCTGGGGAAATAGGGCGGCGGCCGGAAGGTTGTTCTGGCGGCGGATGTGGGATGTCCCGCGCCGGCGGTCAGACGGACATTGAGCCGGAGACCAGACCACAGGAAAAGACGAAAAGAGAAATTCAGGATTCAGCCAGCAGGGGTATTCTGCTGGCTGTTTTGCTTTGGCGCCGCCGCGGAGAAAATTCTGACTGGCCTGTCCCGCCTTCTCCCGCCGTCTCTCCAAACCCGGAGGTTGAAAACAGGCATAATCTGTTGTATGATAGGAAAAGATGAAATCAGGAGGGAGGCGGACGGACCATGACTTGCCGGGAAACGGAACAGATGATCATACCCTATATCAACGGCCAGCTGGAGGACGAGGAGCTGGAGGCCTTCCTGACCCATGTGAGGGACTGCGCCGAGTGCCGGGAGGAGCTGGAGATCTATTTTACGGTGGATTACGGCATCCGGCAGCTGGACGACGACATCGGGGTGTACGACATTCCGGGGGCCCTGGAGCGGACTCTGGAACAGTCCTGGGAGCGGATCCGCCACGTTCACACCCTGACGGTACTGCGGTACGTATTCGCCACCTTAAGCTCCCTCTGGCTGGCGGTCACCTTCCTTCTCCAGATGCGGATCTGGTGGCAGGCGGGAATGTTTTTATAGATACCAGGGTCAAAAGGTCGGAAATCCGATGCGAGCTTGCTTGCAAGAGGATTTTTGACCTTGGGACCCGCCAAAAACATGAATAAGCAGCCATTTTTCGTAGAAAAATGAGCGGATTATGAATGTTTTGGAGGATTGCGGGAGCACGTAGTGCGAAGCAATCCGGTATCAAAGGGGTCAAAATACCTTTTGACCCCAACATCTTTTATAAGGAGAATGGAATGGAAAAATTAGTATTGATAGACGGACACAGCATTTTAAACCGGGCCTTTTACGGAGTGCCGGATCTGACCAACTCCGAGGGGCTCCACACCAACGCGGTGTACGGGTTTTTAAACATCATGTTTAAAATCCTGGAGGAGGAGCAGTGCGACCACCTGGCGGTGGCTTTTGACCGGAAAGAGCCCACCTTCCGCCACAATATGTATGCAGAATACAAAGGGACGAGAAAGCCCATGCCGGAAGAATTGAGAGAGCAGGTGCCGTTAATGAAGGAGGTGCTGGCCTCCATGGACATCCCCATTCTCACCCTGGCGGGATATGAGGCGGACGACATCCTGGGCACGGTGGCAAAGCGGATGGCGGGAGCGGGGGTGGAGGTCTCCATCGTTTCCGGGGACCGGGACCTTCTGCAGCTGGCGGACGAGCGGATCAAAATCCGCATTCCCAGAACCAGCCGCGGCGTCACGGAGGTGAAGGACTACTATCCGGAGGACGTGAAACGGGAATACCAGGTGACGCCTGCGGAGTTTATCGACGTGAAGGCCCTTATGGGAGACAGCTCCGACAACATCCCCGGCGTCCCCTCCATCGGGGAAAAGACGGCCACGGCCATCATTTCCGCCTACGGCAGCATTGAGAACGCCTACGCCCACTTGGAGGAGATCAAGCCCCCCAGGGCGAAAAAGGCTCTGGAGGAGCACTACGACATGGCCCAGATGAGCAAGGTGTTGGCCACCATCTGCATCGAGAGCCCGGTGGAATTTTCCTACGAGGACGCGGCGGTGGGGAACCTCTACACGCCGGAGGCCTATCAATATATGAAACGGCTGGAGTTTAAATCCATTCTCACCCGGTTCGGAGAGGAGGCCAGAGGCCAGGTTTCCGTGGAGACCCATTTCCGGACGGTGACGAAGATGGCGGAGGCGGAGGCCGCGGTGGAGAAGGCGATGCAGGCGGAGCGCGCCGGTGTGCAGCTGATCGCCGGAGAAAAGGAACAGAAGGAGGAAGGGCAGATGTCCTTCTTTACGGGGGCGGACGGCTCCCTGGAGATCGGGAAAAAGGCTGCAGGCCCCAAAAAGGAGGCGGTGGCCCTGGCTCTCTGTTTCGGAGCGGAGGACATTTACTGCCTGAAGGCGGGGGAGGAGATTTCCTCCCAGTGGCTGGCGGAGAGCGCAGAGAAGATCTGCCGTTCCGGGGAAACCTGGACCCTGGATTTAAAATCTCAGCTCCCCTATATGAATCTGGAGGAGAACGGCCAGGTGCGGGACGGCGCCGTGGCTGGGTATCTGTTAAACCCCTTAAAAGACACCTACGGCTATGACGACCTGGCCAGGGATTACCTGGGGATGACGGTGCCCTCCCAGGCGGACCTGCTGGGGAAAACGGCCCTCGGCACCGCTTTGGAGGAAGGACAGGAAAAGGCTGGGGCCTGCGCCTGCTACATGGCCTACGTGGCCTTCCAGGCGGCGGTTCCCCTGGCGGAGCAGTTAAAGGAAACGGGGATGGACGCCCTGTTTGAAACCATAGAGATGCCGTTAATCTACAGCTTGTACCACATGGAGGCCGCGGGAATCCATGTGGAGCAGCGGGAGCTAAAGGAGTACGGCGACCGGCTGAAGGTGCGGATCGAAAAGCTGGAAAAGGAGATCTACCAGGAGGTGGGAGAGGAGTTTAACATCAACTCGCCCAAGCAGCTGGGGGAGATCCTGTTTGAGAAAATGAAACTGAAGGGCGGAAAAAAGACAAAGACCGGCTACTCCACCGCGGCGGACGTGCTGGAAAAGCTGGCCCCGGAGTGCCCGGCCATCCAGATGATCCTGGACTACCGGCAGCTGACGAAATTAAATTCCACCTATGCGGAGGGACTGGCGTCCTACATCGGGGCGGACGGCCGGATCCACGGGAAATTCAACCAGACCATCACTGCCACCGGGCGCATCAGCAGCACGGAGCCGAATTTGCAGAACATCCCGGTGCGCATGGAGCTGGGACGGGAGATCCGCAAGGTGTTCGTGGCAAAAGAGGGCTGTGTGCTGGTGGACGCGGACTATTCCCAGATCGAGCTGCGCATCCTGGCCCATATGTCGGGGGATAAGCGGCTCATTGAGGCCTACCGGGAGGCCCAGGACATCCACGCCATCACCGCCTCCCAAGTGTTCCACATCCCCCTGGAGGAGGTGACGCCTCTCCAGCGGCGGAACGCCAAGGCGGTGAACTTCGGAATCGTCTACGGCATCAGCGCCTTTGGACTGAGCGAGGGCCTAAGCATTTCCAGAAAAGAGGCCCTGGAGTATATCAACAAGTATTTTGAGACTTATCCCGGCGTAAAGACCTTCCTGGACGGCCTGGTGGAACAGGCGAAGGAACAGGGCTACGTCTCCACCCTCTTTGGGCGGCGCCGGCCCATCCCGGAGTTAAACTCCCCCAGGACGAAGGCCTTCGGGGAGCGGGTGGCCATGAATTCCCCCATCCAGGGCACGGCGGCGGACATTATGAAGATCGCCATGGTAAACGTGGACCGGGAGCTCAGGAAACGGGGGCTGGCGTCCCGCCTGGTGCTCCAGGTTCACGACGAGCTGCTCATCGAGGCCAGAGAGGACGAGGTGGACGAAGTGGTCTCCATTTTAGAGGATAAGATGAAACACGCCGCCGATTTGCAGGTGGCCCTGGAGGTGGAGGCCAAGACGGGGCGGTCCTGGTTTGAGGCGAAGTAACGGCTGCGGGACACCGGCCGGAGGACAGGAGAGGAAAGGAAAATGGGACATCATCCCTTTGTAATCGGAGTGACGGGAGGCGTAGGCTCCGGAAAGAGCGTGGTGCTGCGGATGCTGGAGGAGCAGTACGGGGCCAGACTCCTCATGGCGGACGACCTGGCCCACCAGCTTATGGAGCCGGGGAAACCGGCCTATGAGGCGTTAATCAAAGCCCTGGGGACGGGATTTCTGGGGGAGGACGGGGCCATTGACCGGAAGGCCCTGGCGGCCCTCATTTTCTCCGACGAAACGGCCAGGGAGACGGTGGACGGGATCGTCCATCCCCTGGTCTGGGCGGAGGTCCGCCGGCAGATTTTCCAGGCGGAGGAGGACGGTGTTTCCCTGGTGGCGGTGGAGGCGGCCCTTCCCGATGAAAAAGTCCATGACATTTACGACGAAATGTGGTATGTTTATACTTCAAGAGAGAACCGGATCCGGCGGCTCATGGAAGGGCGGGGCTACACCAGGGAGAAATGCGAGAGCATTATGGAAAGCCAGCTCTCCGATGAGGAGTTTAGGCGGATGTGCCGGTTTGAGATTGACAATAACGGCTGCCCCGCCCAGGCGGAGAGGCAGATCGAGCAGAGATTGAGAGATAAAGGACTGACGACATGAGATTTGTGAGCATAGCCAGCGGCAGCAGCGGCAACTGCATTTATGTGGGGACGGAGCAGGCGAACCTTTTGGTGGACGCCGGCATCAGCAACAAGCGGATCGAGCAGGGGTTAAACGAGATCGGCGTGAAAGGGAGCGAGCTGACGGGCATTGTGATCACCCACGAGCACTCCGACCACGTGCGGGGCCTGGGGGTGTTGGCCAGAAAGCACGGCGTTCCCATTTACGGGACGGCGGAGACCTTGGAGGAGATCAAAGGGATGAGCTCCCTGGGGAAAATGCCGGCGGAGCTGTTTCACCCCATATTGCCGGAGGTGGAATTTTCCATCGGGGACATGACCATTCTCCCCTTTTCCATCGACCACGACGCCGCCAACCCGGTGGCATACCGCATTTCCCAGGGGAGAAAGCAGGTGGCGGTGGCCACGGACATGGGCCATTTTGACCAGCACATCATCGACCATCTCCAGGGGCTGGACGCCCTGCTTTTGGAGTCCAACCACGATTTGAGAATGCTGGAGACCGGCCCTTATCCCTATTATCTGAAACGGAGAATCATGGGAGACCACGGCCACTTATCCAACGAGACGGCGGGGCGGCTGTTGAACTTCATTCTTCACGACCGTTTAAAGGCCGTGCTCCTGGGCCATCTGAGCAAGGAGAACAACTACCCGGAGCTGGCGCTGGAGAGCGTCCGCTGCGAGATCACCCAGGGGGACACGCCCTACAAAGGGACGGATTTCTGTATCGAGGTGGCTAAACGGGACGCCATGTCGGAGATCATCACCCTGTGACAATTACATAGAAAAAGGAGAGCGAGTATTATGAGCAAGGCAATCATCACCGTAGTGGGCAAGGATACTGTGGGCATTATCGCCAGGGTATGTACGTACCTGGCGGACAATCAGATCAACATTCTGGACATCTCCCAGACCATTGTGCAGGGATATTTCAACATGATGATGATCGTGGACATCACCGGCGCGCAGGAGCGGTTCGGCGACCTGGTGGAGGGTATTGAGAAATTGGGCGGCGAGATCGGCGTGCGGATCAAATGCCAGAAGGAAGAAATTTTCACCAGTATGCACCGAATCTAAGGCGACGGAAGGACGGGTACGGCTATGTTAAATATGTTTGAAGTGATCGAGACCAACAATATGATCGAGCAGGAAAAGCTGGACGTGAGGACCATCACCCTGGGAATCAGCCTGCTGGACTGCTGCGACAGCGACTTAGACGCGGTGAATGAGAAGATTTATAAGCGGATCACCACTGTGGCCAGGGATCTGGTGTCCACCGGAGCGGCCATTGAGCGGGAATTCGGGATCCCCATTGTCAACAAGCGGATCTCCGTGACTCCCATCGCCTTAGTGGGCGGGGCGGCCTGCAAAACGCCGGAGGACTTTGTCACCATCGCGAAGACCCTGGACCGGGCGGCCAAGGAAGTGGGCGTCAATTTCATCGGCGGCTACTCCGCCCTGGTGTGCAAGGGCATGACGAAGGCGGAGGAGAATTTGATCCGCTCCATTCCCCAGGCCCTGGCCTGCACGGAGCGGGTGTGCAGTTCCGTAAATGTGGGTTCCACCAAGACGGGCATCAATATGGATGCCGTAAACCTTATGGGAACCATCGTGAAGGAGACGGCGGAGGCCACGAAGGAGGTAGACTCCTTAGGCTGCGCCAAGTTGGTGGTATTCTGCAACGCCCCCGATGACAACCCCTTTATGGCGGGGGCCTTCCACGGGGTAACGGAGGCGGACGCTGTGATCAATGTGGGCGTCAGCGGCCCCGGCGTGGTGAAGGTGGCCCTGGAGAAGGCCAGAGGGCAGAATTTTGAGGTGCTCTGCGAGACCATCAAAAAGACGGCCTTTAAGATCACGAGAGTGGGCCAGCTGGTGGCCCAGGAGGCGTCCAAGCGCCTTGGGGTGCCTTTTGGCATTATTGACCTGTCTCTGGCTCCCACCCCGGCGGTGGGGGACAGCGTGGCGGAGATCCTAGAGGAGATCGGCCTGGAGCGGGTAGGCGCGCCGGGAACTACGGCTGCCCTTGCCATGCTGAACGACCAGGTGAAGAAGGGCGGCGTTATGGCGTCCTCCTACGTAGGCGGCTTAAGCGGCGCCTTCATCCCGGTGAGCGAGGATCAGGGGATGATCGACGCGGTGACCCTGGGTGCCCTGACCATTGAGAAACTGGAGGCCATGACCTGCGTCTGCTCTGTGGGCCTGGACATGATCGCCATTCCCGGGGACACGGCGGCCACCACCATCGCCGGAATCATTGCTGACGAGGCGGCTATCGGCATGGTGAACCAGAAGACCACGGCGGTGCGCATCATTCCGGTGATCGGAAAGGGCGTGGGAGATACGGTGGAGTTTGGCGGCCTCTTGGGCTACGCGCCGGTGATGCCGGTGAATCCCTACTCCTGCGAGAAGTTTGTCACCAGAGGCGGAAGGATCCCGGCGCCGATCCACAGCTTTAAGAACTAAAACAGGCGGATAAGAGGGCTGTGCGGAAAATGACCGGCGGGAGACCGGGCGGCGTTTTCCGGGCGGCCCTTTCGTTTGTCATGGCGAAACCGCGTTTCCCATGACAAAAGCCTCCGGAGCGGGTGTGCGCTGCCGCGCACCCCTGCTGTTTTGCGGATACAGGAGATATTTGCCCGATAAAAGGGCGGAAGAAGGAAAGCGAGAGGAAACGAATATGAGAATCTATATGATCCGCCACGGCAGGCAGTGCAGCAAGCTCTGCAACGTGAACGTGGAGTTGGACGCCGTGGGGCGGCGGCAGGCCGGACTGGCGGGAGAGCGGCTGCGAAACGCCGCCATAGAGCAGGTGTACGCCAGCGATCTGCTCCGGGCGAGGGAGACGGCAGAGATCGCCAACCGGTGCTGGAGCGCTCCCGTCAAAGTGCGTCCGGGGATCCGGGAGATCTCCTTTGGGGAGATGGAGGGCTGCTCCGACGAGGAGATCGCCCTGCGGTTTGCGGACTTTCGCCGGGAGTTTCAGAAAATGGAGCGGGATCTGCCCTATCCCGGCGGGGAGTGCGCTGGGGACGTGGTAAAGCGGGCCCTGCCCGTGTTCCAGGAAATCCTGGAGAGCGGGCTTTCGTCGGTGGCGGTGGTCACCCACGGCGGGGTGATCCGCTGTATGACGGCCTGGTTTCTGGGGATGGATCTGGCAAAGTGGAGAACCCTTGGGAAGGATCTGGAAAATTGCAGCATCACGGAGCTGGCGTACCGCCCGGAGACGGGTCAGGTGACGGTGGAGCGATTTAACGACTACGCCCACTTAGAGCCCTATCCGGAGCTGCTGCGGAAAAACTGGTAGGAGAGAGACGATGGAAGAACGAGATAGAACGGCCTTGCGGGAGGCGTTGGAACCATTTTTAAATGAGGAGCTGGCCCAGCTCACCCTCAGCAGCCCGGTGAAGAAGGAGAGTCTGGGAAAGGTGCGGATGCGCCCCATTCTGCTGCGGGGGAACCTGATCTTTCAGGCGGAGGAGCAGCGGGGGGCTCAGGCCTTTCACCGGAATTTCACGAAGGAGGAGGCGGCGGCCTATGTGACGGATTTGCTGGACGGAGTGATGAAACAGATGGAGCTCACCTCCAGTAGAGGCTCCGTCCACGCCCTGGTGAGCAAAAAGGGCAAGGTGACGGTGAAGGTGAAACGGAAGGAGACGGCGGAGAAGATCCGGGCGGGGGCGGAGAGCCTTTCCCACAACCGCCGCAAGCGCTACGTGCTGGAGGAAGGCCGACCGGTGCCCTTTCTGGTGGATCTGGGGGTGATGACGGAGACGGGGCAGATCGTCCGTTCCCGGTATGACAAGTTCCGGCAGATCAACCGGTTTCTGGAGTTTATCGAGGACATTCTTCCCCGGCTGGACAAGAGCCGGGAGAGCACCATCCTGGACTTTGGCTGCGGAAAATCCTACCTCACCTTCGCCATGTACTACTATCTGAAGGAGCTGAAGGGATACCCGGTGCGGATCATCGGCCTGGATTTAAAACGGGACGTGATCGCCCGCTGCAACGCCCTGGCGAAACAGTACGGCTTTGACCATCTGGCCTTTTACCCCGGGGATATTGCCTCTTATGAGGGGGTGGATCAGGTGGACATGGTGGTCACCCTTCACGCCTGCGACACGGCCACGGATTTTGCCCTCTACAAGGCGGTGAAATGGGGGGCGCGGGTCATTCTCTCCGTGCCCTGCTGCCAGCATGAGCTAAACGGCCAGATTCACAGCGAAGTGCTGGAGCCGGCCCTGGGCTACGGGGTCATCAAGGAGCGGATGGCGGCCCTGTTTACCGATGCCATCCGGGCCCAGCTTTTGGAGGGGCAGGGCTACCGCACCCAGATCCTGGAGTTTATCGACATGGAGCACACCCCGAAAAATCTGCTGATTCGGGCGGTGAAACAGGGCGGCCCCAGGGACAACGGGGAGAAGATTCAGGAGCTTTTGGATTTCCTCCACGGGGAGCCGACGCTGTACCGGCTGTTCCGGGACGGGGAGGAAACGGGGGAGAACGAAGGTTCCGGCTGTGGGGAACCTGCGAAAAAGGAGGAATGAGTGGATGAAACGGATCGAACGGACAACGGTTCACTACGCCTTCGACCGGGCGCAGCCCCCGGTTCTGACGGCGGCCAACGGGGAGACGGTGGTGTTTGACTGCATCGACTGCTACGGCGGGGAGCTGCGGGAGGCCGGGGAACAGGCCCGCCGCCGGGTGTACGCAAACCCCGCCACCGGCCCCCTGTATGTGGAGGGGGCGGAGCCGGGAGACGTGCTGCAGGTGGAGATTCTGGACATTTCCCTGGATGGGGAAGGCTATATGCGGGTGGGCGAGGGCCTGGGAATCTATGAAAACCAGGGCCGCCACGTGGGCCGCTACCCGGTAAAGCAGGGAGAAATCCTCTTTGAAAACGGCATCCGCATTCCCGCCCGCCCCATGATCGGCGTCATTGGCGTGGCTCCGGCGGAAGGGCCTATTTCCACGGACGAGCCGGGAGAGCACGGCGGAAACTTAGACATACGGGATTTGGGGGCCGGTTCTGTCCTGTATCTGCCGGTGAACGCGCCGGGGGCCCTGCTGTCCATGGGCGATCTCCACGCCGTCCAGGGGGACGGGGAGACGGCCATCTGCGCCCTGGAGACCGGCGGCGCCGTGACGGTGCGGGTGACGGTATTAAAAGGGCGGGAGGATATTCCCACCCCGTTTCTGGTGACGGAAACCGCCTATCTCACCACGGCGGCCCACGAATCCCTGGACCAGTGCAGCGTGGCGGCGGCCAGGAAAATGCACCGGTTCCTGACGGATCACTCCCCCCTTGACGGCCTGCAGGCCGCGGCGGCCTTAAGCCTTATGGGAAACCTGCGGATCAGCCAGGTGGTGAACCCGAAAAAAGGCTGCGTCATGGAATTTCCCAGGAATGTGGCGGGGGAGCGGTGGAATGTGGAGGAAAAGAAGTAAGGAGATCCGATGCTTTTCATCTATTTATAACCAGAAGGATTTTTTTCTTGAAAAGATCATGTCAGTATGGTAAATTTTAGATCAGGAAAGTACCCATGACAGGAGTGGCTGCCTCTTTTCTATGACCCGCAGGGGAATACATAGGAAGGGGGTGATGCAGATGACGGCTTATGAGACGGTAATGGTTGTCTTAGGGATATTGGGCTTGCTCATGTCCTTTGGCGGTTTGATCATCGCATTTATTTCCTTTCTGGATAAGAAAGAGAAGAAAAAGTGTGCGCAACAGCGCACACTTGCGCCGGAGCGCGGCTGCGTCAGCAGCCATTTTCCTTTGCGCGGAGTGTGCATCCCGCCGGAGGCTTTTGTGTCATAGGGAACGCAGTTTCCTATGACACAAAAAAATGCCCACCCTGTCTGACACACAGGATGGGCGGCGCTCGTTGGAGCGCTAGAGCATCAAAGTGGCATCCGCTTTTGGAGTGGGTGCTTTCTTTATGTTTTTATTATAATCATGAATTTATGGATTTTCAAGGGGTTTAGGAAAATTCTATTGTAACATAGTTTTATGCAGCCGTTGCTGTGTTTTATTATGAAAATAGCTTGGAAATGTCGTGGGAACGACCTGGAAAACGCTTGACTTTTCCGCCCATACTGGTTACAATAGGACACAGGTTTTCAAATAAAACAAAGGCTGTGAAGGCACAACAGTAAGGAC
Organism: Lachnoclostridium sp. An14; assembly: GCF_002160755.1. Classification (GTDB taxonomy): domain Bacteria; phylum Bacillota; class Clostridia; order Lachnospirales; family Lachnospiraceae; genus Lachnoclostridium_A. The sequence continues at coordinate 82,677 of NZ_NFLE01000007.1, forward strand.
TTATGTCTTTCAGAGAGAGGGGATCACCGGCTGCAAGTCCCCTTAAGCTCCGTAAGTATCCCGAATTTCCCGCCGGAGCCGCGTGGCTGAACGGAAAGTAGGCTGCGCCGTGCATACGCGTTAAGTAGAACGAGTGCCTGCCCCCCAGTGTATACGGGCAGGAATTAGGGTGGTACCGCGATGACCTCGTCCCTTCGTAGGAAGGGATGAGGTCTTTTTTATTTAACAGGAAGCTGGGTTTCCTGTTAAATAAAAATGCTCCGCAAGGAGGTGTACTCCGCGCAGAGGAAACAGGCTGTTTGCGCAGCCGCGCTCCGGCGTGACTGTCTCCGGCAGAACAAGCACCGCGGCCATCCGGGACCTATTTTACCGAAAAGGAGATTGTTATGAGAGAGCAGTTGGAGAGAATCAAAGAGGAAGCCTTACGGCAGATCGAGGACTCTCAGGCCCTGGAGGGCTTAAACGAGATCCGCGTGGCCTATTTAGGCAAAAAAGGCGAGCTGACCAGCGTGTTAAAGAGCATGAAGGACGTAGCTGCGGAGGACCGCCCGAAGGTGGGCCAGATGGTAAACGACGCCAGAGCCCTGATTGAGGCAAAGCTGGAGGAGAAAAAGACGGCCCTGGCGAAAAAGGCCAGAGAGGAGCAGCTGGCAAAGGAGGTCATCGACGTGACCCTTCCCGCCAAGAAACAGAGCATCGGCCACAGCCATCCCAACACCGTAGCCTTAGAGGAGGTGGAGCGCATCTTCATCGGCATGGGCTACGAGGTCGTGGAGGGACCGGAGGTGGAGTACGATCTGTACAACTTTGAAAAGCTCAACATTCCCAAGGGCCATCCCGCCAGAGACGAGCAGGACACCTTCTACATCAACGACAGCATCGTTCTGCGCAGCCAGACCTCTCCGGTGCAGGTGCGCACCATGGAAAAGGGCAAGCTGCCTGTGCGCATCATCGCTCCCGGACGGGTGTTCCGTTCCGACGCGGTGGACGCCACCCATTCTCCCTCCTTCCACCAGATCGAGGGCCTGGTGATCGACAAAAACATCACCTTTGCCGACTTAAAGGGAACCCTGGCGGAGTTCGCCAGAGAGCTGTTCGGGCCGGAGACGAAGGTCAAATTCCGTCCCCATCACTTCCCGTTTACAGAGCCCAGCGCCGAGGTGGACGTTACCTGCTTCAAGTGCGGCGGCAAGGGCTGCCGGTTCTGTAAAGGCTCCGGCTGGATTGAGATTTTAGGCTGCGGTATGGTTCATCCCCACGTGCTGGAGATGTGCGGCATTGACCCGGAGGAGTATTCCGGCTTTGCTTTCGGCGTGGGCCTGGAGCGGATTGCCCTGTTAAAGTATGAGATTGATGATATGCGCCTGCTTTACGAGAATGACATCCGTTTCTTAAAGCAGTTCTAAGGAATAGGAAAAGGAGATCGAATCATGAATACAGCATTATCTTGGATTAAAGCATACGTTCCGGAGTTGGACTGCACGGCCCAGGAGTACACCGACGCCATGACCCTTACCGGAACGAAGGTGGAAGGCTACGAGCGCCTGGACAAGAACCTGGAGAAGATCGTGGTAGGCCAGATTTTAAAAATTGAAAAGCATCCGGACGCTGACAAGCTCATCGTCTGCCAGGTGGACATCGGCGGGGAGACCATCCAGATCGTCACCGGCGCTCCCAACGTGAAAGAGGGAGACAAGGTTCCGGTGGTGTTAGACGGAGGAAAGGTGGCCGGCGGCCATGACGGCGGCCCGCTGCCGGAGGATGGAATCCGCATTAAAAAGGGCAAGTTAAGAGGAGTGGAGTCCTGCGGCATGATGTGCTCCATCGAGGAGCTGGGCTCTGACCGGAATATGTACCCGAATGCCCCGGAGAGCGGCATTTACATTCTCCCGGAGGACACGGAAGTGGGAGCGGACGCCGTGGCGGTGCTGGGCCTGCGGGACGTGGTGTTTGAGTACGAGATCACCTCCAACCGGGTGGACTGCTACAGCGTCATCGGCATTGCCAGGGAGGCGGCTGCCACCTTCCGCAAGCCATTCTGCCCGCCCCAGGTGAAGGAGACGGGAAACGATGAGGACATCAACGACTACCTGCAGGTAGAGGTGAAGAATCCGGAGCTCTGCCCCAGATACTGCGCCAGAATGGTAAAGAACATCAAGCTGGGGCCGTCCCCGGAGTGGATGCAGAGACGGTTGGCCGCCAGCGGCATCCGTCCCATCAACAACCTGGTGGACATCACCAACTACGTGATGGAGGAGTACGGCCAGCCCATGCACGCCTTCGATTACGACCAGCTGGCCGGCCACAAGATCGTGGTAAAATGCGCCCAGGACGGAGATACCTTCCAGACCCTGGACGGCCAGATGAGAAACTTAGACAGCCAGGTGCTCATGATCTGCGACGGAGAGAAGGAAGTGGGCATCGCCGGAATCATGGGCGGTGAGAATTCCAAGATCACCGACGACGTAAAGACCATGGTATTTGAGGGCGCCTGCTTTGACGGCACCAACATCCGCCTTTCCGCCAAACGCCTGGGCCTGCGCACCGACGCCTCCGGAAAGTATGAGAAGGGCCTGGATCCCAACAACGCCAAGGCGGCCATCGACCGGGCCTGCCAGCTGGTGGAGGAGCTGGGCGCCGGAGAAGTGGTGGGCGGCACCATTGACGTGTACGCCGAGCCCCGCACGGAGAAACGCATTCCCTTTGAGCTGGAGAAGATGAACCGCCTTCTGGGCACGGAGATCCCGGCGGAGGATATGTTGAAATATTTTGAGACCATCGAGCTGCGCTACGACGAGGCGGCAAATGAGGTGATCATCCCCACCTTCCGCCAGGACCTTCTGCGTATGGCGGATCTGGCGGAGGAAGTGGCCAGATTCTTCGGCTACGACAACATCCCCACCACCCTGCCAAGCGGGGAGGCGACCACCGGAAAGCTGTCGGAAAAGCTGCGGGTGGAGGAGATTGCCAGGGAGATCGCCGAGTTCTGCGGGTTCAGCCAGAGCATGACCTACTCCTTCGAGAGCCCGAAGGTATTTGACAAGCTGCTCATTCCGGCGGAGGACGAACTGCGCCGCACGGTGACCATTTCCAATCCTTTGGGAGAGGATTTCAGCATCATGCGCACCCTGCCCTTAAACGGAATGTTAAATTCCCTGTCCACCAACTACAACCGCAGAAACAAGGATGTGCGCCTCTACGAGCTGGCAAACGTCTATCTGCCCAAGTCCCTGCCCCTCACGGAGCTGCCGGAGGAGCGGATGCAGCTGGTATTTGGAATGTACGGGGCAGGCGCCGATTTCCTCACCATGAAGGGTGTGGCGGAGGAGCTGTTTGAGAAACTGGGCATGGGCGGAAAGCCCCATTACAACCCGGACTGCGGCCACCCCTACCTCCATCCCGGCAGAAAGGCGGAAATCGTCTATAACGGCCAGGTGCTGGGCTACTTAGGAGAGCTCCATCCCGACGTGGCGGACAATTACCGCATCGGCGAGAGAACCTATGTGGCAGTGCTGGATATGCCGAAGGTAGAGGCCTGCGTAAACTTCGACCGGAAGTACGAGGGAATCGCCAAGTACCCGGCAGTGACCAGGGACATCAGCATGGTTGTGCCCAAGGAGATCATGGTGGGCCAGATCGAGGCCGTCATTGAGCAGAGAGGCGGAAAGATCCTGGAGAGTTACCAGCTCTTTGACATCTACGAGGGATCCCAGATCCAGGAGGGCTTTAAGTCCGTGGCCTACTCCATCACCTTCCGGGCGAAGGACCGCACCCTGGAGGACAAGGAAGTGGGCGCTGTGATGGAGAAGATCCTTCACGGCCTGCGGGAGATGAAGATTGAGCTGAGAGCGTAATCGCGGCAGAACATCACTCTTAATTCGGGGGTGTTGCAAAATCATCTGTTCAGATGATTTTGCAACACCCCCTTTTTGACGTTTTATACCCCCAAATGTATAAAAATTTTATAGAAAATAAAGAAAATGGAAATCTTTCTCAAAATCTATTGACATCATCAAGCAGTTAGCTTATACTTATCAAAGGTAAAAAAACAAATGATATTCATTATCATAAAAGAAGGGTGGATGAAATGATGCCGTTAGCATTTATGAAACCGGGAGATTCCGGCGTGGTAAAGCGCGTCGGAGGAACGGATGATGTAAAAAGATTCCTTGCGAATCTGGGTTTCGTAGACGGGAGCCAGGTCACTGTGATTTCTGAGATTCACGGGGATCTGATTGTGAACGTGAAGGATTCCAGAGTGGCCATAGGCAGGGAAATGGCTAGCCGTATCATGGTCTAGCCCGCAGGCGGTGACAGCAGCCTGAAAAGAAAGGAGCAATGGGTTATGCAGAAGGCATTACGCGATGTAGCTGTTGGAAAGACAGTAACAGTGGCAAAACTGACTGGCGAGGGAGCGTTTAAGCGCCGCATTATGGACATGGGGATCACCAAAGGCAGTGAGATCTATGTGAGAAAAGTGGCGCCTCTTGGGGATCCGGTGGAGATCACCATCCGCGGATATGAGCTTTCCCTGAGGAAAGCCGATGCGGAAAGCATCCTGGTAGAGGAAAAGTAAGCTTGATAGAATAAAGGGAGGAAATGCTCTATGGCAATCAGAATTGCGTTAGTCGGAAACCCTAACTGTGGGAAGACGACCATGTTCAATGCTCTCACCGGAGCGAACCAGTACGTGGGAAACTGGCCCGGCGTTACGGTGGAGAAAAAGGAAGGTAAATTAAAGGATTCCAAATCCGGCGAGGAGATCATCATCACCGACTTGCCGGGAATCTATTCTCTTTCCCCGTACACCTTAGAGGAAGTGGTGAGCCGGGACTACCTGTTAAAGGAGCGGCCCGACGCCGTCATCAACCTGGTGGACGCCACCAATATTGAGAGAAACTTATACCTGACCACTCAGGTGCTGGAAGTGGGAATCCCGGTGGTCATCGCCCTGAACATGAGCGACCTGTTAAAGAAAACGGGAGATAAGATCGATACGAAAAAGCTGGGGGCGTCCCTGGGCTGTGAGATCGTGGAGACCTCTGCCCTGAAAAAGACCGGCCTGAAGGAAGTGGTGGAGAAAGCGGTCCATCTGGCAAAATCCAAGGCCCAGACCCATCCCGGGAAGATGTTTGCCGGCGATGTGGAGGAGGCGATCTCCCAGGTGGAGGCCATGGTTCCCGCCGGTGTTTCCGACGTGCAGAAAAGATGGTACGCCATCAAGCTGTTAGAGAGAGATAAAAAGGTGGAGGCGGAGATTTCCCTGCCGGCCAGCGACAGGAGCGCGGTGGAGGAGAGAGTCAAAGCCCTGGAGGCAGCTCACGACGACGACACAGAGAGCATTATCACCAATGAGCGGTATTTATACATAACCAAGCTGATCAGCCACACGGTGAAGAAGGCGGGACGGAAGATGTCCACGTCTGACAAGATTGACCAGATCGTCACCAACCGGATTTTGGGACTTCCCATTTTCGCCCTGGTGATGTGGCTGGTGTACTACGTTTCCGTGTCCACCGTGGGTACCATGGGAACGGATTGGGCCAACGACAGCTTTGTGGCAGGCATCCAGGAGATGGTTTCCGCGGCCCTTGCAAGCGCCGGAGCCGGTGACCTGGTGAGCGGCCTGGTGGTGGACGGCATCATCGGCGGCCTGGGCGCGGTGTTCGGTTTCCTGCCCCAGATGGCCATTCTGTTCATCTTCTTATCCATCCTGGAGGACTGCGGCTACATGGTGCGTATCGCCTTCGTGATGGACCGGGTGTTCCGTCATTTCGGACTGTCCGGAAAATCCTTCATCCCGCTGCTGATTTCATCCGGCTGCGGAATTCCTGGAATCATGGCATCCAGGACCATTGAGAACGACAACGACAGAAGGCTGACCATCATGACGGCCACCTTCGTTCCCTGCGGAGCCAAGCTGCCGGTGATCGCCCTCATGGGCGGCCTGATCACCGGCTGGGCGACGGGAGATTACTCCGACGCCGGTTCCTGGGCATTTATCATGTATGTTGTGGGCGTTGCGGCTGTGCTCGTATCCGCCATTATGCTGAAAAAGACGAAACCCTTCTCCGGCGACGCCGCACCCTTCGTTATGGAGCTGCCGGCCTACCACGTTCCGTCCATCAAGACGGTGGCCATCCATGTGTGGGAGAGACTGTGGAGCTTTATTAAGAAGGCGGGGACCATTCTGTTCCTGGCCTGCGTGGTGATGTGGGTTCTGTCCACCTTCGGCTTTACCGCGGACGGTTTTGGCATGGTAGAGGATAGCGCCGACAGCCTGATGGGTGTGGTAGGCGGCGCCATTGCTCCCCTGTTCCATCCCTTAGGCTGGGGCGTGGGCGAGTACGGATTTGCTCCTGTGGCCGCGTCTATCTCCGGTTTCAGCGCGAAGGAGAACATCGTTACCACCATCGGCATCCTGGCCGGCGTGGCAGAGGAAGCTGCGGAGGACGCCCCCACCGTTGCAGGCGCCATCAAGGCATGGTTCCCCAGCACGGCGGCGGCCATCTCCTTCCTGGTGTTTAATATGTTAAACTCCCCCTGTCTGGCGGCCATCGCCACCATGGCACAGCAGATGCAGTCCAGAAAGTGGTTCTGGTTCGCGATCCTGTTCCAGAACGCCTTCGCCTACTGCGTGAGCCTGATCATCTACCAGTTAGGTACGGTGATGATGGGTGGAGCCTTTGGGGCAGGTACCGTTGTGGCAGTGGTTCTGCTGGCGGGAATGCTCTATATGCTGTTCCGTCCTGACCCCTACAAGAACGCGAAGATCGCGGCCAAACGGTCTGTGACCGCGTAAAGGGAACCTGCGGGAAATTTCCGCGGAGCCTGAAAAGGCAATAGAAATAGATTCATCAAATAGAAACAGCCAGCCGCTCCGGCGGGAACCGGGTCCTTAAAGGGCCGGTTCCCCGGGGCGGCTGGCTGTCTTTTTGTAATATGGGAAACGATGTTTTCTGTGGCGCGAAACTGCCGTTCACGGCTGTTTCAGATCAAATTCGTACTTCTCATAGGCATTGATGATGGTGGTCTGGCCGTAGCGGCTGACCCGTTTGGCCAGAGGATTGTAGGAGAGGTGAATGTGGCCGTGGACGAAAAAGGCGGGGCGGTAGGTCTCCATCAGGGTGCGGAAGACCTGGAAACCGGTGTGGGTGAGGCTGGTCCCGTCCCCCAGCCGGTAGGCGGGAGCGTGGGTCACCAATACGTCAAAGCCCCGGTGGCGTTTCAGCTGAAACCACAGCCTGGCGGCCCGCATCCGCATTCCCAGCTCCGTGTACTGAAAGGGCCCCGGCTTATAGCGCATGGAGCCGCCCAGTCCCAGGAACCGGACGCCCTCGTACTCATAGATCCGGTCCTCGATGGAAATGCAGCCCTCCGGCGGGATGCGCTCGTAGCAGCCGTCGTGGTTTCCGTGGACATAGAGCACCGGCCCGGAGAAAAAGGTGGCCAGAAAGGAGAGGTAGCGGGGGTCCAAATCCCCGCAGGAGACGATGACGTCCACATCCTTTAACCGTTCCGGCTGGAAGTAGTCCCACAGGGCCGGGGATTCCTGGTCGGCGATGGCTAGGATTCTCATAACAGGCCGTCCTTTCCCGGAAAGATCCCCTGGGTCTCCATCATCTGGGCCGCTTCCGTATCCAGCTCCTCCGGGGATGGGAGGCGTCCCATCACGTTGGAGGCCAGCCAGTCCATGTGGATGATCTGGGCGGGGGAGAGCTCGGCGGCGCCGGGAGAGCGCAGGATCCCTTCCTGATCATAGAGGGCTCCGGAAAAGATCTGGAAACTGCCGTTTACGATCTGATCCTTCACCAGCTCCATGAGCCGGCGGGAGCGGGCGGGGATGGATTTGGAGCAGATCACGTCGATGATGCCGGAGGAAATGCCCCACCAGTAGTTGATGGAATCCCCGTCGGAGACGGGCAGAGAGCGGCTCCAGCGTCCGTTTACAATGGTCTGGAGGATGCGGTGGTAAAATTTCCCCCAGTGCCAGATGGAGGAGGCCAGGCTGATGCCTCCCGGTTCCCCGGTGCGGTACAGGCCGTAGGGGCTGGGGGCATGGGCGGGAGCCAGCAGGTCAGGGCCGGAGATGAGGGATACGCCGGCGTCCTTTAAAGTCTGTTCCCCGCCTCCACCTTTTAAGGAAGACCAGGAGAGATAGACCTTTGCCTCCGGATCCACCATCTGGACGCCCAGGGCAAAGGCATTGATGGAGGCGGCAGTCCCGAAGATGGGGAAATCCGCCATGTAGCCGATGCGGCCGCTGCCGGAGAGAATGCCCGCCAGCATTCCCACCAGGAATTTCGCCTCGTACAGCCGTCCGTAGTAGGTGCGCAGATGGCCGCTGTAGGTGTTCAGGGAGCAGTTTAAGATCTTTACCTCCGGGTAGCGGATGCTGGCCCGGATGCTGGAGTTTAAAAACCGGGGGGAGGTGGTGAAGATTACCTGACAGCCCTCAGACACCGCCTGTTCAATGGCGGCCATGCTCCCGTCCCCCGTCCGGATGCCGTCGTAAACCTTCGTGGTAAGGGTGGTTCCCATCTGATCCTCCAGATAGAGCCGTCCCAGGTCGTGGGCATAGGTCCAGTCAGAGGTCAGGGCGGTGCCGTAATGGACAAAGCCCACCTTTAACCGTCCCGGCCGGGCAGGAGGAATGAGCTTTTGAATCAGGGAGGTTTTTTCCGGGGCGGCGGGCTGCATCACCAGGCGCACCGTGCCGCCGGAGCCCATGGCCTCCAGATCCGGCCAGAGGAGGGCGATTTCCCGCCGCAGCTGATCCATGGATTTCTGCAAAAGGCCGTCCCAGCCGTAGACGCCAAGGTAGAGGAGAAATCCGTCTCCCGCGGTGATGGAAAGCTTTCCGCCCCCCTTTTCCCGGTAGATTTCCCCAAAACGCAGGAAGGCGGAGGAGAAGGCCTGACGCTCCTCCCGGCTCCAGTTTTCCTGGGGATCCTTTCCCAGAAGGCGGCAGAGCTTTGGAAAGCTGCCTTCCTTGGAAAAATAGATGGTGTTGATGCCGGAGACCCGGTAAAAGTCCATGTATTCGTAATAGATTTTTAAGTCCGGGCTGTCTCCGGGGGCGGGGATGATTCTGGTCACGTATCCGGGAATGCTGACGGCGTCGGAGAATTTCATCACGCTCACCCGCTTATTTCCTTCTATAATATAGTAGTTGTTCATGAATTCGCAGGCGATGACCGGCTCTCTGATACCCTCTGACAGGTGGGACTGATAGAGGGAGGACCATTTGTCGGCAAACTCGGAGGTCTCCGGCAGCAGAGGCATGAAGTTTCCGGCGAAGGCTTTGGTGCGGCCGGAGGTCTTGGTGCCGGCGATGCGGGAGATGGGGATTTCCACCAGGCCCAGGTCTGCCTCCCCCACCGTGTCCGTGAAGGGGAGGATTTCATCCAGCACCTGGAGATAAGGGTTTTTCCTGTCCTCCAAGTCCTGGCGGTAGGCTTTTAAGGCCAGTTTCCTGGCTTTTGCGTATTCTGGTACTGCCATGTTAGCGACTCCTTTCTGGCCCCGGCTCCGGGGCGGTGCCGTCCTCTGTTTCCCGGCGGTTCAGCTTGGGAAGGGGGCGGTTTTGTTCCCTCCAGTGGTTGGGGGAAACGCCGAAGATGGTTTTGTAGGCCCGGGAGAAGTGGAGCTGGTTGGGATAGCCGCACATTTTTCCCACTTCGCTGACGCTCATGTCGGAAAATTTTAAAAGCTCCGCGGCCCGGTTCATGCGGTAGTACATGAGGAAATGCTGCAAAGTCTGGTTGGTGCCCTCCCGGAACAGCTTTCCTAAATAGTTGCGGTTTAAATTGCAGAAGGCGGCCACGTCCTCTACGGTGATGGGGCGGCTGTAGTTCTGTTCGATGAAGGAGATGGCCTCCTTGATGTAGAAATCCTTCAGCTTGCCCGCCGGCACCGGTTTGGCGGAGGCGGAGCAGCGGATCAGGCAGTCGATGAACAGGTACAGGTGGCCGATCTGGTAAATGGGAGAGTGGGCCGGGTTGTCCACGATGGCCATAAGCTCGTCCCGGATCAGGGCGGCGTGCTCCCGCTTTTTAGGCCGGTACACGGGAGAGTCGAAGCTTAAGCCGGCCATTTCCATGTACTCCAGCGCCTTTACCCCGTCAAATTCCACCCAGGCGTACTCCCAGGGGAGGTGCTCGTCGGCGTAGTAGGTATTTACCTGGCCGGGGCAGATGAGAAAGCCCTGGCAGGCCTCCAGACGGTGCAGGTGGGTGGTCCCGGAGGAATCGTTGGAGCTTAAATATCCCTTTCCGGAGAAGATAAAGTGAAACAGGTAGTGGTTCCGCTTGGCCGGGCCGTAGGAATGCAGGGGGGCGCACTCCTCCCAGCCGTACTGAAAAATGGACAGGTCAATATTTTTGTCGTTTTGAAAAACCCCGAATTTAAAGTTCTTTTCCATGATGTCCTCCTATATACCAAAATGATAGCACATTGTACAAAAATTGTATAGATCTTACATTTTGGTATATAAATGCTTTTCCTGTTCATATCAGGGGATTTGTGGAATTGATATAATTCAAATACAAACTAATATTAGTTTATGTCCTAAATACACAAAAGGAGGGAAAAGTGTGAAGAAACGAAAAACAGCGATTTCGCTGCTGGCGGCCTGCGGGGCCGCGGTGATCCTCGGCGGATGTAGCACTGGCACGTCCGACGGAAAGACCCATCTCACGTTTCAGATCTGGGACATCGCCCAGAGGGACGGAATGCAGGCGATCTGCGACGCCTATACGGCGAAACACCCGGACGTGGTGATCGAGGTGCAGGTAACCAGCTGGAGCGAGTACTGGACGAAACTGGAGGCGGCAGCCATCTCCAACCAGATGCCGGACATCTTCTGGATGCACACCAACGAGATCCTGAAGTATGCCGACTACGGCAAGATCGCGGATCTCACCGATCTGTACGATGGGGAAGACCCGGACTACTTTAAGGACCATTTCTCCGAGGTGTCCTTAAAGAACGTCCAGGGAAGCGACGGGCGCTATTACGGCGTGCCCAAGGACAAGGACACGGTGGGCCTTGTCTACAATAAGGAAATGTTCGATGCGGCAGGAGTGGCCTACCCGGACGAGACCTGGACCTGGGATGACCTGTGCGACGCCTCCCAGAAGATCTATGACGCCACCGGAAAGTACGGCTATATGGCCTACGGCGACGATCAGCTGGGCTACTGGAACTTCGTGTACCAGAACGGAGGCTACATCCTGGCGGAGGACAACATCACCGGCGGCTTTGACAACCAGGCCACGAAGGACGCCATGAAATTCTACATCGACCTGCAGAAGGAGGACTGGTGCCCGGATCAGAACTATTTCGCGGAGACGTCTCCCGGAACGGCCTTTTTCTCTGAGCAGGGGGCCATGTTCCTGGAGGGCAACTGGAACATTTTAAGCGAGATGAACAACTACCCCAATATGCAGGGAAAATGGGACGTAGCTGTGCTGCCCATGTGCCCGAACCCGGCGTCCGGAGACGGCAGAGCCACCATTTCCAACGGTCTGTGCTACGCCACCTCCCCCGCCAATAAGAATTTGGAGCTGGTAAAGGATGTGCTCCGTTTCTTCGGCTCCGAGGAGGGCCAGCGGCTGCAGGGAGAATCCGGCGCGGCCATCCCGGCTTACGAGGGTCTGGAGCAGACCTGGATCGACGTGTTCGACCAGTTTGACTACCGGCTGAACGTGGAGTGTTTCGTGGATATGTTCGAGTACAGCGTGCAGTCCGTCAACAACAAGTACCGTTCCGTCTGGAAACCGGATGTGACGGAGAACCTGCTGAAGATCTATTCCGGACAGATCAGCTTTGAGGACGGAATGGCGGCCATGCAGGAGGCGTTGAAAAAGGCTGCCGAGGACGATTAAGGAGGGGGATTATGGCAAATATGACGGCGAAGGCCAGCAGGCACGCGAAGTCCGAGAGCCGGTGGGGATACCTGATGGTAGCGCCCACGGTGATCGGCCTGCTGGTGTTAAATATCTATCCGTTCCTGGATACCATCAAGTTAAGCTTTTCCAAGACCAGGCCCTTTGGCCTCTACGAGCTCAGAGGACTGGAAAACTACATAGAAATGTTCGCCAGCCCGGAGTTCTGGAGAGCGAATTTAAACACCATTTACTTCTGTATCCTGACGGTTCCCCTGGGAATTTTCTTAGCCCTGGTGGTGGCGGTTATGTTAAACGCCAAGATCAAGGGAAGGACGTTTTTCCGGGCCGTGTTCTTCCTTCCCATGGTTGTGGCCCCGGCGGCAGTGGCCATGGTGTGGAAATGGATGTTCAACACGGAGTACGGAATCATCAACACCCTGCTGGCCCACAAAATCAACTGGATCACCGATCCCAATATCGTCATGGTGGCCTGCGCCATTGTGGCAGTGTGGTCCGCCATCGGATATGACGCGGTGCTGTTGCTTTCCGGCCTGCAGAATATTTCAAAATCCTATTACGAGGCGGCCAGCCTGGACGGAGCCACCAAGCTCCAGCAATTTTTCCACATTACCCTGCCCATGGTTTCCCCCACCCTGTTTGTGGTGCTGATCATGAGGCTGATGTCTTCCATTAAGGTATACGATCTGATCTATATGCTGGTGGAGGAATCGAACCCGGCCCTAAACAACGCCCAGTCCCTGATGTACCTGTTCTACCGGGAATCCTTCGTCACCGGAAACAGGGGCCTTGGCTCCTCAGTGGTGATCTGGACGGTGGCTCTCATCGGCCTGGTGACGGTGGTGCAGTTCTGGGGCCAGAAGAAATGGGTCAATTACGAGGTGTAGAAAGGAGCTGCGTATGAATTCATCATTAGAGAGATCCAGACGGATCCGGACAATCGGAATCTATGCCTTTTTCGCCATCGGCTGCATTGTCATGGTGTTCCCCTTCGTGTGGATGTTCCTGACCAGCTTTAAGACGGTGGAGGAGAGCATGATCGTGCCGCCCACCATCCTTCCGGCGGAGTGGCAGACCAAAAACTTTACGGATGCCATGGCGTCCCTTCCCTTTTTCGCCCTGTACAAGAATACCATCCTGATGGTGTTCTGGAGAGTGGTGTGCGCGGTGCTGTTTTCCTCCATGGCGGGCTACGCCTTCGCGAAACTGCGCTTTAAGGGAAAAAACCTTCTGTTTTCTCTGGTTCTGATGCAGATGATGCTTCCGTCCCAGATTTTCATCACTCCTCAGTACCAGATGTTAGCGAAACTGGGCCTGACCAACACCATATTTGCCCTGGTGTTCCCCGGACTGGTGAGCGCCTTCGGCACCTTCTTTTTGAGGCAGGCGTACCTGGGGATTCCCGATGAGATCGCGGAGGCGGCCTATCTGGACGGCTGCAACCAGTGGCAGACCTTTGTGAAAGTGATGGCGCCTCTTACCAAGGCATCCATGGCGGCTCTGGCGGTGTTCACCGCGGTGTTTGCCTACGGAGACCTGATGTGGCCCCTCATTGTCAATACAGATTTGAACATGATGACGCTGTCCTCCGGACTGGCGACCCTAAGAGGCCAGTTCAGCACCAATTTCCCGGTGATGATGGCCGGCTCCCTGCTGGCGATGATCCCCATGGTGGTGCTGTACCTGTTCTTCCAGAAACAGTTCATCGAGGGCGTGGCCATGACCGGCGGAAAATAACAAATACAGACAGGATGATGATTTATGGCAGTAAGATATAATGCGGACACGAAAACATTCATATTGGAAACGGCGAACAGCTCTTACCTGATGGAAGTCAGCAGGTACGGAAACCTGCTGCATATGTACTACGGGGCCAGGATTCCCGACGAGGATCTGGACTACCTCCTCACCTTCCAGGACCGGGGATTTTCCCCCAATCCCAACGAGGTGGGAAATGACAGAACCTTTTCCCTGGATGCCCTGCCCCAGGAATTCTCCAGCGACCGCAGCGGAGACTACAGAAATCCCAGTGTGGAGCTGGTGTGGGGAGAGGGAGGCACCGCGTTTTCCGGAAAGGTGGCGGGGTATGAGATCAGCCCCGGAGCCTGTGTGATCAAGGGAATGCCCGGACTCTCCGGGGGCCCGAAGGAGAACGTGGACACCCTGGTAATCCGCCTGGAGGACCCGGTGAGCCGGGTGGAGGTGCGGCTGGCCTACACCGTCTTTGAGGAGAAGGATGTGATCGCCCGCTCCGTGATCCTGGCCAACTACGGCACCAAGCCCCTGCGTCTGGAGAAACTGATGTCTGCCACCCTGGATTTTCGGGATTCCGATTACGACCTGATCTATTTCACAGGCCGGCATATGATGGAGCGGGAGATGCGGCGGATTCCCATAAGGGACGGGGTTCATTCCGTCGGCAGCAGCCGGGGAACGTCCTCCCATCAGTACAATCCGTTCGCCATTTTGTGCGAGCCGGACTGCGGAGAGGATCATGGACAGTGCTGGGGCCTTTCTCTGGTCTACAGCGGAAATTTCCTGATTGAGGCGGAACGGGATCAGTACCGTCAGCTCCGCGTAAACGCGGGGATTCATCCCAAGGGCTTTTCCTTCCTTCTGGAGCCGGGGGAGGAGTTTCAGGCCCCCCAGCTGATCTTAGCCTGGTCGGGACAGGGACTTACGAGGCTCAGCCATATTTACCATCGGATTTTCCGGGAGAACTTATGCCGTTCTCCTTACCGGAAAAAGCTAAGACCCATCCTTTTAAACAGCTGGGAAGCGGCCTACTTCGATTTTGACGATGAAAAGATTTTGTCGATCGCGGAAGCGGCGGCAGACATGGGCGTGGAAATGTTTGTGCTGGACGACGGATGGTTCGGAAAGCGGGACGATGACTGCTCCGGCCTGGGAGACTGGACGGTGAACCGGAAGAAACTGAACATGGGACTTTCGGAGCTTTCCCGCCGGATCCACGGGATGGGCCTGAAATTTGGAATCTGGGTGGAGCCGGAGATGGTATCTGAGGACAGCGATCTGTACCGCCAGCATCCGGACTGGTGCCTGCGGGAGCCGGGACGGCCGGCGGTCCGGGGGCGGTATCAGCTGGTGCTGGATCTGTCCCGGAAGGATGTGTGTGACTATCTGATCGAATCCATGAACCGTCTTTTAAAGGAGATGGACGTGGAGTATGTGAAATGGGATATGAACCGCAGCTTGGCGGAGGCCTGGTCCGGACTGCTGGGCAGGGAGCGGCAGGGAGAGGTGTTCCACCGCTACATCTTAGGACTTTACTACGTGATGGACCACGTGATTTTGAGCCATCCGGAGATCCTGTTCTGCGGATGCAGCGGCGGCGGCGGCCGGTACGACCCGGCTATGCTCTACTACCAGCCCCAGATCTGGTGCAGTGACAATACCGACGCCGTGAACCGGCTGAAAATCCAGTACGGCACTTCCTTTGCTTACCCCATAAGCAGCCTGGAGTCCCACGTATCCGTCTGCCCCAACCATCAGACGGGCCGCACCGTTCCCCTGGCCACCAGGGGCGTGACGGCCATGGACGGGGTATTTGGATACGAGCTGGATCCCACGAAGATGAGCGCGGGGGAGAAGGAGGTCTGCAGAGAGCAGATCCGGTTCTACAAGCGTTACGGGAAGGTGATCATGGACGGCGATTACTACCGGCTGACAAATCCTTACGAAAACCGGTACTTCACCGCCTGGCAGCACGTTTCCCAGGATAAAAAGAAGTCCCTGGTAGGCCTGGTCATCACGGACAAGGAAGGAAATGAGGCCCAGAGGTATCTGAAATTAAAGGGGCTGGAGCCGGATGCCTTCTACCGGATCGAGGGACGGAAGGGAAAGTTTTCCGGACGCCTCCTTATGAGCGCCGGCATTCCGGTGCCGAACGGCCTGGGAGAGTATGACGGTTTGCAGATTGGACTGAAAATGATATAAGGAGCGGGAGCAGGATGAGAGATGTTGTATTTGAGTGGTATGTGCCGTATGTCATAAACGGAAGGCAGAGGCTTTTGAAGGCGGTGATGGTGTCGGCCGCGCTGGTGTTTTTTGTGGACGCGGTATTCTTCGCGGCGTTTATGCTGTTTCCGGCTTTGATTCTGGCGGTGACGGGATTTTTCCTGTTCCGGAGCTGGCGGTATGAGTATGAGTACGTGTATGTAAACGGCGATTTCACCATATCAAAGATCATCCGCAAGGAAAAACGCAAGGACGTTTACCACGCGTCCCGCACCGAATTTGAGGAGTTTCTCTCCGGGCGGGCGGCTCCAGGGGGACGGACGGTGAGAGATTTCACCTCCGGCCGGCCGGGAGCGCCGGTTTACACGGTGAAGGCCAGGGGAGAGCTGATTTACATGGAAGGCGGGGAGGAATTCCTCGGAGAAATGAAGAAATATTACCCCATACAGGCAGGTGAGTGAGATGGAGAGAGAGACGGTTTTTAAACGGAGGCTGGGCAGGCATTACGATGAGCTGAAATGGCTCTACTGCGAGCTTTACGAGGGCGGAATCGGCAAATTTGAGGAGCTGTGTACCAGAATGGAGAAACGGAGCCGGGAGCGGAGCGCCGGATTAAAACGGCTGGATAAGCGCCGGGAGGAGCGTCCGGACTGGTACAAGGGCAACGATATGGTGGGAATGATGATGTACACCGACGCCTTTGCCGGCACTCTGAAGGGAGTAAAGGAGCGGCTGGACTACGTGGAGGAGTGCGGCGTGCGCTGCCTGCACCTGATGCCTCTTTTGGATTCCCCGAAGGTGAACAACGACGGCGGCTATGCCGTGTCGGACTTTACGAAGGTAAAGGAAAACCTGGGAACCATGGAGGATCTGCGGGATCTGGCGGAGGAGTGCCACAGGCGGAAGATCAGCCTGTGCCTGGACTTCGTGATGAACCACACCTCCGAGGAGCACGAGTGGGCCAGACGGGCCAGGGCCGGGGAGAAGGAATATCAGGACCGGTACTTCTTCTTTGACAATTTTGACATTCCCGCCCAGTACGAGGCCACCTGCCCTCAGGTGTTCCCCACCACGGCCCCCGGCAATTTTACATGGCTGGAGGACGCGAAGAAATTTGTGATGACCACCTTTTACCCCTACCAGTGGGATTTGAATTACCGGAACCCGGATGTGTTCAACACCATGGTGGATTACCTGCTGAACCTGGCAAACCACGGGGTGGATGTGGTCCGCATTGACGCGGTTCCCTACATCTGGAAGGAGCTGGGAACCAGCTGCCGGAACCTGCCTCAGGTCCACACCATCGTGCGGATGATGCGGATGATCTGCGAGGTGGTCTGCCCGGCGGTCCTCCTGCTGGGGGAGGTGGTGATGGAGCCGGCGAAGGTGGTTCCCTATTTCGGGACGGTGGAAAAGCCGGAGTGCCATATGCTCTACAACGTGACCACCATGGCCTCCATCTGGCACACCGTGGCCACAGGGAAGGTGTCCCTGTTAAAACACCAGATGGATGTGATCAACGGGCTCCCGCGGGAGTACGTGTTCTTAAACTACCTCCGCTGCCACGACGACATCGGCTGGGGCCTGGAGTACGCCTGGCTCAGGAAAGAGGAGATGGAGGAGGTTCCCCACAAGCGGTTTTTGAGCGACTACTTCACGGGGAAATGGCCGGATTCCATGGCCAGGGGAGAGCTTTACAATGACGATCCCACCTCCGGAGACGCCAGGCTCTGCGGAACCACAGCCTCCCTCTGCGGCCTGGAGGCTGCCATGGCAGAGGGAAACGAGGAGGAGATCCGGCGGGCGGTGGACTGTGACCTGATGCTTCACGCCTGCATGATGACCCTGTCCGGCATTCCCATGCTCTACAGCGGGGACGAGATCGGGCAGCTCAACGACTACAGCTACCGGCAGGATCCGGCCAAGGCGGCGGATTCCCGCTACGTGCACCGGGGGGCCTTCCGCTGGGAAGACGCGGAGCTTAGAAAGAACCCGGAGACGGCCCAGAGCCGGCTCTTTGCCGGAATCGGCCGCCTGCAGGAGCTGAGAAAGAAGAAACCGGTATTTTCCGGCGGAGCGTCCGTGCGCACGGCGGAGACCTGGGACCCGTCCATCCTGTGCTTAGTGCGGGAGTACGGCGGGAAAAAACTGGTGGCCCTCTTTAACTTTTCCGGAAAGCCCGGCACGGCCTGGATCGACGAGCCGGGGACGTATGAGGACCTGCTTTCCGGCGAGCGCATAGAGGGAAAGAACGTGGCTATGCCGCCTTACGGGGCGCGGTGGATGCTGCGGTAATGAGAACGGACCCGTTTTGGGAATGAGAGATAGACGATCAATATTAGGAGGAAATTATGGCGAGTGTTCAGCTGAAAAATGTATGTAAAAAATATCCCAACGGATATGAGGCGGTAAAGGATTTTAACCTGGACATCCAGGACAAGGAGTTTATTATTTTTGTAGGGCCCTCCGGCTGCGGAAAGTCCACCACCCTGCGGATGGTGGCGGGCCTGGAGGACATCAGCTCCGGAGAGCTCATCATCGACGGAAAGCTTATGAACGACGTGGAGCCCAAGGACAGGGACATCGCCATGGTGTTCCAGAGCTACGCCCTGTATCCCCACATGACGGTGTATGACAATATGGCCTTTTCCTTAAAGTTAAAGAAGACGCCGAAGGAGGAGATCGACAAGGCAGTGCGGGAGGCGGCCCGGATCCTGGATCTGGAAAAGCTCCTGGACAGAAAGCCCAGAGCCCTCTCCGGCGGCCAGAGACAGCGTGTGGCCATGGGCCGCGCCATCGTCCGCAACCCCAAGGTATTCCTCATGGATGAGCCGCTGTCCAACCTGGATGCCAAGCTCCGCGGCCAGATGCGTGTGGAGATTTCCAAGCTCCATCAGCGCCTGGGCAGCACCATCATCTACGTGACTCACGATCAGACGGAGGCCATGACCCTGGGAACCAGAATCGTGGTGATGAAGGACGGCGTGGTGCAGCAGATCGACACCCCTCAGAATCTGTATGATCACCCCTGCAACAAGTTTGTGGCCGGTTTCATCGGTTCTCCCCAGATGAACATGATCACCGCCGACGCGGTGGAGGAGAACGGAGAGGTAACTTTAAAGTTCGCGGGCCACAGCATCGTGTTAAACGAGAAACGGGCCGAGGCTCTGAAAAAGGGCGGCTACGTAGGCGGCAAAGTGGTGATGGGTATTCGTCCCTCCGACATTCACGGGGACGAGGAGAGCCTGAAGAAATTCAGCAAATCCTGCTTTGAGACGGAGGTCCGGGTGTACGAGATGCTGGGAGCCGAGGCCCTGGTATACTTTGACATCAACGAGGCCGGCTGGGTTGCTTCCTTAAATGCCAGCACAAAGGTGGCTGTGGGCGATCACATCCGCCTAGCCATGGATACGGATAAGATCCATATTTTCGATTACAACACAGAGAAAACCATTGTAGACTGATAGAACGTGCGCTCCAGGCGCACACTCCCTTCGGGGCCGGCTGCGCACTTTGCATCCTCCTTCGCGCATACGGCCCATCCTCCGGAGGGAGGGGTGAGAGAGCGGCGCCGGTGACGGCGCCGTTTTCAGCATTTTTCAATTTGCAGTTGCAAAACTTCCGCGGATGACATATAATATCCTTACCAAGGGAGCCGGAAGGTGAGCGCACATCACCCGACCCGGCGAATGGATTCAGCAATTAGAGATAGCCGTCTACTTTTGTCAGGAGCAGGACGGCTATTTCTTATGCGTATAATTGAGAATAGTGACGATCAACAAGGCTACGCTTATGATCAGGCTGAATTCTTCATATGTACTCATAATAATCACCACCTTCCGTAAGGTCTCGGATTGGGTGAGAGCACGTCCCCCGGCTCCCTGGGTAAAGATATGATATTGTCACGGTTCTGGATTTTCCGGCGGAAGATTTCGACAGAGATAAATCGATCTTTGTAGGAGAAACGGGTTCATGCAAATGATATTTTATAAAGTAAACAGAGAAATGCAACTGGCATAGAAAAGCAAGCAGCCGGTAGCAGACGGATTTGTTTGTGGTATCCACTATAAAACAAATTTTGTGAAATAGCAATGAAATTTAGAAAAATAATAGAAATAAAGCGGGAAGTTGAGAATTGATCGGGCAGTACCTTCTCATATGCCCGTTTCAAAAACAGAAAATAGAAAAACCTCTTTCAATCTCCCGGCACAGAGCAAAACTCCCTGCATAAAGAACTGGAAAACCGGCCATCTTATCCCATAGAATGAAGATGAAGATAAGGAGGCTGTCATATGAATTGCGGATTTGATATTGCGGCGGTGAGAGGAAGGGAGATCCTGGATTCCAGGGGAAATCCCACAGTGGAGGCGGAGGTCACCCTGGAAAACGGGGCGGTGGGCCGGGCCTCCGTGCCCTCCGGCGCATCCACAGGAAAATTTGAGGCGGTGGAGCTGCGGGATGAGGATCACCGCTACGGCGGAAAAGGCGTGAAACGGGCGGTGGAGAATGTGAACACCGTGCTGGCGGAGGCGGTGATGTTTGAGGACGCCAGGGACCAGCGGCGGCTGGACCGGCTCCTGCGGGAGGCGGACGGCACGGAGAACAAGGAGCGGCTGGGGGCAAACGCCATTTTGGGAGTATCCCTGGCCGCGGCCCGGGCGGCGGCAGCCGGCCTTGGCGTGCCTCTGTACCGCTATCTGGGCGGGGTGAACGCCTGCCAGCTCCCCACCCCCATGATGAATATTTTAAACGGCGGCGTCCACGCTAAAAACACCGTGGATTTCCAGGAGTTCATGATCATGCCTGTGGGGGCGAAAGCCTTTTCCGAGGGCCTGAAAATGTGCGCGGAGGTCTACCACACCCTGAAAAAGCTCCTGGACATCGGCGGCTACTCCACGGCGGTGGGAGACGAGGGCGGTTTCGCTCCGGATCTGAAAAACGCGGAAGAAGTGCTCACCTACCTGACGGAGGCGGTGAAAATGAGCGGCTACCAGCCGGGGAAAGACATCAAGATCGCCATGGACGCCGCCTCCAGCGAGCTGTATGACGAAAACACCGGCACTTACTTTTTCCCGGGAGAGAGTAAGATGGCCGGCCATGAGGTGCACCGCACGTCGGAGGAAATGATCCTGTACTACAAAAAACTTCTGGAGGCCTTTCCCATCTGCTCCATTGAGGACGGCTTAAACGAGGAAGACTGGGACGGTTGGATCCAGCTCACAAAGGCCCTGGGCAGCCAGGTACAGCTGGTGGGAGACGATCTCTTTGTCACCAACACCGGCCGTCTGAGCCGGGGCATTCTCTCCCAGGCCGCCAACGCCATCCTGATCAAGGTCAACCAGATCGGCACCCTGACGGAAAGCCTGGAGGCCATCGAGATGGCGAAACGGGCGGGCTACCGCACGGTGATTTCCCACCGCTCCGGGGAGACCGAGGATCCCTTTATCGCCGACCTGGCGGTGGCGGTAAACGCCGGCCAGATCAAAACGGGAGCGCCCTGCCGGTCAGAGCGCACCGCCAAATACAACCAGCTTCTGCGCATCGAGGAGGAAATAATTTAGTTTAGGCTTGTATTTGCCTGGGATTTATGATATGATTACCAGTGTTTGACTATAGGAGGTGCGGAAGTTGTTAAAGATCGTGTTGTCTGTAATATTTGTGCTCGTAGCGATCGCTCTGACCGTGATCGTACTGCTCCAGGAAGGAAAATCCCAGGGCCTGGGTTCCATCGCCGGTATGGCGGACACCTACTGGGGACGGAATAAAGGACGTTCCATGGAGGGCGCATTGGAGAAGTTCACGAAGTTCGCGGCGATTATGGTTGTCGTGCTGGCAGTCGTGTTGAATTTATTGTAATAGGTAGGCAACGGATGACACTCTTGGGAACAAGGGTGTTTTCTTTTATGTCATAGGAAATGGCCGGGAGGCCGAAGGAATGGGCGCTCCCGGACACACAGAAGGCTTGAGACAGAACATGAAACAGGAATTATTAGAAGAAAGAAAAAAACGGATGGCAGAGCTTTTGGCGGATCCCGCCTATGTGCCCATGAAACTGAAGGAGCTTGCCATCCTCCTTGGGATCCCGAAGGAACAGCGGGACGAATTAAAAGAAGTGATGGACGCCCTGGTGGCGGAGGGAAAGGCGGGGATTTCCAAAAAAGGAAAATACGGCCGGCCGGAATCCTTTTCCCTCACCGGCGTGTTCAGCGGAACTTCCAAAGGGTTCGGCTTTGTGGCCATAGAAGGCTGGGCAGAGGATGTATTCATCCCGCCGGACAAGACGGGAGGGGCCTTAAACGGCGACACGGTGCGGATCGTGACGGAGAACGGCAAAAAAGGCCGCCGGACGGAGGGAACGGTGATCCGTGTGCTGGAGCGGGCCAATGAAAAGCTGGTGGGCTACTACCAGAAAAGCAAAAATTTCGGCTTTGTGGTGCCGGACAACCAGAAAATCGGCTGCGACGTGTTCATTCCCCAGGGAAAGGACATGGGCGCGGTGACGGGCCACAAGGTGGTGGTGAACATCACCGATTTTAAGGACGGGAAACAGAACCCGGAGGGAAAAATCGTGGAGATCCTGGGCCATATCAACGATCCGGGAGTGGACATTCTCTCCATTGTGAGGGCCTACGAGTTGCCGGAGGAATTTCCGGACGAAGTGATGGCCCAGGTGGAAGGGCAGATCCCGGACGCGGTGCCGGAAAAGGACAAGGCGGGGCGGCTGGACCTGCGGGATGTGCCCATGGTCACCATCGACGGGGAGGACGCCAAGGACTTAGACGACGCGGTGAGCCTTTCCAAGGAGACGGGCGGAGGGCGGACGGTGTACCGCCTGGGGGTGCATATCGCCGACGTGAGCCACTACGTGACGGAAAACAGTCCCTTAGATAAGGAGGCCCTACGCCGGGGCACCAGCGTTTACCTGGTGGACCGGGTGATCCCCATGCTGCCCCACCGCCTTTCCAACGGCATCTGCTCCTTAAACGCCGGGGAGGACCGTCTGGCCCTGTCCTGTCTGATGGAGTTTGACGGGGCCGGGCGGATGGTGTCCCACCGGATCGCGGAGACGGTGATCCGGGTGGACCGGCGGATGAGCTACACGGACGTGAATCAGATCATCACCTATGAGGATCAGGAGACTATGGAACGCTATGAGGAGCTGGTTCCCATGTTTTTCCTCATGAAGGAGCTGGCGGACCTGCTGCGTGCCAACCGGATGAAACGGGGAGCCATCGACTTTGACTTCCCGGAGAGCAAAATCCTTCTGGACGAGAAGGGAAAACCGTTGGAAATCCGTCCCTACGAGCGAAACGCCGCCACCCGCCTCATCGAGGACTTTATGCTGGCGGCCAACGAGACGGTGGCGGAGGATTATTTCTGGCAGGAGGTGCCCTTTTTATACCGCACTCACGATGTGCCGGACCCGGAGAAAATGAAAAGCCTGGCGGTGTTTATCAACAATTTCGGCTACACCGTCCGCTCCCAGAAGGGGGAAATCCACCCGGGAGAGCTGCAGAAACTCCTGGGGAAGATCGAGGGGACCCCGGAGGAGGCCCTGCTTTCCCGGCTGGTGCTCCGCTCCATGAAACAGGCGAAGTACACGGTGATCAACTCCGGCCATTTCGGCCTGGCCGCCAAGTATTACACCCATTTTACCTCCCCCATCCGCCGCTACCCCGACCTGCAGATCCACCGGATCATCAAGGAGAACCTGCGGGGCGGCTTATCCGGAAAACGGATGGGCCACTACGAGCGGCTCCTGCCGGAGGTGGCGGTAAAGACCTCCGCCCTGGAGCGCCGGGCGGACGAGGCGGAGCGGGAGACGGACAAGCTGAAGAAATGCGAGTATATGAGCCGGTTTGTGGGCGAGGAGTTTGACGGCGTGATTTCCGGCGTCACCTCCTGGGGCTTTTATGTGGAGCTGCCCAACACGGTGGAAGGGCTGGTGCGGGTAAACGACCTGACCGGCGACTATTATCTGTTTGATGAACATTCCCTGGAGCTTAAGGGAGAGATGACCCGCCGGACGTTCAAGCTGGGACAGAAGGTGCGGGTGCGGGTGACGGGAACAGACAAATTTTCCCGCACCGTCGATTTTGCCTGGGTGGGAGACTGCCCGGCGAAACAGGAGGAATAAGACATGGGCAAAGATGCGTTCAAGTTGGTGGCCAACAACAAAAAGGCCTACCACGACTATTTTATCGAGGACAAATACGAGGCGGGGATTGAGCTGTTCGGCACGGAGGTGAAGTCCATCCGCATGGGCAAGTGCAGCATCAAGGAGTCCTTTATCCGCATTGAGCGGGGACAGGTTTACATCTACGGGATGCACATCAGCCCCTACGAGAAGGGCAACATTTTCAACAAGGATCCGCTGCGGGTGCGCCGCCTGCTGATGCACAAGACGGAAATCCGCCGCCTGGACTCCAAGCTGGCGGAAAAAGGCCTGACTCTGGTGCCGTTGCAGGTGTATTTTAAAGGCAGCCTGGTAAAGGTGGAAATTGGCCTGGCCCGAGGCAAAAAGCTCTACGACAAGCGCCAGGATACGGCCAAAAAGGATATGAAACGGGAAGTGGAGCGGGATTATAAGCTGAAACTGCGGTAATGGAATCAGGATGAGAGAAACGGTGTTTCTGTGCTCGGATGGGTGAGGACAGGGATGCCGTTTTTTGTGTAGTAGGAAACTGCGTTCCCTATGACACAAAAGTTTCCGGCGGGAGGCGCACACTTTTTGCTAAAATATCGTAAGAAAATCGTGCACAGATATTAAAACATTCCATCCCCCCAACTGCTATAATAAAATCAGAACAAGAAAACGGCGTTTTCTGACGCCTGAAGGAAACCGGAAATGAAACAGTGGAGGTGTGGAGAATGAAAAGGAGAAACGGAATCGCGGCAGCGGCCGTCCTGGCTGCGGTATGGGGACTGACGGCGGGAATCTCCGGCTGTGAGACGGCGGCGGGAGAACCGGCCATGTACATAGAACCGGCCGAGCTGACCCAGGAGGAGGAAAGCATGGCGAAACTGGTGGGGGCAGAGGCGGAAAAACGGATCTACGATTTTTCCGCCACCCCGGCCCTTCAGAGCATTTATCTGAAAACCTACCGCCTGGAACAGGGAAAATGGGTCCCGGAGTCGGACGGCGGACAGGCCTACGGGGAGACGGAGGGACGGCTGGCCCTGAACTTTGATTCCCTGGCAAAGGGGATGGGCGCGTCCCTTCAGGGAAAAGAGGAATTTGGTTCCTCCTCCTACGAAAAAGACCTGGAGGAAGAATTCGCGGAAGTCTCCCGGGTCACCACGGTTTTGGAGGAGCGCAGGCCGTTTTCCTATGAGGAGGAGATTCCTCTGGTGATCCAGGTGATGAGCTCCGGGGACCTGAACTCCGGGGACCGGGTGGAGTCCTGGCCGGTGGAGGCGTTTTCGCGCCCGGAGGAATACAGGAGTCCGGAGGGCGGGGCGGTGTACGCCGTCACCGTACAGTTCAGCAGGGATCCGTTGGATTAAAGGAAAGCAGAAGGGAGGAGTGCGTATGAGACGAAAGGGGAAACATTCCGCCGTAGCCGGTATGCTGGCAGCAGTGTTGGCGTTCATGTCCCTGGCTGGCTGCGGGGGCCAGGTTCCGGGAGGAAACGCTCCAGACGGGCCGGAGACAGATCAGGCGGCGGATGTGTCCGCGTTGGACGGACATAAGCTGGCGGAGGCCGTCTACCCGGAGCGGGAGCCCTATCCGGATGAAATGGATTTTGTGGATGAAAAGACAGGGGAGTTTGACGACGAGGGCTTTTCCGCCGCTTACGACCGGTGGTGGACGCAGAGGCGGGCAGTCTGGGATGTGCCGGATGCGGACGGGAAATGCCTGGAATCCTTTTCCCGCAGGGCGTCCCGCCAGTTTCTCTCCGGGGCGGATGGGAAAAACAGGACCGTTTCCCCGGTCAATCTGTACCTGGCCCTGGCGATGCTGGCGGAAATCACGGAGGGGGAGAGCCGGGAGCAGATTTTGGAGCTGCTGGACGCGGAGACGGCGGAAGAAGTGCGGACTCACGCTGCCAACCTCTGGAACCTGTGCTACAGCAATGACGGGGCGGTGACCACCATCCTGGCCAATTCCCTGTGGCTGCAGGACGGAATGGAGTACCGCCAGGAGACGCTGGACCGGTTGGCAAAAGACTATTTTGCCTCCTCCTACAGCGGCATCATGGGCTCAGAGGAGTATAATCAGGCCCTCCAGGCCTGGCTGAACCAGCAGACCGGCGGACTTTTGAAGGAACAGGCGGCGGGCATCCGCCTGAGTCCGGAGACGGTTCTGGCCCTGGCCAGCACCCTTTACTACCGGGCAAAATGGCAGAACGAATTTTCGGAGTCGGCCACGGCGCAGGCCGTATTTCACGGGAGCGGCGGGGAGGAACCCTGGGATTTCCTGAACAGCAGCAGCTATGGCGGTTACTACTGGGGAGAGAAGTTTGGGGCCACGGCCTTAAGTTTAAACGAGAGCGGTTCCATGTGGCTCATTCTTCCTGATGAAGGGGTCACGGTGGAGGAGCTTTTGGCGGATGAGGAAACCTTTGACCTGGTCCAGTCCCGGGGCACCTGGGAAAACCATAAATATTTGAAGATAAATCTCTCCCTTCCCAAATTTGACGTGGTCTCCGATTTGGATCTGATGGAGGGCCTGAAGGCTATGGGGGTGGAGGACGTGTTCGACAGCGGACGGTCCGATTTTTCCCCTCTGATGGACGAGGACGGCCTGTTTTTGTCAGAGGCGAAACACGCATCCAGGGTGAAGATCGACGAGAAGGGCGTGGAGGCGGCGGCTTACACGGTGATGGCTGTGGCGGGAGCCGCGATGCCGCCGGAGGAGGAAATGGATCTGGTGTTTGACCGCCCGTTCCTCTTTGCACTCACCTCCAAAACCGGCCTGCCCCTGTTTGTGGGCGTGGTAAATACCATGGGAGAAGGGAATCCTGAGGAAACGATGTCGGAGAACGGGGCGGAGGATGAAAAAGGAGCCCCGTATGCTGCCGGTGAGGCGGTAACAATGGAGAGCTCTGAGGAAAACGCCCCGTCCGGTGAAAGGGGAGAATGGGAAACCTGGGCGTATATAAGAAATCTGGAAGGGGATCGGCTCCGGATGGATCCGGTGGAATACATCCAGGAGGGCGACCGGGAACGAATCGGGGAGCTGGGGCTTACAGAGGCGGACCTGGCCGGCGGATTTTGTATTTACAACCCGGATCCGTCGGAGGAGGAGCTTTTGCTGACCCCGGAAACCGAGTACACCTTCATCGACTGGGGCCGGGATTTTGTGGATTCCGATGATCCGGAGGAGCTGCGGATCACCGGGGCCAGCCGGGAGCAGTTTGAAACCTATCTGAACACCTACGAAAACAGCCGTCCGGGAATGCCGTTTTTCTTCCGGATCCGGGACGGGGCGGTGGTGTCGGTGACGGAAGAACCGATGGCGTAGGAGGGGCAGAAATGAAAAGATGGAATGTGACCTGCGGGCTGGCGTCCCTGGCCTTCGCGGCAGTCCTCACCGCCTGCCGGGGCGCAAAACCCGCAACGGGAACAGAATCGGAAACGAGGACGGAGGTGGAGGCCGCTGAAGACATCTCTGCCTCCGCCGCCGATGCCGGAGGAGAAGTCCAGGCGGAACGGGAAAACCATTCCACCCGGCGTTCCTGCGTGACGGTGGTCTCCGGGGAGGAGACGGTGATTCCGGTGGAGTACTTTAATTTCAGCCAGAGCACGGAGGCGGACGGAGAGGGAAAGGAGCAATTTGTCAGCGAGTGCGGTCGGTATTATAAGGTAGAGGATGTGGGAGAGCTGCCTACCGTTTCCTATTCTCCGGAACTGTCTGTCCAAACGTCCGAAACGGTTGAAACCGTGGCCTGCCGTCTTTACAACCGGTCGGGAACGGCTCTGGGAGAATGGACGGATTACCAGACTATCGAAGAAATCCGCCTGCCGGAGTTTCAGGAGGACTATGTGGTGGAGCTGCGGATGACTCTTGCCTGGGAATCCGGTATCAGCGGTTATCAGGAGTTTTTCGCCGTCGCCGCCGCACCGCCGGGAACCGCTGGAAACTGACCATCCCGGCCCTTGACAGCCCCGCCCTTTCGTGCTATCCTAATAAAGCCTGCAAACGCAGGCGCCAGTGAGGGGCAGTACTGGTTTCGACAGGGGCCATGCAGCTGGTGAAGCTATCCGTATGCAATGCGTCAAATGGCAAACCTAAATATAAACGCTGAAGATAATTTAGCAATCGCTGCTTAATTGCGGCTGTCAGCCTTAGAGCACTCACACTTTAAGATCCTGGCATCGACTATGTGAGAAACGACGTATGCAAAGCTTTGCGCATATGGGCGTAGGATGAAGCTACTGAACCCGTCAGGATGTCTGTTTCCGGGCGGCAGAGGGAATGAAAAAGAACAGACTATGATAGTAGAAGAACAGGGAATTGGTTTTTGGACACGGGTTCAACTCCCGTCTGCTCCACTTCAGAAAAAACCTTGTAAATGCGGGATTTTTCCTGTATTTACAAGGTTTTTTGCCGATTTGACGAGAAAGAAAAGGAAATATTGTTCCGGTAAAAACATCCTCATTTCCGGCTAAAATTCACACGAAAATCACACGGATTTTATGGAGCGGAAATGATCGCTAATTTTCTTTGTCCGCCGTTTTTTCCAGGTCGATGACAGTTCTGTACGGTTCCTGTTGGCGCACTTGGCGCAAGGGCCAATTCTTGTAGTTTGACAAATCCTCTGGTTTGACGTATAATATGCTTAACAAGACAGCCAGTAAGGGAGGTCAAGGCTCCCCGCTCTGGTGAATAAGGTTTAAGCTAAGAAATAGCCGCCTATCCGGCCAAGGAGCAGGGCGGCTATTTCTTATGCGTCAGGTTCAGAATTGCAACAATCAACATGGCTATACCTAAGATGATTTGAAATTCCTCATATGTACTCATAAGCATCCCCTCCTGTACAAGACTCAGGACGGGGAACCACAGCCGCTCTACTGGCTGCCTGGGTAAGGATATTAGATTGTCAAAGTTGTGGGGACTCTGTTGGCGCAGGGGCCGGCTTTCCCGTTAGGTTCCGTTTGCTGACGCGCGTCCCTCTGCTATATGGACGTGTATCGGTTCCAGGGGAGCGCCTTCGTTTGGCCAGAAATAGACAGTATAAGCTCCGATCCTAAAAATTTGAGGCATTTAAAATTCCCCCTTCTTGAGAAAATTCTAAAATCAGATGCGCGTTATTGTGAAGCAAACGATTAAAATAATCCATTTTTTCCGCAGAGTAGCCGGAAACGTTTTCCCACCTGTAGCTGGGAAGATAGCAAGTGGCATTGAAAAATCCCCCATTGTCGTCTGGAGTCTCGATATATACTTTTACCTGCCCATCTGGTTTCATTTCAGAATGAGTAATTTCAGTATCATCGTTGAGTGTCATGAATGGATACATCATGGTCCCACACCTCCTTTTAAACAAAACTTTAAGATAAGTATAAATTATGGCTAAAAAAAAATCAACAATTCCCCCCTTTCCATCATCTGGCCGGACAGACCGCAAATCATTGCCGAAACGTCTGGAAATCTCTCCCATCCGCCCCATCCCACCCATTTCCAAAACTATGAACTTTTTGTGAAACGCCCCCGAATCCTGTCATTTCCTGTTGTTTCAATGTTAAATCCATGTTAAAATGACGGAATCAAAAACAGAACGGAGAAACAAACGATATGGAAAAAACGTGGTGGAAACGGCTGAGACTGGGCCTGGGGATTGCCGGTCTGGTTTTCATGCCCGCGGTGTCCTACGCTCTGTTTGAGTGGGTGACGGGAAACCTGGGAAAAATCGACACAGCCTGTGCCCTGGTGAATGTGGCTCTCATGGCGGGGCTCTATCTGGCCGTGTTTGCCGTGAGCGGACGGAGCCGGATCGCCGTGCCGGTAGTATCCCTGGGACTGTTTGTCCTCTCCGCGGCGGAGGCCTTTGTGGTGGCCTTTCGCGGACGGCCCATTATGCCGGCGGATTTTGTGGCTTTCCGGACGGCCATGTCTGTGGCGGGCAATTACGGCTATACTGTGAGCCGGGAAATGATCCTCTCATTTCTCTGCCTGGTGGGATTAAATGTGGGGCTGTTTTTCTGTCCGGTGCGCCTGCCCTGGTGGAAAATTCACGCTGGCTTTGCCGCCGGGACAGCGGCGGTGCTGGCGGGGAGCTTTACCTGGTTTATCCATGGGCCGGTGGCCTCCGGGCGGTTCGGCATCAATATGTGGGATCTTCAGTCCTCTTACGAGACGGAGGGCTACCTGCTCTCCACCGTCATCGCCGGCACCTATCTGGTAAAGGAGAAACCGGCGGGCTACGGAGATGCCGCTCTGGAAATGCTTTACGGGCAGTGGAAGAATGGGGAGTCTGGGGAAACGGAGTCCATCGCAGAGCCCATCACGCCCACCAATATCATCTGCATCATGAATGAGAGCTTTTCCGACCTGGAGCAGGCAGGGAATTTTGAGACCAATGAGGAGGTCATGCCCTTTTTCCACAGCCTGGAGGAAAACGCGGTGAAGGGCAGCCTCTACGTGCCGGTGTTTGGGGCAGGCACCAGCAATACGGAGTTTGAATTCCTGGTGGGGGATTCCATGGCCTTCATGGCCCCCGGCACCACCGCCTACCAGTTTAACGTGCGGCCGGGAGAGGGCAGCCTGGTGAGCACCTTAAAGGAACAGGGATACACGGCGGTGGCCCTTCATCCCTACCCGAAGGAGAACTGGAACCGGGAAACCTGTTATCAAAATATGGGCTTTGACCAGTTTCTGGCCTGGGATTATTTTGAGGATTGTCCCCTGACCCGATGCTACGTGGGGGACCGGGAAAATTATGAGAAAATGGTTCGTCTGCTGGAAAACAAAGCAAATCCTTCAGACAAGCTGTTTCTGTTCAACGTGACCATGCAGAACCACGGCGGCTACGATGAAATTTATGACAACTATGAGCAGCGGATCCACCTTACGGGAGAACTGGAGGGAAAATATCCCATGGCGGATCAGTTCCTCTCCCTGATGCGCACCTCTGACGACGCCCTGCAGTGGCTTTTGGAATACCTGGAAGGGGTGGAGGAACCGACCATGGTGGTGCTGTTCGGCGACCATCAGCCCAGCGTGGAGGACGAGTTTTTCTACGAGGTCAGCGATCTGGAGCGAAAGACGGTCACGAACCAGGAGTCCTTAATCTGGTATGAGACGCCTTACCTCATCTGGACCAATTACCCCATGGAGACAGAGGAAACGGGGGATATGAGCGCCTTCTACCTGGCTCCGGAGCTGCTGCGGATGGCAGGGCTGGAGACCACTCCCTACCAGAATTTCCTCCTGGGATTAAAAGAACAGCTCCCCGTCATCCACGGCCGCGGCTGCTATGACGCTGAGGGGACGTATTACGATCTGGAGGACGCTAAAAAGGACGGAAAACTGGGACCGTGGCTCGCGGATTATGATACCCTGATCTACAACCACAGCTACGATGGCCCCATGCAGAAACTGTTTCACCTGACGGGAAACTGACCGGCCGGGGGAAACACCGGGACAGAAACGCCGGCAGTCCAAAGGCCGTCTGCCCGCAAAAAATCATATACAGAGAGAAGGAAACTGGTGTATAATAATGCTGTTGCGGCTGCATACACCGGTTTTCTTTCGCTGTGAGGCGAATGCCCGCGGCAAAAGAGAGATTTCACGGGAAGGAAACGGCCCGGCCGTCTGCCCGTTCTGTGTGCTGGAGTGCGCAGGGCGAGGGACAGCCTCATTTTGACCGGAACGGCAGCCAAAACAATACAAACGAACAATCAGGGGGGATAGATTATGACAGTGACAACGACGCAGAACGATTTTTCCAAAGGGAGCGTTGTCCGCAACATTATCAATCTGGCTGTGCCCATGACGCTGGCGCAGCTCATCAACGTACTCTACAACGTCGTGGACCGTATATATATAGGAAGGATTCCCGGCTCCGGCAGCCTGCCCCTCACCGGCGTAGGCCTCTGCCTGCCCATCATTTCCATGGTGATCGCCTTTGCCAACTTATTCGGCATGGGCGGGGCACCCCTTTGCTCCATCGAGAGAGGCCGAGGAAATGTGGACGAGGCGGAGCGGATCATGGGAAATTCCTTCGCCATGATGATTATTTTCGGCGTCGGCCTGACGGTGCTGGGGCTGGCGCTTAAGCGGCCCATGCTCTACCTGTTTGGGGCCAGCGACAATACATACCCTTACGCCAGCCAGTATGTGACCATTTATCTGCTCGGCAGCCTGTTTGTGATGACCGGCTTGGGGATGAACAGCTTTATCAACTCCCAGGGCTTTGGCCGCATCGGCATGATGACCGTGCTGCTGGGGGCGGTGGCAAACATTATCCTGGATCCTGTGTTTATCTTCGTATTTGATATGGGGGTGCGGGGAGCGGCCCTGGCCACCATCATCTCCCAGGGGCTTTCCGCCGCCTGGATCCTGCGGTTTCTCACCGGCAGGAAAACCATTCTGAAGCTGAAAGCCAGCGCCATGAAACTGGAGAAAAAGCGGGTGCTCTCCATCATGGGCCTGGGAATGTCCGGTTTTACCATGTCCATCACCAACTCCCTGGTGCAGATCGTCTGCAACGCCACCCTGCGGGATTTCGGCGGCGATCTGTACGTGGGGGCCATGACGGTGATCAACTCCATCCGGGAAGTGGTGCAGCTCCCGGTGCAGGGCTTAACCAACAGCTCCCAGCCGGTCATGGGCTTTAATTACGGGGCGGAGAAATACGGCCGCGTCCGGGAGGCTATCCGCTTTACCTCCATTGTGGCTATCGTCTACACCTGCGCCATGTGGGCGGGCCTCTATTTCGCGCCGGAGTTTTTCATCCGGATTTTCAGCAGCGAGGAAGAACTGCTGCGGATCGGCGTTCCGGCCATGCACATTTACTATTTCGGATTTTTCATGATGTCCCTGCAGATGGCGGGACAGTCGGTGTTCGTGGCCCTGGGGCGGGCGAAAAACGCCGTGTTCTTCTCCATTTTCCGGAAGGTGATCATCGTGTTTCCCCTGACGGTGATCCTGCCTCATTTCTGGGGGCTGGGGACCGACGGCGTATTTCTGGCGGAGCCGATTTCCAACTTCATCGGGGGAGCGGCCTGCTACGCCACCATGCTGCTGACGGTGTGGAGAGAGTTGGGACGAAAAGAAAGGGGACAGGCATGAGACACAGATGGAGACAACTGACAGCCGTTCTGGCAGCCGCCCTTTTGACAGTTCTGCCGGCTGCCTCCGCCTGGGCAGAGGTGGGAGGGAAACCGGAATACTGGAGGGCGGCCACCTACTATTCCGATGACTGGGTGATCAATTTCTGGAACAGCGAGAGCGTTCACATGGAGGAAGAACTGGCCCGGATCGCCGCCGACGGCTTTAACAGCATCGTGGTGGCGGTGCCCTGGAACGAATTTCAGCCCATGGACGGGCCGGGACAGATCCGGTACGAGGGCTACGCCTACGACAAGCTGGACCGGGTGTTCCGGACGGCCAGAGAACAGGGGCTTTGGGTATTCCTGCGGGTGGGCTACACCTGGGATCTGAGCGGAGACGGGATGGATTCCTCCCGCTTTGCCGCCATGCTCTATGACGACGCCCTGTGGGAGGGATGGCTGGACTATGTGGAAAGCCTGTACCAGGCGGGACGTCGCCACGGGAACCTGGCGGGCGGCTTTATCACCTGGGAGGACTTCTGGAATTTCCTCCAGAACACGGGAAACGGCTCTCTCAAAGGAGACCGGACAGAGCTGGCGGAGCGCGTCGGCTACCAGGAGTTTTTGGCGGAGCGCTATACGCTGGCGGAGCTGGAGGAGCAGTTCGGCCTGGAGGCGTCCTCTTTTGAGGAGATCGCCCTGCCGTTGGCGTCAGAGCCGATGTTTTACACCTTTCATCAGTTTTACGACCAGTTCATGTGCCGGGTGCTGGAGGCGAGCCAGGAGGTCTTTCCGGGGCTTTCCATGGAGGTGCGCCTGGACGTGGATCCGGTGCCGTCGGCGGACGGAGGGCTGGTGGGGGCGTCCCACGGCAGCACCTATGACTGTGGGGAGGCGGAGTATACAGCCGCCATGTACAGCGTTTCCATGGGCCGGGAATCCTCGGAGGGCGATATGACGGCGTCGGAGGCCCTGTACGCCATGGCCGCCAACCTGGGAGCCGTCATGGCCCAGAACGGCGGAAAGCCCCTGTTTTTGGAGCAGTTTTTATTCTACGACGACACGCCGGAATTTTCCTACAACCCCAAGCTGTTTCCGGGAGAAAGGCCCCTGTTTCTGGCGGGGGCGGCCCCCATCCTGCGGTCCATGACCAACGGTTACGGCGTCTGGGCTTACCGGGACTACCGCAACAATTCCGTCTACAATTCCCAGTTTGGCCTGGGAGAGCGGGGCTGGACCTTCACCGGGAACGCCTTCGTGATCCAGGAGGAGGGAAACCACGCGGCCAGCCTTCCGGCGGGAGGAAAGATTTCCCAGAACCTGGGAACCCGCAGCCGGAACATGAGGCCTGGGGGCCGCACCCTGACCTTCTGGGCGGAGAGCGCGGAGCCGGTGACCATCACCGTCACCTACGGAAATGAGAAAAAATTCGCCCAGGTAAACGGGGAAACCCAGGTGGAACTCACCTTCTCCCAGGAAGGAGAAGAACTGTCCATCCTAAGCAGCGGCCAGGTGACCCTGGATGACGTATACTTCTACAACCTGGTGGCGGAAGGCCTGCTCTACGGCGTGGACGGCAGCGAGCGGGAGCTGATCGGGGCAGTGCGGGAGCTGAATGAGGAACTGGCGGAGTGAGGCCGGCGGGGAAGGCTGGAGAGAGAATATAAAATAGAAAATCGGTGATTGAGAAAGGGAAAAGAGTGTGCTATACTGGCAGCACGGAAAGCCAGAGTACAAATCAGGCGGCCTGCCCTCCTATTTTTCGGAGGGGCATAACCCTCCAGACGAAAGAGGAAAGGAGGGCGATGCCGGTGTATGTTACATATTCGGATTTGATCCAGATAGGTATCTTCATCGTAGCCCTTGTAGGTCTCGTTTACGAGATTTTTAAGGGAAAGAATTAGCCGCCACTACTGCAATAGTGACGGCTGGCCTCATATGAGGCATCACTAATCATTATTGGGGTAGGCCGTTTGTCTCCGGCTTTCCCTTTCTGTCTCTACTCTAACACATTTAACAATAGAATACAAGCAAAAACGGAAATCCCCAAAAAATCTAAAAAATCCAAAGAAAAAAGTTGTCAAGAAAAAATGCTTGACACCTCTGCCATTATCGTGTATGATAAACCAGGTGATTGAAATGGAAAAGATCGTCCAGCAGGCGCTGCTATATGATTTTTACGGAGAGCTCCTCACGGAGCACCAGAAAAGCATTTACGAGGACGCAGTGTTCAATGACCTTTCCCTCAGCGAGATTGCCAGGGAGGAAGGGATCAGCAGACAGGGGGTTCACGACCTGATTAAGCGGTGTGACCGGATCCTGGAAGGATATGAGGAAAAGCTGGGCCTGGTGGAAAAGTTTCAGAGGACCAAGGAGAAGGTGGAGGAGATCCACCGGCTCACCAGAGAATTTTCTGAGACAGGCGAGCGGGAGCTGATCCAGAGGATCGGACAGATTTCCACGGAGATTCTGGAGCTGAGCTGACGGCTCCACAGGAGGATTGCATGGCGTTTGAGAGCTTAACAGACAAACTGCAGAACGTGTTTAAAAACCTGCGGGGCAAGGGACGGCTGTCCGAGGCCGATGTAAAGGCCGCCCTGAAAGAAGTGAAGATGGCCCTTTTGGAGGCCGACGTCAGCTTTAAGGTTGTAAAGCAGTTCATCAATTCTGTGCAGGAACGGGCCGTTGGACAGGATGTGTTAAACAGCCTCACACCGGCGCAGATGGTCATAAAAATTGTAAACGAGGAGCTTGTAAAGCTTATGGGCTCCGAGACCACGGAGATCGCCTTAAAGCCGGCGAACGAGATCACGGTCATCATGATGGCCGGACTTCAGGGCGCTGGTAAGACCACCACCACCGCGAAGATCGCGGGAAAGTTAAAGGCGAAGGGCAGAAAGCCCCTTCTTGCGGCCTGCGACGTGTATCGTCCGGCAGCCATTGATCAGTTAAAGATCAACGGTGAAAAGCAGGGAGTTCCCGTATTTTCCATGGGAAACCAGCACAGCCCGGTGGACATTGCCAAGGCGGCGGTGGAACACGCCAAGGCCAATGGGAACAACGTGGTCATTCTGGATACGGCCGGACGGCTCCACATCGACGAGGAGATGATGGAGGAGCTGCAGGCGATCAAGCAGGCGCTCACGGTGGATCAGACGATCCTGGTGGTGGACGCCATGACGGGTCAGGACGCGGTAAACGTAGCCGGCTCGTTCAATGAAAAAGTAGGGATTGACGGTGTGATCCTGACGAAGATGGACGGAGACACGAGAGGCGGAGCCGCTCTTTCCGTTCGCCAGGTGACAGGACGGCCGATTCTATACGTCGGTATGGGAGAAAAGCTCTCTGATCTGGAGCAGTTTTATCCCGACCGGATGGCATCCAGAATTCTCGGAATGGGAGACATCCTTTCCCTGATCGAGAAGGCAGAGCTGGAGATGGACCAGGAGAAGGCCAAAGAGCTGGGCCAGAAATTAAAAAAGGCCGAGTTCGATTACAACGACTTCCTGGATCAGATGCGCCAGATCAAGAAGATGGGCGGCATGAGCAGCATCCTGGGGATGATGCCCGGTATGTCCCAGATCAAGGATGTGGACATCGACGAAAAGGCCATGGACCGGGTGGAGGCGATCATTCTCTCCATGACGGCCAAGGAGCGGGCAAACCCGTCCCTCTTAAACCTTTCCAGAAAGCAGCGCATCGCCAAGGGGGCAGGCGTTCCCTTAAGCGAGGTGAACCGCATTGTAAAGCAGTTTGATCAGATGAAAAAGATGATGAAACAGCTCCCGGGAATGATGGGCGGCGGCAAGCGGAAGGGCTTTGGCGGTCTGGGCGGCCTCATGGGCGGAAAGCTCAAGATGCCCTTTTAACACAGATAGCAAGGCAGGTCCCTGCGTTGTTAATAAATCAGTTTTGAAATGAGGAGGTGAAACACATGGCAGTAAAGATGAGACTGAGAAGAATGGGTCAGAAGAAGGCTCCTTTCTATAGAATCGTAGTTGCAGATTCCCGCTCTCCGAGAGACGGAAGATTCATCGAGGAGGTTGGCTACTATGATCCGACCGTAGATCCGAGCGTGATCAAGTTCAACGAGGAGGCAGCGAAGAAATGGCTGGCAACCGGCGCACAGCCGACGGAGACTGTTGGTAAGCTTTTAAAGATTGCTGGAATCCAGTAATTTTTAGTTACCGGTGTGCAGTGCGAGGTGAACAGTATGAAAGAATTAGTAGAAGTCATTGCAAAGGCACTGGTGGACCACCCGGATCAGGTTGTCGTCACGGAGACCGAGAAGGAGAACGCGACCGTCATCGAGCTGAAGGTAGCGGAGTCCGACATGGGAAAAGTGATCGGCAAACAGGGAAGGATCGCCAAAGCCATTCGTTCTGTTGTAAAAGCAGCCGCTTCAAAAGAAGAAAAAAAGGTTATTGTGGATATTCAGTAACTTTGGGACCGCCTGACATTGGAAGGCGGTTTTTCTTCGTTTCATAGGGAAATCCGTTCCCTGTGAAAGGAAAGGCTCTGGCAGGCGGGGCGCTGCGGGCGGAAACGAAGGCTGCCGGGAGAATCTGCCTCCGCCGCCCGGGTATTCGGGCAAGAAGACAGGCGGCAGGGACGGCGCGCTCCGGCGGATGACTGGGCGCATACATTTCAGAAAGGGAGAGCAGGACAGATGGAAGATATGCTTCGGGTCGGCGTGATCAGCTCCACCCATGGGGTGCGGGGCGAGGTAAAGGTATTTCCCACCACCGATGACGCAGCCCGTTTCAACGATTTAAAAACCGTATTTCTGGACACGGGAAAGGAGCTTTTAAAGCTGGAAATCTCCGGCGTGAAGTTCTTTAAAAACATGGTGATCCTGAAATTTAAGGGATATGACAATATTAACGATATTGAATGTTACCGCGGCAGGGAGCTGTGGATCACCAGGGACCAGGCAGTGCCCCTGGGAGAGGACGAAAACTTTGTGGCGGACTTGATCGGCCTTTCTGTGGTCACTGACGAAGGGGAACCCCTGGGAGTGATGAAGGACGTGATGTTTACCGGGGCCAACGACGTGTACGTGGTGGAGCGGGAGAATGGAAAAGAGCTGCTGCTCCCGGCCATTAAGGACTGCATCCTGGATGTGGATCTGGAGGCCGGCGTGATGAAGGTACACGTGCTGGACGGGCTTTTGGATCTGTAAAATGGAGGAAATACGATGAATTATCACATTCTGACGCTGTTTCCGGAGATGGTGCTGGAGGGGTTAAACACCAGCATCATCGGACGGGCGGCGGCCGCGGGAAAGATTTCCATAGAGGCGGTGAATATCCGGGATTACACCAAGGAGAAACACGGCCACGTGGACGACGCCCCCTACGGGGGCGGGGCCGGGATGGTGATGCAGGCGGCGCCCGTCTGCGACGCCTACGAGGCGCTTTGCGAACGGATTGGGAAACGGCCCAGGGTTCTCTACATGACCCCCCAGGGCCAGGTGTTCAACCAGAAGATCGCCGAGGAGCTGGCAAAGGAGGAGGATCTGGTCTTTCTCTGCGGCCACTACGAGGGGATTGACGAGCGTGCCCTGGAGCTGATCGCCACAGACTACCTTTCTGTGGGGGACTACGTGCTCACCGGCGGCGAGCTGCCGGCCATGGTGATGATCGACTGCATTTCCCGCCTGGTGCCCGGGGTGTTAAACAATGACGCGTCGGCGGAGGAGGAATCCTTCCACGACAACCTCTTAGAATACCCCCAGTACACCAGGCCGGAGGAATACCGGGGGAAAAAGGTGCCGGAGGTGCTTTTATCCGGCCATCACAAGAAAATTTATGAGTGGCGGAGGGAACAGTCCATCCGCCGCACCCTGGAGCGCCGCCCGGATCTTCTTTCCGGCGCGAACCTGGACAAGCGGGAGCGGAAGTTTTTGGACGGACTTCTGCGGGAACAGGAGGAGCGGGAGAAATCGCCGGCGCCTTCCGGGCCGGAGGAATGTTCCGAGAGCAGTTCTGAGACAGCCCAGCCCCAGACGGAGGCCTGAAACAGGCACCAGGAAAAACAGAATCAGGAAAGGAACCGGAGGAAAAATGCCGCAGGTGATGGAGAACATCCGTCATCCGCGGCGTTTTTCGCTTTTCTGGAGAGAAAATGGGGCGAATCCGGAAAAATTACGGCGTCGCCGGCCGCGCTGCGCGCGGCAGTGTGAAAAAATTGAAAAAAAGTAAATAAGAGGGCCAAATGTAACACCTTCTGTACCCCCCCCTGTATAATAACCAGTAATGACAGAGACGTATGGGTTTTTGTCATTAAAAATTACAAATGGACCGCTGAATTCATTTGGAAAGGAAGGAGAGAAATAGTATGGAGGGACGCGGAAGGTCCAGGGCGAGAAGAAAGCGCAAGCTGTTTTCGTCCAAACGCCTGACGTCATTCCTGCTAGCAGCGGCCATGATCGGCACCAACGTAGGTGCGGATCTGAATACGGCCTACGCGGCAGGCTTTTCGTCAGAAGTGGCGTTTGAAATGCGGGGCTCCGATCTGGTGACAGCCATCGAGGATGCCATCGCCACCGGAAACACGGTGACGCCGGATGACCTGGATTTTACAAACGGCAAGGTAGAGCAGTTTGAAGGTTATCTGTTCGGAGAAGGAAAGCTGTACGAGGCCTATCCCGAAGTGGAAGGAGGCGATGTCAGCGCAGACTTGCGCGTATTTGTACGTCTGCCGGAGGACGGGGACGATATGTACGCCGTAACAGGTGACGAGGAGGTCATCTTCCTTTATGTAAACAACAGCAGCGACACGGTAAAATTCCGTTCCTGTATCAATTACATGGTGGACGGAGAGGAAAAGGTAAAAAAGACCGACTGGGTGACGGTAAGGAGCTATGAGAGCGCTTACGGCGACGAGGAGGTCAACGTGATTTCCGACCCGGTGGAGCCCCCTGTGACAGAGGCTCCGGAGGAGACGGAGGGACCGGCAAATGATACCGAGACCACAGCTCCCGACGGAGAGACCACAGCTCCGGAGACCCCGGAGACGGACGCTCCCGCTGGGGAGACGCCGGACAGCGGAGAAGGCGGGGAGACGGATGTCCCGGAAACAGATGTCCCGGGGAACGATCCTCTGGCCACGGATTCCGAGCTGACGCTTTCCATGAGTCAGAACGTGGTTTCCCTGGTGGCTATGCCCGGCGATGAGCTGGCAACCCCGTCGGATATGACCGATGGCAGCGAGGACGAGGAGGAAACCACTGCCCCGGAGGAGACTACAGGCTCTGAGGAGGAGACGACGGCAGCGGAGGAAACCACAGGCTCCGAGGAGGAGACGACGGCAGCGGAGGAAACCACCACGGCTCCCGCGGAGGAAGAAACCACCGCAGCCGGTGAGACGGAAACTCCTGAGGATCCCAAAGCGACAGAGTCCGAGACGGAGAAACCGGAGGTTCCAAACGCGCCGAAACCCACCTACAGCGACCTGGTGGGCGTGGGCTGGAGCGGAACGGCGAAATTGTATTCCACCACCTTAAAGAAACTCCACGCCCTTGACGATGTGGAGGGCTGGCCGGTGAATTATTCCATCGCTCCCGCAGGCTCCGCCAGAATCATAGACGGGCCGAGAGGAGTAGAGGACGGCGAGGATTTATACTTCGGTGTAAAGAATCAGATCGGCTATGCCGTGGAGACCGTTCTTGCCAACGGCGAGGAGCTCACCGCCGATACCGTCACGGAAAACAACGACGGTTCCCAGACCGTATGGTACAATGTGCCGGAGGTTATGGAAGAACAGGACGTGGATGTGGTGATGACGGAGACCGGCGAACATCCGGCTTTTGAGCAGGTTCTGACCATGGACGACGGGATGGAGATCACCATCCGCGCCGGAGAAGGGGTGCTGCCGGCAGGAGTGCAGGCGGCGGCCAGCGTGGTAACCGGCATTGAGGACGTAGTAAAGGAGAATGTGGAGGCCGAGGCGGCAGCCGCCGGCGAGGAGAAAGAGGTTATCACCTCCCTGTCCTACAACATCGACCTTCTGGATGCCGACGGCAACAAGCTGGACGACCAGATCTGGAACGGTGTCGTGGAGGTCACCTTCAGCGGTGCGCCCATGGAGGAGCACAGTAAGGATGCGGACAGCGTGGAAGTGGTGTACGTCGAGACCACCAAAGAGTCCGAACCCCAGGCCGAGATCCAGGCCGAGGATGTGGTTTCCGTAGAAACCGTGTCTAAGACCGTGGATGTAGCGGAAGGGGACAGCGTGACGGAGGTGTCGTTTGAGACGGAGCATTTCTCGGTGTATACGGTTACCTTTTATAGTGGAAACAAAAGCACAGACCTGACGGTATACGTTATGGATACTGCCACAAAGCACGAATTGCAGAATAAAAAGGTTTCCTTATCCGGCGGGTATTACTCGGATGGAGACGTGATTCAGATTGCGAATCTTGCGGAAACGATTCGGACGAATATGGGATTGTCTGCAGATGAATATCCGTTCTTGTCAGCAACGACAGGAAA
Source organism: Lachnoclostridium sp. An14 (assembly GCF_002160755.1). Classification (GTDB taxonomy): domain Bacteria; phylum Bacillota; class Clostridia; order Lachnospirales; family Lachnospiraceae; genus Lachnoclostridium_A. The sequence goes on from NZ_NFLE01000007.1 coordinate 124,276, forward strand.
TGATTTGACGGGCACCGCGGTAAATGTTCTGTATGCTCACAAAGAAAATGGATATAACGCTAATCTGCGGTTATATCGGACAAGAGAACGTCAATCATTTATGGGTTATAGTTGGTATGAATATCACAACCCAGTAAACACCTTATATTTCTGGTACGGAGAACCTTCCGTCACAGTCACATTTGACAAGAATAATGGCGGTGGAACTGCTCCCGATGCGATGACCGCAAAAGCCGGAGAGTTTATTACGTTACCGGGTCAGGGCGATATGACAGCTCCTAATAACTGTGTATTTTCCGGTTGGAGCCGTATCACAAATCCCAATGAGAATGGCAAATATAAACCGGGAAATAATGGAACGGTCTATCCGGCAGGTTATCAGTTTAAGGTTCCGGAAAATGACATAACGCTGTACGCTGTTTGGTCACAGAAGAATGTCGATGCCGAATTTTATATCCGTTTAGATGGAGTAATTCCGACAGAGCCGCAGGGTCATAAGGAGAGCGAGTATACGAGTGCGATAAAGATTGATGGAGCCATTAAAATAGGAACCTTCTATACAAATGCCACAGTTCCAGGTGTTGTAGACCGGTTGAATGCGAATGCAGTTCCAACAAATGAACAAATCCAGGCTGTATGCAGTGCTAAGCACGTACAGTATAATCCTGATGAAGATTATGTCTTATGGTATGTTATAAAGAAAGAATCTACATGGCACGTGGATGGTGTAGTACTGAAAAAAGCGAAAGTGAATTTATCTTACGACCCAAATGGGAAAACCTTTGTAGAGTGGACGATGCCGGACGGTATGCAGTATGATCCCGGCTCTACAGCGGAGATAAGCAGTAAAGTCCCGCAGAACGAGGAAGGATACCATTTCGTTGGGTGGAACACGAAAGCAGACGGAACAGGCACAGCGTATGATCCGAACGATAGTTTTACCATCACGGAAGATACCACACTGTACGCGCAGTGGGCTGCAAATACCAATACACAGTATACGGTAGAGTTCTATTATCAGTCGAATGGTAGATATGGGACGACTACCGACATTAGGAAAACGTATACAGGCACTACAGGGGCAACTGCCGTTGTTTCAGAGGCGGATAAGATCCCGACGGAGCCAGGTTATGTATTTGATGCGAATGCTTCGAATGTCCTTCAGGACACCATCAGTGGCGATGGTTCTCTGGTACTGAAGGTTTACTTTAAACAGCAGTTTACAGTAACCATCAGTGGAGACAGCCACGTACAGAGTTCTTCTGTGACAGACTCAGTAGTAGGCTGGAATGGAAGTTCTACCGGCAACTGGTTGCTGGCATCCGGCTACGAGCTGGATCAGGTGATCGTAAATGGAGTGGAGACGACTGTATCTGAAGATTCAGATTCCATTACTGTGACAGAAATTCAGCAGGATACTGCCATTTATGTAAAAACAAAAGCTCAAGATCAGACATATGCTGTTCAACATATTGATGAGGATACAGGAACGGTTCTTAAGACAAGTGCCAATAAACCTGCAAAATATGGAGATGTGATTATTGGAGATGAACAAGCTGAGACGATTCCGGGATATACGTTTGTGAAAGCAGACAATCTCACCGTAGGGATTAACAATGATGCGAATATTGTAAAAGTATACTACAGCAAAGATGAGAACGGTCCAGACGGAAAACCAGATGGTGTTCCGGATAAACTCCAATATAGAATTACGTATAATAGGAATGCCGAGACAGCGACGGGAACAACGGAAGATACTCATATCTATGAGGTGAATCATGATGTACCGGTAGCGGAAAATGGCTATACGAACGTAGGTTATACCTTTACAGGATGGAACACCGAGGCAGACGGAAGTGGAACCCGTTACGCAGAAGGCAGCACGATCAAAATGGTAGAAGGCGGCCTGACGCTGTACGCACAGTGGGAGATCAGCAATTATACTTTGACGGTGGAGCACGTATACCAAAATGCGGACAGTACGTCGGAAACGGTGATGGATGCCCTGAGTGGAGAAAAGGCTGTTCATACGCTGGTCAAAACTGTGAAAAAAGATCGGGAAGGATATGCGTTTGCGAATCGGATTACCTACGAAGTAGAGAATTCGAAAGAGACAGTAACCTACACTGATCGGGACGGTTTGATGTTCCGTATGCCTGCTGGCAACGTAAAAGTAACGTATTACTACAAATTGAAAACCTACAATTTGAATGTGGAACACGTATACCGGAACGCAGATGGAACGAAAGAAACCGTGACAGACGACTTGAGCGGAACCGTCGTATATGATACGTTGATTCAGACCGAGAAGAAGGATCGGAAAGGCCATAGATTTGCGAATCTGATCACTTATGAAGTAGATGATCAGGAGAAAAAGGTATCTTTTACAAATCAGGATGCTTTAACATTCCGTATGCCGGACGGAGATGTAAAGGTGACATACTACTATGACATCGACTCCTATCAGCTAGATGTGGAACACGTATATCAGAATGCAGACGGAACGAAAAAAACGGTGACAGATGCTTTGAGCGGGCCAGTTGTATATGATGAACTGGTTCAAACAGAGAAGAAAGACCAGGAAGGCTATACGTTTGCAAATCGGATTACCTATGAAACAGATGGCCAGGAAGATGTAGTTACGTATACCGATCAGGATGCCTTAATGTTCCGTATGCCGACTGGGAATGTGAAGGTGACATACTATTACGACATCGACTCCTATCAGTTGGATGTAGTGCACGCATACCGAAATGCAGATGGAACCGTATCAGAAGTGACAGATAGTGTAAGTGGAGAAACCGTATTTGATACTTTAATCCAGACAGAGAAGAAAGACCGGGAAGGATATGTGTTTGCTAATTTCATTACATACGAAGTAGATGATCGGGAAGATCCCTTTACGTTTACAAACAAGAACGCTCTGACATTCCGTATGCCGGCGGGAAATGTGAAGGTAACGTATTACTATGACATCGAGTCCTATCAGCTGGACGTGGAGCACGTATACCGGAATGCGGACGGAACCGAAGAAGTGGTGCCGGATGCCCTGAGTGGAGAGAA
>NZ_NFLE01000070.1 GCF_002160755.1 Lachnoclostridium sp. An14
ATGCTTGGGCAGTGGCTTATCCCGGTAGTTCAGCCAGAACCGGTTGTATACTTCTGTGAACGCCTCCTGTACCTCTGGGTTTGTCATATGTTCTCCACCTTCACATAAATCCCAGGGAGATCCGCCCAATACTTTTCAATGACCTCGCTGGCCACCTGGGCGTCATCCTTCCAAAATCCCAGCTCTGTCATGACATCCTTAAGCATCTTCACCAGATTATCCGTGTCCGGCTTGCTGGTCCGGTATTCCCCATCCAGGTGCTCCCCTCTGGGGAAACACCACCAGGTTGTGAGACGGACCGCTCCATCAAACGGCTGATCCATCTGATGGCGCCCTAAATGGTCTCTCAGTTTCTGTCTGGCTGCTTTCAGCTCTGCCGGCTCATAGAACACCGGTTTTCCTTTCACCACCCGCACCTGTTTCTCCTGGTGGGTTTTGGTGGGCGGGATCATCGGCATGAAAAACTCTTTGACCATCGCAATCCTCCTCTCTGTCTTAACTTTATCGCGTTAATGTTTGAAATTATCTTTCTAGATTTCATTTGCGCCCTGTCATCGGGGAGGGGGAAGGGAGACGGGCCGGGCGGCTTTAGGCCCGTCCCTCTCCTACCCCCGTGACCTCGCGACTGCGGGGGGAAATTTTTACCCCTTTAGGGGTACAGTCTTCCCCTCCACAGGGGAAAGACTGAAATTCAGTGTTCCCCTCCCTCGTTCCCCCAGTGAGGGAAAGACTGATTTTTAGTGTTCCCCTCCTTCAGGGGCTTGTGCGGGGAAGGCTTATTTTCAGTCTTTCCCTCCCTTTCTCCGCAAGGAGGGGAAGGCTGGTTTTCAGTGTTCCCCTCCCTCTGTTATCCCTGCCTCTTTCGGACAAAGCCGTCCTCAATCTCGTACCCTCCATGCTCATTGATCCGGTCACGGACCGTTCGTTTTGACACGCCCAGGTATTCCGCCACCTCCGCAACAGAGGGCTCCTCCCCAAAATTGCTGTTTTCCAGAGCCTCCTCCAGGGCCCGTTTTCGTTCCGTTTTCCGGTCCTTCGCGTTCTTTTTATTGTTCTCTGCCCCCTTTTTCCACGGCGGCAACTCCGCCTCCGGCTGAATATCCCCCAGCGCCCCGCTCTCATCCAAGGTGTGCACCGGGTACCGGAACCACACATTGACCGGCGGAAACTTCGGGAACTCCCGCAGCGTCCCCTCAATCCTCCATGCCGTCATGGCTGCCACCTGCTCCTTTTCCTCCGCCAGGATCCGCTCCAGGGCCGCCATCTGCCACCGGTCCAGATGCTCCCTACAGTATTCCAGCATCCGCACGCTGCTGCATAGATCATCCTGGGAGAGCTCCTCCTCCCACTTGAAATGGGCGTCCAGGTACTGCTTGCAGGCCCGGCACACCGCCCCGTTTTCCTCCTGTTTGCGGAGGGCCTCTGTCGTTTCCAGCTCGATCAAATCCAGCAGCGCGTCCGGATCCCTGGCAAACACCCCGGAACCGGAGGCCCGGTCCATAGACCGTTTCCCGCCCTGGGCACCCTTGCTGTGGTGGTGGCAGTAGATCACCGCGGTGCCAAGCTCCGTGCAGACCTTGTCAAACTGGTTGCAGAACAGGGCCATCTGGTCCGCGCTGTTCTCGTCCCCGGTGAGCACCTTATAGATCGGGTCGATAATCACCGCGATGTAGTCTTTTTTTGCTGCCCTGCGGATCAGTTTCGGGGCCAGCTTATCCATGGGGACAGAGCGGCCGCGCAGGTTCCAGATGTCAATGTTCCCCAGGTGCCCTGCCGGATACCCCAGGGCCTCATACACATCCCGGAACCGGTGCAGACAGCTCGCCCGGTCCAACTCCAGGTTGACGTATAACACACGGCCCTGGGCGCAGTCCCAGGAGAGCCATTTCCGTCCTTCCGCGATGGCAATGGCCAGCTCGATCTGCAGGAACGACTTCCCCGCCTTGGAGGGTCCGGCAATCAGCATCTTATGGCCCTGGCGGAGTACGCCGCCAATCAGCGCCGGCGCCAGGTCCGGCAGATGGTCCCAGACGGCCTCTAATGGCTCCGGGTCTGGAAGGTCATCGTTGATCCCCTCGATCCACTCCTGCCATGCGTTCCAGTCCGGCTTTCCGATGTTGGTATCCACCAGGAACTGCTTTCTCCCATCCCGCATCACCCCCGGCATCCGGGACAGACGGGAGGGGTTCCGGTTCTGCTTATCAATCTGCAAGCCGTTTTTCTCGCAGATTTCATAGAGGTAATCCACCCGTTTCCGGTACTCGCTGTAATCGGCGGCATCCACCCGCACAATGGCGTGCAGGCTTTTCTTCCCGGAATGTACCAGGCAGGCCACCGGCAGCTCCAGCTCACGGATGATGGCGTTCTGCCGTTCCAGCTCCATGCTGTCAGACTCCACCAGGGCGTAGCGGAAATCGGTTACATTCTCATTTCGGATGCCGTTCCCATCCAGGGGGTTGAACCGGATCCAGGCCCCCACCTCGGGGTTATAATCCCCTAACACCCGGCCAATGTCCCCGCCACAGCGGGCCAGTTCCTCAATGAGCTGGCCAGCCGTCCGGTCCCAGTTACCCTTTGTAGGCATATATTTCCCGTCTTTCTCAAAGCTCTGGGTCACATACCCCACGTTTTCCGTGGAGTCAAACAAGGTCTCCAGATAGAGGGTCAAGTCCTTCACCGGGTCCCAGCGGCCCGGCTCCTCCACTTCCTTCCCCTCAATCCAGTTGCTGTCTACCACCACGCCTTCGGAGGCGATGGCGTCATCCCATCCCAGGGGTATCCCCAGGTCTGCCGGTGGCGTCCATCCCTGGTCCCTGGCCATCTGCACCAGGGTACCGCCCTTGACCGGCGCGCTGCTCCCGGAAAAGGTCCGCCACTTCCTCGCGCATTCCCCGGCATGGTACCGGCCGGGATCCCGCCGGCTCCACTCCTCCCAGACGGAGACGTCATACCCTTCATAGTTGAGGGCCATCCCGACGTTAATCCAGTCCTGATAGGACAACTCCGCCGGCTCTATGTAATCCAGGACCGCCAACAGGTCATACTGGTTGTTCTCCATATTTCTGCTCCTTATTTATTCAGTCTCAGTCAGGGCGGAAACTCTGCGGATCCATTCCCGCCGGGATCTTCCATCCGTTCCCCGCAATCCGGTCAATCAGGCGTTTCGCCGCATCAAACTGCCAGGTACCCACGTGTTGGAACCCGCGGTTTTCTAAGAAACGGATCTGTTTCGGCGTGGTAAGCCCTTCTGTCCTCCGTTTATCCAACCGGTCCAGTAGCTTAGCCGCCTTTCCGGCATTGTCGATCTCGTCCGGCAGGATCCCCAGTTTTTCCAGGGTCGCCTTTTGCTTATCGGATGGCGGCGCCAGCTCCCAGCCAAAAGAAGGAACGTATCCGGAAAGGTCCTCCGCCTGGATGCTCATTTCAAACTGCAAGGGGTCCACCAGGCGCTGTTTCCTCCGTTTCATTTCTGCCAGTTTCTTCGCCAGGGCCTCCTCCCGCTGGGCCACCACATCCTCTGATGCCTGCCGCTCCGCCTCCTCCAGATCCACCGGACAGCCCGCTTTTTCTTCCAGATTCTCCGTCATCTTCCGGGCCACCTCCTCATTTTCACAGATCAATGAGGCAGGATGGCACAGCTCATGGCGCTCCGTATGCCACAGGAAATCCAGCAGGAGAAGGTGGTCCTTTCCAGGAAACAAACGGGTCCCGCGCCCTACCATCTGGCAGTACAGGCTGCGGACCTTTGTGGGCCGGAGCACCACCACACAGTCCACGGACGGGCAGTCCCACCCTTCCGTCAGCAGCATGGAATTGCATAGGACGTCGTACCGTCCGGCCTCAAAGTCAGCCAGGACCTCCGCCCGGTCCCCGCTCTCCCCGTTGACCTCCGCCGCCCGGAACCCGGCCTCGCAGAGGATGTCCCGGAACTTCTGGGATGTCTTAACCAACGGCAGGAATACCACGGTTTTCCGGTCCCGGCAGTACCGCCCCATCTCCTCCGCGATCTGGTGAAGGTACGGGTCCAGGGCGGTGCCGATCTCCCCGGCCTTAAAGTCCCCCGCCTGTACCCCCACAGTGGAAAGGTCCAGTTTCAGGGGGATGGTCAGGGCCTTGATGGGGGAGAGGTACCCGTCCCGGATGGCCCTGGGAAGGGTGTATTCATAGGCCAGGCTCTGGAACACCTCGCCCAGGTTTCGCATATCCCCGCGGTCCGGTGTGGCCGTTACCCCTAACACCTTCGCCTCCGGGAAATGGTCCAACACCCTCCGGTAGCCCTCCGACAGGCAGTGGTGGGCCTCGTCAATAATGATGGCAGTGAAATAATCGGACGGGAACTGTCCCAGCCGTTTCTCCCGCATCAGGGACTGTACGGAGCCCACCGTGACCCGGTACCAGCTCCCCATGCAGCTCTCCTCCGCCTTTTCCATGGCACACCGCAGCCCCGTGGCTTTGTGCAGCTTATCCGCCGCCTGGCTCAACAGTTCCCCCCGGTGGGCCAGGATCAAAACCCGGTCTCCGCGGCGCACACAGTCCTCCGTGATCTTGGCGAACACAATGGTTTTCCCGCAGCCGGTGGGAAGGACTAAAAGCGTACGCAGCGCCCCCGTTTCCCACTGGGCGGCTACCGCTGCCCTTGCCTCCTCCTGATATGGCCTCAGCTCCATTAAAACTCACCTGCCACAAACTTCCGGGATTCATACGGGAGATATTTCACCACCTGGTTGTTGGTCCGGTCATTCCCGTTCTTATCCTTATAGGTATGGACTTCGATCTCAACCTTGCCGGTGGCTCCGGGCACGGCCCCCCAGTTGGGCCG
>NZ_NFLE01000071.1 GCF_002160755.1 Lachnoclostridium sp. An14
AGCCGGAGAACGTGGAGAACGCCATCCGGCGGATGAAGATCATAGCTGCCTGGCACGGCCTGGAGGTCATCGGGCGGATCTGGTTGCGGGATCCCGAGACGGGGCGGGAGTACCGGTGACGTGGAAATGACCCTGTGGCGCGCGAGAAGGGCAATTCCAACGGCTTTAAGCAAAAACACGATAACTTTATTATCAAAAGCATAAAACGCCCGTAGCAGGGCGATAAGGAGGTGATGCCGGTGGACAAGCAGATACTGTACCAGTACATAGACGCCTGCGAGCTGGTCAAGGAAACTGAGGAGGAAATCGAGAGGCTCCAGCGCCGCCGGCGGGAGACCGTCACGGACAAGGTCAGGATGTCAGACTATGATTTTCCATTTGGTGAGATCAGCTGCACCATTCACGGCGTGCCCTATGACGCCCTGGATCACGATGCCCTGGACCGGAAGGAGCGCATCCTGGAGCAGCGCAAGGCCGCCGCTGAGGCGATCAAGCTACAGGTGGAGGAGTGGCTAGTAACGGTGCCGCCCCGGATGCAGCGGATCATCCGGTACAAAGTCTTTGAGGGGATGACGTGGGGACAGGTGGCGTTTCGGATGGGCCGGAAGAATACAGAGAATGGCCTAAAAAAAGAGTTTGAATGATTTATGCGAAAAAATTAAAAGTTTGTCACGAATGTCACACAAGTCACGATTTTAAGTGTTATAGTGTAAACTGGAGTCAGTGAATAAACCCATGACTTTAGAGCCCTCCTTAAGATAGTCCCCCGTCAGGTGTCACAGCCTGGCGGGGGATTTGCCTGGTTTCAGGACTCTCCATCCAGACATTCCAGGCACAGAAAGACATCCTAGTATCAGGGTGTCTTTTCTTTTTGGGTGATTTGCGATATGATTGAGAAAAACGTGAGGAGGGATAGTAAAGTGAGGAAGAAGAAAAATATAATAATTGATAAGGCGAAAAGTGTGATGAGCATAGTGAATAAACATAAATATAGGCAAGTGCGTGGAGTGCGTTTTTCAACATCAGGAATAAGGTGGGAAATACACAACAAAGATGATGACATACATTGGCCTTCGTGTCCTCATATGCACGCAATAGAAAAACCGTGGAAACTTGATTTGTATACGGGGAAATATTACAACATAAAAACAGGAAAGCTTGTTGGACAAATTAGAGAAAAAGAGTTAAAGGCAATATGGAAAGTAAAAGGCGTGTTTGAAATCATTCTTTCAGAAAGAGGTAGATATTCAGAATTAAGAAAGGCGAACCCCAAACGTTATCCAGAACTTCCAGAGTTACTATTGATACCATCAGAAGATACGGTGCGTAATAAAAAAGTTTTAAATACTTCGCAAGAATTTGTGGTAGAGTCTACAAAAATTGGAGATTCTATTATAATTCAAATCAAATATAGCAGAGTAAATAGAAAAATTAACAGTATAAAAATGGATTAGAAATTTTGAATTTGAGATAGTTTGTCGTTGTTTCTGTTCTATACCTAAAAAACAAACGCATTTAAGAGGTGGCTCGTCCACCTCTTTTTCCATGCCTAAAAACACCCAGACAAGAAAGCGAGGTGAGCCCAAATGACCAAAAAACAAAAGCGTTTCACAGAAGAATACCTCATCGACCTAAATGCCACCCAGGCCGCCATCCGCGCCGGTTACAGCCCGGCCACCGCAAAGTCCATCGGAAGTGAGAACCTGACGAAACCCGACATCCAGGCGCATATCGCGAAGGCCATGGCCGAGCGCAGCAAGCGCACCGGTGTCAATGCGGATCGAGTGGTCATGGAGCTGGCGAAGATCGCTTTTGTTAATGCAAACGATGTGATCGACACAGACACCGCTACCTTAAAGCCAGACGCCGCTCCAGAAGACACCGCCGCGATCCAGTCCGTGAAGGTGAAGACCTTCGGAGAGGACGGCCTGGAGCGGGAGATCAAGATGGCCGACAAGTTGAAGGCTCTGGAGCTCCTCGGTAAGCATCTGGGAATGTTCAAGGACAAAGTGGAGCTATCCGGCAGCCTGGACATGGAAAAGACCAAGCTGGATGACCTGCTCCAGCAGATGCGAGGTGGCGGATAGTGAGTACGGAAAGATTGCTGCTGTCTGATAAATACAAAGCCTTCCTTCACTGCGGCGCTCCAGTGGAATTCCTGGAAGGTACCACAGCCGCGGGAAAGACCACGGTGGGGCTGTTCAAGTTCATGCTGAAGGTAGCGGAGAGTCCGAAGAAACTCCACATCCTGGCAGCGGATGACACCGGCGCAGCGGAAAAGAACATCATCAACAAGGATCTGGGAATCCTGGATGATTTTGGGGTCCTGGTGGAGTATAAGGGCAATGGATCAGGCGAGTATAAGATGCCGCATCTGATCTTCCACACCACCGGCGGAGACAAGATCATCTTTGTGGTAGGCTACGGCAACAGGCGCAAGTGGAAGGACGCCCTGGGCGGCCAGTATGGTTGCCTGTACATTGACGAGATCAACACGGCTGACATTGATTTTGTCCGGGAGGCAGCCATGCGGTGCGATTACCTGATGGCGACCCTAAACACCGATGACCCGAACCTGGCGGTTTACCAGGAATACATCAACCATTCCCGGCCGTTGCCGGAATGGGAGGTGGAGACGCCGAAGGAAATAAGAGATGAGCTGAAAGAAGAACCAAAACCCGGCTGGGTGCATTGGTTCTTTTCTTTTGCCCATAATTTGGGCCTGCCGGCGGAGAAATTGGAGCGGATTATCCGGAACACGCCGAAGGGGACGAAGATCTGGAAGAACAAGATCGAGGGCCTTCGCGGGAAAGCCACCGGCCTGATTTTTCCCAATTTTGACCGGAAGAAACACGTGGTCACGGCAGCCTGGGTGAGACAGCAGGTGGAAACCGGCGCGTTTCGGTTTAAAAAGTTTTCGGCGGGGCTGGATACGTCCTACTCCAGCCGGTCCCCGGATACCATTGCCATGGTATTTCAGGGGATTACCACAGACCGGCGGCTGATTGTCCTGGACGAGAAGGTGTATAACAATGCGGATCTGGACAAGCCCCTGGCCCCATCAGACACGGCGCAGAAATTCACGGCGTTTTTGGATCGGAATCAGGCGGAATGGGGGCTGGCAAAGGATGTGTTTGTGGACAGCGCGGATCAGGCAACCATCACGGAGCTGCGGAAATACAAGCGGCTCCACGGCTGCATCTACAATTTCCTGGACGCCTACAAGGCGCTGTCCATCATTGACCGCATCAAGTTGCAGCTGGGCTGGATCCAGCAGGGATGTTACCTGGTGGTGGACACCTGTGCGGGACATTTGGGGGAGTTGGACCGGTATTCCTGGCAGGAGGATAAGGACGCGCCGGAAGATAAAAATGACCATACCATCAACGCGTCACAGTATGGCTGGATTCCATACCGGGCGCTGATCGGGTTTGAGGAGGAGAAAAGGAAATGAGGTGGCTATCGAGTTTGAGCGATAACGTAAAACGGGGGATTCGGAGCTGGCTGAACATTCAGCCGGTCGGGGTCCGCGGCATTCAGATCAACGAGGTGATGGATTTTGAGCTCCACGCCATCCGCAACCGCATCTGGTACCGGGGAGATGGAAACGAGCTGGAACAGTTCTACCAGCAGAGCGCGGAGTACGCGGACCGGTATAAATTTTGGGCGTCCCGGTGTACGCCGGGGCTGGAAATGCGAAAGATTCACACGGGGCTGCGATGGTGTAACTCTACCTGGGGAACCATATAGGCAGACTCCACCTGTCACTTTTCTTCATTCTTGTCAGCATATTCCGGCTATTGCCGATTGAAAATAGAACTTCGCTCCAGTCTGTCTGCTCACTGTTGCCTGTAACGCCTCGATGTATTTCCCGTTTTTCTTTTGCTTTTGTTTTTCCCAAGCAAGGATCTCATGTGCACTAAAGCACCGTTTCTCATCTTCCTTTTCTGCTCCCTCTGTCCCTTCCGTTTTTAAAGGCAACAGCAACTCTGACAAGTCCCTTCCGTTTTTCAAATAGATTCTCAACTGGGCCACATGATCGGCTCCTTTTAGACTCCATCCCATTGGCCTGCTGCTCATCCGGGCCGACAATATATGGCTCACATGGCTTTCCGTGCTACTGCCGATATTTTCCTCTGTTTCCTTCAGACGCTCCTGAATCCCCTTCCAATTCCGTTTCAGATAACTCCACGCTTTTTGCAGCTTATTCTGTTTTCTTTCCGTTAACCGGGCATACTTTTCCTGAATCCATTCTTCTACTTTCCTTTTTTGATTTTCTCGGATCCAGGTCAG
>NZ_NFLE01000072.1 GCF_002160755.1 Lachnoclostridium sp. An14
CACATGGACAAGCTCCAGGGTAAAGTGGAGCGGCTGGAGCGGGATCGGGCGGTGCTGTTCTGGATGTTCGTGATAACAGCTATGGCGCTGGCCTATGTGCTGGCCAACGTGTCGGTGTGAGGAGGAAAGAAACAATGCGAGGATATTGGGAAGAGGTGACAATCTACGCCGGGCGGAAGACCGTGCGGCAAGTATTATTGGAAGAGACGCCGGGAAGAGCTAATCCGGAGGTTAGACGTAAGACTGTGGCTAAGATCATCCGGGGTGAAAAAGTGCTCTGTAAGGATTATGGCAGCACCGCAGGTGATTGCCAGTATGATGATCTGCCGGTCAAAAAGATGATTGTCCGGCCGGATCAGATTCGAATCTATGTGTAAGGAGGGGCGGAGATGACATTGTATGTGTACAAAGTAATCCGGGAGCGCTTGGATGGCTCACGGGCCAAACGGGCGAAAAACTATACCTGCTATGAGCCAAAGCTGAAAGTTGGTGGGCTGTATGCCCATATGGGAGTTGGCTTTCCAGGATTTCAGCGAGTCTTGAGTATGACAACGGAAGAATTTCCAGACTAAAAGGAGGTGATCTGGATGGGAAAAAGTAGGGCGGCAAAGCCCACCAGAGACCAGAAGGCGCTCATCAGCGCCGCCGGGCTGGAGGTGCGCAACTGGCTGGTGCTGGCAGAGACGCCGGCGGAGCTGCGGCTGGTGAGCCGGAGAACTGGCGCAACCCGGATCATTAAAAAGGCCCCGCCGGCGGCAACCGGGCAGGGCCATGAATCAATAAACACAAGCCTATTGTAGGGCATAAGAGGAGGAAAAGTCAAGATGACCATGAAAATCAATCAGCTGGAAATCGAAAACGTCAAGCGGATCAAGGCGGTGAAGTTAAAGCCGGCGGCAAACGGCCTCACCATTATCGGCGGGGACAACAACCAGGGGAAAACCTCTGTGCTGGACTCTATCGCCTGGGCGCTGGGAGGGGACCGTTACCGGCCTTCCCAGGCAGCAAGAGAGGGTTCCGTGATCCCGCCGTATCTGCATATCGTGATGAACAACGGCCTTGTGGTAGAGCGAAAAGGGAAGAACAGTGATCTAAAGGTCACGGATCCCAGCGGGAAAAAGGCGGGGCAGCAGCTCCTTAATGAGTTCGTGAACCAGCTTGCCCTGGACCTCCCGAAGTTCATGGAGGCCAACGGGAAGGAAAAGGCCCAGACCCTCCTTCAGATCATCGGGGTCGGGGACCGTCTGACGGAGCTGGAGCAGGAGGAGAAACGCCTGTACAACGAGCGGCTGGCCATCGGCCAGATCGCGGACCGAAAGCGGAAGTTTGCGGAGGAACAGACCTATTACCCAGACGCGCCCAAGGAAATCGTGTCCGCGGCAGACTTAATCCGGAAACAGCAGGCGATCCTGGCCCAGAATGGGGAGAACCAGCGGAAACGGGAGAATTTACACCGCCTGGAACAGGAATACCAGCAGGTGACGGAAGAACTGTCCCGGCTGTTACGGCGCCAGACTGTCCTGGAGGAGGACCTCCAGACGGCGAGGAAGTCCGCGGAGGACCTGGTGGATGAATCAACGGCGGAACTGGAGCGGAGCATTGCGGAAATTGATGAGATTAACCGGAAGGTCCGTGCCAACCTGGATAAGGAAAAGGCGGAGGAAGACGCCCAGGATTACACAGACCAGTATTCCAGGCTTACGGCCAGGATCACGCAGGTGCGGGACGCCCAGACAGAGCTGTTAAACCATGCCGCCCTGCCCCTTCCGGGCCTGTCCGTATCTGAAGGGGAGCTGGTTTACCAGGGGCAGAAATGGGACAATATGTCCGGTTCCGACCGGTTAAAGGTGGCCACCGCGATTGTCCGGAAACTGAACCCTCAGTGTGGGTTTGTCCTTTTGGATAAGCTGGAACAGATGGACATGAAAACCCTGGCGGAGTTCGGGGCCTGGCTGGAGCAGGAAGGGCTCCAGGCGATCGCCACCCGCGTGAGCACCGGAGGGGAATGCAGCATCATCATTGAGGATGGGTACAGCAAAGAGGAGGACGCCGGAAGGGCCCAGGAAAGCCCGAAGGCTAGCAAGTGGAAAGCAGGTGAATTTTAATGAAGATTTTTCGGGGGAAACAGCCCAGTGCGAAAAAGGTAGTGGTGTACGGCCCGGAAGGGATCGGGAAAAGCACGTTTGCCTCCCGGTTTCCGGATCCGGTGTTCATTGATACGGAGGGGAGCACCAAAGACATGGATGTGGCCCGCTTTGAGGCACCCTCCAGCTGGACCATGCTTTTGGAGCAGGTGCGGTATGTGAAGGGCCATCCGAATGTCTGCCGGACCCTGGTGGTGGATACGGCGGACTGGGCGGAAATGCTCTGCGTGGACCATATCTGCGCGAAGTTCCATAAGGACGGTCTGGAGGAGTTCGGCTACGGGAAGGGCTATACCTACGTGCAGGAGGAGTTTGGACGTCTCTTAAACCTGCTGGAGGAGGTCGTAAAGGCCGGCGTCCATGTGGTGCTCACCGCCCATGCGAAAATGCGCAAGTTTGAGCAGCCGGACGAGCTGGGGGCTTATGACCGCTGGGAGATGAAACTGACCAAACAGACGGCGCCGATGGTGAAGGAATGGGCGGACATGGTACTCTTTGCCAACTATAAGACCTTCGTGGTCAACGTGGACGGCCAGGGGGCCCAGAAGGGGAAGAATAAGGCCCAGGGAGGCTGCCGGGTGATGTACACGGTCCACCATCCCTGTTGGGACGCCAAGAACCGGTATGGCCTGGCGGAGGAGCTGCCTTTTGATTATGGGGAGATCGCCCACATCATGCAGGCAGCTGGAAACGTACCGGCGAACCGTCAGGAGGCTGTGTCCATAGAGCCCCCGGTGAATGGGCCGGAACCGCCGGTCCCAAAGGAAAACCATACAGAGCTGGAGCTCCCACCATTCATGTCCCAGGAGACCATGAGGGAGGAACCTGTCCCGCCGCCCCGCGTTCCGGAAAAGGACAGGGCGGCGGAAAAGAAGGAGCAACTGGATGCCGCCCCCGCCGGTGGGATCCCGTCGAGCCTGCCGAAGAACATCCCAAAGGCCCTGCGGGACCTGATGGAGGCCAACGGGGTGGATGAGTGGGACATCCAGAACGTGGTGGCGGCCAGAGGCTACTATCCGGCGGATACACCGATCCAGGCGTACGATCCGGATTTTATCGAAGGAGTCCTTGTAGGTGCCTGGGAAAAAGTTTACCGGATGATCCGGGAGATGAAGGAAACGGATGCGATCCCATTTAATTAAGGAGGAAATGCACAATGAATGAAGATTTAGGGAGAGAAATTGGCTGGGATGAGCCGATCGAACAGGAAGGGCAGGAGTTTGAGATCCTGCCGGCGGGAACCTATGAGTTTACGGTAGAGAGCATGGAGCGGGGCCGTTACCCTGGGAGCGAGCGGATGGCGGCCTGCAACTGCGCGAACCTGACCCTGCAAATCCGCAGCCCTAAAACAGGGGCCCTTTGCCGGGTGTTCGATACTTTATACCTCAATTCTAAGGCGGAGTGGCGTCTCGGCCAGTTCTTCCTTGGGATTGGCCAGAAAAAGAAAGGGGAGCCGCTGCGGCGGCCCAACTGGGGGGCCGTGCCCGGAGCCACCGGCAAGGTTGAGATCGAAGTCCATACCTATAAGGATAAGAACGGGAATGACCGGACCAACAACCAGGTGGTGAAATATCTCCCGTA
>NZ_NFLE01000073.1 GCF_002160755.1 Lachnoclostridium sp. An14
GGGCCAACTCCAAAACCAAACCATAAAATGAAAAAAGGAGAACAGACTATGAAGAATTGGAAACCGATCAATGTAAAGGACATTCCCGCTATTGAGGAGAAGTTGAAGGCAGCCATCCGCACCAATACCTTTGCTGAATTTGCAGCTCAGTACGAAGGCCCCGCATTCGGCATTGATTTTCACGAGGAGACCGGAAAGGTAACCATTCATTCCGGATGGTACGCTGACAAGAATGGAGATATCCGTCCGAAGAAATAAGACCGGTGCAGCAATATTACAGGCCTGGGAGCGATCCTGGGCCTTATTTCGTTTTAGGAGGTAATATGTCAGATAAAAGAAAAGCCGCCGGCCTGGCGGCGTTCTGCGAGAGTAAAATCGGAACGCCCTATGTATATGGGGCAAAGGGAGAGATTCTGACAGAGGAACGTCTGCAGCTCCTTAAGCGGCAGAATCCATCCGTGTACACCAGCGCCTATATGGCGAAAGCCCGGAAGTATATAGGCCAGCGTTGCACCGATTGCAGTGGCCTGATCAGCTGGTACACCGGCATCATCCGCGGCAGCTACAACTACCACGACACTGCGGATCAGCGTGTGGCCATTGGCGCCCTGGATGATTCCATGGTTGGCTGGGCTCTCTGGAAACCCGGCCATATTGGTGTGTACATGGGCGATGGCTATTGTATCGAGGCCAAGGGCATCGACTACGGGACAATCAGGAGTCGAGTGTCCGCTACAGCCTGGCAAAAAGCACTGAAACTCCATGACATTGACTACAATGTTGAGCCTGTCTACACAGAAGGGTTCAAGCGTGCCGCAGACGGCCGCCGCTGGTGGTATCAGTATGCGGATGGCAGCTACGCAGCCAACGGCTGGTACTGGCTCACTGAGGCCACCGGCGGCACATCCGGCTGGTATCTGTTCGATGCCGAAGGCTATATGCTCACCGGCTACCAGCAGGATCCCGCAGGAGAATGGTTCTTCCTCTGTCCCGACGCCGGCATCCACGAGGGCCAGTGCATGATCACCGACGCCCGCGGGGTACTGCGGATCGCCGGGCAATACGATTTCCGAAACCACTGCTACATCGTTTAAACGATGTGCCATAAGGCAGCAGTTTCAGTCCCCGGACTAGCATGAAAAAAACAGGCGGAACCGGTTGCGCCGGCGTCCCGCCTGTAGTATACTATGGATGTGGGGAGCGGTGGCAAGCCCGCCCTCCCTGTTTCCCAGAGCCGTGAGGCTCTTTTTTTTAAATGTCTAGGTCTTCGGTTACAATCCCCATAGCCTCCAGTTTTGCTTTGGTCGCCTTGATCTGGTAGGCTATTTCTTTGTCCTTGTCTGCTGCGGCTTTGATCCGCTGTAAGTCTGTGTACTGGTCGATCAGTATTGCGATTTGTTCCTTCTCAGTCATATTCTCGTTTACCATGCCCTTTCATCCTTTCTCGTTAGAGCCTTGCCATCCCTAACTGTCTTTATTATATACTAATATTAGTATAATGTCAATAGTTTTTTCAGTAATATTTTATTTTTTCTTCGTCAGTCGGAACCACTTCGATAATGTCGCCCGGCTGTTTCTTGCACATAATACAGATTTTATTTAGGGTCTCCAGGGTGATGCTTTTCCCGGCCTTTATGTTTGTCATAGTTTGGCGCGGTAAAAGGTTCTCTCTCTGTATGCGCGTCTGGTTGAATCCGTGCTTGCTTAACTCCGCAAAGATGTCTATCTTATACTTTATCATTTTTTTCCACCTCCTTATATATAAGGTAACATTTGCTGTCTTTTTTGTCAACATGATTATACTAAAATTAGTTTAAAAAACTATTGACATTATACTAATATTAGTATATAATTAAATCATCAAAGGAACGGAGGAGAGAAAAAAAATGAAAAAATATGACTTAAGAAAAATCATGAAAAGAGCCTGGCTCTTGGTAAAGGAAGCGGGGATGAGCATTTCCTCCGCTTTGAAAAAAGCATGGAGGGAGGCTAAAGAAATGACAAAAGAAAAATTTAATAAATGCGCGAAAGTGCTCATGCCTGGATACGATAAGGCTTGTTGCACTGATAGTGCATACCTGTACTTTTCTTTATGGGAAAAGTTCGGAAAATCGAGAATCTATGTGAACGACTATAAACGTCGGACGCTTGGATTCATTGACAAAAACACCAAAAAGGTCACAGAGTACGACCTCTGTGGCGTATACCGGTCAGAATTTGAAGGCGTCTTGAAGGCGTTCTTCGAAACGTATGAGTTCTAATCCGGAGGTAGAAAGGAAAGAAGAATATGGAAGAATTGGAGTTAGCCGTTAAACTGCTGAACATGAAGGGGTGGAGGCTCAACCCGGAGGAAGTAACACTCAACCGTGCCGGGAACGTGGTTTATATTGTGAGCGGCACCGGTGAGATCGTAGACGAATGGCCGGAGGATGACGCGACTGCCTACATGGTGGAGGTAGACCCGGAGACCGGTGCAAGCCGTCACCGTGGAGCTGGTGCCGGATGCTTTTGGACGGAATGGGAAGGAGAAGATGAATGAAAGCGATTGAAAGAAGAAAAATTGAGAATGCCGTGAGAAAGGAGTACAAGGCGGCTAGAGAGTGGTGCCAGGCAGATGGTCGGAGGTATTACCGACTGATGGTTGACACGGAGGATGGAGACATCTGGAGCGATGTCTTCCTATCCTGTGAGAGCTGGAAGGTCTACCACAGTGAGACCATTCAGCGTCTGTCCTGGGACGAGGGCATAACCGTGGAGGAGCGGGAGGCCGAGTATGTTGAAGATGCCATCCGACTACTGGAGGCCGCCGGATGGACAATAGAATAAACGGCTGTGTAACTCCGCGAAAAGTATAGCACAGCCGTTACCCCACAACGAGGCAGTCATATTATAACATGGCTGCCTCAAAGAGACAAGGAGGCAGCCATGAAAAAAGAATGTAATGTAGTAGCTATATATATCAGGGTGAGTACCCTGGATCAGGCCAGAGAGGGATACTCCCTGGATGCCCAGGAGGCAGCTCTGCGCAAGTGGTGCGCAGAGCACAAGTATGAGGTCTATGACCTGTACGCCGATAGGGGGGTTAGTGGAAAGGACATAGACCACCGGCCGGATATGCGCCGACTGATGAGAGATGCGAGAGATGGAAGATTCGACGTCGTATGTTTTTGGGCGCTCAGTCGGTTCACGCGATCTGTACAAGACCTGTATGATACCATGACAAAATTTCAGAAGTGGGGAGTATCAATGGTATCTTATACAGAGTCTTTCGACACGTCAACCCCGATGGGGCGCGCCATGATCGGGATCGTGGGCGTATTTGCGCAGCTGGAACGGGAACTGACTGGAGAACGGGTCTCCGCTGCGCTGCTGACGCGTGCAGAGCAGGGGAAACGCACCTGTAGTGAAATCCTGGGATATGACAAACTGGGGAAAGACAGCTTTCAGATCAACCAGAAGGAGGCAGAATACGTACGTTTCTGTTTCGATAGATACCTGGAACGGAAAAACCTTTCCGAAGTCGCTGCATTGTGCCGGGAAAAAGGGTTTCGGGGAAAACGCGGGAAAGTCCCGGAGGCCTATACTATATCTGT
>NZ_NFLE01000074.1 GCF_002160755.1 Lachnoclostridium sp. An14
GGTACCCGGTGCATTACATTGACCGCAGCGGGGCGCTGGGAGACATCCAGCCGGAGACAGACCTTCCGCCGTGGAAAAAGGGTGCGGCAAAGAATAAAAAGAACGCCGAGGAGCGGAAAGAAGAGCGCCGGAAATCCCTGGAGGAGGCCGTGGAGAATGCCTGCTTTGGAGAGAAGCCGACGGTCGATGAGGTGGCCAATTACCTTGGAATTTCCCACCGGTCGGTCCGGGATCGGGTGAAAGAACATGGAGGTTATGTCATTGAGGACGGAGTCATTCAGATGAAATAGAGTTATCCACAATGAAAAAGTTATCCACAAAACGGAGTTATCCACAAAAATCCCAGTGCGGGAAAGACTGGAAGTTAAGACTTCCCCGCAAAACGGGAAAGAGGGGGAAGGCTGAATTTTAAGTCTTCCCCGTCAAAGAGGTCCGTGCGGGGAACACTGAATTTCAGTCTTCCCCTCCAGGGCGGCAGAGTGCGGGAAAGACATACTTTTCAGTCTTCCCCCGAGTGCGGGGAAGACTGTAGTACTACGTACATTATTTTTTCCCCGCAGTCGCGTGGTCACGGGGGTAGGAGAGGGACGGGCCTAAGGCTGCCCGGCCCGTCTCCCTTCCCCCTCCCCGATGACAGGGGCCAAAGGAAATCAAAAGAGAATTCTAAACATTAACGCGGTGAGGTGATAAAGCTAATGCCAAAGATGAATTATGACTTTTTGAAATGTGTAAGAAGGATGCCGCCACTCCTCCATCAAAGGAAGGGTGAGAAATTTAACATAAACGAAAGCGAAGCGGCAAAATGGATTGCCAGCCAACCGGAAGTTCTTCAGAAAGTTTTTGATATGGCAAGGTATAAAGGCGTTATACAGTATGATCCGGAATCTGGTATGTGGAGAGGAGCGGATTACGATGGTTAAAGCATTTTTTATGCCGATGGTCCCGCCCACGAAAACGCATCAGGAGAAGCAGGTGCGGATCGTGAAGGGAAAGCCGGTCTTCTACGAACCGGCGGAGCTGAAGGCAGCCAGACAGAAACTGAGGGATCATTTAGGACGCCACCAGATGGACCAGCCGTTTGATGGAGCGGTCCGCCTCACAACCTGGTGGTGTTTCCCCAGAGGGGAGCACCTGGATGGGGAATACCGAACCAGCAAGCCGGACACAGACAACCTGGTGAAGATGCTTAAGGATGTCATGACAGAGCTGGGATTCTGGAAAGATGACGCCCAGGTGGCTAGCGAGGTCATTGAAAAGTATTGGGCGGAGCTCCCTGGGATTTATGTGAAGGTGGAGAACATATGACAAACCCAGAGGTACAGGAGGCGTTCACAGAAGTATACAACCGGTTCTGGCTGAACTACCGGGATAAGCCACTGCCCAAGCATTCCGACGAATGGGAGCGGATGCAGACCTGGGCGGTGGTGCTGATGAAAAAATACCCGTTCATGCGGGAAGTGGTGGCGGCCATGGTAGAGGAGCTGGATCAGAGGATGAGGAGGCGAGAGCATGAAACAGGAAACAGAATGGAGACGTAAATGCGCCGATATGCTTGAGGATTGCTGCAAGGGATATGAAGACCCTGAGAGAAGGCGGTATATGCTGTATATTCGGCTGGCTGGAGAGATGCGGATTGAGGTGAGAAACTGTTGCTTTTGCAGGTTTGACCTGAAACAGCTGAAAGAGGCCCATTGGATTATGGAACAGTGGAAGAAGAATCCCCCGGAAGATCTGGATTATTCAGCGGCGACGGAACCGTGCCTGAGCTGCTACTTAGCCGAGTGGGAGGAGATGTATGGGGTGATGGTGTACGCGTGTGATATGCACTACTGTGTGAAGGCAGCGGAGGACGAGGTATGGTTATGATGAGGAGGAGGAGATAACGTGAGCGAAATCAAGATAAGCGTTGAGCATTTGGTGTCACCCGAACCAGATTCCTGTACATATGGCGGGGATTTCTGGGGAAAAGATGTGTGCCGGTATCACGTGCATAGAAACAGGACTCATGGAAGAAAAGCGCCAATGGAACGGGCTGTGCCGAAATGTACGTTGTTCGACACGTGGCTGGATAGGCCGTATAAAAAATGTGAGGCGTGCCGGAAAGCTTGTAGAGAGGCACAGGCTAAACGAACAGGAGAGGAGAATGAAGAATGATGGAGAAAATTAAAATAAAGCCGTGCCCATTCTGTGGCAGCACTCGAATAGACATAAACCTGACGGATAGGGATGGAGTGCCGCAGCCTTCGTGGTATTTGAATAATCCCGAAAATGGCGTGGGATACGTCCTTGTCCATCGAAGTGATAATACTTCGGCGGCGTGCCCTATAGCAGCGACGGGGAGGACGATAGGACGAGATGTATATATTTCAAAAGAGGCAGCGATAGAGGCATGGAACACACGAGTTGGTACATCGGAGACGCTGACGAAGATTCGAGAGGATCTTGCGAAGGCGATAATGGAAAGCATGGGAAGAAAACGGGAAGGATTGTTATTGGCAAACGATATTATGCGCAAGTATATGTGGGGTGACGCGGATGTACAAGAACCATGAAGGCTACCCGGATCCGACTCAGGGCGACGCGATCCGCCGGGCAGACCGGCAGCCGGAGAACGTGGAGAACGCCATCCGGCGGATGAAGATCATAGCTGCCTGGCACGGCCTGGAGGTCATCGGGCGGATCTGGTTGCGGGATCCCGAGACGGGGCGGGAGTACCGGTGAGGAGTATAGGCAGGAGGTGATGCCGGTGGACAAGCAGATACTGTACCAGTACATAGATGCCTGCGAGCTGGTCAAGGAGACCGAGGAGGAGATCGAGAGGCTCCGACGCCGCCGGCGGGAGACCGTCACGGATAAGGTCAGGATGTCAGACTATGATTTCCCTTTTGGTGAGATCAGCTGCACCATTCACGGCGTGCCCTATGACGCCCTGGATCACGATGCACTGGACCGGAAGGAGCACATCCTGGAGGAGCGCAAGGCCGCCGCAGAAGCCATCAAGCTGCAGGTGGAGGAGTGGCTGGTGACAGTGCCGCTGCGGATGCAGCGGATCACCAAGTATAAGATTTTCGAAGGTATGACCTGGGAACAGGTGGCAGCGAGGATGGGCAGAAAAGCCACTGGTGAAGGGATCCGGAAAGAATTTGTTAGATTTATGGCAGAAAAATAAAAAAGTTTGTCCGTTTTGTCCGGATTGTCCGTTTTGAAAATGTTATAGTGTAAGCTGGAAGCAGTGGATGAACCCATTGATTTTACCCTCCTTTGACAGTCACTCGCCAGGTGTCACAGCCTGGCGGGGGATTCTTTATCCACAAGATGTTGATAAAATGGTGGATAAAACACAAGATATGGAAAATGAACTACGATGACGAAATGTAAGAGGTGAGACGA
>NZ_NFLE01000075.1 GCF_002160755.1 Lachnoclostridium sp. An14
CGATAGCTGGTCAGCACAGATCCGTCAGAAGATACGGCGGATGTCTCTGACACCAGCACCAGGTCTGTGTATGTGCCAACTGTCAGGCCGGCGCCCGTCTGGATCTGGACACTGGACAGATTGTCCTCTGTCAGCTTCCCCCAGATCTCCACCATATCGGCCCGATCGGCCGCCGCCACCTGGATATTGGCAAGAGAGGACCCGGCCTCAAGCTCAATTGTAGTGTTGTCCTTTAAAATCATTTTGTCTTTCATAATTTTATTTTCCTTTCTTTGTTTTATAGTAAGTTCATTCTCTCCGGAGATGCAGAATCTGTCCGCATGTATAACGAGGGCGGAACCCTAATGGCCATGAATATGTCATACAGCAGCGGAGAGCAATACTCTTTTGTCATTTTGGCGGATAGGATCCAATTAAACCATTATGATGGGGCTGAATGGAAAGCCGTCTGGAGCATTCCCACCTTCAGCTAAATAGTAATACTGCATTAACCGTGAAATCGCCAAGTGTGCATTGGATAAACTACTCGATGGAGGAAAGCGGAATATATTTCCGATTCCAGAACGACGCCGGCGATTTCTTCCGCGTCAAGGTTGAGGAAGAATAACATAAAATAGTAATACCACTGCCACTAAGACCGACTTTACTCTCAGTGGTGTCGCTTCTGGATCCCTCAAATTTGCAAAACAGGGAAAACTGGCACAAATAGCTTTCAGTGGTGTGAAACTGACCGATCAATTGGACAGCGGAAACAGCATCCAAATATTTACAGTGGCGGAAAGTTATCGCCCTGAAGCTACATATTATGTGCCAGGTCTCTTTGATGGCTCAAAAGATCTGATCCTGGCTATTAATTCAAATGGACAAATTACCGTGCAAAATTACAGCGGATCACCTGTATCCACGGCATCGCAAATCTATGGGATCCTGAGTTATACTACAAAGTAGTATCCCAATATAACCATGAAAATCTTACGGTTTCACCCTGCCTTTCTTCCCTTTCTCTCTCTGCTCTTTCGCTCTTCGCGCATCAGCCACGTCAAAAAGACCGCCCTGCCGGCCGGCCAAAAAAGTCATATGGACTTTCCTATGTATTACCCGGCCCGCAGCCGCCTATACGCCTCGCAAACACTACTTGTCTTGACCGTTACATAGATCATAGTGGTTTCGATTTTGCTATGCCCCATGAGAACCATCAGCTGCTCCACCGGCATCCCCCTGGAAATCATATCGCACGCAAAGGTCCGCCGAAACCGATGTGGATGCACATTTGCTACCGCAGCCTTTCGGCCCAACTCTTTAAGCAGGTATTGGACGCCAGCGATAGTCATTCTTGTATGCGGCGCTTTTGCACTCACAAATAGCGGCCTCCGACGAATCTCATCCTCGCTTAGTCTTTCTCGTCGCTGGCGTTCCTTCAGGTAAAGCTTTAGGTGGAATTTTGCCACGTCATCCAATAAACATAATCTCTCCTTGCCTCCCTTTCCACGCACATAGAATTCCATTCGATAGAAATCTATGTCTCCCACATCCAGCTTGCACAGTTCCGACACCCTCAACCCGGTGGCCAGCAAAAACTCCACCAATGCCCTGTCCCGGCTCCGGTCGCAGTGCAGACGTAGCGCCTCCAGCTCCTCTGGCCCAAACGGCTTCTTAACCGTAGTTTCCACCTTCAGACCGCCGATCCGTCGCACCGGATTGTCTGGAACTAGCCTCTCCAGCGTCAGGAAATCCCAGAACGACGACAGATAGTGAATTCTCGTCTGCATAGTGCTCATCTGGATGCCTCGACGCTCGCGCATCACCGCATAATAGTAGCGCAGGTCCATCGCTGTAATGTCTTCTAGGCGCTTGCCCAGAAAGTCTAGCATGCTATAGATTTCCCGGCTGTACTGTTGCAGAGTGCCGTCTGCCCGGCCGGTAGTCTTTTTTTGACCCCAGAAACATGTTAATTTTGGCCACATCTCCGTCTTCCCCAGTTGACGTCAGCTCGTTGCGCTCCTCGGTGATTTTCTTGCCGTGCAAGGTAATACACAGTACATTTTCCAGCTTTTCCATTTGCGCCGGCGAAAGATCTGGCATCAAGGCTCGCTTGATAGTTTGTATAATCTCTTCGACCATTTTCTCCCTCCTCTCTACTCTAGGGTACAGGAGGTAGAAAAATATCGCAATTATCCGCCAAAAATCTCAGCTATATTGTCATATCATGAAACTGTTAAATCACAGTAATCGCGGTAGATATGTCCATCAGCATACCATTCGACCAGCATAGATCTCTTTTTTGTGTCAGGGTTCGTGGTGATGCTTAGTGTTCGGACCGTGTAGTTTCCCCCTTGAGGTCCTTTGATGATCGGGTACTCTGTATTGTCGATGTACATAACCGGCGCATTCATAGTGCCATTAAAACTGACGGAATTAATTCGAGATGACCACGTTGCCAGATAGACCCCATTATGATTGTGGTCCACTCCTGCCTTATCGCTATTTAATCAGGAGCTCTTCGGGAAATAAAGGCTAGCCGTAAGTCAAAAATACCCCCGGTGTTTGATGCTACTCGCACAAAATCATTTTGGTGGACGGAAACCATCCCGGTGGTATTCCAGTTTGCCTTTAACCCGCAAGCGATCGGAATCACTAGCTGAGTCCTAGTTGGAAGATCACCATTTTCGACGAGCGAAAATCCATAAGAATATCCCCAGCTTGATCTGCCGGACGATGTTAAAGTGACTTCATAGTCTTTTGTCGTTATGGTGATCATTTCGCTATTTAACTCAGTAATGTCATTTTTATTGTTTGTGATCTGCTCCTGCAGCGTCTTTCCCATCACCGCATCCAGCGCAGACACTCCAGCCTCCGTTGCCAATGCATTATTAACCAACGGCGGCAACGGTCCCTGAGGGCCCTGCGGCCCTACAGGCCCCTGTACCCCCTGAGGGCCCTGCTCTCCCTGGGGGCCTTTGATATTTCC
>NZ_NFLE01000076.1 GCF_002160755.1 Lachnoclostridium sp. An14
ATTTAACATAAGATGACCTCTTTTCTCGTATGTGTTTTTGTGGTGATTACATTATACTATAAAAAGAGGTCGTCTTATTTTTTATTTTTTGAAATTACCCAGGTAAAGTTACACTATCCTAATTCCAGCAGCATTTGCTTGATCTCCACGATCCGATCCCGCAGCCTCATGGCTTCCTCGAAGTTTAACTCTGCCGCTGCCTGGTGCATCTGCTTGGTCATCTCCTTCACAAGCTTATGCAGCTCCTTCGCGTCCATGGACTCCGGATCTTTGCGGAACTCCTCCTCGCTTTCCGTGGCTGCCTTGGAGATGGCGATCAGATCCCGCACCGCCTTTTTGATCGTGGTGGGGGTGATGCCGTGCTCCTCGTTGTATCTCTGCTGAATCTCCCGGCGGCGGCTGGTCTCCTCAATGGCCGCCCGCATGGAATCGGTAATGGTGTCCGCGTACATAATCACATGGCCTTCGCTGTTTCTGGCGGCGCGGCCGATGGTCTGGATCAGGGACGTCTCCGAGCGGAGAAATCCTTCCTTGTCCGCGTCCAGAATCGCCACCAGGGTGATTTCCGGAATATCAAGGCCCTCCCGCAGCAGGTTAATGCCCACCAGCACGTCAAAGACATCCATACGCATATCACGGATGATTTCTGCCCGCTCCAGAGTATCAATATCGGAATGGAGGTATTTTACCCGAATCCCCGCATCCCGCATATAATCGGTGAGATCCTCCGCCATCCGCTTGGTCAGGGTGGTGATCAGGACTTTATGATGTCCCGCCACTTCCTTATTGACCTCGGAAATCAGATCATCGATCTGCCCCTCCACGGGCCGCACGGAGATCTCCGGATCCAGAAGGCCAGTGGGCCGGATGATCTGCTCCGTGCGCAGCAGCTCGTGCTCCGCCTCATACACCGACGGCGTGGCGGACACAAACATCATCTGGTTGATCTTGGACTCAAATTCTTCAAAGTTTAACGGACGGTTGTCCAGGGCGGAGGGCAGGCGGAATCCATAGTCCACCAGCGTCTGCTTTCTGGAACGGTCCCCGGCGTACATTCCCCGCACCTGAGGCAGCGTGATGTGGGACTCGTCCACAATAATTAGGAAGTCATCGGGAAAATAATCAATCAGGGTGCACGGCGGCTCTCCCGGAGCAGACCCCACCAAATGGCGGGAATAGTTCTCAATTCCGGAGCAGAAACCGGTCTCCCGCATCATTTCCACATCGAAATTGGTCCGTTCCGCGATCCGCTGCGCCTCCAAAAGTTTATCCTCGCTCTTGAAAAATGCCACCCGCTCCTTCATTTCCTCCAAAATGTGCTCCGTGGCCTCCATCATCTTTTCCTTGGGCACCACGTAGTGGGACGCCGGGAAAATAGCCACGTGGCTCAGCTGCGCCTTGATCTCTCCCGTCACAGTGTCGATCTCCGTGATCCGGTCCACCTCGTCTCCAAAAAACTCGATCCGGTAGGCCTCGCTCCCGGAATAGGCCGGGAAAATCTCCACCACGTCTCCCCGCACCCGGAACGTCCCCCGGTGGAAATCCATGTCGTTGCGGTCGTACTGGATGTCGATCAGCTTGTGGATCACCTCGTCCCGGTCTTTGATCATTCCGGGCCGGAGGGAAATCACCATCTCCTTATAGTCAATCGGGCTGCCCAGGCCGTAAATACAGGACACCGATGCCACAATAATCACATCGCTCCGCTCCGACAGCGCCGCCGTAGCGGAATGGCGCAGCTTGTCGATCTCGTCATTGATGGCGGAATCCTTTTCGATGTAAGTGTCGGTGGAGGGGACGTAGGCTTCCGGTTGGTAGTAGTCGTAGTAGCTGACAAAATACTCCACCGCGTTCTCCGGGAAGAACTCCTTAAACTCGCCGTAAAGCTGGGCGGCCAGGGTCTTATTGTGGGCGATAATGAGGGTTGGTTTCTGTAATTGCTGGATCACGTTGGCCATGGTAAAGGTCTTGCCAGAGCCTGTAACTCCTAGTAAAGTCTGGAATTGATTTCCTTCTTTGAATCCATCCACCAGGGCTTTGATGGCCTGGGGCTGGTCGCCGGTGGGGGCGTATTCACTGTGTAACTTGAAACCGACACTTTCTTCACCGGTTTCATGAACAAGGAGCTGACCCCTGTCAGCGGATTGCGAATATCCTTGATTTGACATTTTGCGTTTTTACCTCCTTGGTGACCTTCAAAAAAGTTCGTGTAAATGAAGGTCACTAAAACGTGTTTTCCAGGACTGCGTAACACCAGATAAATAAAAGTGGAATTGGCATTTTGAAAGGCTGCCAAACATCAGAAAATCACTTTTTGCTTTTCTTCCAGTCATGCAAATTATAGCATGGATAGATAAAAAAGTATAGCCGCAGTTTAGAACATCCGTTCTTTTTTGCAGTTATACTTCCTTTCTGGTACGGAACATTTTACCCCAAAAACATTTGGGTTAATACTACATTGAATACGTTTCCTTACACCGTTTTATTTGACGTTTACTTAGTACTTAAATCACTTTTACAAACAAGTAGCAAACAATCAGTGAGGGAACTCCCCTCCTGGTTGTCTGCCTTTTAGGCAAAAAATTAGGACGGCATCGCAACGCCGCCCATATAAAAACTCTAAAACAGTTTTTTTATGCTGTCTATATCATAAGTTGCATAAGCAGAAAAGTCAACATAAAAAAGGGATTTCCTCACGACAAACGCATGAATGTGTTCTTCAACCAAACCCCGTTTTTATCCCCAATTTTACAGATTTATGATTTGCTCCAAATGTTTTTCGGGGTTTGTTCCGATTGCATACCGTTTCTTTTTCAGGCTTAATGGTTTATTCCCTACCTCTATCATCTTTAAGATACTTATTGATAACTTCCTCATGATATTTAGATTGTACGATGCCTGCTTTTCCAGCGTATGGTTCCCATCCTCTCGGAACGTCACATCCAAATGCCAATGATAACTTTCTAC
>NZ_NFLE01000077.1 GCF_002160755.1 Lachnoclostridium sp. An14
CAATAAGTATCTTAAAAATGATAGAGGTAGGGAATAAACCATTAAGCCTGAAAAAGAAACGGTATGCAATCGGAACAAACCCCGAAAAACATTTGGAGCAGATCATAAATCTGTAAAATTGGGGATGAAAGCGGGGGTTAGTTGAAGAACACATTCATGCGTTTGTCGTGACGGATCGTCCCACCACTATAGCCAAATCCCTCCCAATATGTTACAATCAAAACACAAAGATAAAAACGCAACGTAAGAGCTTTTCTTACAGAGCCGGTAGGTAGCCCGGCCGCACCGTTTGGTGTAAGTAACCCTCCCTCCTTAGGGTCGTCCGTTCTTTGTTCATCACAATTATAAGGAGGAATTGTCATGGACAAAGGATCTGTCAGACTGACCGTATGGTTTGAGGAGCCGTTCTGGATCGGCGTACTGGAGCGAATTTCAGAAGGAAGGCTATCGGTATGCAAAACCACCTTCGGAGCGGAGCCGAAAGATTACGAGGTATGGGATTTCATTCTGAAACATTACGATCGTCTGCGCTTTAGTCCGGCTGTGGCGACGGATGCAAAAGAGATGGGCCGCAACCCGAAACGGGTGCAGCGGGAAGTGCGCAGACAGGTGCAAAACAAGGGAATTGGCACAAAATCCCAGCAAGCCCTGAAATTGCAGCAGGAGCAGTTCAAAACGGAGCGAAAAACCAGGAACCGAAAACAGCGGGAACAGGAAAAACAGCGGCGGTTTGAACAGAAACAGCAGAAAAAGAAAGAGAAGCACAGGGGCAGGTAACACTGCTCCTTGTTTCTTATATCAGTAGAAAACTGCGTCCCCTATGGCATAGAAACCTCCGGCGGGAGGCGCACTTCACGCAAGGGAAACTGGCTGCTGGAGCAGCCGCGCTCCGGCGCGAGTGTACGCTACTGCGCACATTAAAAAAGGAATGTCTGCCGCCAATGACGAAGACAATATGGAAACCGCAGGGAAAGAGACCTTTGCGCCGTTGGCAAACAAAAAAGAGAAAGGAGAGCCTTCTAATGTCCAAATCAACCATAACCACCGTCCTCCCATTCGATGTCCACACCGTGTGGACTCTGGTCACCGACGTCCGGCACTACGGCTGGCGCAGTGATTTAAGCAGGACGGAAGTGCGCTCGGAAAAAGAGTTTGTGGAGTATGCCAGGAACGGCTATGCCACCACCTTCACCGTCACAAAGCTGGAGTATTGTAAGCGATGGGAGTTTGACATGGAAAATACCAATATGAGAGGGCATTGGACTGGGGTGTTCCGATCCAAAGGAGACAACACGGAAATCCAGTTTACGGAAGTGGTGACGGCGAAAAAATGGATGTTAAAGCCCTTTGTGAAAGGGTATTTGAAAAAACAGCAGGCGAGATTTGTGGCAGATCTGAAACAGGCGCTGCAAACACAGGGGGAAAAGGCAAAGATAAAACCGGCGGACCCATCATCCGCGCAAAGGAGGCAAATAAAATGATCACCTATCAGTTTGACGACAAAACACTCACAGCGGAACGTTTCCTTCCCTTCGTAAACCAGGTATGGCCAGGAAATTACGACCGGGAGAGCACCCAGGCGGCCCTGGAAAAAACCATCAATATAACAGCCTGCGACGGGCCCGCCCTTGTGGGCTGCCTGCGGATCCTTTCCGACGGCTACTATTTTGGCACCATCACGGAACTGCTGGTTCTCCCCCAGTACCAGCGGAAGGGGATCGGAAAAAAGCTGCTCCACCTCGCCAGGGAACACACTCCCACCATGCTGTATTTCGGCGCTCAGCCGGGACTGGAGCCGTTTTATGAAAAATGCGGCTGCCGGAAAAGTTTGCAGTCGTATGTAATAGAAAAAGAAGACGGCAGATAAAAGGGAACCTTGTATAGGAATGAAAGGAAGCGCGGCATGAACGAAAAAGAGCGGATCGCGTATTTCTATGAGGTGGTAGTGTCGGAAAACCGTTTGGACCAGCTGCCGCAGTTTGTATCCGAGGACTGTGTTCAGGTGGTGGGGAAGGAGACCGTTTTTCTGGGCCTGGAAGGAATGGGGAAACACCTGACGGCGGTGAGAGAGACCTACCCGGACTATACCATGAAACTGGTGCGCCAATACATGGACGGGGCGTATGTGATTTCCGAGTTTGTGATGGAAGGGACTCTGAAGGGAGCGTTTGCCGGCATCCAGCCCACAGGGGAAAAGCTGGTGTTCACTGGCGTGAATATCGACAAGGTAGCGGATGGGAAAATCGTGGAGCATGGAGGGGTGGTCAATACCTTTGAGACGTTCCTGGAACATGGGTTGATCGGGCCGGTTTCAGCGGCAGGAGATCCCACAGCTTTCCCGGAGGGAACGGCAGGCGGCGGAGAGTAGGAAACACCCCGCCTTCACATCAACATCCCCACCCCCACCCCATGACAC
>NZ_NFLE01000078.1 GCF_002160755.1 Lachnoclostridium sp. An14
CGGGTGTTTGACAGTTGAATAAAAAGAAAATCCCTTGCAGGCCGCATAAGTCCTGCTCTTTTTTTGTCAACTTTTTTGTTTTAATATATAGCATTTTATGGCATTATATGTTATAATAAAAAGGGTGATCTCTATGAAAGTTATGACTACTAAATCTAAAAATTCCGAGTCCTTTTATATCGCGAAATCTTATATCAATAATGAAGGCAGAAGTACTTCTAAAATCATCCGTAAGCTGGGGACTCTCGCTGACCTCTCCGCAATGCTCCATACTGACCGCGACGGTGTCATGGCATGGGCAAGGGAACAGGCGAGGCTGGAAACGGAGAAATACAAAAATGAAACGGAAGATGCCGTTGTCATGATCCCTTTCCATTCCAACAGGCTTCTGGACTATGACAGGCAGAAACTTTTTACCGGCGGCTATCTCTTCCTTCAGTTTGTTTACTATGGCCTGAAGCTTGATTCCATCTGCAGGAAAATCAGAAGCCGGCATAAATTCAAATTTGACCTCAATGCCATCCTCTCTGACCTGGTCTATGCCAGAGTCCTGGACCCTTCCAGCAAAAGCTCTTCCTTCCAGGCCGCCGGACGTTTCCTGGAGCCTCCTTCCTATGAGCTGCATGACGTTTACCGGGCCCTTTCCATCCTTGCAGGGGAACTCGATTTTATCCAGGCCGAGGTCTATAAAAACAGCTTTTTCTTTGGGAAAAGGAATGACAGGTTCCTCTATTATGACTGTACGAATTATTATTTTGAGATCGAACAGGAAGACGGGGACAAAAAGTATGGCAAAAGCAAAGAGCACCGCCCTAATCCCATCATCCAGATGGGACTCTTTACCGACGGAGACGGGCTTCCCCTGGCCTTCTCCCTTTTCCCCGGCAGTCAGAATGAGCAGAAATCCATGAAACCTCTGGAACAGAAGATTCTCCAGCAGTTCGGCTGTCAGAAATTTATTTACTGCAGTGATGCGGGCCTGGCTTCTGAAGATAACCGGGTATTCAACCACATGGGAGAGCGTTCCTTTATCGTCACCCAGTCCATCAAAAAGCTTCCGGCAGAGGACCGTGAATGGGCCCTGGACGGAAAAGGGTTTAAACGGCTGTCAGATGACTCGTCTGTTGATCTCTCCCGGCTTACAGAAGAGGACCGGCAGGAACTGTTTTATAAAGACGAACCTTACACAACCAAAAAACTCCATCAGCGTCTAATCATCACTTATTCCCCTAAGTATGCAGCATATCAGAAAGCTGTCCGTGCGGAACAGGTCAGCCGGGCGGAAAAGATGATCGCCAGTGGTTCCCTGAAAAAGCAGCGGAAAAACCCAAACGATCCGGCAAGGTTTGTAAACCGGCTTACCGTAACCAGGGAAGGGGAAAAGGCAGACATCCATTACTATCTTGACCTGGATAAGATAGCGGAAGAAGAAAAGTATGACGGGCTGTACGCGGTCTGTACGGACCTTCTGGATGACGATGTGTCAGAGATTCTGAAGGTGAGTGAAGGACGATGGCAGATCGAAGACTGCTTCCGGACGATGAAGACGGATTTTGAAGCCCGTCCGGTCTATGTGAGCCGGGAGGACCGGATAAAAACGCATTTTCTTACCTGTTTTCTGGCGTTGCTGCTGTTCCGGCTGCTGAAGCGGGAGCTGAAGTCTCCCTGTACCACACAGCAGCTGCTGGGGGTACTGAGGGGAATGAACTTTGCCGATATAGAAGAACAGGGATTTATGCCTGTCTACGAGAGGAACCGGCTGACAGATGAGCTCCATGAGGCTTGTGGATTCCGGACAGACTATCAGTTTATAACGAAACGAAAGATGAAAGAAATCGAGAAAAAAAGTAAACGAAGGTAAAACATTACCATATATCAATTCCATGGCACGAAGTGCCACAGCCCAGTATTTTCAAGGGGTTGTGGCACTTTTCTTTCTTCATATGTGTCAAAGATGAGATTTTAACACATATTGGGGAAAAGAGAAAGATGGGAGATGGGAAAAGGAGAAACCGGTTACGATTTCTCCTTCATCCTCTTTATGACCTTCAGCCTGGTAAATTCTTCCCGCTCCTTTT
>NZ_NFLE01000079.1 GCF_002160755.1 Lachnoclostridium sp. An14
GATCCCGCCGGCTCCACTCCTCCCAGACGGAGACGTCATACCCTTCATAGTTGAGGGCCATCCCGACGTTAATCCAGTCCTGATAGGACAACTCCGCCGGCTCTATGTAATCCAGGACCTCCAACAGGTCATACTGGTTGTTCTCCATATTTCTGCTCCTTATTTATTCAGTCTCAGTCAGGTCGATACTCCTGAGGGTTTACGCCCGGTGGAGCCCCTCTCCATCCATTCGCAGCAATCCGGTCAATCATCTTTTTGGCAGCCTCAAACTGCCAGGTGCCCACGTGCTGGAACCCGTACATCTCAAGCCTTCGGATTTGTTTTGGAGTGGCCAGTCCTTCCGCCTTCCGCTTGCCCAGCCGGTCTAACAATTTCGCTGCCTTTCCAGCATTGTCAATCCCATTCGGCTCGATCCCCAGTTTCTCCAGGGTCGCCTTTTGCTTATCGGATGGCGGCGCCAGCTCCCATCCAAAAGAAGGAACGTATCCGGAAAGGTCCTCCGCCTGGATGCTCATCTCAAACTGCAAGGGGTCCACCAGGCGCTGTTTCCTCCGTTTCATCTCCGCCAGTTTCTTGGCCAGGGCCTCCTCCCGCTGGGCCACCACATCCTCTGATGCCTGCCGCTCTGCCTCCTCCAGATCCACCGGGCAGCCCGCTTTTTCTTCCAGATTCTCCGTCATCTTCCGGGCCACCTCCTCATTTTCACAGATCAGTGAGGCAGGATGGCACAGCTCATGGCGCTCCGTATGCCACAGGAAATCCAGCAGGAGAAGGTGGTCCTTTCCGGGGAACAGCCGGGTCCCGCGCCCTACCATCTGACAGTACAGGCTGCGGACCTTTGTGGGCCGGAGCACCACCTCACAGTCCACGGACGGGCAGTCCCACCCTTCCGTCAGCAGCATGGAATTGCACAGGACGTCGTACCGGCCGGCCTCAAAGTCAGCCAGGACCTCCGCCCGGTCCCCGCTCTCCCCGTTGACCTCCGCCGCCCGGAACCCGGCCTCGCAGAGGATGTCCCGGAACTTCTGGGATGTCTTAACCAACGGCAGGAATACCACGGTTTTCCGGTCCCGGCAGTACCGCCCCATTTCCTCCGCGATCTGGTGGAGGTACGGGTCCAGGGCGGTGCCGATCTCCCCGGCCTTAAAGTCCCCCGCCTGTACCCCCACAGTGGAAAGGTCCAGTTTCAGGGGGATGGTCAGGGCCTTAATGGGGGAGAGGTACCCGTCCCGGATGGCCCTGGGAAGGGTGTATTCATAGGCCAGGCTCTGGAACACCTCGCCCAGGTTTCTCATATCCCCGCGGTCCGGTGTGGCCGTTACCCCTAACACCTTCGCCTCCGGGAAATGATCCAACACCCTCCGGTAGCCCTCCGACAGGCAGTGGTGGGCCTCGTCAATAATGATGGCGGTGAAATAATCGGCTGGGAACTGTCCCAGCCGTTTCTCCCGCATCAGGGATTGTACGGAGCCCACTGTGACCCGGTACCAGCTCCCCATGCAGCTCTCCTCCGCCTTTTCCACAGCACACCGCAGCCCCGTGGCCTTGTGCAACTTGTCCGCCGCCTGGCTCAACAGTTCCCCCCGGTGGGCCAGGATCAAAACCCGGTCCCCGCGGCGCACACAGTCCTCCGTGATCTTGGCGAACACAATGGTTTTCCCGCAGCCGGTGGGAAGGACCAGGAGCGTACGCAGCGCCCCCGTTTCCCACTGGGCGGCTACCGCTGCCCTTGCCTCCTCCTGATATGGCCTCAGCTCCATTAAAACTCACCTGCCACAAACTTCCGGGATTCATACGGGAGA
>NZ_NFLE01000008.1 GCF_002160755.1 Lachnoclostridium sp. An14
ACTGCTGACCTGGATCCGAGAAAATCAAAAAAGGAAAGTAGAAGAATGGATTCAGGAAAAGTATGCCCGGTTAACGGAAAGAAAACAGAATAAGCTGCAAAAAGCGTGGAGTTATCTGAGACGGAATTGGAAGGGGATTCAGGAGCGTCTGAAGGAAACAGAGGAAAATATCGGCAGTAGCACGGAAAGCCATGTGAGCCATATATTGTCGGCCCGAATGAGCAGCAGGCCAATGGGATGGAGTCTAAAAGGAGTCGATCATGTTGCCCAGTTGAGAATCTATTTGAAAAACGGAAGGGACTTGTCAGAGTTGCTGTTGCCTTTGAAAACGGAAGGGACAGAGGGAGCAGAAAAGGAAGATGAGAAACGGTGCTTTAGTGCGCATGAGATCCTTGCTTGGGAAAAACAAAAGCAAAAGAAAAACGGGAAATACATCGAGGCGTTACAGGCAACAGTGAGCAGACAGACTGGAGCGAAGTTCTATTTCCAATCGGCAATAGCCGGAATATGCTGACAGGAATGAGGAAAAGTGACAGGTGGAGTCTGCCTATATGGTTCCCCAGGTAGAGTTACACCATCGTTTTATTCCGTTTTATTTGATGAAATGAATGATGTGTGGTATGATAAAAATAATGATTGACCATGTGGCGGAAATTCCTTATTCCACGGACAGTCTCCTGACTGCCCATGGCATTATGGCACGGGGGTTGATGGAAGAGTTCGGCGTATTCCGCAGCCGCTCTGTGAGTGTGGTAGACAACGAAGGGCAAGTCCTGCATTTCGGTACATTTCCGCAGTATGTCCCGGACCTAGTGATAGAACTGATGGACTGGGCAAAGACCAACGAGGTGTACATACGGATTCACAGCTGCCTGATCCACTATGAGCGGGAACTGATATATTCCTTTGCCGATGGAAATGGGTGTGTGGGCCGCTTGTGGCATACGCTGTTGCTTTTCAAATGAAATTCGGCGTTTACCTGGCTCCCAGTAGAATCTATTATCCATGATTGACAGCAGGAGTATTATGCAGCCATCAATGTTCCCAATGACGCGGTAGAATCTACACTATTTATTGAGTTCATGCTCTCACCCATCAAAGTATCACTTGTGGATGTGATTAGTGCGAGTGATGAAATGAGCAAAAGATGGACAAGGCAACCCTTCGTTGGAACAAGATTCAGGAGTATCTAAAAACTCACGATTATATCATGAATGCCGATGTGCGGGAACTGTGTGGGGTGTCGGCGGCAACGGAGAATCGGATTCTTGCTACGCTTGTGGACAACAAGAAACTAACAAAGTGCTATGAACATGGGTATCGGTCTTATAGATTAAAAATATAAATGTTCCGAACAAACATACTGCTTAGATAGAAATGGGTAGGTGAATCGCATGAACGAAATTTTTGACAAGTTGATTAAATCAAAAATAGAGCAATTTGAATATGATTATATCAATCTTTCAAGGCAAATATTCGTAAATAGTGAAGGAAAACTAATTAATCCCGGAGAATTTGGCGTGTACCGAGAGGGTATAATAAAGAATTTTTTGTCCCCGTTTTTGCCAACACGATTGGCAATTGGAAGCGGATTTATTATTACTTCCAAGAATAGGATTAGCACGCAGTGTGACATTATTATCTACGATAGAGAACATACTCCCCTTATTGAGAATAACGAACAGCGCTTTTTCCCGGTTGAATGCGTTGCGGGTGTTATTGAAGTAAAGTCAAAGTTAACAAAATCAACCTTAAAAGAAGCATTGGTTAAATTGTCCGCCATTAAAGATCTGCGAAACGATATTGGATCTAATCCATACATTTTTAAGGACTATGAAGATGACACAAAGTTTGATGCCAAACTGAAAGTTCGGGATCAGATGGCTACATTCCTTATTTGCGAGAGCATTGACATTGATATTGCGAAAGAGATAGATACTATGTTTGCTGATATATACGCAGGAATAGACAAATCTCTTTTTCACAATATGATTCTATCACTAAATGATTGTTGCTTTGCATATTTTGAAGGTGATAAACTAATGTATCGTGCGTACTTTAACTATGCCAAATCTACATTCAAAAACGAGTGTATCTTCCCTCACGAGCTTGGTTATAAAAAAGAACATATCCTTATGTTTCTGAACTATTTTTATATGATAATTTCGTCTGTATCCATCATGGATATTGAAATTACAAGTTACCTTGGATCAAAAAGACTTAAAAAAACTCTTAAAGAAACATAATGATGAATGGCCATCTATCCTCAATTTCTCACCGCTTACAATAATCGAGAAACTACCCAAGTTACGAATGAAACCCGGAAAACCTGTCCACATCAGACTTTCCGGGTTTCGTTTTTTTTGAATGGACCGGGAGCGGACGGATTCCCCAACCGCCTATTGAAAATACCGGGATCCTGTGATACACTGACCTATATTTTTAAAAAGGAGTGAGGAACATGGATCAAAATAGAGAATTTTTCCAGGAACCGGCGCCGTTTGCGGAGAACCGCCCGTTTTCGGACGGCCCGGAAATGCCGCCGAAGAACAACATGGCCACGGCCTCCCTGGTACTAGGAATCTGTTCCCTTTTGGGGATTTGCTGTATGGGGATCGGAGGCATGATCTTAGGGAGCCTGGCGATGATCTGCGGGCTCCAGTCGAAGACCGGGGATCATCTTGAGACGAAGGCGGTGGCCGGGGTCGTGACGGGAACGCTGGGGCTGGTGCTGTCCATTGTGGTGCTGGTCCTGCTGATTGTGGCGGGCAGTACATACTAGGAGGTGACAGACATGGAGAGAGGATTGAAGACATCAGAATTAAAAGGGATGGCAA
Organism: Lachnoclostridium sp. An14; assembly: GCF_002160755.1. Lineage (GTDB taxonomy): Bacteria > Bacillota > Clostridia > Lachnospirales > Lachnospiraceae > Lachnoclostridium_A. Next base: position 2,838 of record NZ_NFLE01000008.1, read on the forward strand.
GGCGCGTCCTTGTGGGAAAATACGGCATTTCAGCAGGGCTTTTGACGGTGATGGCCCTGGTGTGCATGGGAGGCGGCGTGTTGATTTTTGCCCCCGTTTTCGTAATGGCCGGCATGGCGGTGGCCAGTGACATAAACTCGTCCAACGGGATTGCGCTGATTTTGGGAACTTACGGAGTCATTCTGCTGCTGGCGTTTGTGTTTAATATGGTTTACGCTCTGTTTACGGCAGGATCTGTCCGGTTTTTCTACAACGTCTGCACCGGCCAGCCCTACGGGATCGGGGATCTTTTATTTGCCTTTAAAAACAGATGGTACCGCTTTGTAGGGCTGAATCTGATCGTCTCCCTGGTGGGCGTGGTGATGAACATCCCCTACCTGGTGGTGATGGTGGCGGCGGAGCTGGAGCCCTGGGCGGAGTGGCTGCAGGTGCTGGAGTTTCTGCTGATGATTCTGGGCACGGTGCTGGGCATTGTGTTTCAGCTGTTTTTCGGCCTGGCCAGCCTGATTCTGGTGGAGGACCGGCAGAAGGGCGTGTTCGTGTCCATGGGAGAGAGCGCAAGGCTGATGCGGGGAAACGTGCTGCGGTTGATTGTGCTGGGGCTGTCCTTTTTAGGGAGCATCCTCCTTTCTGTTCTGAGCTGCTATCTGGGCTTTTTGTGGACGGTGCCTTATATGAGCTGCGCCTACATTTATTTCTATTTGGATATTAAGAGGCGGCGGGAAGGGGAGTATGTTTCCGGCGCGGAAATGTGAAGAAAGAGATAAGACGAACCCCTGCCGGAACCTGGTGGAAATGCCTGGTTCCGGCAGGGGTTTTTATGTTGTGGGAAACGGCGTTCCCTGTGCCTTATGCTGTGAAAGTTTCCGGCGTCAATGTGGGCTGCTGGGCGCACTTTAAGACGCGGGAGAAACCGCGTGTCCCCTCTATGCGCCTGCCAGGCTGTTTTCCGGCGGCAGAAATGTTTCTGACAGTCCATTTTCCGGCGGGGCGTAAAGTTCCAGAAGGTCTGTCTCCAGCACCCGCTCCCCCGTTTCCCGGTCGAACACGTCAAAGGCGGTTTCCAGGCGGTTTTCCTTTTCCAGGTATTCATAGAAAAAGAGCTGTTCCGCCGCCTGCTTTCCGGGAAGAACGTCCACGTAGAAGGAGGGGGACACGCTCGTTCCGTCCACCATGGCGTGGACGCCGTAGACGGTGACAGCGGTGTCCCGGTGGTTTTCCACCAGGAGGAGAGGGCCGTCCTCCGGCATCAGATCGCTGGTTTCCGGGATGGGGAGAACGGAAACGGTGACGCCGTTTTCTTCAAAGATAACCTGGCGCTCCGGAAGGGGAGGAAGGCTGTCCTCCCCGGCATCGGTGAGGATAGAAACCGGCCCGGACTGAAACAGGAGCCGTCCGTCCTCCGCGTCGTAGGCTGAAAAACTGGTTTCTACCTGGCTGACGGTGCGGATGCCGCAGATGTTTAAGCCGTAGCCGTTTAAGTCCAGGGTGGAGGTGGAAACGGCTCCGTCCTCCACGTCGGCGTAGAAGTCGGCGTAGTTCATATAGCCGTTTACGGAGGAGTCCTCCGCCTGTACATAGATGTCCCGGCCGGTGGCATTTTCCACGGAGAGGGTGATCTCCGGGCCCCAGGAGCCGTCGGCAAAGAAGGCGGTGGCGGTGATGGAGATTCCGTCCTGGGAAACCAGCTCCTGGAGGGGCAGCTCCACCTGGGTGAAGGGGCCGTACTCCGACGGGCCGTCCCAGTCCTCCTCCCAATCTTCCTCCCAGTCCCCGGATTCCGACAGGTCTGGCGGAAACGCCACTAAGATGGACAGGCCAGCGATCAGAACCAGGTGAATGATGGAGATGATCAGGGCGGCTTTGGCCAGGGTGTGGCTGTGTTTCCGGTCGTGGATGCCTAAGTCCACGATGGCCAGGATCAGCCCCACACAGTTGCAGAGGAAGGAAAAAATCAGCGCCAGGATGCTGAGCACGGACGGAGGCAGGGACTGTTTCTGCTGCGGACAGGAGCCAGGATCACAGGCCGTTGGGGGATGAGGCTCCTGGGCTGAGGCAGAATCCCGCTGCCACTCCATTCCTTCCGGCGGCATGGAGGAGGCGTCGGAGCCGGTGCCGTCAGAGGTGGGAATAGAGTCGGAGCCGGTGCCGTAGGGGGAAGACATAGAGTCAGAGCCGGTGTCGCCTGGTGAGGACGGAGAATCGAAGTCCGTGTCACCAGGAGAGGGCATGGAATCCGAGCCACCTGGCGGAACCAGGGAATCGCAGTCTGCCGAAACAGGATCCGTTTCCAAACATTCGTCCGCCCTGTGAGATTCCCGGTGTCCGTTTTCATATTCCGCCGGTGGGGCTGTCTGGTCCACGGGCCTCATGGCGACGCCGCAGAAGGGGCAGTTTCCCGCCGCTCCGTTTGCCGTCAGGCCGCATTTGGGACATTTTATGGTCATAGCTGGTTCTCCTTTCGTAAGGTCAGAGGAAGGTTACGGCTCTGCCGGTTCTCCTGGGAAAAATTCCTGGCTGAGGAGGCGGTAAAGGCCGTCCTGGCCGAAATCCCCGTCCCGGAATCCCAGGCGCACCGCCGGCTTTGTCTTTCCGTGGAAATCGCTGCCGATGGTTTTTAAAAGCCCGATCCGATCCGCCAGCCCTCCGAAATACTCCAGATCCTCCGGGCTGTGGTAGCTGCTGTACACCTCCATGCCCCGCATTCCCGCCTCCGCCATCTGACGGATGCGGGCCTCGTCCCGGCCCACAGTGATGGCCGGGTGGGCCAGCACGGAGAATCCGCCGGTCTCCAGAATCAGCTGGTTTGCCTCGTGGAAGGAGATATAGTGAGTGGGAATAAATCCAGGGGTTCCCTGGGAAAAATAGTCCCAGTAAAAGTTTACGAAGGGATTGTCACTGCGGTTTCCGCCGGCCTGGTATGGGGTCAGAATGGGATTTTCCAGGTTCCGGCTGTCGGATAAAGCCGTTTCGCCGATGATTTCCCCGGTGATGATGCCGTCGTGGGCCAGTTCCAGGCAAACCTCATCGTTAAACTGAAGTCCCAGCTCCCGGTGGGCAAACTCCAGCATCCGGCCGGATTTTTTCCGTTCCTGCGCCAGCACGTCCTCCTCCAGCTCTTTAAAACGCCGGTCCGTCCAGTCGATGCCGTAGCCCAGCAGATGGAGGTAAATCCCATCCAGAATGCAGTCCAGCTCCGTGCCGGGGATGAGGCGGATGCCGGCTAACTTGGCGGCTTCCATAGCGGGAGCGATACCCCGGACGCAGTTGTGGTCGGTGACGGCGATCAGGCGCAGGTTCGCCTGGCTGCACAGGCCGATCAGGGTTTCTGGGGAAAACTCCCCGTCTGTGCTGAAAAACGTGTGCATATGTAAATCAACGATGCTCATAGAGATTCCTTTCCGCAGCCCGCCTGTTTTGCTTTTCCGGGCTGCCAGAGCACTTTTGTAAAGCGCCACGACTTTATTTTACCATCGCGGACGGCGGTTTTGCAAGAGAGGACGGGGAATTTTACGGGGCTTTCACAATCCCTTTCCCATTGGCATAAACTGGTCGTAAGAGGCTTTAGGAGGCGGCGGATGAGGATTTGCGAGCTCAAACGGAAAGAGGTCATCAACATCAACGACTGCAAGCGGCTGGGATTCGTGGGGGACGTGGATTTTGACATCCACACCGGCTGCATCTGCGCCCTGATTGTGCCGGGGCCGGGCTGCATCTGCGGCTTTCTGGGCCATGAAAAGGAGTACGTGATCCCCTTCTGCGACATCTGCCAGATCGGCGAGGACATTATTCTGGTGGATGTGAAACGGAAGGATGTGGAGGAGAAGTGCAGGGATTAAAAAGAGATGGAAGGCGGCGGGGCTCTGTGATAAAATGGGAGGATCAAAGGAGACAGGCGGTCTTCCCGGGGAAAATGACAGGGCAACATGACAGGGAGCCGCCCCGCCAGGCGGCCGCAAAACCGGAAAGGACGGCCAGCCTGAGAACGGGGAACCATCCGCCCTTCCGCGAAAAACCGAAAGGAGGATACCATGATTACCATTCGAAATGAGACACCAACCGATTACCGGGCAGTGGAGGAACTGATCCGCCGCTCCTTCTGGAACCAGTACGTGCCGGGCTGCCACGAGCATTACCTGGCTCATATCATCCGCCCCCACAGGGATTTCCTGCCGGAGCTGGATCTGGTGCTGGAACTGGACGGGCAGATCATCGCCTCCGTCATGTACACCAGGGCGCGGCTGGTGGACAAGTCCGGGGAGGAGAAATCCATTCTCACCTTCGGCCCTTTTTGCACCGCCCTGGAGTATCAGCGTCAGGGCTACGGAAAACGGCTGCTGGAGGAGTCCCTGGCCAGGGCAGAGCGCCTGGGCGGCGAGGCCGTGGTGATTTTCGGCAGCCCCGCCAACTACGTAAGCCGCGGGTTCCAGAGCTGCAAAAAATACCAGGTGAGCCTGGAAGGAGGGACGTACCCGGCGGCCATGCTGGTAAAGGAGTTAAAACCCGGCGTCCTGGCCGGACGGAAATGGACGTATGTTCAGAGCCCGGCCTTCGACTTTGACGAGGGGGAGGCGGAGGCCTTTGACCGGCAGTTTGCACCTATGGAAAAGGGCTGGCAGCCCAGCCAGGAGGAATTTTACATCCTTTCAAACGCCGCGCTGCTGTAGACCGGCGGCGGGAACAGAGACGTTTACCAGGCCTGGTAGCCGTGAATTTCCGGAAATGCGGGGGCTGGGGACGCCTGTAAAACAGGAAAATACTTGCGGATTTCTCCGCCCTAAGGTAAAATAAATGAAAATATCGGGGCCGAAAGGGCGCCCGCACTCAGGAGGAAACACCGTGAAATGTCCATTTTGTAATGCTGCCGATACCAAAGTGATTGATTCCAGACCGGCGGACGACAACAGCTCCATCCGCCGCCGCAGACAGTGTGAAACCTGCGGAAAGCGTTTCACCACATACGAAAAACTGGAAACCATGCCTCTCATGGTGATCAAGAAGGATAATTCCAGAGAGACCTACGACCGGGCCAAAATCGAGGCGGGCATCATCCATTCCTGCCACAAGCGCCCCGTTTCCACCCAGCAGATCAACTCCATGATTGATTCCATCGAGACGGAGATTTTCAACCGGGAGGAGCGGGAGATCGAGACCTCTGCCATCGGTGAGCTGGTGATGAAAAAGCTCAAGGATTTAGACGAGGTGGCCTATGTGCGTTTCGCCTCCGTTTACCGGGAATTTAAGGACGTGAATACATTTATGGAGGAGATCAGCAAGCTGCTGAAAAAATAGCCTATGTTCCGAGCATTTTACCCAAAACGCTATCTGGCCTCGGCCTACGAGATCCCCTATGAGAATATGAAGGAAAAGGGGATCCGGGGGGTCATTTTTGACATTGACAATACCCTGGTGCCCCACGATGCCCCGGCGGATGAGCGGGCGGTGGAGCTGTTTCGCCGTCTCCACGCCATGGGCCTTCAGACCTGCCTTCTTTCCAATAATAAGGAACGGCGGGTGGCCCCCTTTGCGGCGGCTGTGGGCTCCGCCTACATTTACAAGGCGGGGAAACCGTCGAAAAAGGGCTACGAGAGAGCCATGGAGCGGATGGGGACAGATTCGTCGTCCACCCTGTTTGTGGGGGATCAGCTGTTCACCGACGTGTACGGGGCCAACCGGGCGGGGCTTTACAGCATCCTGGTAAAGCCCATCAACCCGAAGGAGGAAATCCAGATTGTGCTCAAGCGCTATCCGGAAAAACTGATCCTCTGGCGCTACGAAAAGGAAAAGAGAAGGAGGAAGGACCGTGATTGACGGAAAGACAAGGGTGTGCGGCATCATGGCAAATCCGGTGGAGCATTCCTACTCGCCGATGATGCAGAATTTCTTTGCCGGGGCGACGGGGGTAAATCTGGCCTACGTCCCCTTGAAAGTGGAGCCGGGGATGGTGGAGGAGGCGGTAAAGGGCGCCTACGCCATGAATCTTCTGGGGATGAATGTGACCGTTCCCTACAAGCAGCAGGTGATGCCCTTTTTAAAGGAAATCGACGAGGGGGCGGCCGCCATCGGCGCGGTGAACACCCTGGTGCGGATGGAAGGCGGATATAAGGGCTATAATACGGATGCCCCCGGCCTGTACCGGGCTATGGCGGAGGAGGGCATTTCCATCGAGGGAGAGGAGTGCATCCTGTTGGGGGCGGGAGGCGCCGGAAAGGCGGCGGCCTACACCCTGGGCGTCCACGGGGCGAAACGGGTGTACCTGTTAAACCGGAACCGGGAGCGGGCCGTTTCCCTGGCGGAGGAGATGAACGGGAAATTTGGCCGGGAGGTATTTTTCCCCATGGGCCTTGAGGAGTACGGGGGCATCCCGGAGGGCTCTTACCTCTGCATCCAGTCCACCAGCGTGGGCATGGCTCCAAAGACGGAGGAAGCGCCCATCGAGGACGAAGCATTTTACAGAAAGATCCACACCGGCTTTGACATTGTCTACACCCCCTTTGAGACCCGGTTTATGAAACTGGTGAAACAGGCGGGAGGACGGGCTTACAACGGCCTTTCCATGCTCATTTATCAGGGCGTCATCGCCTACGAGCTGTGGAACCCTGCTGTAAAGGTGAGCGCTGCCGCTGTGAAGGAGATCCGCCGCCGCATGGAAGAAAAGCTGGCGGGCCGGGACGGAAATGTGATCCTCATCGGCTTTATGGGCGCGGGAAAGACCACGGTGGGACAGGCTTACGCCAGCCGCTACGGGAAGGAATTTCTGGATACGGACGCCCTCATCGAGGCCCGGGCGGGAAAGACCATCAACGCCATTTTCGCGGAGGAGGGCGAGGAGGCCTTCCGCCGGATGGAGACGGAGACGGTGCGGGAAATCGGCGACCGGATGCGGAATACGGTGGTGTCCGTGGGAGGCGGACTGCCTCTGCGGGAGGAAAACAGACGGCTGTTAAAGGCGGCCGGGACGGTGGTATATTTAAAGAGCCGGCCGGAGACGGTGTGCGAGCGGTTAAAGGGGGATGACACCCGGCCCATGCTAAAGGGCCATGACCCGGAGAAACGGGTGCGGGAGCTTTTGGCGGCGCGGGAGGCGGCCTATCTGGACGCCTGCCATTTTTCCGTGGACACGGACGAGCGGACGCAGGAGGAGCTGGCGGAGTTCGTCTACGGGCTGGTAAACAGGGAGGAAGAATCATGAAAATACTGGTGATCAACGGCCCCAACATCAATTTCCTGGGAATCCGGGAAAAGGGGATTTACGGAACGGAAAATTATGAGAGCCTGGTGCGGAGCCTGGAGGACAAGGGCCGGGCGGAGGGCCATGAGGTGGAGGTGTTCCAGAGCAACTACGAGGGAGGCATCATCGACCGCATCCAGGCGGCCTACAGCGACGGCACAGAGGGCATTATCATAAACCCCGGCGCCTTCACCCATTACAGCTACGCCGTGCGGGACGCTCTGGCATCCGTCTCCATGCCGAAGGTGGAGGTACACATTTCCAACGTGCACAAGCGGGAGGAGTTCCGCCACACCTCTGTCACCGCGCCGGTCTGCGACGGCCAGGTGGTGGGGCTGGGCTTAAAGGGCTACGCCCTGGCTATGGATTATCTCACGGGAAGATAGAGCTCTAAAAAGTCTCTTTGAGAGCGGTGCTTTCAGAAAGGGCGCAGGATTGGTGAGGTATATTTCCTCACGGCGAGGACGTAAAAAAGGTGTGAAAACAATGGAACGAGTGATTTATAAAAGCGTAATAGAGATTCGTCATGATATTTCGGAAACGCAATTACAAAGGGTGAGAGCCGTAGCGGAAGCCGCGTTTCAGAATCGTGCCGGGTGTGTAAAGAACATCAGCGAGGATCCTTATCAGCTGGTATTTGCCGGAGGCGAGGGAGAGTATGGCTGTCTGGAAGTGGGGATGCTCAATTTGAAACGAGAATCTGATTTTTTTCCTTTTTTGAGCGCATGGCAATGGATTGATGAGGACCCAGACGAGTGCTGCGATCTGTTAAAGCTTCTACAAAAATTGTAAAAAGGTGTTGAAAATACCCTGGTTTTAGTATAGAATAGATACGATTGATTTTAGCAAGTATGAGAGAAAAGAATTTAAGGAGGAATATCATTTATGATATCAGCTGGTGATTTTAGAAACGGCATGACTCTTGAGATTGATGGCAACGTTTGCCAGATCATCGAGTTCCAGCACGTAAAACCGGGAAAGGGCGCTGCGTTCGTTAGAACGAAGATCAAGAACGTGATCAGCGGCGGCGTGGTTGAGAGAACCTTCCGCCCCACCGAGAAGTTCCCGGCTGCGAGAATTGACCGCGTGGATATGCAGTATCTGTATTCTGACGGCGACCTGTTCCATTTCATGAACGTGGAGACCTACGATCAGATCGCTCTCAACAGCGAGACCATCGGCGACGCGCTGAAGTTCGTGAAGGAGAACGATATGTGCAAGATCTGCTCCTACAATGGAAACGTGTTCTCCGTAGAGCCGCCGTTATTTGTAGAGCTTGAGGTGACCGACACCGAGCCGGGCTTTAAGGGCGACACCGCTACCGGCGCGACGAAACCGGCAACTCTGGAGACCGGCGCCGTGATCAATGTTCCGCTGTTTGTAAACATCGGCGACAAGTTAAAGATTGATACCCGTACGGGCGAGTACCTGTCCAGAGTATAAGGACGGGTTTGAGAGAGGGACTGTTCAGCTGGAAGGGCTGGGCAGTCCCTTTTTTGTGTCATAGGAAACTGCGTTCCCTATGACACAAAAGTCTCCGGCGGGAGGCGCACTTCGCGCAGAGGAATATGGCTGCTGACGCAGCCGCGTTCCGGCGCGAGTGTGCGCTGTTGCTCACACTTTTTTTGGGTATTAGGTATGATTTTACGGTTTAAATGGGGGTATCTGTTTTTGGATATGAAAAAAGCTAGAAAAAATGTGAAAAAATTATGAAATAAAAAAATAGGGGGGGGGGTAAATTACTCTGTTTGTAACATTGACTCTGTTATACTCCTAGAGATAGACGGCATTTTGCCGGACATCAATGATCAAAAAAGGAGTGAATGTGAATGAGAGGGCAGAGCAGAAGAAGGCCTCCGCGCCAGAAACGGTACAAGAAAGCGTTGGCGATGGCGTTGGCCAGTGTGCTGGCCAGCAACGGCGCCGGTGTGGGAATGCTGGTGAGCTTTGCGGAGGAAACCGGCGTGGAGTCATCCTACGATATGGAGGATGAAACCGGCGGACTGGAAGAAACCGGGGACGGCGAGAACGAAGGAACCGGCGGACTGGAAGAAACCGGGGACGGCGAGAACGAAGGAACCGGCGGACTGGAAGGAACCGGAGACGGCGAGAACGAAGGAACCGGAGATGGCGAGAACGAAGGAACCGGGGATGGAGAGAACGAAGGAACCGGAGACGGAGAGAACGAAGGAACCGGGGACGGAGAGAACGAAGAAACCGGAGACGGCGAGGATGAAGGAACCGGGGACGGTGAGAACGAAGGAACCGGAGATGGTGAGAACGAAGGAACCGGAGACGGCGAGGATGAAGGAACCGGAGACGGAGAGAACGAAGAAACCGGAGACGGCGAGGACGAAGGAACCGGGGACGGCGAGAACGAAGGAACCGAGGGCGGCGAGAACGAAGGCACCGGAGACGGTGAGAACGAAGGAACCGAAGGCGGTGAAAACGGCGGCCTGACGAACAGTATGCCCCAGGATGGAGCGCCGCAGAGCGGCCCGACGGATGGACAGGACAGCGCCGAAGATAAGGTCGGAATCGAGTACGTTGTAACTCCGGAAGATGGCGCCATAGTGAACGGCCCTGACCAGGTGAAGGTGGGCGAGGATCTCGCGTTCCAGGTAGAGCTGGAAGAAGGCTACGCCGTGGCCTTTGTCTATGCCAACGAAGAAGAACTTCAGGCAGATCATACCGCCACCGGCAGTGAGCTGGAAAACAGTGTGGCCTACTATTACCTGGAGGATGTGACGGAAGATACGGTGATTGAGGTACAGCTGGATGGGGCGATGGCGCTGGATCTGGTGGAGTATGACATCAAGCCGGGGATGGAGCAGAGCGAGATCAATGAGGTTCTGAAAAGCACAGATAAAGAAGAAGTCATTGTTCAAGCCGGAGATTATTCAGACAAAACCTTTTCTGTTGCCGATAAGACTCTTACAGTGGACGGAACCGTTACGGTGAAAGGACTTAGTCTGAATAACGCGACGGTTCAGGGCCTGCATGAGTTTATCTTCCCGGAGGACGCCACGCTGGAGATGGAGGAAGATGAAATATTTGAAGGCGCGGATAAGCTGATTGTAAAGCAGGACAAAGGAGTCGTAAGAATTAACGGAGATGTGGAGATCACAGAGATTGACCTGCAAATCAGAGGGGATGGGGCTCCATATTCGGTGTTGTGGAGTAGCGGAACCATTACGACAAACCATGCAGGTTTCAGCGTGGAGGGCAGCAATGTTTCATCTGGCTATGGTGTTTATGTTCAAAATGCCGTTAAGGGATTTACAGGAAATAATAGCTATGTCAGCTTTTCCAATCATAAAGGAAAAAATGAAAGCGGGCTTGTGGTAAATGATGAGGCCAGTATCAATTTTACATTTGAGCTTACCAATGGTATTTTTAAGGCAAATAATAATGGTTTGAACGGTATACAGTCCAGTAATGCCAAAACTGGACAGACCTTTATATTCATTTACTCAGATGTGGAAACCAGCGGGAATGGAACCAATAAAGGGTTCACCTCCAGCGGAGATGGTTTCAGCTACGGACATTACAAATTTGTTTCCGACGGGTCAAATCGTCTGGTAATGAACAACAACAAAGGAAAAGGTCTGGGAGGCGGTTCCTCAGCGGCGGCAGGCCTGTATATGGAAGGCTATACCGTAGAGGCCAATGGAAACAACAGCATTGGAATCAATGCCAGCAAACCGATGATCGGCTATGATGAAATTGTAATCAAAGACTGTGAGATCCATGCCAATGATAATTCTACCGGCATCGAGTTAAGCGGAACAGCAAACATTTCAGACAGTACAAAAATTACTGCGGCTGAAAACAGCACAGGAATCAGTTTCAAAGCACCGGCGACAGTGACAAACAGCACATTGAATGTGAATGGAAACCGGACCACCGGCATAAAGAATGTCAGTGAACTGCGGTTAGAAGACAGCATTGTGCTGGATGATGGGGCGACCACAGCATACACTGGATACGCAGGTAGTGCTGACGGAACAGCCGTTATGATCCTTTCATCCGAAGAAACAGTCGTTACATTAAATGGTAGTAGCGATGAGGATGGAGATGGAAAATTATATTATAAGAGTTTCCTGGGTGAATACAAAGGTGACATCCAGGTACAAAACGGCTCCCTCCAGGCCAGCTCCCCCATCACCTACCCGGCTTACGCCCAGGTACTGGCAGGCGGCGCCTACAGCCCGAAGATGACCAAAAACCCCATCAATACCAACGGCACTCCAGTGTACCGGTTCGACCTGCATGAGGGGTACGATCACGGAACTCTTTTAAAGAATGCCGGAGATGGAATCTGGTCCTTTACTTACCTGGACGGAGAGACGCCGGTAAGCTACGGTTTCCGCTACAATGAAAGCGGAGAGGATCTGGACAGCGGCGCAGGAAACGCCTACGTCTGGACCACCGTGGGCACCGTTTCCTACGATGCCACGGAGGGCGCGATCGCAAGCGCTAACACAGCCACCGTCCGGGAAAATGCTCGGTTTGCCGATGACGTGGTGATCAACGGCGGCGGCCTGAACCTTTCTGAGCGCACGAAACCGGAGGCGAAGAAAGACGGCTTGAACTTTGGCGGCTGGTTTATCCCGGCGGACGGACAGAAGGCGGCGGAGTACGCCGCGGCAGGAAACTGGGCGGCCCTCTACGAGCAGCTGGATGTGAGAAACGGCGCCGTACTGTTTGACGGAGACGTTCCGGTGGACGGCAGCGTGACCGTTTACGCCAAATGGCTGCCCATCAACAAGTACACCATCACCGTCAATTACCTTCAGTGGAGCGAGGACGGCAACCATCAGCAGATTTCCGACAGCGTCCTGTTAAAGAACGCAGATGGCACTACAGAGTGGACGGAGGGAGATTCCTACGATGTCAGCGGAGATGAGGCCCTGAAAAAGGAGATCTCCGGCTACACCTTCCGAAACATGGAGGGAGCCGTGTCCGGCACCAATATGACGGGAAATGTGGTGATCAACGTATTTTATGACCGGACGCCGAGCACTCCTTCCGGTGGTGGAAACGGTGGCGGCGGAAACAGCAGCGGTGGCGGCAGCGTTGTCACCCCGGGAGACCGGAATCCGGGACCGGGAGTGATGATTGATGACGGCCAGGTACCGCTGGCAGATATTCCGGAGGCAGAGGTTCCCATGAGCGACAGCCCGGTGCTGATCGCTGAGGAGGAGACGCCTCTTGCCGCCCTGCCCAAGACGGGACAGAACCAGACCAAGCGCGGACTGGCCCTGTTTGGACTGCTGTCCGGCATTTCCCTGCTGGTATTCGGCAGTCGGACGGAGCGGAAAAAACGGTTATTTTGATAAAAGAGTAACGTCCTGAATGGAAGAATCTTCAGGCGAACGCCCCCGGAAGGCCGAAAACGGTCTCCGGGGGCGTTCTTTTCCCCATCTTTCTCCCCAGCAGAATCTTGAATCCGAAAGGGGTTTATGGTAGGATGGAGGGAGGGAAAAGGCGTTCACGTTGCCGTTGCTTTTTCCAGGAGACTGCGATATAATCATTAGTTGCGTGCAGTATTGAGTAAACGGACATGACTGCTAACGCGGTCATCACAAATTATGAAAGCCAAGAGGAAAATAGAAAGGAAATCGCAAGAATGAAGAAGATTCTCGATTTGATCGCCGGAGAGCTGAAACCGGTTTTTGCAGAGTGTGGATACGACGAGGCATACGCCAAGGTCAATCTGTCCAACCGCCCGGACCTGTGCGAGTACCAGTGCAACGGGGCCATGGCGGCGGCCAAGGCCTACCGGAAAAAGCCCATTGACATTGCAAGCGACGTGGTGGAGAAGGCGGCGGGAAACCCCATGTTCGCGGAGATCTCCGCCGTAATGCCCGGCTTTATCAACATCCGCTTAAACGGAGAGTGGTTGGCAGGATATTTAAACGGAATGCGCACCCAGGAGAAACTGGGGCTGGAGGCGCCGGAGCAGCCGGAGACCCTGATCGTGGACTACGGCGGGGCCAACGTGGCCAAGCCCCTTCACGTGGGCCATCTGCGGGCGGCTATCATCGGAGAGAGCGTCAAGCGCATGGGAAAATTTTTGGGCCATCACGTGATCGGCGATGTGCATCTGGGGGACTGGGGCCTGCAGATGGGCCTGATCATCGAGGAACTTCGGGACAGAAAGCCGGAGCTGCCCTATTTTGACGAGGGATTTACGGGAGAATATCCCCAGGAGGCCCCCTTTACCATCGGGGAGCTGGAGGAGATCTACCCGGCGGCCAGCGCCAAGTCCAAGGAGGACACGGACGAGGGGCGTGCCTTTAAGGAGAGAGCCCAGACGGCCACCTTCAAGCTCCAGAGCGGCTACAAGCCCTACTATGCCATCTGGCAGCACATTATGAAGGTGTCCCTGGCGGATCTGAAAAAGAACTATGACAGCTTAAACGTCCATTTTGACCTGTGGAAGGGAGAGAGCGACGCTCAGCCCTACATCCCCGGACTGATCCAGGAGCTGATCGACAAGGGGCTGGCCTATGAGAGCCAGGGCGCCCTGGTGGTGGATATTGCGGAGGAGACGGACGCCAAGGAGCTGCCTCCCTGCATCATCCGCAAATCCGACGGAGCGGCCCTCTACGCCACCTCCGATCTGGCCACCATCGTGGAGAGAGAGCGGGATTTCCACCCGGATCACTACATTTACGTGGTGGACAAGCGGCAGGAGCTCCATTTCACCCAGGTATTCCGGGTGGCGAAGAAGGCAGGCATCGTGGGCCCGGAGCGGAAGATGGATTTCCTGGGCTTTGGCACCATGAACGGCCGGGACGGCAAGCCCTATAAGACGAGAGAGGGCGGCGTCATGCGCCTGGAGCGGCTGATCTCGGAGGTGAACGAGGCCGCTTACCAGAAGATCATGGAAAACCGCACGGTGTCCGAGGAGGAGGCCAGGGAGACGGCCAAGATCGTGGGCCTTTCCGCCTTAAAGTACGGCGATTTGTCCAACCAGGCGGCGAAGGACTACGTGTTTGACATCGACCGTTTTACCTCCTTTGAGGGGAATACGGGGCCCTACATCCTGTACACCATCGTCCGCATCAAGTCCATTTTAAACAAGGATGGGGGACAGCCGGCAGACGGAGCCATCCTGCCGTCGGTGACGGAGGCGGAGCGTGCCCTGCAGCTGGAGATCACCAAGTACAACGAGGTGTTAAACGCCAGCTTTGACGAGATCGCTCCCCACAAGATCTGTCAGTACGTATACGACTTATCCAACGCCTGCAACCGGTTCTACCACGACACGAGAATCATCACAGAGGAGAACCAGGCCCAGAAGGAGAGCTGGCTTTCCCTGGTGCGTCTGGCGAAGGATGTGCTGGAGACCTGCATCGGCCTCTTAGGCATCGACGCCCCGGACCGAATGTAAGGATTCCATTTTCATTGAGAACATTCTCCGTTTTATGAGGAGGAAGATCAGAAGGCATGACCATCACCCAATTTACATCCAATACATTTTGGAAAGGAGAGACTGCCGTGAAAGCGGCGGTCTCCGACGGCGCCCGGATTTACCGGGCGTCTCTCTATTTAAAGCGGGATCAGGTGTTTGACTACTCCTGTACCTGCGACGGAGGGCGGTCCTATAAGGGGATGTGTCCCCACTGCGCGGCCCTGTTTGACTACTATAAGGAGCGGAACCGGTCGGAGAGCCAGCGGCCGGTGTTTACCTCCCAGGAGGTGCGGGCCATGATCCGGGAGTACACCAACCGGGAGGTGGCGGACATTATGCGGGAGGAGGAAGGGGCGGACGTGTCCCTGCGGCCGCGGCTGCTTTTGCGGGGAAACGGCCTCCAGCTGGAGTTTGACATTGGCAGGGAGCGGTTTTACGTGTTAAAGGACCTGGCGGCTTTTGCCGACGCCGTGGACGGGGGGACCTTTGTCCGCTACGGGAAAACCTTCGCCTTCCACCACAGTCTTTCCGCCTTTACCCCAAAGAGCCGACCCATGGCGGAGTTTCTCATGGACCAGATCCACGCTTACCGGGATTATTACGCCCATTTCCACCGGGGGGCGGGGACGTCCGTGCCGGGAGTCCGGGCCATCCAGCTGGACAAGGGCAGCAGAGACCGGTTTTTCCGCCTGGTGACGGGAGAGGGACTGGAGGTGGAGGATAGCCGGGGCGGCCGCAGGACCCTTTTGGTGGCGGAGGAGAATCCCCGCCTGGAGGCGCGGGCGGAGCGCAGCGGCCGGGACGGCATTTCCATCGCCCTGCCGGAGGGGCTCCTCTATTTCCGGGGAGAATCTACGGTATATGTGGGGCTGGGAGAGAAACTTTACTGCTGTGACGGGGCCTGCAGCCGGGCGCTGTCCTTTTTCCTGGACGGCATGATGAAACCGGAAGGGGCGGGACGGCTGTCCGGGCGGCCCCTTCTGGAGGTGAACGACCGGGATCTGCCTCTGTTTTACGAGCGGGTAGTGCGGGCCCTGGAGCCTTACGTCTCCTTTGATTCGGAGGAGGTGCGGCTGGAGGACTACCGGCCTCAGGAGTTAAAAGCCAGGTTTGAGTTTGACAGCCCCGGAAAAAACGAGGTGGTGCTCCATCCGGTGCTGTCCTACGGAGATTTTTCCTTTCATCCCGTGGAGGATGAGAAGGTGCCGCGGACAGTGTGCCGGGACGTGCCCGGGGAGTTTCGGGTGAGCCAGGCCATCACCAAGTATTTCCGATACCGGGAGACGGAGGGGAACGACCTGGTGATCCGGGACGACGAGGAGGCGGTTTACCGCCTGTTGACGGAGGGAATCCCGGAATTTATGGAGTTGGGGGAGGTGGCCGTGTCCGACGAGATGAAACGGATGCGGGTGGCGCCTCCGCCGGAGGTGTCCGTGGGCGTCTCCTACACAGGAAACTGGCTGGAGCTTAAGGTGGACGCGGAGGGCATGAGCCGCCAGGAGCTTTTGAAGATCCTGGACAGCTACCGGCAGAAAAAGAAGTATTACCGGCTAAAGAGCGGGGAATTTCTGGAGCTGACGGACGGAGGGCTTTTGACGGTGGCCAGGATGATGGACGGCCTGGGGCTTTCTAAGGCTCAGATGTCGGAGGAGGTCATGCGGATCCCCGCCTACCGGGCGTTTTACTTAAATTCCCTGCTGGAAGCCAGGAGGGATATGAGCGTGTACCGGGACAAGCTGTTTAAGGCGGCGGTCCGGGGGATGAAGTCCCTGGAGGACAGCGAGTTTGAGACGCCGGAGGGCCTGCGGGGCGTGCTGCGGGAGTACCAGAAGGTGGGGTTCCAGTGGATGAAGACCCTGGACAGCTTAGGGTTCGGGGGCATTCTGGCGGACGACATGGGACTGGGAAAGACGGTGCAGGTGATCGCCCTTTTGCTGGATGAGCGGGAGAGGGCAGGAGAAGAAAAACTGCCGTCCCTCATCGTCTGTCCCGCCTCCCTGGTGTACAACTGGGAGAGCGAGATGGAGAAATTTGCCCCCGCCCTGAAGGTACTGTTGGTGACGGGAAACGCCGCAGAGCGGCGGGAGGCGGTGAGCCGGGCGGCATCCTGCGACGTGCTGGTGACCTCCTACGACCTTCTGCGGCGGGATCTGGAGCTGTACCGGGAGCTGGAATTCCGCTATCAGATCATTGACGAGGCCCAGTATATTAAAAACGCGGGGACGCTGAGCGCCAAGGCGGTGAAATCCATCCGCTCCCGCTCCCGGTTTGCCCTCACCGGCACTCCCATTGAGAACCGGCTGGGAGAGCTGTGGAGCATCTTTGACTATCTGATGCCAGGCTTTTTGTTCTCCTACCAGAAGTTTAAAAAAGAGTACGAGACGCCGGTGGCGAAGGACGGGGACCGGGAGGCCCTGGAGCGTCTCCACGGGCTCATCGGGCCGTTTATCCTGCGGAGACTGAAAACCCAGGTGCTAAAGGAGCTGCCGGAAAAGCTGGAGACGGTGGTCTACTCCCGGCCGGAGGGAATGCAGCGGGAGCTTTACACCGCCAGCGCCGCCCTTTTAAAGGAAAAGCTGGAATCGGGAAATCTGGAAAACGACAAGCTCCAGATCCTGGCGGAGCTCACCAGGCTGCGGCAGATCTGCTGCCATCCGTCTCTTTGCTATTCCCACTACAAGGAGGGGAGCGCCAAGCTGGAAACCTGCGTGGATCTGATCCGGGACGGGACGGCGGGAGGCCACAAGATCCTGCTGTTTTCCCAGTTTACCTCCATGCTGGCCATCATTGGGGAGAGGCTGAAAAAGGAGGGGATTTCCTTCTTTTCCCTCACCGGAGAGACGCCCAAGGAGGAGCGGATCCGGCTGGTGAACGAATTTGGACAGGATGAGACGGAGGTGTTTCTCATCTCCTTAAAGGCCGGCGGGACGGGGTTAAACCTGACGGCGGCGGACATTGTGATCCACTACGATCCCTGGTGGAATGTGGCGGCCCAGAATCAGGCCACAGACCGGGCCTACCGGATCGGACAGGAGAAACGGGTGACGGTGTTTAAACTGATCATGAAGGACACGGTGGAGGAGAATATCATCCGCCTGCAGCAGATGAAACAGAGCCTGGCGGACGGGGTCATCACCGAGGGAACGGTGGATCTTAGCTCCTTAAACAGCCGGGACGTGCTGAAACTTTTGGAGGGTTAGGATGGAAAAAATGGTGCACAGATCCCTGCCGGAGCGGACGG
Source organism: Lachnoclostridium sp. An14 (assembly GCF_002160755.1). GTDB lineage: Bacteria > Bacillota > Clostridia > Lachnospirales > Lachnospiraceae > Lachnoclostridium_A. Next base: position 20,733 of record NZ_NFLE01000008.1, read on the forward strand.
CGGACGCGATTTCCGACCTGATTTACCGGGAAAACTACAGCTCCGGGGCCAAGCTTCCGGGGGAGACGGAGCTGGCTACCAGGCTGGAGGTGAGCCGGAACACGGTGCGGCAGGCGATCCGCATTCTCACGGAGAAACAGGTGGTGGAGGTTCGCCGGGGAGCCGGCACTTTTGTCTCCCTGCGGCGGGGCTTGAGCGACGACGTGCTGGGGCTGTCTCTGGTGAGCGATAAGAAAAAGCTGGTTCAGGACCTTTTGGAGCTGCGCCTGCTCATCGAGCCGCGGATGGCGGCTATGGCGGCGGAGCGGGCCACGGCGGCGGAGATCGCCCGCCTGCGGGAGATGTTTGCGGAGATGAAGGCGGCCTGGGAGGCGGGGCGGAACTATTTTGAGCAGGATATGGAGTTTCACACCTACATCGCCGGGTGCAGCGGGAACCTGGTGGTTCACAATCTGCTGCCCTCCATCCAGCAGGCCATCCTTCTCCAGGAAAATGTGACGGCAAGGCGGCTGGGAGAGCGGACGGTGGAGGCCCACCGGCGGATCCTGTCAGCCATCGAGAACCGGCGGGGCTGTCAGGCCCACGACGCCATGACGGCCCACCTGATCCAGAACCGGGAGCGGATTTTGCAGCTGATGGAGGAGGATCACCCGGGGATCGGATGAGAGACGAAAAAATAGACAAATATGTACTTTTTGACCGGCCGGAAGGGGAAAGCAGTTCCTTTTTCAGGGCCAGGGTTGAGAGGGGAGACAGGCTGTGGTATAAGAGGACCATAGCCTGTTTGATTTTCTGCGGAAGGGCGGATGGGATTTCTCCGGCCCGCGGGAATGGCCTTCGGAAAAAGGCGCAAAGGGGGCAGGAGAGGAGAGGTAGCGATGAGAGAATACGATGTGATGGTAATTGGCGCCGGCGTGGTGGGCTGCGCGGTGGCCAGGGAGCTGTCCCGGTACCGGTTGCGGATCGGGGTGTTGGAAAAGGAGCTGGACGTGGCCTGCGGCAATTCCAGCAGGAATACGGGAATGCTGCACGCCGGGTTTACCTACAAGCCGGGCACCTTAAAGGCGGAGTGCGCCGTGGAGGGAAACCAGGAGTTTGACCAGGTGGCGAAGGAATTAAATGTGCCCTTTAAGCGGACGGGAAAGCTGGTGGTGGGCTTTACGGATCACGACCGGGAGAACATTTTAAAGTTTAAGGCCATCGGGGAGCAGAACGGCGTGAAGGGGATGCGGATGGTGACGAAGGAGGAGATGGCGGCCATCGACCCTCACGCCGGGGGAGAGTTTGCCATGTACGTGCCAAGCTCCGGCATTTTAGACCCCATGCAGTACACCATCGCCCTGGCGGAAAACGCCGCCATGAACGGCGCCCAGTTCCTGTTTGGGCAGAAGGTGGTGGGGATGGAACGGGAGGAGGAAACCTACCGGATCCGCACGGAAAAGGAAACATTTTCCACCCGCTGGGTCATCAACTGCGCCGGAATGTACGCCCCGGAAATCTCAGAGATGATGGGGTATCCCAACTATCCCACGAAGGGCTTTAAGGGAGAGTATTTTATCCTGGACAAAAAGGCGGGAAAATACTTAGGAATCCCGGTGTACCCGGCGCCCAACGACAACGGCGGCTTTATGACCCACGCCACCCCCACGGTGGACGGAAATGTGCTGGTGGGCCCGGACTCCTACGTGACGGAGGACCGGGAGGACTACGCTGTGACAAAGGAGCATCTGGACGGCCTGATCGCGGACGGCAGAAAGATGTTTGACCATATGGAGCCCCAGTATTTTATCCGCAATTTCGCCGGTATCCGCTGGAAACGGTACGACCCGGAAACGGGGGCCATCCTGGACTTCCTGCTGGAGGCGGACGACGGACACCCGCGGACGGTGAACCTGGTGGGAATTGAGTCCCCCGGCATCACCTGCGCCCTGCCTTTAGCGAGACGGGCGGTGAAAAAGCTGGTGGAAAAGGAGCAGCCGGAGGCAAATGAGGCCTTTCAACCGAACCGTCCCGGTATCCGCCGGTTCAGCGAGATGACGGAGGAAGAAAAGAAGGCGGCCATCCAGGAGGACAGAGATTACGGCGAGATCGTCTGCCGCTGCGAGACGGTGACCAGGGCGGAGATCCGCCAGGCCATCCACAATCCCTTAGGCGTTCACACGGTGACGGGCATCAAAAACAGGACGCGGGCCACCATGGGGCGCTGCCAGGGCGGCTACTGCGAGACCAGGATCACCCATATGATCGAGGAGGAGCTGGGAGTGGCGCCGGAGGACGTGCGCTACTCGAAGGAAGGCGGATATATGTTTATGGGGAAAGTGAGGGAGGAACAATGAGGCAGCTTGATACAGTGATCATCGGAGGCGGCCCGGCGGGGCTTTCCGCGGCGGTGCGGCTGTGGGAGAAAGGGATCCGGAACCTGCTGATTTTAGAGCGGGAAAAGCAGCTGGGAGGAATTTTAAGGCAGTGCATCCACGACGGATTCGGCCTCACCCGCTTTGGGGAGACCTTGAGCGGGCCGGAGTACGCCCAGCGGTTTATCAGCCAGGTGGAGGAGTTTGACATCCCCTATATCACGGACACTACAGTCATCGACATTTCCGTGGAGGAGGATACGGGGAAGAAGAAGGTGGTGGCGGCCTCTAAGGACGGCCTGCTGGAATTTGAGGCGAAGACGGTGATTCTTACCATGGGATGCAGGGAGAGGACCCGCGGGGCCATCAGCATCCCCGGCGAGCGGCCCGCGGGCGTGTACACTGCCGGAGTGGCCCAGGCCTATATCAACCTCCAGAACAAGATGGTGGGCCGGGAAGTGGTGATCTTAGGCTCCGGAGACATCGGCATGATTATGGCCAGAAGGATGACCCTGGAAGGGGCCCACGTGCAGGCGGTGTTTGAGGTGCAGCCCTACGCCAGCGGCCTTCCCAGAAACATTTTGCAGTGTCTGGACGACTACGGCATCCCCTTATACTTAAGCCATACGGTGACGGAGATCCGGGGCCGGGAGCGGCTGGAGTCGGTGGTGGTTTCCCAGGTGGACGAGAGGATGCAGCCCATCAAGGGGACGGAAAAGGAGTATCCCTGCGACACCCTGATCCTCTCTGTGGGCCTGATCCCGGAAAATGAGCTGTCCCTGGCGGCGGGAGTGGAGCTGGATCCCCGCAGCAAGGGGGCGGTGGTGGACGAACATCACCAGACCAGCGTGCCGGGGGTATTCGCGGCGGGAAATGTGCTCCAGGTGCACGACCTGGTGGACTTTGTGTCCATGGAGGCGGAGGAGCTGGCGGACTCTGTGGCGGCCTACCTGCGGGAGGACGGTCTGACTCCCTGCGGCCTTTCCGTGATGACGGACGGGAACGTGACCCACACCATCCCTCAGCGCATCAGCGGAACGGAGGATTTTAAGCTGTCCATGCGGGTGCGCCGCCCCATGAAGGACTGCCGGATTGAACTGGTCCAGGGCGGCCAGGTGGTGGCGGAGCGCAGGATGAAGAAGGCCATCCCCGCGGAGATGATTCAGATCCCGGTGAAGGCGGCTAAGCTGAATGAAAAGGAAGATTTGGAGGTGAAGGTGGTATGTTAAAGGAATTTACCTGTATCATGTGTCCCAGGGGCTGTGAGGTGACGGCGGAAGTGGAAGGGAAGGAAGTTCTGTCGGTGGAGGGAAATTTCTGCCCCAAGGGCCGGGAGTACGTGCTCCAGGAACTGACCAACCCCATGAGAAACATCTCCTCCTCCGTGCTGGTGCGGGGCGGGGAGCTGCCTTTAGCCAGCGTGCGGCTAAACGGCCTCATCCCCAAGGACCGCATCTTCGACGTGATGGCAGAGATTCGGAAAACGGCAGTAGACGCCCCCACCGCCATCGGCCAGGTGGTCATTGAGAATGTGCTGGGGCTGGGGTGCGATGTGGTGGTGACGAAGATGGTGGGGAGACGGGAATGATGGTTTTCTCCGCCAAGCTGCGGGATAGAACAGAGAAAGCATGAAAACAGGACGCTTTTTCCGGATTTAAGGGAAAGGCGTCCTGTTTTTGGCGGGTGCGCCTGGCAGCCAGAGAAAACCGCTTTTTATCCCGCCGCCATCTGCAGAATTGCCAGATCAAACATATATAGAGCGGCCCAGACAACTAAAAATTTGTACTGGCGGCCGTTTTTTATGGCCCGAAAATAGAGATAGAGAGGAATGAGGATCAGCCCGGAGAGATAGACGGAAAGGGGCTGGTCCTTTGTCGCTTTTGTTTTAAAATAATCATAGGATACGAAACCTATATTTAAGACAAACACAATGGCGGACACCCATCTGTGATCGGTACCTGCGGTGTGCAGGAGGATAGAGACAAGCATGGGGATCGCGGCCAAAAGCCACAGGGAAACTTCGTCTTTTTTCACTTCTTTTTTCATGACAATCTCCATTGCAAATTGAAATATTGAAACATCAGATTTATGCGAGAATCACTTCGATTCCTTCGTCTCTTAACCGGTCGATGCTCTCTTTGTTTTCCTCAGTTTCCACAGTGATGAGGGTGTCGATCTCGTTAAAGCCGCAGAAGGGGTAGAACCCGCTGGACAGGAATTTGGAGGAGTCGATGAGGAGCACCACCTTATTGGAAACCTGGATCATTTTCTGCTTGATGTCCAGAAGGAAGGGGGTGGAAATCGTGGGGCCCACTGTGTGAAGGATCCCGCAGGAGCCGATGAACGCGATGTCCGCGTGAATCCCGGAGAAGAATTCCGCCGTCTTTACTCCGTAAATCGTCTTACTATAGTGATGGACCACACCCGGCGGCATGGAAACGGTGGAAAAGTTGGACAGGGATAAGGCGATGTCCAGGCCGTTGGTGATGATGCAGCTGTTGGTGAGCTCCTTGTGGGAGTTCAGTTCTTTGGCCAGCTCCAAAAGCGTGGTTCCGGAGTCTAACAGGATAGAGGAGTTGTTGTGGATCATTTGCAGGGCGCGTTTGGCGATCCTCTGCTTTTCTGACTGAAACATTCCGATCCGGTAGGTATTGTCATCGGTATCGTGATCTTCGCTTAAAAAGGCGTATCCCCGGGAGCGGACGATCTGGTGATTCGCCTCCAGCTCCAGCAGATCCCTGCGGATGGTGGTGGGGGTTACGGAAAACATCTTTGACAGCTCGTCTACCGCTGCGGACTTTTTCTGCAGCAGAAGTTTCATAATGGCATCCTGTCTGTAATTTCCCTTGTTGGACATGGCGTTCCTCCTTGAACAGTATTGAATTTTTCTGTGTTATAGGAAGTTTCATTTTATATGCAGGAAACTGCGCCTCCTATGACACAATAGCCTCCGGCGGAGGCTCACACTTATATAAGACTGGCTGAAGATGCGGGAAATTGGGTTCGGGAAGTCGGATTCAGCCCTTATATACGTTTGCGGATGTGTATTGCGTTACGTTTATTATAGCATGAGTGGAAGATATAGTAAATAGCGAACATTTTATTTCGAACAAAAAAGTGTGCAAAAGTTATCATATAATGAATTGGAGTTCATACTATTGACGATAATACGGGAAATATGTTATATAATTTTATAGAAAACGACAATAATGATCGTAAAACGAAAATTAATTGGAATAAAAATTTTGTTATACGAACATTACGAACAAACAAGAAAAGCGGGGAGAATGAAAAAATGTTTAAAGAAGCTCGCAGAAACAATCAGAAACTGATATTTGGGCTGATTCATTTGAAACCTATGCCCGGGACGCCGTTTTATCAGGATGGAGATTATGAAACATCCATAGAAAAGGCGGTAAAGGATGCCAAGGCCCTGGAAAACGGCGGGGCATCCGGCTGTCTGATCCAGACGGTGGATAAGGTATATCCCACAGGGGATGAGAGCGATTACGTCAGGGCCACCTGCCTTGCGGTAATTGCCAACGAAGTGAAAAAACAGGTGGGAGCAGATTTCAAAATTGGGGTACAGCTTATGTGGAACTGCATCACCCCATCCATCGCGGCGGCAAAGGCGGTAAACGCGGATTACACCAGATGCACCGCCCTGGTGGGACAGACGTCCTCTCCCTTTGGCGGGGTTGTGAACGGCGACCCGTTAAAGGTCCTGGAGTACCGGCGGAAGATCGGTGCGGAGAAGGTGGAGCTATTGGCGGAGATCGCCGGATACCATTTTCATGGCGGGTATGACAGGGAGGCCCTCCTGGGCCGGGTGAGCTCGGCGGTGATGGTGAGGGCGGACGCGGTGGAGATCATGAGCAAGGATGAGGAATTAAATAACCGTATGGAACAGGATATACGGGCTGCTTATCCAGATCTTCCCATTATCCTTGGCGGCGGTACGGATGTGCAGAGCGCGGCCTCCCGGCTGAAAAACGCGGACGGCGCCCTGGTAGGACGGTGCTTTGAGGGAAATAACTGGGGAGGCGGCATCGACGAGGCGATTGTAGCGGCGTATATGAAGGAAGTGTGGAGCATATCCGGCTGATTTGCGAAAAGGCTTTGGGGATGGCTCAGAGCCGGAGCGAGAGTACAAATGAGAGCATAACTTCACGGCGGGCCACGCTTTCCGGCGCAGATCTCAGCTGTGGAGAAAGTAACAAATAAACTATTTTTTATGCGAGGAGGAAAAAAATATGAAAAGACGTTTCATGGGATTGCTGACTGCTGCCGCTCTTGTGGCATCGCTTGCAGGCTGCGGAGGTTCCACAGAGGAGGCCGCGACGACGGCGGCTACAGCCGGTGGGACAAGTACGGAAACCAGCGGAGAGACTTCCGGAGGAGAGGATTCCCTGGAAGGCAAAAAACTGCTGTTCTTCGCTTTCCAGAACATCGGAGACTATGGGACGAACGATCTGGGATACTACGCTGCCCAGGAGATCGCGGAAAAGTACGGCATTGAGATGACGCTGGTGGAAGGCGGACTGGACGCCTCCACGAGAACGACTACGCTGCTGGATGCCATCGAAACTGGCGGATACGACTATGTGATCAGCTCCAGCTGGTACATCCAGGACGACCTTTTGGCCAATGTGGACCGGTTCCCGGATATGAAGTTCATCCTCTATGATACGGCGCCCACCCTGGATCTGACCGATTACCCCAATGTGTTCGGCGTCAGTTTCCGCCAGGATGAAGGTTCCTTTATCACCGCTGTATACCAGTGCCTGATGTCTGAAAATCATAAGATCGGAGCGGCGGCCAACCAGGATTCCCCCATCTTGAACGACTTCGTAACCGGCTGGCTGGCAGGCGTGAAGTACTATAACGACAACATGGCGGCAGACGGGGAGGAAGTTGCTTACAACATCGCGTACTATTCCGACCAGACCGTTCAGGGCGCGTATGAGACGGTGAACGTCCTTTACAACAACGGCTGTGACGTGGTTTACAACATCGGCGGCAGCTACTGCGTAGGCGCGTTAAATGCCTGCTCTGAGCACGGCGGAATCGAGAATGGCCAGTATCTGATCGGTGTGGACTACGACCAGTACACCACCTTTGCCAACGCGGACAACGAAGTGGCCGGATATGAGAATCTGGTAACCTCCATGGAAAAGAGAATCACCCAGTGCTGCGTGCTCGCTTTTGACGGCATTGTAAGCGGCGATATGGAGATGGGCAACCACAGATTCGGCGTGACAGACGGCGGTACGGGACTTGCCTATAACGAAAACTACTACGCCCACACTCCGGAAGATGTACAGGCTACGATTACGGAGCTGGAGGAGAAGATCACAAGCGGTGAGATTGTGGTTCCCAGCTATTATGATCTTCCTGACTATGATACATTTGCACAGTTTAGAGATGACCCGGAGTATCGTTTGTAAAGTTTAGACAATCATTTATAAAGGCTGCTGCGGGAGAAGGCAGCAGCCTTTTAAAGGCAGGTGTAGGAATGGCAAAAGAACTTTTAAAAATGGAAGGGATTACCAAGATTTACGGCAACGGTTTCATGGCGAATAAAAACATTACCTTTACCGTAAATGAAGGAGAAATTCACGCGCTGATCGGAGAGAACGGCGCGGGAAAGACTACGCTCATGAAAATCCTCTTTGGGCTGGAAAGCTGCCAGGAGGGGAAGATTTATCTGAACGGACAGGAGACCCACATAGAAAACCCTCTGGACGCCATTGCGAAAGGCGTGGGCATGGTTCATCAGCATTTCATGCTGGTGCCGAATCTGAGTGTGGCGGAAAATGTGGTTCTCGGCATTGAACCGGGTCCGGGGCAGATTTTTGACAAAAAGACGGCGGTCCGCATGACGGAGGAGGCGTCGGAAAAATTCCAGCTGAAAGTGGATCCCAATGCCCTTGTGAGGGACATCAGCGTAGGCTTGAAACAGAAGGTGGAGCTTTTGAAAGCTCTGATCCGGGGGGCGAAGGTGCTGATTCTGGATGAGCCCACGGCTGTGCTTACGCCTCAGGAGGTTCGGGAGCTGTTTGTGCAGCTGAAATCCCTGAAGGAGAGCGGGTATGGAATTATTTTCATTTCCCACAAGCTGGATGAGGTTATGGAGCTGTGTGATTCCGCCACGATCTTAAGGCACGGGAGAGTGACCGGTTTCGTAAAGAAGGAGGAAATGAATGAAGTCGTCTTATCCAGGCTGATCGTGGGCAGGGATGTGGTTAGCACCATGGAAAAAGATGAGAGCAGTGTGGGAGACACGGTTCTTAAGGTGCGGGGCGTCACTTACGTGGACGATATAGGGAAAAAGCTGGTGGACGATGTCTCCTTCGGCGTCCGGGCCGGTGAAATCGTAGGAATCGCCGGGGTGGAAGGCAATGGCCAGAATGAAATTTCAGAGATCATTACGGGCCTGCTGCATATGACGAAGGGAACGGTGAGCATCAACGGTACGGAAACCTCCGGCCTGTCTATCAGCCAGATCCGGAAACTGGGCCTTGCCCATATCTCTGAGGACCGCATGACCTATGGCTGTGCCCAGGAGATGTCGATCTATGACAATCTCTCCTCCATTTATCTGGATCATCCCAAGTTTACGAAGGGGATTTTCATTGATCAGAAGGCGCTGGATCAGTATGTAAAAGACTGTATTAAAGAGTTTGAAATCGCCTGTGATTCTGAAAAGAGCCCCATCCGGATGCTTTCCGGCGGCAATATCCAGAAGGTGATTGTTGCCAGAGAGTTTACCAGCGGGGCTAATATTATCATCGCGAATCAGCCTACCAGAGGCATTGACGTAGGCACGGCCTCTCTGATCCACAAGCTGCTGCAAAAATACACCAGGGAGAAAGGGTTCGCGGTGCTTCTGATCTCCTCGGATTTGAATGAGGTGATGAACCTGTCAGACCGGCTGCTGATTATGAGAGACGGCAGGATTGCCGCCCAGTTTACGGACATGAACAAGGTGAATGACGAGCTGATGGGCGAGTATATGCTTGGAATCAAAAAGATGACGGAGGAAGAAAGGGGGGATCTGCATTGAAAAAAGTACAGAGAGTGGAGGCGTTATTTGAACTTCTGCGGGTAGTCCTGGGCCTGCTTCTTGCCTACATTATTACGCTGGTGATCATCATACTGACTTCCGATGTGACACCCCAGGAAGTGGTAACGAATTTCGTGTTAGGTCCGTTTACCACGTCGAGGCGGTTCGGACAGCTGATGGGCAAATTTATCCCCTATGTGCTGGGTGGCTGCGGAATGTGCTTTATTTACGGCTGCGGCCGTTTCAATCTGGTGGGAGAGGGAATTGTAAACTTTGCTCCCGCGGTGGCCTGCATTGTGCTGTTCAACACGCCTTTATTTGATCATGTGCCGTGGATTGTGGGAGTGGTGATGCTTTTAGTCATCTGCTGCGCCGTGGGCGGCGGTTTAAGCCTGATCCCCGCGGTGGGAAGGGAAAAGCTGAAAATTTCCGAGATGGTGACCTCCATCATCATGAATTATATGCTGTTATACCTTTCACTCTGGTTTTTGAAGATTTTCTTCGCGGATCGCTCCCAGGCATTTTTGTGCAGCCCTATGTATCCGGAAAACGCCAGTTTTTTCCAGATTCTGAAAGGGACGAATCTTCACGCCGGTATTTTTGTCAGCATCATAGGCTGGATCGTGGCCTGTCTCATGTTTGACCGGATGCGGATCGGGGTAAAGATTCGGATCTGCGGTTCCAACGGGATGTTTGCGAAGTATTCCGGGTTAAACACCACAAAGATCGTGCTGATCGCCCAGCTCATAGGAGGAATCTACGCTGGAGCGGCGGCGTGCGTGGACGCCTTTGGAATGTACACCCGGTATCAGTACAGCGTCCTTACCAACATTGGCATGGATGCCCTGGTGGTCGCGGTAATCGCCAGAAAGAAACCGATTTTTATCCCTCTCGCGGCCTTTGTTCTGGCTTACATAAGGACTTCCGCTGTGGTGCTCAATCTTTCCACCAATATTCCGATTGAGTTCGTAAACATGATGCAGGCGGTGCTGATTCTGTTTGTGGCAGCCCAGCATTTCCTGAAGAAGTCCAAGGAAAAAGCGATTTATAAAATTTCCATGGAAGAAAACAAGGGGAAAGGAGCGACGGTATGAGTTTAGAATATATCGAGACATTTTTGTTCTCCGCTGTGAGAATCGCGACTCCTATTATGTATGTGGCGCTCTGCTCCACCATAGCTTTGCAGGGCGGCCTTACCAATATGGCGGCGGAGTCCATGATGCTGATTTCAGCGGTTACGGGAGTGATTTTTTCGGCCATTTCCCAGAATTTGCTCATCGGCATTTTGGCTGGAATGATGAGCTCTGTTTTGATCACGCTGTTTCTCTGTTTCGCGGCTTTTGTGATGAAGGTGGACCTGTATCTGATGTCCATCGCTCTCAATACGGCCATGAGCGGGGCAACCATTTATATCATGTATGTGACCACGGGAAATAAGGCCAACACCGCGGGATATTTTGCCTCCCTTCAGATGCCGAATATCCAGATTCCCATTATCAAGGACATTCCCCTGATTGGAAACGTCCTGTCGGGGCATAATGGGTTTACCTACCTGGCGGTAATTATGATTTTTGTTGTCTGGTTTATTATTTTCCGCACAAAACTGGGGCTGCGGATCCGGGCGGTGGGGCAGAATCCCCAGGCTGCAGAGTCTGTGGGCATCAATCCCAGCAAGATCTACACCATCGCTTTCGTGATGGCCAGCGCCATCGCCAGCCTGGGCGGAATGTTCCTCTCCATGGGCTATCAGAATATGTTCATCCGGGATATGACGGGAGGAAAAGGCTTTATCGGTATGGCGGCATCCACCATCGCCGGGGCGTCCCCGGTGGGGTCGGCTCTGTTGGCTGTAGTGTTCGGCGTGGCGGAGGCGGTGACAAACTACTCCAAGCTCTACATCACCGACGCCCAGTTTTTGTCGGCCATGCCCTACATCATCACCACCGTACTGCTCTTTGTGCTCTCCTATATCCGGCTGAAGAACAGTGAAAGCGAGATGAGAAAGAGAAAGGCGGCCGCTTTGAAGGCCCATGAAAATCTGTAAACGATCGGAGGCTTATGTATGGATTATGTAATAGGCGGAAACGTGATGCTTGATACCGTCCGTTTCCCAGGGGAGGAATCACCGTCCCGTGAGCACATCGGCGGTCCCGCCACCTTCGCTTATTCCGGGGTAAGGCTGTACACGGACAGCGTCATGCAGTGTTCCAACGTGGGAGAGGATTACGCGCCGCTGTTTCTTCCCTGGATGGACAAAAATGAGGTGTTCCGGGACGGGCTGAAGGTAAAGGTGGAGCACTGCAACCATTCTTACCTGATCTACAACGAGGACGGCACCTACGGTGCGGATCCCACCGTGAAACGGTTCCGTAGCGACTGGATCCAGGACTTCGGCTATATGAAAACGTCGCCGGAGGATCTGGAGGTCTGGACAAAGGGCGGGAATGTCAAGGGCGTCTATGTGGCCCAGAATGTGGACCGGGTGTTCTGGAGAAAGATGAAGGAGCTCAAAGCCAGAGACGGGTTTAAGTTAATGTGGGAGATTGAAGGGCCCAGCTCTTATAAGGAGTTTATGCCGGAGGTCTTAAATGCCATGGAGCAGACCGACATTTTTTCCATCAATATTCAGGAGGCCAGGCATCTGTTTGAGGTGGAATCGGAGGAGGAGTGCATTCGGGAGCTGCAGAAGTTTCCGGTGGACATGACCTTATTCCGCGTAGGAGGAAAAGGGGCATATATGGTGACGCCGGACCGGTATTATTACCTGCCGCCGGCGCCCTCAGATAAGATTGTGGATCCCACTGGCTGCGGAAATACTTCCACAGGGGCAGCGCTTTATGGCTATTGTGAAGGCTACGATGCTTTAAAGGTGGGTATCATCGCCAATGTGGCGGCGGCCCAGAATATCCGGCAGTACGGAGTGATCCCGGATTTTAAGGCTGTGAGGGAATTTGCCCTCGCTCAGGTGGACGAGCTTTACAGACAGTATCAGGAAAAATTTGATTGATGGATCTGCGGAGAGACAATATGGAAAAAACGAAGGGATCAAATCCATTGGGCAGCCAGGTGTTAAGCCTGCCGTCCATGGTGGAAGAACAGGTGAATTACTGTTTTTCAGAAGAAGTGCAGCAAAGTATCATGACTATGGCAGAGGCCTTCGACATCAGAAAGATCTATATCACTGGCTGCGGTGATTCCATCGCCGCGGCCGGGGCCATGGCGCCCATCCTTTTAAAGCTTTCCGGCGTGTTTGGATGTGAGATGGTGGAACCCATGGATTTCACAAGGTTTATGACGGCGAAGGATATGGGCATCGGCGAGCCCAACAGTCCGCTGGTCATCGGCATCAGCGCCGGCGGGAACACCTCCAGGGTGGTGGAGGCCATGAGGAAGGCCAACGAGATGGGGGCGTTCACCATCGCTCTCACCAACAACGGGGAAAGTCCTGTAGCCAAAGAGGCCAGACGGTCTTTTGTGCTGAATACGCCCAAAATGAAAGATGATTTTCCAGGGCTTCGGTCCTACTTTGCCAGTATGGTAGGACTTCTGGCCATCGGCTGCCGAATGGGACGGGTGAGAAATGTGCTGCCGCCGGAGGCGGAAACCCGTCTGGCGGAACGGTTAAAGGCCTATGTGCGCCGTTACAGCGGAGTCTTGGAGGAAATGGACAGGGAGATGTTTGAGCTGGCAAAGACCTGGAAGGAGTTTGAGCGTTTTGACTTTATCGGCGACGGCAAGGAGCTGTGGTCAGCCCTGTTCGCCATGGAAAAATTTGTGGAGTGCACGGGAGTTATGGCAAATTATGACGACTCCGAAAACTGGTGCCATGTGGGCTATCACATTTCAGACCCGGAGAGTATCGGCACGGTATTCTTCGCGGATGCCCTTTCCCCGAGCTATGGAAGGCTGAGGGAGACGGTGGATGCGGCCTTAGGCATCAGACGGCCGGTGCTCATTATCACCAACGGGGAGAGGGAGGATTTTCCTGAAGGGGCTCATGTGGTGATTCTTCCCAAAACAGAGGCAGGAGACGAGTGGATGCAGCCTATGATGGACTATGCGCCTGCAGCCCTTCTCGCCGGATACTGCTGTACGCTGGCGGGCAGAAAATTTTTCAATGAGTATGACCCCATAGCGGGGGAGTACAACGGGACGGGGGCTTATTTTGCAGAGGGCGTCCGCACCATGAAAAACAGTGAAATTCAAGTGTATATTTGAGGTGCATCTATGTTCAGACGGGAATATATCGAGACGGAGTGGAGAGGCTGCCCCTCCATTACCGGGAAACTGGAGGAGCTGGTGAAGGAGAGCGGGATCCAGGAAGGACTCTGTGTGGTCAGCGCCCCGGATCTTACCACCGCCCTTGGCATCACGTCGTTCTGGGATAAGCGGGGATTAGAGGATCTGATGGATGAGCTGGACCGGGATTTCCCGGCGCGGGTGGACTATAAAAGCCAGAGGACGCCCTTTGATTCCGTAGGGAATGTAAAGGGGGCTGTGGTGGGAAGGAGTCTGTCCCTTATTATCCATGAGGGAAAGCTGGTATTAGGCTCGTCTCAGGGAGTGGTGCTGCTGGAGTTTGACGGCCCCAGGAGGCGGCCTTATGAGGTACAGTTGGTGGAGAGATCGCTCACCCTCTATAAAACAGGTATAAAAACCCAGTATATGGGGATGTGCGGGATCACGGACTGGGTTCGCTCCTGCGTAAAAGAGAGCGGTGTGAAGGAAGGGCTCTGTCATGTTTCTCAGCTTCATTCTACAGCGGGGATTCTCCTGTGCGGCCGTTCTGAGCCGGCAAAGGCGGATTTGATGGCCGATATAGAGAGAATGGTCCCGACCAGGGCGGATTTTAAGCACAGAGAGACGGCCTCCGACGCGGGGGGCCATGTGAAGACCGCCCTGACAGGGAGTCAGATTTCCCTGGCGGTTCATCATGGGGAACTGGTCATCGGCGAGGACCAGGACCTGGTATTTGCCGAGTTTGACGGGCCCCGCCCGAGGACGGTTTACGCTGCCGTGATGGGAGAGAAGATGTAGAAATTCCGGACAGAAAATCAGCGGAAATGTTTTAAAATTTGCGGTACATTTGCAGCAGAACGGAGAATTCAATGGATAAGACAATGTATGACAACCAACTGCGAAGGCAGTGTCTGAATCTGCCGGTGATGTGTGAGGAGCAGCTGAAAGGGATACAGGAGGGACTAAAGGCAGTGCCGGGCGAGGTCTTAAAGAAGATCAGGAGAGTGATCCTCACTGGCTGCGGGGATTCTTATTTCGCGGGAATCGCGGCAGTGCCTGCCTTTCAGACTTGCGCGGGGGCCTTTGCGTCTTCTTTCAAAGCGGTGAGATGTATAGATGCCGCCCGGTATCTGGAGTATGAAGAAGGACAGGAGGAGTCCACTCTTGTAGTGGGAATCAGCGCGTCCGGCAGTCCGGTGCGGGTGATGGAGGCTTTAAGAAGGGCCAATGAGAGGGGATGCTGCACCCTGGCAGTGACCAACGTCCCGGATTCCAGAGCGGCCAGGGAAGCAAAATATGCCCTGATCGTCCATACGCCGCCCTTTCCGGAGCCGGGTCCTGGACTGCGGAATTATTTTGCCTCCCTATCAGCCCTGTTTTTGCTGGCAGCCAGGATGGGCACGGAAAAAGGAACCTGCGGCGCCGGCAGCGAGGAGGCCCTGTGCAAAGCGATCCTGGATTACACCGGCGCTTATGGGAAGGCCTTTGACGGGATGGACAGCCTGATGTTTGAGCTGGGGGAACGGTGGAAGGATCACATTGGCCACGAGGTGATCGGCGACGGTCCCTTATACGCCACGGCGGCTTTCATCGGAGCCAAGTTCGTGGAGGCGGCGGGAAAGATGACGAACGCGGTGGATTCTGAAAACTGGTGCCATGTGAACTATTTCCGGCACAGTCCGGAACAGTCGGGCCTCATCCTGGTAGCCAACGATGGGGACCACAACCACTCCAGAGTGGCAGAGACCATGGGACAGGCGGTGAAAATAGGAAGAAACTGTCTCTTGATTACGGATACAAACGGGAAAGACTACGGCGTTCCGGAGGGGGTCACGGTATGTACCGTACCGAAAGCGCCGGAGGGATATGAGTTTCTGGCGCCTTTGCTCAACTACATACCGGGCACGCTGTTGGCAGCCTATGTGGCAGCTTTGCGGGGCGAGCCCTATTTCAGAGGAGAGCATTCTCTGCAGAAACAGTCGGAAGTGGGTTCCACCATCGGCAGCAGCAAGGTGATAATTGTATAGGGGAGAAGACGGATGTTTGTACAGAAGACAGTTATTTATCAGGAAGGGAACGGGTTCGACATTACGGGAGAAATCGTGAGGGCGGTGAAGGAAAGCGGTATAAAAGAAGGACTTTGCTGCGTCACCGCGCTCAGCGAACATACGGGTATCGTATGCGTTCCGGAAAAAAGACAGGAAATCCTTGCGGATATATGGGAGGATCTGGAACGAATTCTTCCTCCGAGGACGAACTATAAAGACAGCAGTGACCCGGCGCGCTGTGCGGGGAGAAGCAAAGCGGCTCTCACGGAATCCTCCAAAGATTTCATCATCCACGAGGGGGAGGTCCGGACCTGGGGAAATGTATATCTGCTGCATTTCTCCCAGGAGGAGGAAGGCCGTTACGCTATAACGTGCTGCGGGTAGTCAGGAAGTGAAACATGGAAACCTATTTTTCTCTTGAAATGTCTATGTTCCTTACATTGCTGGCGGCAGCGATGTGGGGCAGCTGGATGCAGATTCAGAAACACCTTCACGGCTATCCCATCGCGGGCGTGATCTTCTGGCTCTACACATTTTCTTTTATTCTCATTTGGACCATTACCCTCATCGTCTCCCCGTTTTTGCTGGAAAGGAGCATTCTGGAAATCTCCCTGGAAAACACAGATACCGTTCTCACCATCCTGGCGGGAGGCGGCCTCATGTCTCTGGGGCTTTACAGCTCTCTGGTAGTGGTGGGAAAAGTGGGACTGCTGCTTTCCACCACCATCAGCGGAGGCATCGGCATTGTGCTGGGGGTAGTTACTTCCGTAGCGGAGGAGGGACTTCCCGAAGATCCCGTGGCCCTGGCGCTGATCGCGGCGGCTACGGTTATATTTATCGCGGCAGGGTTTGTATGTGCTCTGGCCTCCAGTTCCAGAGACCGGGATCACAAGGTGAAAACGGGCTCCAGGACAATGTCGGCTACGGTCGTTTTGCTGATGCTGTTTACCGCCGTCCTTCAAAATGGCTGGTCCATGGGGACAGCGGCGGGAACGGCCAGAAATTTCGCTCCCGTTCTCACCTGCGCCTATATGGCTACGGGCTCCTTTCTCAGCGTGGCGGTGGTGACGGGAATCCGCTTTACGCGAAGGAGGGAGTGGAAACTGGTCTTTGCGGTGGGGGAACGCAAGGCGCCAATCTGGATGTCAGCCGCGGCTGCTCTCTGCCATTACGGCGGCAATCTGATGTCCATCTACTCCATGCCGGCTCTCAGTGCCACCGTCTCTTTCCTCCTGGGAAAGTCGGCCAATGTGTGGACCATCTTCTGGGGGATGTACTACCGGGAGTTTTCCGGTATCAGCCGCGGGACAAAAGTGCTGTTGTGGTCCGGCATCAGCCTGTATTTTGCGGGCATTGTGCTCCTTGGCATTTATTATCTGTTTTGATTTTTGAGGAAAGAGGGGAGTTTTGGGTATGGACAGAAAAGACGGCAGGCTGCATTACGCGTGGAAAATCATGCTTGCCTGTATGTGTGTAAAAATGGGCTCGGCAGGAGCTTTGACTGTGGCCATGGGAAATTTTGTAACGCCCATTGTGGAGGATTTAAACTGTGAGGTGAGCAGCCTTACGATGTTTGTGAGCATCCAGGCGATTTCCATGGCGCTTATGTATACCATCGCGTCGAAGATTCTGATGAGCCGGAAAATCGGCCGGGTCATGGGAATCGCGTCTGTGGCGGAGGTGAGCGGATTGGCGCTTATGGCTACGTATCACTCGCCTTATATGTTTTATCTGTCAGGCCTGATTACGGGAGTGGCCCAGGCGTTTACCGGCTATGTGGCGATCCCCACAGTGATCAATCTGTGGTTTAAGAAAAAGGCTGGAACCGTTTTGGGGATGGTGATTGCCGTAGGCAGCGCCGCAGGCATTTTCTACAATATGCTGTCGGCAAAGCTGATTGTGGCATTCGGCTGGAGAGCGGCGTACCTGATCCTGGCCCTGATTGCGGCTGCAGTCACCGTACCGGCTGTCTTTCTGATCATCAAAACGCCGAAGGAGCTGGGGCTTTCCCCTTATGGAGAGGAACCAGCGCTTTCTGAAACGGAAAAACGGGAGCCGGAAAGCCGGGGAGAGAGCGGAGCTGGGCTTACGCTGAAACAGGCCTTTCACTCTGGTTTCTTCTATCTGGCGTGGACGGCCTGTATCCTGATCAGCTATGCCAGCGGAGTTTCCGGCTATACGGCGACCTACACGACCATGGAGTTGAAACAGAGCATCGTGTTTGGCTCCTTCGCCGGCATATGCGTCAATATCGGCACGATCATAAGCAGCCTTGTCCTTGGCCGTTTAAATGATAAGCTGGGTGTGCGAGCCGGACTGCTGTGGGGAGCCGGAACGGCTTTTGTGGGATATTCCATTATGTTAATCAGCAGGACCACTCCGGCGCTGGTCCTTCCCGGAGGCTTTATCGTCGGGCTGGGAGCCAGTATGTATGCCGTGCAGTGCCCGCTGTTAGCCAAGAAGATCGTAGGAGATGGGCACTATTCTCAGATCTGGTCATGGATGATGATGGCAAACAGTCTGATCGGCGGCGGCCTGTATTCTTCCATCGGAATGTTTTATGACAAATTTGGAAGCTACCAATGGCCGTTTATGATGGCAATCGCCCTCTACGCGGGGGCCATGCTCTTAGGGATGGCTGCTCTCTCCGCGTCTGAACGAAATAAAAAGAGAAAGTCTGGTTGATTATGGGAACAAAAACGGAAAAAAGGCACTATGGGTGGACGATTGTCGTCTGCTGTGTGCTCATTTATTTTACAACAAGTGTGGTCACCGTAAGCCTGGGGAATTTTGTCTCGCCGGTGGTCCATGATTTTGGCATTCAGGTCCGGCAGCTGACCCTCACAAACAGTATTGAATGCGCGGTAATGGCGGTGCTCTATCCTGTGGCGGGGAAGGTACTGAATACGAAAAAGCTCAGCATTGTGGTGCCGTCGGCCTTGTTTTTGATGCTCCTTGGGATGTTTCTCATGGGCTCCTACCATTCCGTTTACGGGTTTTACCTGTCGGGAGTGATGATCGGGATCGGCTCTGCTTTTACGCAGTTTCTGGCCATGCCATTGATCATCAATATGTGGTTTAAGAAAAAAACGGGCACAGCCCTTGGGATCTGCGTCTCCTGCGGCAATGCCTTCGGCATTATTTTCAATCTGATCAGCGCCCAGCTGATTGTGAAAATCGGATGGAGAGCCGCGTACCATATCCTTCCCATGATTCCTCTGGTGCTCGCCCTTCCATACGTGATGACACATCTGAAAAGTCCAGAGGAAGTGGGATGCAGGCCCTATGGGGCTGAGGAAACGGAGCAGGAGGCCCTGACGGTTTCCGGCTCGGAAAATGCGTGGGGAGTGACGGGAAAGCAGGCGTTTCATCTGCCGATGCTGTACCTTGCGTGGCTGGTGTGCCTCTGCTACAGCGTAGGCAGCAGCGTCCCCAATTATATCGCCACCTTTGCCACCATGGAGCTGGGAACCAGCGTAGAGCTGGGCTCCATTGCCGCCAGCATATACAGCGTCGGCTCTGTCTGCTGCGGATTTCTATTGGGAAAGATCAATGACCGGTACGGCGTAAAAGCCGGCATGACCTGGGGAATGGTGTTTATGATTCTTGGCATGGGCGGATTGACCGCGTCCATAGGAAACAGTGCCCTGCTGATACCAGCCTGTTTCCTCACCGGATTTGGCGGCTTGAATATGTACAGCGTGCAGGCGCCTCTGGTAGCCAGAACGGTGGTGGGGGACCGGCATTACTCGGACATCTGGGCGGTGCTCATGATCGGAAACAGCATGATCGCGGCTCTGGTATACTCGCCGATCGGAGGAATTTTTGACGCTACAGGCTCGTTCGCGGGGGCTTTCGCTCTGGGAATGGCCATGTACACGGCGGCTTTGATCTTTGGGGTGATTGCTTTGAACATGAGCAGGAAATACAGGAAAACCCATGAAACTGCCTGCTAAAAGAATAAACTTAAGTTGGAGGGGAAGCGGATTGAAAAAAGAGGATTACAGGAATTCTGTTCTGCATCAGGTGCGGGATCTGAAAGAGCTGGCACGAATCCAAAAGGAGAAGTGCTTTCACCTGGAGAAACTTACGGAGGTAATGGGAAGGGAAACGGCCGCGGGGATCAAACGGGTCATTTTTACCGGCTGCGGAGACTCCTATTCTGCCGCCGGGGCCATGCTGCCGGGATTTAAACGGTTAAGCGGCTTAAAGCGCTGCAACGCGCCGGACATCATGGATTTTTGCTGCTACTACACCAGGGACAAGATTTTGAAGGGGCTGAAGGCGGAGGAAGTGTTGGTGGTTGCCATCAGTTTCAGCGGCTCTGCCCAGAGGCTGGAGGAGGCCTTAAACAAAGCCAACGACCTTGGAGTTCAAAGCTTGCTTATCACGAGAAATCCGGATTCCAGGGGCGGCCGTGCCGCGAAATCAGTTTTCAATGTGGAGACTCCGGATGGCTGCAACTCACCGGGACTGCGGTCTTACTACGCAAGTATGGTGGGAATGGCGGCGTTGGGGGCTTACATAGGCTGCTGCAATGGGACGCTGGGGGAACAGGAATTTTATGATACAGGAGAGACCATTGCCGGATATACCTTAAGGTTTCTGGAGGATCTGGACCGCATCGACGAGGAGATGTTCGCGGAGGCGGTGAAGATGAAGGACCTTAGGAAATTTGAGCTCATTGCCGACTGGAATGAGGGCAGCTCGGCTCAGTTTGTGGAGCAGAAATTCATTGAGTGCGGCGGAGTGTACTGCGACCACACCACCTCGGAGGAATTTGCCCACATCAGTTTCTTTTTCCGGGGGCCGGAAGAGTTTGGCACCATCGTGATGGTCAATGAGGCGGATCGGAGCTTAAGCCGGATGAAGGATACGGTAAACGGCTGTCTGGCCCAGCACCGTCCCACCCTTGTGGTGACGGATCTGGAGGCGTCAGAGTTTGAGGTGCGGCAGCGGGATTGGAGCGATGTGGACAATTTCTACGGCATCGCGGACCAGGGATTTAATTCCATGGAACAGGCGGGGAAAGCGGCGGTCTGCCACATCGCGAAAGCCCCGGAACAGTGGATGTCCCCCTTTGTAGACTTTATCCCCGGTTCTCTGCTAGCAGCGTACCATGCCGCCGTCAATGAGCACCATTTCTTTGGCGGCCGTTTTGACTTTCGCACGGAAACCTGGAGGGGGTGAGGAAAATCATGTATAGAAGACTGAATGATGAGAAATATTACAGAAAATTTTACTTTCAGGACAGTTTTTATGCCCAGTGCATGGACGTGGATCCTTTGAGTCTGGTTCAGACAGAGCGGGCAGCGGCAGCTGTGAGAGCGGTTTTGGAAAATCCGGTCTTTCAAGGGGTAAAGCACATTATTGCAAGCGGCTGCGGCGACTCCAATCTGGTGGCGTTTGCGGTAAAAGGGGCCTTTGAGCATTATCTGCCCCAGGTGGAATATGAGGCGGTGGAGGCTATTGAGTTAAGCCGTCACTACGATTATGAGGAAAACCATGAGGATACGGTGGCCTTTTTTATCAGCTATTCCGGAAAAATCTACCGGACGATAGAGGCCATGGAACAGTGCAGGCGGCACGGGATCACTACGGTGGCGGTGACGGATAACCCGGAGTCCCCCACGGCGAAAGCGGCGGACATCCTCTGCTATACCAATATCCCAAAAGGAGACAATAACGCTGGCCTTCGCACGTATTTTGCCAATGTTCTCACCATGATCACCATGGCAGCCGCCATTGGAGAGCTGCAGGGAGGAGAGGGGAATGTTTCCCGGCTGGGAGACCAGGTAAGGCAGTACCATGACCAGTTCTTTTCCCGGCTTTCAGAGATCGACAACCGCTGTTTTGCTGCCGCCATCCGCTGGATGGATAAAAAATACCTGGAAATCGTGGGAGATGGTCCCCTGTTTTGGGTGGGAAAATTCATCCAGGCCAAGGTGGTGGAGCTTTCCGGAGATGCCTGCGCGGTCATTGACAGTGAAAACTTTAAGCACGTCAATCAGATGATGGAACCGGGAGAGGAGATCGGTGAGTTGGTGTATCTCAATACCAATGACAGAAACCTGCCCCATATGGTTGACACTGTTAATGGAATGGCGGCAAAAAACAGGGATGTGCTCCTGTTTTGTGACCGGCGCCCGGAGGAGATCGGAATCACTGCCGGCGTGCAGTACTGCCCCATGCCGGTACCGGAAAAGGAATATAATTTCCTGGCCCCCCTCTATGCCTTCCTTCCTGGAGCCATATTCGCGGGATTCCGGCACACCACCATAGGGGAACCTATGTTCCGGGGCGGGATGGATCCCACCATTTTCATCCCTACCTATTACTCCCCTGTGGATGTGGTGGATATGGAATCTGTGGGACGGGAATAAATGTTATATTTCCTAAAGGAAACGGCCAGGCTGCTCTTTGCGCCTGGCCGTTTCCTTTTGCCATGTTCTGTTTGCATATCTGTTTCCTGTCGGTCTTCCCGGTTTCCCCGCTGTTTTGGGGCTGTTTCCGGGGAAACATCTGTGGTATAATTGATCCAGAGAGCTGCCCGCCCCGGCAGGCGGCCCCGGGAGAAAAGGAGGACGAAAACCATGCCGTTTATCAACACAAAAATCACCAAAACCCTGGATCGGGAGGAAAAGGACCAGCTTACCGCCGCCATCAACCAAATCACCTCAGAGTGTCTGGGAAAAGGGGAAAACTGGATTATGTCCGGCTGGGAGGACGGCTGCGACCTGTATTTTAAAGGAAAACAGGACGGAGCCATCGTCTATGTGGAGGTAAAGCTGTTCGGAACTCCCAGGCCGGAGGCCTGCGAGCGGATGACGAAACAAGTGTGTGATCTGTTTAAAGAGAAACTGGATATTCCAGCAGACCGGGTGTATGTGAGCTATTTTGCTACGGATCGCTGGGGGTGGAATGGAGGAAATTTTTAAAATTTTTAGAGATTTGCCCTGAAGATTGCAGCGCTGTTTCGTGATGGAAGTTTTAAGGAAAATCAGAACATGGAAAAGCCTTTGTTTCCTATTTTTGGATATAGGGAAACAGAGGCTTTTTCGTTACAATATAGCTGGCGCGGGAGAGATCGGAGCGGTGGCGGTATTTTATAAAGAGGGGATGGAGCTTTGATAGAGAAGGAAAACCGCCGTACAGATTTTCCCATACGACAGCAGCTTTCATTTGCCGAATAAATCGCTGTGTGTTCCGGTGCGGGTCAGCGTCAGCACCAACACATTATCCTCAATACGGTAGATGAGCAGCCAGTCCGGGAGAATGTGACATTCCCGATGGCCTGCCCAATCGCCGGATAGATCGTGATCGCGGTTTTTCTCCGGCAGAGGTTTGCCCATTGCAAGCAGCGCCACCACCTGTTCCAGCAATTCGATTTTCAGGCCACGCTTGATTGCCCGCTTGTAGTCCTTTTTGAAACCTGTTGTGTACTTAACAGTGTACATTGTTTCCCTCATTTTTTCAGGTCGGCAAACAACTCGTCAAGGTCGTTATAACCTTTGACAGACGGGTCTTTCGCAATCCTTTCCGCCTCCAGCATGGCAGCAAGCGTTTCTTTGTTCGGCCGTTCCAGTTTCACTTCAAAAGGAATACCGCCCTCCCGAAGGGACTGACGCACAAAGATGTTGAATGCCGTAGACAAATTCATACCGAGTTCCGCAAACAAGGCGTCGGCCTGCGCTTTCAAATCCGCGTCCATACGGATACTGATGTTTGTGGTATTTCCAGCCATATCATCAACTCCTTTCTGCTGATACTTTTAGTATATGCTATTTGCACGAAGAAAACAATGCTTTGCACGAAATTTTAACATAAAATGAAAAGGAAATGTAACAGTTCAGCCATGCAGAAACATATGGCAAAATACTGCGTGGGAGCTTGCTTACTAAGCAGTTTTTTGCCATATGTTTCAATAAGGCGGACGCCCGGCCTGAATCATTTGACAGCTAATAACGTTTCACGTTAGCCAATTTTGAAAATCCGTCAAATTATGAATGGCATGGCTGAGCTGTCACAAGAAAATAAAGGAGGTACAGTAAAATCAAACGGGAAGTTAAAAAATCCGCAAATCCTGACCGCAGAGAAATCAAAAAATCCGGGGTGCTCGACAGGACAACTCTGGAGCGCGGCAGCGGAGGGATCCTTTGTATGTGCGAAGAAGTGATCCCCATTGATCAGAAAAACTGCTTTATTCCCTGTAATCTGATATAAAGGATGTCCGGCAATGCAAAACCCCGGATCGCTTACAAGGAAAAATAGTGAGCAATAAACAAAACTCCCCCGTCTTGCACACCCGCCCAATCTATGATATGATACGTTAGAATTGAAACAGTGGAGAAAACCAGCCGGGGGGCCAGACGGAAGTTCCCTCCCGGCCTGTTGTGCTTTGCGGGCGCGGGACGCCGCCGCCCCGCCGGCCTCCGAACCCGGAGATAAGGAAAGAGAAAACGAGGAAACGGACTATGAAATGGAAAAAATTTACATTGAGCACCACCACGGCCGCCGTGGATCTGGTGAGCAGTATGCTGGATGAGCTGGGGATCGAGGGAATCGAGATCGAGGACCACGTGCCACTGACGGAAGCGGAGACAAAGGGAATGTTCATCGACATTCTGCCGGATCTTGGCCCCGACGACGGGACGGCCAAGGTGAGCTTTTATTTAGACGACGACAAGCTGGAAAACCTGGAGGAGCTGCTTTTGGAGATTGAAAAAGGTCTGGACGAGTTAAGCTCCTTCGTGGACGTGGGCGAGCGCACCCTTCAGCTCTCCGAGACGGAGGACAAGGACTGGATCAACAACTGGAAACAGTATTTCAAGCCCTTCACCGTGGACGACATCCTCATAAAGCCCACCTGGGAGACCATCCCGGAGGAGGATAAAGACAAGCTCCTCATCCAGATCGACCCCGGCACCGCCTTCGGCACCGGCCAGCACGAGACCACCCAGCTGTGCATCCGCCAGCTGAAAAAATACGTGACGCCGGGCTGCTCCGTGTTAGACGTGGGCACCGGCAGCGGCATCCTTGGCATCACCGCCCTGAAACTGGGGGCCGGTTCCGTGTTCGGCACCGACCTGGATGATAACGCCATCACCGCCGTAGGAGAAAACCTGGAGGCCAACGCCATTGACGGCTCCCAGTTCCAGGTACTGCAGGGCAACATCATCGACGACAAGGCCGTCCAGGACGCCGCCGGCTACGGCTGCTACGACATTGCGGTGGCCAATATCCTGGCGGACGTGATCATCCTCCTTCAGGAGGAGATCCCCGTGCACCTGAAAAAAGGCGGCATTTTCATCACCTCCGGCATCATCAACATGAAGGAGGAGGCGGTGCGTCAGGCCTTTGCCGCCAACGACCAGCTGGAAGTGGTGGAAGTGACGTATCAGGGCGAGTGGCTGTCCGTCACCGCCAGGAGGAAATAGGCCATGTTCCATTTTTTTGTGGACCGGACTCAGATTGACGAGGGGCAGAACCGGATCACCATCACCGGCCCTGACGTAAACCACATCCGGAACGTCCTGCGGATGAAACCAGGGGAACAGCTTAGGGTGAGCAACGGCGAGGATAAAGACTACCTCTGCGCCGTGGAAGAAGTGTCCCAGGAGCAGGTGACCGTGGAGATTTTAGGACCCCTGGAGAGCACGGAGCTGCCTGCCCGCATTGTGCTCTTTCAGGGCCTGCCAAAGAGTGATAAAATGGAGCTCATCATCCAGAAGGCCGTGGAGCTGGGGGTGTACGAGATCGTCCCCGTGGCCACCCGGCGGGCAGTGGTGAAGCTGGACCGGAAAAAGGAAGAATCGAAACTGCGCCGCTGGAACCTGATTTCCGAGAGCGCCGCCAAGCAAAGCAAACGGCTCATCGTGCCCCAGGTGACGGGGGTGATGACTCTGGAGGAGGCATTTTCCTACGCCGCTGGCTTTGACAAATGCCTGATCCCTTACGAGAACGCGGAGGGGATGGAAGGGACCAGAGAGGCCTTTGCCTCCATTCGTCCGGGGATGACGGCGGGAATCTTCATCGGCCCGGAAGGCGGCTTTGACCAGGAGGAAATCGCCCAGGCAGAAGCTCACGGCGTCCGTCCCGTGACCCTGGGAAAACGGATCCTGCGCACGGAG
Source organism: Lachnoclostridium sp. An14 (assembly GCF_002160755.1). Classification (GTDB taxonomy): domain Bacteria; phylum Bacillota; class Clostridia; order Lachnospirales; family Lachnospiraceae; genus Lachnoclostridium_A. The sequence continues at coordinate 46,570 of NZ_NFLE01000008.1, forward strand.
ACGGCCGGGCTCTACGCCCTGTCGGTGCTTGGCTTTCTGCTGGACGGAAACGAGGGAGACGTTCGTTTGTAAAAAGGATTGGAGAGAACAATGGAAGCATATTTTGACAATTCGGCCACCACGCGGGTGCTGGACCCGGTGGTAGCTGCCATAGAGGAAATGATGACGGTGAACTACGGAAACCCATCCTCCCGGCACATCTTAGGTGTGCGGGCGGAGAATGCCGTAAAGCAGGCTGCCGCCGAGGTGGCAAAGACCCTGAAGGTAAAGGATAAGGAAATCCTGTTTACCTCCGGAGGCACAGAGTCCAACAACCTGGCCCTCATAGGCACGGCCCTGGCCAACAAGCGGGCCGGCCGCCACATCATCACCACCAACATTGAGCACGCGTCCATCTACAACCCCATGGAATTCCTGGAGGAGATGGGCTTTGAGGTGACCTACCTCACCGTGGACGAAAAAGGCCATATCAGCCTGGAAGAACTGAAAAACGCCATCCGCCCCGACACCATCTTGGTGTCCGTGATGTATGTCAACAACGAGGTGGGGGCAGTGGAGCCAGTGGAGGAGATTGGAAAGCTGGTGCACAGCGCCGGTGAGCACATCGTATTCCACGTGGACGCCATCCAGGCCTACGGGAAATTTCAGATCCGCCCGAAAAAACAGGGCATCGACCTGCTCTCCGTGAGCGGCCACAAGCTCCACGGCCCCAAGGGCGTGGGATTCCTCTACATCGACGAGCACGTAAAGATCCGCCCCATCATTTACGGCGGCGGCCAGCAGCGGGGAATGCGCTCCGGCACGGAAAATGTTCCCGGCATTGTGGGCATGGGCGTGGCGGCGAGAGAGGCCTACGACCATTTTGAGGAAAAGGTGGCCCATTTATACCAGTTAAAGGACCATATGCTGGAGCGGCTCTCCGAGATCGAGGGGGCCTATGCCAACAGCTATCCAGGAAAGGAGAGCGCCCCCCAGGTGGTGAGCGTCAGCTTTTCCGGCGTGCGCAGCGAGGTGCTGCTTCACGCCCTGGAGGACAAAGGCATCTACGTCTCCTCCGGCTCCGCCTGCTCCTCCAATCACCCGGCGGTGAGCGGGACGTTAAAGGGCATCGGGGTAAAACGGGAGCTTTTGGATTCCACCCTGCGGTTCAGTTTCGGCCGGTTCAACACCCTGGAGGAAGTGGACTACTGCATTGAAACCCTGAAGGAATTACTGCCGGTTCTGCGCCGGTATCAGAGAGGATAAAAATTATGGAGTACAGATCATTTTTAATCAAATACGCGGAGATCGGCACCAAGGGGAAAAACCGCTATCTCTTTGAGGACGCCCTGATCAAGCAGATGAAACGGGCCTTAAAGAACGTGGACGGCCAGTTTGTGATCACCAAGGAATCCGGCCGCATCTACGTGGAAACGGAGGGGGAGTACGACTACGACGACGCGGTAGACGCCCTGCGGCGGGTGTTCGGCATCGTCTGGATCTGCCCCATGGTCCAGTTTGAGGACAAGGACTATGAAAACATCAAAAAGCAGGTGGTGGCCTACATGGACGAGGTCTACCCCGACAAGAACCTCACCTTCAAAGTAAACACCAGAAGGGGAGACAAGAGCTACCCTCATAAATCCGAGGAGATCAACCGGGATCTGGGCGAGGTGATCTTAAACGCCTTCCCGGAGATGAAGGTGGACGTGCACCATCCCGACGTGCTGCTCCACGTGGAGGTGCGCAGAAAGGTAAACGTATATTCCCTGATGATCCCCGGCGCCGGCGGAATGCCCGTGGGCACCAACGGAAAGGCCATGCTGCTGCTTTCCGGCGGCATTGACAGCCCCGTAGCCGGCTGGATGATCGCCAAGAGAGGGGTAAAAATCGACGCCGTCTACTTCCACGCCCCGCCCTACACCAGCGAGCGGGCGAAACAGAAGGTGGTGGATCTGGCGAAACTGGTGGCCCGCTATTCCGGCCCCATCGCCCTTCACATCGTGAATTTTACCGACATTCAGCTTTACATTTACGAGAAATGCCCTCACGAGGAGCTGACCATCATCATGCGCCGCTACATGATGCGCATCGCGGAGCAGATCGCAAACGATACCGGCTGCATCGGCCTCATCACCGGCGAGAGCATCGGCCAGGTGGCCTCCCAGACCATGCAGTCCCTGCTCTGTACCAATGACGCCTGCACCCTTCCGGTGTACCGGCCCCTCATCGGCTTTGACAAGCAGGAGATCGTGGACATTTCCGAGAAAATTGACACCTACGAGACCTCCGTCCTGCCTTACGAGGACTGCTGCACCATCTTTGTGGCCAAGCATCCAGTGACGAAACCGAACCTGAATGTGATCCGCAAATCCGAGCGGAATCTGGAGGAGAAGATCGACCAGATGGTGGAGGAGGCCATCCGCACCAAGGAGGTCGTCTGGTGCGACTGATTTCTGGGAAAAAGGACATGACCGCTAACGCGGTCATCCCGAATCATGAAAGCCAGATGGCTCCACGCCTACGGCGTTCCCGCCATCTGCCGGCGGTATTCAAAATCCGGGCTGTCGCCCTACTTTTTCATACCGCCTTGCCCGTCTGATGTCGATATATCTGTGCGCGCGAGCGCGCCCATCTATATCGCCGCCATCCGGGGCTTTCATAGTAAAAAGGCGAAACGCTTAAAACAAGCGTTTCGCCTCTGCTGTCCGTATCCGATCAGTCAAACTGCCGGAAATTACTCAACGATATAGGGAGCCAGCGTGGTCAGGATCGTCTCCAGGTTGGACTCTGCGTGGATGTTTAAATCAATGGGCTTGGAAAGATCCAGGCTGAAAATCCCCATGATGGATTTCGCGTCGATAACGTATCTTCCGGATACCAGATCGAAGTCCACATCGAATTTGGTCAGGTCATTCACGAAAGATTTTACTTTATCAATCGAATTTAAAGAAATACGTACAGTTTTCATGTTGAAACATCCTCCTCTATCTGCGGTTTTGGAAACCGCTTTTCCTGTTTCCATAGTACAAAGGGATGGGAAAAAAGTCAAGAGGGACTTTTGACGAAAATGGAGTTGTACGAAAAATAGAAATGGAGAAAGCTATGAAAAAAGCAGCGTTTCACAGTCTGGGCTGCAAAGTGAATTCCTATGAGACAGAGGCCATGGAGCAGATGCTGGAGGAGGCGGGGTACGAGCTGGTGCCCTTTGCCCCAGGAGCCGACGTCTATGTGATCAACACCTGCTCCGTCACCAACGTGGCGGACCGCAAATCCAGGCAGATGCTCCACCGGGCCAAAAAGATGAACCCGGACGCGGTGGTGGTGGCCGCCGGCTGCTATGTCCAGGCTGCCGGAGCGGAGTTGGCAAAAAAAGACGAGGCCGTGGACATTGTGGTGGGAAATGACCGCAAGGGCGAGCTGGTGGAGATTCTGGAGCGCCATTTTAAGGAAAACGGCCGTCAGAACGGGACGGACGAGGCGGAGGTCTATTTAAAAGACATCGGGGCCTCGGGGGAGTACGAACGGCTCCACATTGACCGGATTGCCGACCATACCAGAGCCTTCATCAAGGTTCAGGACGGCTGCAACCAGTTCTGTAGCTACTGCATCATCCCCTACACCAGAGGCCGGGTCCGCAGCCGCCGTCCGGAGGAGGTGCTGGAGGAAATCCGCGGACTGGCGGGGAGGGGGTATAAAGAAATGGTCCTCACCGGCATTCATTTAAGCTCCTACGGCGTGGATTTTGACACCCCCATGAGCCTGCTGGACCTGGTGGAGGCCATCCATGAAATCGAAGGGGTGGAGCGGATCCGCTTAGGTTCCCTGGAGCCGCGGCTCATCACCGAGGAGACGGCAGAGCGGCTGGCAGGCCTGAAAAAATTCTGCCCCCATTTCCACCTCTCCCTTCAGAGCGGCTGCGATTCCGTCCTCCAGCGGATGAACCGGAAATACACCACCGAGGAGTATTTGAGCCGCTGTGACATCCTGCGGAAATGGTTTGACCGCCCCGCCATCACTACTGACGTGATTGTGGGCTTTCCCGGGGAGACGGAGGAAGAATTTGCCGCCACGGAAGATTTTCTGAAACAGGTGCATTTCTACGAGATGCACGTGTTTAAATACTCCAGGCGCCAGGGAACGCGGGCTGACCGGATGCCGGACCAGGTGCCGGAGGCAGTGAAGGCGGCGCGCAGCGACCGGCTTTTAAAGCTGGAGCAGGAGATGTCCGACGAGTACCGGCGCCAGTTTTTAGGCGGCCCGGTGACGGTTCTCCTGGAGGAGGAGGCCGTGGTGGACGGCCGGAAAATGATGACCGGCTTTACAAGAGAGTACGTAAAATGCGCCGTACCCTGGCAGCCGGGAATGGAGCGGGGGACCATGGCAGAGGGCAGGGCGGTCCGCCTTTTGGACGGCGGCCTTCTGGAGGTCGAAAAAATCCCCTTTACGAATCCGGAATTATAGTATAGAATAGTAAAGAACAGTTAAAGGACGTGAGAAACATGGGCGAGATCCACAATACACAGTATTTTAAAGCAGTGCAGGAAGAAAATAAGATGGATGTAAGCGAGATCCTGGAGCAGGTCTACGTGGCGTTGACGGAGAAGGGCTATAATCCCATCAACCAGATCGTGGGCTATATCATGTCCGGGGATCCCACCTACATCACCAGCCACAAGAATGCCAGAAGCCTGATTATGAAGGCGGAACGTGACGAGATCCTGGAAGAACTGATGCAGGTGTATATTGATACGAAGTTGAAATAAGAGGGCTCCTTTCCGTATATAGAAGGGGCCGTCTGGCATTGGTGTGTCTTATTTTTGTTTTGAGGGCCGGTTTCCATTTTACGGGGAAACTGTGTCCTGGGAAACGAAACCTTCGGCGGGAGCACCGTTTGCGCGGGAGAAAGGGACTGTCTGTGCAGTCATACCTCCTCGTGAAGTGCCCACGCCGCGCACACATTTTACAGAGCGTTGTGGATAAGGGCTGCGGGAAAGCAGCCCTTATCGGCTAATACGGCAAAAAGGATGGAACAATGAGAATCATGGGACTGGATTACGGCTCCCGGACCGTGGGTGTTGCGGTGAGCGATGCCCTGGGTCTGACTGCCCAGGGGGTGGAGACCGTGACGCGGGAAGAAGAAAACAAGCTGCGGAAAACACTGCGCCGGATCGAGGAACTGGCCAGGGAGTACGAGGTAGAGCGCATTGTGCTGGGCTACCCGAAACATATGAACAATTCCTTGGGAGACCGGGCAGAAAAGACAGAGGCATTTAAGGAAATGCTGGAGCGGCGCCTGGGACTGCCGGTGGTGCTGTGGGACGAGCGTCTGACGACTGTGGCAGCGGAGAGAATTCTGATGGAAAGCGGCGTGCGCCGGGAAAACAGGAAAGAAGTGATCGACAAGGTAGCTGCGGGGCTGATCCTGCAGGGGTACCTGGATTCTCTCGTTTCGTAGGAGACGGGGAATTGGATGCGCGCTCCGCGGAAAGAAACAAGGGCTTTTTGCTTTGTAGGGAACTGCGCCCTATGAAGGGAAAGCCACCGGCGGATGAGCACTTCCCTCATAGGGAAATTTCAGCCGGGACAAAGGTTAGGAGAAGATGGCAAATGGAAGAACGGATCATCATGACGGATGAAAACGGAGAGTCCGTGGAATTTTATGTGCTGGAGGAAACCAGGCTCCACGGGCGCAATTACCTCCTGGTGACAGACGCGGGGGAGGACGAGGACGGCGAATGCTACATCCTTCGGGATATGTCCCGCGGGGAGGACCCGGAGGCCGTATACGAGTTCGTGGAGGACGAGGCGGAGTTAGACGGGCTGTACCGGATCTTTTCAGAGCTTCTGGATGACGTGGATTTGGAAAAGTGACACGGGAGAAAGGAAGTGCGTATGAATCAGGAGGATTTTAAAGAGCTGCTGCGGGAAAAGGGGCTGAAGGTGACATCCCAAAGGCTCCTGGTGCTTCAGATGATGGCTGAGCACCCCGGAGAGCACCTGACGACAGAACAGATCTATGATCTGGTGAGAGAGACAAACCCGGAGATCGGGTTGGCGACGATTTACAGGACGGTACAGGTCCTGGTGGACCTGCATTTGATTGACAAGATCAGCTTTGACGACGACGTCGCCCGTTACGAGCTGAGGAGCAAAAACACCAAGCACCACCATCACCATGCCATCTGCTTAAGCTGCGGCAAGGTATTTTCTTTTGAGGACGATTTGCTTGAGAATCTGGAGGCGGCCGTGGAGGACCGTCTGGGATTTGCGGTGGTGGACCACGAGGTGAAACTGTATGGATACTGCAAGAACTGCAGAGAAAAAATGGAACGAGATTGATTTTTGGAGGTTATGAATTTTGAGAAAACAGAAAAATGAAAATAAAGCGGGGAAATTAAAAGTCATTCCCTTGGGCGGAATGGAACAGATCGGAATGAACATCACCGCTATCGAATATGAGGACAGCATTATTGTGGTGGACTGCGGATTGGCGTTCCCCACAGACGATATGCTGGGAATCGACCTGGTGATCCCGGATGTCTCCTACTTAAAGCAGAACATCCAGAAGGTCAAGGGATTTGTGATCACCCACGGCCACGAGGATCACATCGGCGCCCTGCCCTACATTTTACAGCAGGTAAACGTACCGGTGTACGGCACCAAGCTGACCATCGGCCTGATCAACAATAAATTAAAAGAGCACAATCTCTTAAAAAATACCAAGAGAAAGGTGGTAAAGCACGGCCAGTCCATCAACCTGGGATGTTTCCGGGTAGAGTTTATCAAGATCAACCACAGCATCGTGGACGCCTGCGCCCTGGCCATCTTCTCACCGGCGGGCATTCTGCTTCACACCGGTGACTTTAAAATCGACTACACCCCGGTGTTCGGCGAGCCGGCAGATCTGCAGAGATTGGCGGAGCTGGGCAAAAAAGGCGTTCTGGCCATGCTCTGCGAGAGCACCAATGCCACGAAACCCGGCTTTACCATGTCCGAGCGCACCGTAGGCAAGACCTTCGACACCATTTTCAACGAGCACCGCAACAACCGGATCCTGGTGGCCACCTTCGCCTCCAACGTGGACCGGGTGCGCCAGATCATCAATTCCGCTTACAAGTACGGCAGAAAGGTCGTGATCGAGGGCCGTTCCATGGTGAACGTGATCGGCACCGCCACGGAGCTTGGCTATATCAAGATTCCGGAGGGGACCCTCATCGACATCGACCAGTTAAAGAACTATAAGCCGGAGCAGACCGTGCTCATCACCACAGGAAGCCAGGGCGAGGCTATGGCAGCCCTGTCCCGGATGGCCTCCGGCCTTCACAAGAAGGTCTCCATCCGTCCCAAGGACGTGGTGATCTTAAGCTCCCACCCCATTCCCGGAAACGAGAAGGCGGTGGCCAACGTCATCAATGAGCTGTCCATGAAGGGGGCGGAGGTGATCCACGAGGACACCCACGTTTCCGGACACGCCTGCCAGGAGGAGATCAAGCTGATGTACTCCCTGGTGAAACCGAAATACGCCATCCCGATCCACGGAGAGTACCATCACCGCATGGCCAATAAAAACCTTGCCCTGGAGATGGGCATTCCGAAGGAGAACATCATTATGATGAACTCCGGAGACGTGATTGAGCTCAGCGAGGATTCCTGGCACAGCGCCGGCCGCGTGCAGTCCGGCAGCATCCTGGTGGACGGCCTGGGCGTAGGCGATGTGGGAAATATCGTGCTGAGAGACCGGCAGAACCTGGCCCAGAACGGCATTATCATCATTGTGCTAACTCTGGAGAAGTACAGCGGCCAGCTCCTTGCCGGGCCGGACATCGTGTCCAGAGGCTTTGTGTATGTGAGAGAGTCGGAGGACCTCATGGGCGAGGCCAGAAAAGTGGTGCTGGACGCCGTGGAGGACTGTCTCTATCATCATGTAAACGACTGGGGCAAGATCAAGAACATCATTCGGGACAGCTTAAGCGACTTTTTGTGGAAGAAGATGAAACGCAATCCCATGATCCTGCCCATCATCATGGAAGTGGAGTAAGAGAGGTTATTTATGAGCAGAGGAAGCAGCGGGCAGAGCGCAGCGGGAGCGGCTCTGGGAGCAGTGGTGAAAATCCTGGTCTACGGAGCCATCCTGGTACTTCTGGCGGGGGGAGCAAAAAAAGGCTACGAGTTCGGCCGGGAGATTTTCTGCCCCGCTGCCGTGAGCGGTGAGCCGGGGGTGGCCCGGCAGGTCACCATCGGGGAAGGCAATACCGCCTCCCAGATCGCCGCGGCTCTGGAGGACAATGGTCTGATTGAGAACCGTCTGATCTTTGTCATCCAGGCCAAGCTGTATGAAATCGAGTTCCAGCCCGGCACGTACGTGCTCAGCACCGCCATGGACTCCAGGGAGATCCTGGATGTGCTCAGCGGGGCGGTGAACACGGAGGAGGGCGAAGAATGATCACAGACGAGAGAATCGCGGACTACATCCGTTCCCTGGACCGGGGAAACGGGCCGTTTTTGGACCGGATTGAGAGAGACGCGAGACGAGAGGAGGTGCCGATTATCCGAAAGGAGACGTCGGCACTTTTAAAGACCCTGGTGGCGGCAGGCCGCCCGAAACGGATCCTGGAGGTGGGGACGGCGGTGGGATACTCCGCCCTGCTCATGTGCCAGGCCATGCCGGAGGACTGTCATATCACCACCATCGAAAAGTTTCCCCCCAGAATCGCCGCGGCCAGGGAGCATTTCCGGGAAGCGGGAGAGGAAGGGCGGATCACCCTTTTAGAGGGGGACGCGGAAGAATTTTTAAGGACCTTAAAAGGGCCCTTTGACTTTGTGTTTATGGACGCGGCCAAGGGGCAGTACATCCACTGGCTGCCCATGATCCTGGAGCTGATGCCGGTGGGAGGGATCCTGCTCTCTGACAACGTGCTCCAGGACGGAGACATCATCCAGTCCCGGTTCGCGGTGGAGCGGCGGGACCGGACCATTCACAAGCGGATGCGGGAATACCTCCGCGCCCTCACGGGAAACGACCGTCTGCAGACCTCTGTGCTGCCGGTGGGCGACGGGGCCGCTGTGAGCGTGAAAATCCGCTGACGAGAGAGGAAGAACATGAGAGAAATAGAGCTTTTGATACCGGCGGGCAGCCTGGAGGTCCTGAAGGTGGCGGTGCTCTACGGAGCGGACGCCGTTTACCTGGGAGGAGAGGCCTTTGGCCTGCGCGCCAAGGCAAAGAATTTTACCAATGAGGAGATCCAGGAGGGGATCGCCTTCGCCCACGAGAGAGGGGTAAAGGTGTACATCACCGCCAATATTTTGGCCCACAACGAGGATCTGGCCGGAGTGGAGGCCTATTTTGAGGAGTTAAAGGCCATCGGGCCGGACGCCCTCATCATTTCCGACCCCGGGGTGTTCGCCATCGCGAGACGGGTGTGCCCGGAGATGGAGCTGCACATCAGCACCCAGGCCAACAATACCAACTACGGCACCTACCAGTTCTGGTGGGAGCTGGGGGCCAAGCGGGTGGTTTCCGCCAGGGAGCTGTCCCTGAAGGAAATCCGGGAGATCCGGGACCGCATTCCGGAGGAGATGCAGATTGAGAGTTTCATCCACGGGGCCATGTGCATTTCCTATTCCGGGCGCTGCCTTTTAAGCAATTTCCTCACCGGGCGGGACGCCAACCAGGGCGCCTGCACCCACCCCTGCCGCTGGAAATACTCCCTGGTGGAGGAGACGCGGCCGGGAGAGTATTTCCCGGTGGAGGAGAACGACAGGGGCACCTTTATTTTCAACTCCAAGGACCTGTGCATGATCGAGCACATCCCGGAGATGATGGAGGCCGGCATCGACAGCTTTAAGATCGAAGGTCGGATGAAAACGGCCCTCTACGTGGCTACGGTGACCCGGGCTTACCGCCTGGCCATCGACGCTTATAGGAGAGACCCGGAGGAATATAAGAAGAATCTGGCCTGGTATAAGGAGGAGATCGGAAAGTGCACCAACCGGGAGTTTACCACCGGTTTCTATTTCGGAAAGCCGGGGGCAGATTCCCAGATCTATGAAAACAGCACCTACATCACCAACTACGTCTATCTGGGCCGGGTGGACCAGGTGGATGAAAGAGGGCGCTGCCGCCTGGAGCAGAAGAATAAATTCTCCGTGGGCGAGGAGCTGGAGCTGATGAAACCGGACGGGAGAAACATCCCGGTGACGGTGGCCGGCATCTGGGATACGGAAGGGAATTTCCAGGAGAGCTGTCCCCACGCCCGCCAGATCATCGACGTGGTCCTGGGATTCGTCCCGGAGCCCTACGACATCCTGCGCCGCCGGGCGGAGGAGACAAGGTAAGAGGAAATGAGATAGCGGCAGTCCGTGAGGAGATGCCGCATTCTGGTTTAACAGGGAACTTCGTTTCCTGTTAAACCAGAATGCTCCGCAAGGAGGCGCACTTCGCGCAAAGGAAAATGGCTGTTTACGCAGCCGCGCTCCGGCGCGAGTGTGCGCCAAGCGCACACTTTCTGGTGTCATAGGAAACTGCGTTCCCCATGACACAAAAGCCTCCGGCGGGAGGCGCACTTCGCGCAGAGGAATATGGCTGCTGACGCAGCCGCGCTCCGGCGCGAGTGTGCGCTGTTGCGCACACTTTTTTACAATATGGAAAACTGCGTTCCCGATGGCACCGGGACGTTTCCGGCGGGAGGCGCAGGCCGAAAACCATTCAACCAAGGATTCATCCAACAGGAGGAGACATGAGCTGGATACTGGGGATCTGCAGCGTGCTGTGCTGCGTTTATTTTGCGGCGATCATGATATGTTCCGGGCCGGGGACGTCCTTTGCCTTTATCTGGCTGGTGCTGGCCCTGGTGTTCGGGGCGGCGGCCAGCGGACGGCTGGTGGGGCGGCTGTTCGGCGCGGGGGTGCCCCTGTGGCTGCGGGTGCCTGCCGCCACCCTGTTTGTCACAGGACTGGTGGTGTTCGTGATCGTGGAGATTCTGGTGTTTACGGGGGTGGCCCGCAGTGACCCGGAGGGGCTGGATTACGTGATCGTGCTGGGGGCCAAGGTGCAGAGGGAGGGGATCAGCAAATCCTTAAAAATGCGCCTGGACAAAGCCATCCAGTACGCGGAGGAGAATCCGGACACCGTGTTTGTCCTCTCCGGCGGAAAGGGGGCGGACGAACCGGTGGCGGAGGCTCAGGCCATGTACGAATACATGGCCTACAACGGGGTTCCGGAGGAAAACCTGCTCATGGAGCTGCAGTCCACCAGTACGGTGGAAAACATCGCCTACAGCCGTCTGGTGATTGAGCAGGACGTGGAAAAGAGACGGGAGATGGAGGCGGAAAAGCGCCGCCAGGACCGGATCCTTCGGATGATGCCTGTGGGGCCGGAGGGGACCCTTCATCCCTACCGTGGAAGCAGCCCGGAGGATTTTGCCATCGACGCCCCGGCCAAGCCGGTGCACATCGGCGTCCTCACCAGCAATTTCCACCTGTTCCGGGCCATGCAGATCGGGAAAAAATGGGGCATCCCCGACATCCAGGGAATCGCGGCTCCCAGTGAGCCGTGGATGTTGCCTCATTTCTGCGTGAGAGAGTGCGCGGCAATATTAAAAGACAAATTAATGGGCAATATGTGAGTATACCAGGTTATAGACAGAGATAGAAAGGACGAGATGCCATGAGAGATTTAGAAAATCTGAGGGGGCTGGAGGCCTATGAGGTGGAGACCCTTAAGGGAATTGAGGAGTTAAATTCCGCCGGCGCCGTGCTCCGCCACAGAAAGACGGGAGCGAAGATCTTCCTCCTCTCCAACGACGACAACAACAAGGTGTTCTGCATCGGTTTCCGCACGCCGCCGAAGGATTCCACGGGCCTGCCCCACATCCTGGAGCACAGCGTACTCTGCGGATCGGACAAATTTCCGGTGAAGGACCCCTTTGTGGAGCTGGTAAAAGGCTCCTTAAACACCTTCTTAAACGCCATGACCTACCCGGACAAAACGGTGTACCCGGTGGCCAGCTGCAATGAGAAGGATTTTCAGAACCTGATGGACGTGTACATGGACGCCGTGCTCCATCCCAATATCTATAAGGAGGAGAAGATCTTCCGCCAGGAGGGCTGGCACTACGAGCTGGAGAATGAGGATGCCCCCCTGACCATCAACGGGGTGGTCTACAATGAGATGAAGGGCGTCTATTCTTCCCCGGAGAGCGTGCTGGACCGCTACATCCAGAAACTGCTCTATCCGGACAACTGCTACACCCAGGAGTCGGGAGGCGACCCGGAGGTGATCCCGGAGCTGACCTATGAGCAGTTTTTGGACTTCCACCGCACCTACTACCATCCGTCCAACAGCTACATCTATCTGTACGGCGACATGGATATGGCGGAAAAGCTGACCTGGCTGGATGAGGCCTATCTGTGTCACTACGAGGCCCGTCCCGTGGACTCCGCCATCCCCATGCAGTCCCCCTTTGAGGAGCCGGTGGAGGAGGAGATTTTCTACTCCATCACCGAGGAGGAGCCAGAGGACCACGCCACCTACCTGTCAGTGAACACCGTGGTGGGCACAGATTTGGATCCCAGGCTGTACCTGGGCTTTCAGATCTTGGAGTACGCCCTGGTAAATGTCCCCGGAGCCCCCTTAAAGAAGGCCCTTATGGACGCCGGCATCGGAGAGGACATTCTGGGAGGCTATGAAAACAGCATCCTTCAGCCCTATTTCTCCGTGGTGGCCAAGGGAGCGGAGAAGGAGCAGAAGGGAGAATTCCTTACGGTGGTGAAGGGAACCCTGCGGAAACTGGCGGACCAGGGCTTAGACAAAAAGAGCCTGCGTTCCGGCATCAATTACTTTGAGTTCCGCAGCCGGGAGGCGGATTACGGGACGGCCCCCAAGGGCCTGATGTACGGCCTGCAGTCCTTAGACAGCTGGCTCTACGACGGGGATCCCATGATGCACTTAGCCTACGGGGAGACCTTTGAATTTTTAAAGAAAGCCGTGGACGAGGGCTATTTTGAGAGCTTGATTCGGGATTATCTCTTAGACAATCCGTCGGAGGCGGTGATCACCGTCAGCCCGAAGAAGGGCCTGACGGCGGAAAAAGAGGCGGCTCTGGCGAAAAAATTGGCGGACTACAAGGAGTCCCTCTCCGACGGGGAGATCCGCCGCCTGGTGGAGGAGACGAAGGCCTTAAAGGCCTACCAGGATGAGCCGTCCCCCAGGGAGGAGCTGGAGAAGATCCCCCTCTTAAAGCGTTCCGACATCGCGCCGGAGGCGGAAAAACTGATCTGGGAGGAGACGGAGACGGACGGGATCAAGGTGATCCGCCACGAGATGTTTACCTCCGGCATCGGCTATCTGCGGCTGCTGTTCGGCACCGACCGGATCCCCACAGAGGATCTGCCCTATGTGGGCCTGTTAAAATCGGTGTTGGGCTACGTGGATACGGAGCACTATACCTACTCTGATCTGGCCAGCGAGATCTATTTAAACAGCGGCGGCATCAACTTCTCCGTCACCTCCTACCCGAACCTGGAGCAGCCGGAGAATTTCACCGGCGTGTTCGCGGCGGACGTGAAGGTGCTTTATGAGAAATTGGACTTCGGATTCGGCATTTTAAAGGAAATCCTCACCGGATCCCTGCTGGACGATGAAAAACGGCTGGGAGAGATCCTGGGAGAGACCCGTTCCCGCGCCAGGATGAAACTGGAGAATGCGGGCCACTCGGCGGCAGTTTCCAGGGCCACCTCTTACTTCTCCCCCACAGCGGCCTTCAATGAGCTCACCGGCGGCATCGGCTACTACCATTTCTTAGAGCGGACGGCGAAGGAATTTCCGGAGAAGAAGGGGGAGATCATCGCCAAATTAAAGGAGGTCTGCGGCAAACTGTTCACCAGGGACAACCTGCTGGTGAGCTACACCGCGGGAGCCGACGGCTTTGCCGCCCTGGAAGGGGAAGTGAAGGCCCTGGCGGCCAGCCTGCCCGCGGGAGGGGACCGCTACCCCTTCACCTGGACAAAGGGCTGCCGCAACGAGGGCTTTAAGAGCGCCTCCCAGGTGAACTACGTGGCCCGCTGTGGCAATTTCCGGGATCAGGGCTATGAGTACACAGGAGCCCTGCGGATCCTGAAGGTGATGCTCAGCTACGACTACCTGTGGCTGAACATCCGGGTAAAGGGCGGCGCCTACGGCTGCATGAGCGGCTTTGGACGCTCCGGCGAGGGCTATCTGGTGTCCTACCGGGATCCCAACCTGCGGGAGACCAACCAGGTTTACGAGGGCGTGGTGGACTATCTGCGCCAGTTTGAGGCGGACGAGAGGGATATGACAAAGTTTGTGATCGGCACCATCAGCGATCTGGACACCCCCCTGACCCCGTCCATCCGGGGCAGCCGCGGCCTCTCCGCCTACCTTTCCGGCGTGACCCAGGAAATGCTCCAAAAGGAGCGTGACCAGGTGCTCTCCGCCACAGTGGAGGACATCCGGGCCTTAGCGGACATCGTGAAGGCAGTGCTTGACACCGGTGCCTTCTGCGTGGTGGGAAATGAGGACAAGATCGAGGGCGCCAAGGACCTGTTTGGAGAGACAAAGAATCTTTACCAGGCATAGAGATACGAAGGAGACGATATGGAATATACGAAAAAATCCGGCTTTGCCACGCTGATCGGCAGGCCGAACGTGGGAAAATCCACCCTGATGAACCATTTGATCGGGCAGAAGATCGCCATCACCTCCGACAAGCCCCAGACCACCAGGAACCGGATCCAGACGGTCTACACCGATGAACGCGGCCAGATCATTTTCCTGGATACCCCCGGCATCCACAAGGCGAAGAACAAGCTGGGAGAGTACATGGTGAGCGTGGCGGAGCACACCTTAAAAGAGGTGGACGTGATCCTCTGGCTGGTGGAGCCCACCACCTTTATCGGGGCGGGAGAGCGCCACATCGCGGAGCAGCTAAACCGGGTAAAAACCCCGGTGATCCTGGTGATCAATAAGATCGACACCGTAAAGACCCAGGAGGAGATCCTCACCTTCATCGCCGCCTACAAGGACATCTGTCCCTTCGCGGAGATTGTCCCGGTATCGGCTTTAAAGAAGAAAAACACGGATGTGCTTTTAGAGCAGATCTTCAAATACCTGCCCTACGGCCCTCAGTATTACGATGAGGACACGGTGACAGACCAGCCCATGCGCCAGATCGCGGCGGAGCTGATCCGGGAGAAGGCCCTGCGCCTCCTCTCCGACGAGATCCCCCACGGCATCGCGGTGACCATCGAGAAGATGACGGAGCGGCCAAACGGCATGATGGACATCGAGGCCAGCATCGTCTGCGAGCGGGATTCCCACAAGGGCATCATCATCGGCAAGGGCGGGGCCATGCTAAAGAAAATCGGCTCCGCGGCCAGACGGGAGATCGAGGATCTGGTGGATACGAAGGTCAACCTGCAGCTCTGGGTGAAGGTGCGCAAGGAGTGGCGGGACAGTGAGATTTACATGAAGAATTACGGCTACGACGTAAAAGATACGTGACGGGATCAGGTGAGAGAGATTGCGGGAAACGGTGGTTGTGACCGGGATGGTGCTGCGGGCGGCCCCTTCCGGAGAAGGAGACAGACGGCTGGTGATGCTCACCAGGGAGAGAGGGCGGATCACCGTGTTCGCCCGCGGGGCACGGCGGCCGGGAAGCCCGTTTTTGGCGGCCTGCCGCCCCTTTTTCTTCGGAAAATTTACCCTTTACGAGGGGCGGGACGCCTACAACCTCCACGGGGCGGAGATCACAGCCTACTTTGAGGAACTCTCCGCCGACATGGAGGGGGCCTGCTACGGCTCCTACTTTCTGGAGGTGGCGGAGTATTTCGCCAGGGAGAATCTGGAGGGCACGGAGCTTTTGATGCTGGTGTACCAGTCCCTGCGGGCCCTCTCCAAGGAGGCCATCCCCAACGAGCTGGTGAGGAGGGTCTTTGAGCTGAAGGCCATGGTGTTAAACGGGGAGTACACCGAGCTCCCCCCGTTTTCCGTCAGCGATTCCGCCTGCTACGCCTGGGAGTACGTGGTGGCCGCTCCGCTGCAGAAACTTTACACCTTCACCGTCACGGAGGAGGTGCTGGGGGAGTTTGGGCGCTGCGTGGACGAGGCCAAACGGCGGTTTCTGCCCCGGCCCTTCCACTCTCTGGAGATCCTAAAGACCATCGCGGGGATCGGGTGAGAGGGCCCTTGACGGGGAAAAATTTCCATCCCCTATTGAAAATCGGGGAAAAAGCCGATATAATGGGAACACTTGAAGGGGCAAAAAACCCTGGAAGGAGTCTATGTGCAGGTTTAGGAGGAGAATCATGAGGAGAGCGGCAGCGGCATTCCTGGCAGCCGCGGTCCTGGCCGGAGCCACCGGCTGTGGAACGTCTGCCGGGGAGAAGGAATTTGCGCCGTCGGAAAACAGCGTATACATTTCAAAAGAGGGGACCGTGTCCAGCGCCTTTGTGGAGTCCTATGACAAGGACTACTACACCGCGGATTCCCTGAAGGCCTATCTGGAGGAGACCATCGCGGGCCAGTATCCGGATGTGGCGGTGACGGTGAAGGAGTGCAGCGTGGAAAATGGCGTCATGAAGGCGGTGTTTGACTACGGCACGCCGGAGGATCTGATGACCTTCCTGGCGGACCAGAAAAGCGAGGGCCTGGAGCTGGAGTCGTTTCAGGTGGAGACCGTGGCCGACGGACTGGCGGCGGGAACGGTGGCGGACGGCGTGTTTGTGAACGCCTCCGACGGAAAACCGGCGGATTTTAAGGAATTGGCCAGGACGGAGGGCCAGCTGGTGGAAGTAAAGGGCCAGGCGGCCGTCCAGACAGAGGGAAAGATCTTATATGTCTCTGACGGAGTGGAGGTCACGGACAGTGGCGCCGTGGTATCCGGCGGACCGGCATATATTATTTTTAAATAAGAGGAAATGAGGTAAGGACACATGGAAAAGACGATGGAAAAGATTGTGGCTCTGGCAAAGGGCAGAGGATTTGTATATCCCGGCTCTGAGATCTACGGGGGCCTTGCCAATACATGGGATTACGGCAACCTGGGTGTGGAGCTGAAAAACAACGTCAAGAAGGCCTGGTGGCAGAAATTCGTGATGGAGAGCCCCTACAACGTAGGCGTGGACTGCGCCATCCTGATGAACTCCCAGACCTGGGTGGCATCCGGCCATCTGGGCGGTTTCTCCGATCCGCTCATGGACTGCAAGAACTGTAAGGAGCGTTTCCGCGCTGACAAGCTCATCGAGGACTACATGGAGGAGAACGGCATCACCGTGGAAGGTTCCGTGGACGGCTGGAGCCAGGAGGAGATGAAACAGTACATCGACGAGCACAACATCTGCTGCCCCAGCTGCGGCAAGCACGATTTCACCGACATCCGTCAGTTCAACCTGATGTTCAAGACCTTCCAGGGCGTGACGGAGGACGCGAAGAACACGGTGTACTTAAGACCGGAGACGGCCCAGGGCATTTTCGTAAACTTCAAGAACGTGCAGCGCACCTCCAGAAAGAAGGTTCCCTTCGGCATCGGCCAGATCGGAAAGTCCTTCCGAAACGAGATCACCCCCGGAAACTTCACCTTCCGCACGAGAGAGTTTGAGCAGATGGAGCTGGAGTTCTTCTGCAAGCCCGGCACGGACCTGGAGTGGTTCGCCTACTGGAAAGAGTTCTGTATCAACTGGTTAAAGACCCTGGGCATCAAGGACGAGGAGATGCGGGCCAGAGACCATTCTCCGGAGGAGCTTTGTTTCTACAGCAAGGCCACCACGGACATTGAGTTTAAATTCCCCTTTGGCTGGGGCGAGCTGTGGGGCATCGCGGACCGCACCGACTACGACCTGACTCAGCACCAGACCGTATCCGGCCAGGATATGACCTACTTTGACGACGAGAGCAAGGAGAAATACATCCCCTACGTGATCGAGCCGTCCTTAGGCGCTGACCGCGTGACCCTGGCGTTCCTCTGCGCCGCTTACGACGAGGAGGAGATCGGCGAGGGCGACGTGAGAACGGTGCTCCATTTCCATCCGGCCATCGCACCGGTGAAGGTGGGCATCCTTCCCCTCTCCAAAAAGCTGAACGAGGGGGCGGAGAAGATTTACGCGGAGCTCTCCAAGTACTACAACTGTGAGTTTGACGACAGAGGCAATATCGGAAAGCGGTACAGAAGACAGGATGAGATCGGAACGCCCTTCTGCATCACCTACGACTTTGACTCCGAGAACGATCAGGCTGTGACCGTCCGCGACCGCGACACCATGGAGCAGGTGCGGGTGCCGATTGCGGAGCTGAAGGCTTATTTTGAGGATAAATTCCGTTTCTAATGGCCATGCTATATGGAACCGCTGCCCGGCAGCGGTTCCTTTTTCGTTTAACAGGAAACAGCGTTTCCTGTTAAACGAAAGCCCCCGGCGGGAGGCGCACTCCGGGCAGAGGGAGATGGCTGCCCGTATTTTTTAAAATATGAAAACTAGGAGGACTTATGAAAAAGCAATATCCGGACCTGTTAAACGACAATGTGAGCAGGCTGTTTCGCAAATATCTGGTGCCGTCCATCAGCGCCACCCTGGTGACGTCCATTTACATCCTGGCGGACACTGTGATGATCGGCCGGGGCGTGGGCAGTCTGGGGATCGCGGCGCTCAACATCCTGCTGCCTTTATTCTCCCTGTTTTTTGCCACAGGGATGATGTTTGGCGTGGGAGGCAGCGTCCTCTTTTCCGTGGCCAAGGGCCGGGGAGATGAAAAGGCGGCGAAGGAGCATTTCACGGCGGCCCTGGCAGGGGCCTTTGTGATGGCGGTGTTCTATGAGGTGACCTGCAACCTGTTTTTCGATCCCATCACGGCGGTCCTGGGGCGGAACGAGGCCATGGACGCCCTGGTGAGGGAGTACGGCAGGATTCTGGTGGCCGGGGCGCCGGTCTTTATGGCCTCCTCCTTCCTCCAGGCCTTTGTCCGCAACGACAAGGCGCCAAAGAGGGCGATGGCGGCGGTGATCTCCGGCGGCGTGCTGAACGTGGTGCTGGACTACCTGTTTATCTTCCCCATGGGGATGGGAATGGCAGGCGGGGCCATCGCCACGGTGATCGGCTCCGGAGTGACGGTGGCCATCCTGCTGTCCCATTTCCTGAGCCCTCACAACACCCTGAAACTCACCAGGCAGTTTCATCCAAAGCAGGTGTTTGAGGCCCTGGGAAACGGCCTCTCCAGCTTTGTGGTGGACCTTTCCAGCGGCATTGTGATCTTCCTCTTTAACCGCCAGCTTTTGGCCTATGTGGGAGATCTGGGGGTGGTGGTCTACGGCATCATTTCCAACAGCGCCCTGATCGTAAACTCCGTCTGCAACGGCATCTGCCAGGCCTCCCAGCCCATAATGGCGGTGAATTTCGGCGCCGGGAAACGGGACCGGGTGGAGCAGACCAGGCGGCTGGCCCTGGGGACCGCCTTCGCGGCCGGCACCCTGTTTGCCGTCCTGGGGATCTTAAGCCCCGGCCTGCTGGTGGAGATCTTCGTGGAGCCCACGCCGGAGATCACGGAGATGGCGGTGCCGGCGGTGCGCATTTATTTCGTGGGATTTGCGGCCACGGGGATGAATCTGCTCTTTGCCACCTATTTCCAGTCTGTGTTAAAGCCCGGCTCCGCCCTGGCCCTTTCCCTGGCCAGGGGAATGGTGTTTAACGCCGCCCTGGTGTTCCTTCTTCCTGTATTCTTGGGTGTGACAGGGATCTGGGCCACCATGCCGGTGACGGAGGCGGCCACCCTGGCTCTGGACGTGTTTCTGCTTTTTCGGGGCAGAAAGCCGCGGCCGGCTGTTGAATATTAGAAAAAATGTAAGAAAAATACTTTACTAGAAGAAAGTTTATGCTATAATATTTCTAGACCGTCCATCCGGCCTTTCTATTGTTGTGCCATCTGCACAAAGGACGGAGGATGGAGAGTAACGGACCGGGATTCCCCCGGTCTCAAAAACCACTAGGAGGAAGAAAGCATATGGCAAAGAAATGGGTTTATTTGTTCAGCGAGGGTAACGCCACGATGAGAAACCTGTTAGGCGGCAAGGGCGCGAACCTGGCTGAGATGACCAGCCTGGGACTTCCGGTTCCGCAGGGATTCACCATCACGACGGAAGCCTGCACCCAGTATTATGAGGACGGAAAGACGATCAATGACGAGATCATGGGCCAGATCATGGAGTACATCGGCAAGATGGAAGAAATCACCGAGAAGAAGTTCGGCGATAAGGAGAACCCCCTTCTGGTTTCTGTTCGTTCCGGAGCAAGAGCTTCCATGCCTGGTATGATGGATACGATCTTAAACCTTGGTCTGAACGAGGAAGTAGTAAATGTTCTGGCTGAGAAATCCGGCAATCCCCGCTGGGCTTGGGACTGCTACAGAAGATTTATCCAGATGTATTCTGACGTAGTTATGGAGGTCGGCAAGAAGTATTTCGAAGAGCTGATCGACGAGATGAAGGAGAAGAAGGGAGTTACTCAGGACGTAGAGCTGACCGCTGACGACTTAAAGGAGCTGGCTGGACAGTTTAAGAA
Organism: Lachnoclostridium sp. An14; assembly: GCF_002160755.1. Lineage (GTDB taxonomy): Bacteria > Bacillota > Clostridia > Lachnospirales > Lachnospiraceae > Lachnoclostridium_A. The sequence goes on from NZ_NFLE01000008.1 coordinate 67,114, forward strand.
TGAGTACAAAGAGAAGATCGGATCTGATTTCCCGTCTGATCCGAAGGAGCAGTTAATGGGCGCCATCAAGGCCGTATTCCGTTCCTGGGACAACCCCAGAGCAAACGTATACCGCCGCGACAACGATATTCCGTACTCCTGGGGTACCGCTGTAAACGTACAGATGATGGCATTCGGAAACATGGGCGATGACTGCGGCACCGGCGTTGCATTCACCCGTGATCCCGCTACCGGCGAGAACGGCCTGTTCGGTGAGTTCTTAACCAACGCACAGGGCGAGGACGTGGTAGCTGGCGTGCGTACTCCCATGCACATTTCCGAGATGGAGGAGAAGTTCCCGGAGGCATTCGCACAGTTCAAAGAGGTGTGCAAGACTCTGGAGACTCACTACAGAGATATGCAGGATATGGAGTTTACCGTTGAGCATGGCAAGCTGTATATGCTTCAGACCCGTAACGGAAAGAGAACCGCGAAGGCTGCATTAAAGATCGCCTGCGATCTGGTTGATGAGGGAATGAGAACGGAGGAAGAGGCTGTTGCCATGATCGATCCGAGAAACTTAGATTCCCTGCTTCATCCGCAGTTTGACGCAGCTGCCTTAAAGAAGGCTGTTCCCATGGCAAAGGCTCTAGGCGCATCTCCGGGAGCTGCCTGCGGTAAGATCGTATTCACCGCTGACGACGCTGTAGAGTGGGCCGCAAGAGGCGAGAAGGTAGTTCTGGTTCGTCTGGAGACCTCTCCGGAGGACATCACCGGAATGAAGTCCGCTCAGGGTATCTTAACCGTTCGCGGCGGAATGACCTCCCACGCAGCCGTTGTTGCCCGTGGTATGGGTACCTGCTGTGTATCCGGTTGCGGCGACATCGTGATGGACGAGGCAAACAAGAAATTCACCATCAACGGCAAGGAGTTCCACGAGGGAGATTACATTTCTCTGGACGGCTCCACCGGTAACATTTATGACGGCATCATCCCGACGGTAGACGCTACCATCGCAGGTGAGTTTGGCCGCATCATGGCTTGGGCTGACAAGTACAGAACCCTGAAGGTTCGCACCAACGCAGATACGCCGGCTGACGCGAAGAAGGCCCGCGAGCTGGGCGCTGAGGGTATCGGACTTTGCCGTACGGAGCATATGTTCTTCGAGGGCAACCGTATCGACGCGTTCCGTGAGATGATCTGCGCCGAGACCATCGAGGAGAGAGAGGCCGCTCTGGACAAGATCCTTCCGGAGCAGCAGGGAGACTTCGAGAAACTGTACGAGGCTCTTGAGGGCAATCCTGTAACCATTCGTTTCCTGGATCCGCCTCTCCATGAGTTCGTTCCCACCGACGAGGAGGACATCAAGAAACTGGCTGACGCTCAGGGCAAGACCGTTGAGCAGATCAAGGCCATCATTGATGGACTGCACGAGTTCAACCCGATGATGGGTCATCGTGGATGCCGTCTGGCTGTGACCTATCCGGAGATCGCGAAGATGCAGACCAAGGCTGTAATCCGTGCCGCTATCAACGTGAAGAAGGCTCATCCGGATTGGAAGGTAGAGCCGGAGATCATGATCCCGTTAGTAGGCGACGTGAAAGAGCTGAAATACGTTAAGAAATTTGTAGTTGAGACCGCTGACGCGGAGATCGCTGCTGCCGGTATGGATCTGAAGTACGAGGTTGGTACCATGATCGAGATCCCGAGAGCCTGCGTGACCGCTGATGAGATCGCAAAAGAGGCTGACTTCTTCTGCTTTGGTACCAACGATCTGACCCAGATGACCTACGGTTTCTCCCGTGACGACGCTGGTAAGTTCTTAAACGCTTACTACGATGCGAAGATCCTGGAGAACGATCCGTTCGCAAAACTGGATCAGGATGGCGTTGGCCAGCTGATGAAGATGGCAATCGAGAAGGGCAAGCCCGTGAACTCCACGCTGCACGTAGGTATCTGCGGCGAGCACGGCGGCGACCCGTCTTCCGTAGAGTTCTGCCACAAGATCGGTCTGGACTATGTGTCCTGTTCTCCGTTCCGTGTGCCGATCGCAAGACTGGCTGCGGCGCAGGCTGCTCTGGCTGAGAAATAAACATAAAGGCTGAAGGATAGAAAAATCCGACAGAATACAGAGGCCCCGGTGAAATACCGGGGCCTTTTTTGAATTTCAATTTTGAGTTACTCTATAAGCATATCTTTAAATTTTTCCTGATAAATCTCTTTATATAATTCTATATTTTTATCTATATATTCCTGTATTAAATTTTCATCATGAAAGTCCATCTGGAAACGAAAAATTAACAGTTTTGCTCCATAATGAATGTTATATAACCAAAAATCTACCTGCGTTTCATCCGTCTCTCTTTTTTGTACTTCTACAATATAATCTTCGTTTTTATATATTTTATACTCAGCTTTTTTTAACATATCAACCTCTTTAAATATGGAATGTATTGTTCCTGTATGAAACCGGACAGAGAGGTTCAATCTGTGAAATCAGCGTTTTCTTTTGCACGCTCGATCCACATTCTTCCAGTTTCTTCATTCCAATATTTCGGTTTATCAGGATACTCATATTCATAACGCTCGTCGTTGCACCAGAAAGGCCCCGTATATAATTTCCCCAGCATATACATCGCTTTCGCCGAGCCTTTTTCAACAGCTTTTTTCAGCCACCGCTCAGCCTGAAGCTTTGCCTTGTCTGTATTCCATACAAAAGGATTGGGTGCACCGCAGTCCAGATCTGTATCTTCCCAGCAGTAGCCATGATGCGTATACAGCTTTGCAAGCAGCAGCATTGCCTCCAGATGTTCCAAGTGAGCTGCTCTTTTAAAATAATATCCTGCACGCTCCAATGCGTTTTCTTTCTTCCCACAGTCAATTTTTATATATTCCTCATATTGCAGACGTCCGAGCTGATATGTAATTTCTCCCGGCTGGGGTAATTCCTCCAGCGCCAGATTTCCCACAAAATCAATAAAGAGGAAAAGCTCATCCTCATGCAGTATCTGTGGATTCTGCTTTGAAAAACCAAGAAATGGCCGGATCTCCGATGGAATATTTAAATGATACCTGTCGATAACAGCCTGATTCAGGCAGTCATAATCATGATATAGTTCATTTGAAATGCAGTGGTTATCCAGAAAGTCATTATAAAACAGCAAATCTGTTTTCAAATGAAAATAATAGCCCCTGTTAAAAGAAACAGTCAAACCAACACAATTCCGGAATTTTTCCAACCCAGGAGCACTGGATGCTTCGCCATAATGGGATTCCGGTTTTTTATACAGATCAGGTGCAATAACACCTTTAAAAAAATCCTCTCTATTTTCTTCGGCATATCGGTCAAGATAAATCTTTGCCGCCGCTAAATGAATTGCATAAGATGCCATCTGTCATCCCTCCGTTATCACTGCTTTCTGCTGCACATAATTTTAATGAGTTTTCGCTTTCTGTTTTTTCTATCAGCGATTTTTTGAAATGTCTCTGCTTTACGCATATTTTATCACGATCTTTATGGATTGTCATTTCGTTCCTGCTTTTGTAAATCTGCGGATCGGCCTATGCCTTGCAGAAAATGGGGAAGCATTGCCCGTTTTCTATGCTTTTTTATAGGAAAAAAACGGCGAACAGGTCTTTGGTGTTTTCCGAAAAAAATCAGGGAGACGTCTGAAAAAATAAATTGGAATTTTTATCTTGAGTTTCCTACTTTGCAAACATCTTTATTTTGATAGGAGGAAAAAAACAATTTTTTTGGAGGTAAACTCGAGATGAAGATGAATAGTTGCAGAGTATGTTTGAGTTGTTTGGCAGTGATGGCGGCGGCGTATTTGGGGATGAGTCCCATAGAGGTCAGAGCTTTGGAGGACGGTGTGTACAACGTGAAGGGGAGAAGTTTCGTTTCCCAGGATGACGTGCTGACAGAGGTGGCGCGTCAGGATTATTCCGGGGCGGTGATGCCGGATGGGGCTTATGAGATCGACGGGAATGATTATTACGTGGAAGGCGGGCAGTTTCTGAGCGAGCAGTTCAGGAATGGGGTGTATTACACTTCCGTGAAAATCGCGGCGTCAAACCGGTTATACGAGTTTCCCGAGGAGGCGGATCAGCGCTTTTGGGAGGCGGTGAAGGAGCTGGAAAAGGGAGGAAACGGACGGACAGCGATTCCCATTGAATATGGATTTTCAGACGAAACGGAAAGGCTGCTGTACGCCAAACGAATCAACTATGTGCTGAACCTGTCCGACATTTTCCTGAAGTTGTCCATGTCTGGAAGGGGAGCCGACGGCAGCTACCGCCTGTATCTGCAAAACAGTGAGGAGAACCGTGCGGCAGTAAAAGAAATCCGGGAGGGGAGCGAACTTCTCACCAGGATTTATGAGGAACAGATCAAAGGGATCGAAGGGGAGCGGGAGCGGCTGGAGGCGATTTACGACTGGGTTGTTTGTAACCTGGAGTATGATGACACCCTGAAAAATATAAGAGGATATAAAGGGCTGACGGAAGGGAAAACGGTGTGTGGCGGCTACGCGCAGATTTTCTACTGGCTGTGTGAAATGGCAGGGATTGATGTGGAATATGTGTATGGGGCCAGATGCAATTTGGATGGAAGTTTTGGCGACAATGATCATCATGCCTGGAATCGGGTGAGGCTGACCGGAACGGAGGAGTACGGGTATTGCGATGCCACATGGGAGCCGGGGGACCGGGCAGAAAGGGGGATGCCCCGGCAGTATTTTATGAGGAATCTGGCGGAGTTTGAACGGCAGCATTTGGCGTTTTGGACGTTTGGGTGAATATTTCCCGGTTTAACGGTTAGAGGTATTGTTTTTGGGATCTGTCAAAGGCTGGAGGGTATACTCCAGAGCCAGATCGTTTCTGGGGTACAGGGTCCGGTACTGTTTCAAAATCCGTTCTATGGCCTGCTGGGCCCGCCCTCTGGAATGGTCAGAATCTACGACCAGCAGCAGGACATATTGTCTGGCATTGTATCGGCTGAAGACATCGCCGCTGCGCAGGGAGGAGGAAATGGCCTGATGGAGGGCGTCCATAGCCTTGTGAATGGTCTGAGGCCGAATGGAGTGAGAGTCCAGTACGGCCAGGGAAAACAGGCAGAGATAGGCTGCGTTTCCGGTTCGGGACAGGCTGCGTTTTGTTACGTTGCACAGATCCCGGAATACGACGTATTCACAACAATAAGCCCCTCTCTTTATACTGGGGGGGGGGTATTTTCTGATAATTGGAACAAAATCGTGCGCAAGTCTGTCTCCTTCTCGTCCTGATCGGAGCTGATGATTTTATACAGAGCGGTAAAATGGGCAGACGGAGGGGGCAGCTCGCCGGGGGATTCATAAAAGTGGTTCAGGACCGACTGATAGTGGCTGAGGGCAGCGGGCTGATTTCCGCTCATGAACAGGGCGTACGCTAAGTTGTAGTGAGTGTCCTCATCGTAGGTTTCCAGGGAGAGCACGTGGCGGCAAAGGTGAATCACTTCTTCGTAGTCCTGGTTTTCCATTGCCAGATCCATGGCGCGGTGGGCGATCCTGATAAACAGGGAGGAATAGTAGGTGTTAATGGGAATCACCCAGGATTCACTTCCGGAATTGGGCAGAAATTCTCCCTGATAGAGGGCAAGGGCCTGCAGACAAAGCCTGCGCTGCTCCTCTGGCTGGGAGGTTTTGGAAAAAATTTTCGCGTACAGCAAATCCAGTTCCTCAGTGTCGATGGTGCAGGGAATCCCGGAGTTCCACCGGTAAAAGCCGTTTTGCTGGCTTAGGAGTTCCTCGGCGGGGATTGGAAGGGGGGAGAGCAGTTTCCTGGTGCGGAATACCAGGGATTTCAAGGAACCGCCGGGGTTGGATAACTCTGTGTCCGGCCACAGCATACTGATCAGCTCAGGAGAAGAAAGTTCCCGTTTATGGAAGGCGATCAGATATTGCAGCAGCAGCCAGGCTTTTCGGGAACGATTGTCGTTTTCTTTTACAGTCACATCTCCGGCAGTGATGGAAAATCCGCCCAGCGTCTGAATGGAAATGGTAAAGTTGGTATACGTCTCCATCTTAAAGATCCTCCCTCGATCAAATTGTGTTTATTGTAAATCTAATTTTCGCAAAAGTCTACTAAAAGTTAGTTTTTGTCTGATTTGTGACCGATTTGTAACCGGAAAATACTATAATGACTTTAAATCCTTCAAGGATGGGGTAACGGTATGTACGGAAATGAGTATTTGCGGTGTTCAGATAGAATTGGACAGAAAGCGAGCTGAGGTGGAGGAATGAAGAAAATTAGAAGAAAAATCAGACGGAGAATAGCGGCCTTTTTGGCTGTATGTATGGTTGCCACCTCTTGTACGCAGGTGGCTTTTGCCGTGGCAGACGATTCGGCGGTTTCAGAGGAAACAACGGTGTTTCAACTGGATGGAGACCATCTGAGAGCGGAGATGGAGATGGCCATCCAGAAGGGAAATCGGTTTGAGGAGGATGCCGTTTTCTATACAGATGACGCAATGCAGAAGGGACTCTATCAGTATCTGCTGGAACAGGAAAGCCTTTATGAGGTGCAGTGGGAACAGGAATGGAAGGCTACTTGCTCCAACGCGGTTCCGTCTCCCTGTGAACTGACCATTTTGGTCCGTCCGGATTTTGAGGAGCTGGCCACTGGTTCGGAACTCAGGCTTTATGAGGAAATGGAAAACGGAGCTTATCCTGGCTATCGGATGACGGGACGGGAGCAGGTGATATTTCTACTGCGAAATTTGGGGGATGAGGAAACGGTCTGCCAGATTGAGGTGGACGGAAGGAAAAGCCCTGAAATAATCGTCCCGGGAAAATCGGCTCTGTTAGGGGATTTGGCGACGCCTTCGGAATTAGAGGAGACGGAGGAAAGCAGCGCGGTGGAAATCTCTGATCCGGAAGTGCCGGGAGCAGAGAAACCGGGAGCAGAAGAAACGGCAGGAAACGCTGACAATGCAGGCGGAGAATCCGAAACACCGGAACCGGATGGGCCGGAGACCGATGAGACGGAACCGGCAGAGACACAGCCTGAGACTTCAGAGGAACCGGAAGAACCGGGGACGGACGAGACGGAATCGGGCGAAACAGAACCGGAAGGAACAGAGGAAAGCAAGCCGGAGCCGGGGGAGACCGAAGGCGCGGCACCAGAGCCTGGAGAAACGGAGTCTGGTGAGTCGGAGCCGGAGCCGGTGATTCCGGAGGAAACGGAAGGAAACGGGCCGGACACCGGAGAGAGCGAGGCTGGAAACCCTGAAACGGGAGAAACGGGGAATGACAAGCCGGACACTGAAGAAACGGACACTTCAGAGCCGGATGACACAGATTCCGGAAATTCGCAGACCGATGAGTCCGAAAAGACGGAAAACACGGAATCGGAAGGTTCGGAAACAGGAGGCGAAGTATCTGGAACTGGAGAGTCAGGAACGGAGCAGGGCGGAAGTGCGGAAACATGGGGGACCGGCGGGGAATCGGCACCGCAGCAGTCTGACACGCCGAATTTCTCTGAAAACCAGGCGCCTTTTGTAGGCAATGCCGGAAATACGGACGATGCTCATTTGGGCGATAATGGAGAAACTGAATATTCAGAGGAGATCCGGGAAACGGAGATTGGAGAAGAAACCGGCGAGGAGATCGGAGAGGAAACGGCAGGATATGAGGAGGAACTCCTGAGTTTGAGGATGGAAACATCATCTGGAATGTCCGGAGCCGTTCTGGAGCCGGTACTGGCGGCGTTTTTTGAGGAAATTCCTCAGGAGCCAGAAAAAACCATGCCGGAGGAGGAAAGGGTTTTATCTCTTGCGGCTTATGTGACAGATTTAGAGGGTCTGAATCTGGACGGCGTCTGGGAGCCGGTGGAAATTTTCTATGAGGTTACAGAAGATTCCGCTGCGGAGTTTCACAGCTGTCCGTTTGAAATCCAGATGGAGCAGGCTCCGGAAAAATGGGAGAGCATGGGGACTCCATCCATTGAGGAAGGTGGTTCCTGGGAAGGTTCTCTGCCGGAGGGATCCTACCGTGTACGGAAATTTGCGGAGGAGACCGGTGTTGAAACCGGCTGGTCAGGCGGTCAGGGCGGACATATAGTTTCGGATCCGGACGGGACGGAATGGTGGAAATTCCAGGTGGCAGAGGGCAGCGAAACGGTTCTTGTCTGCAAAGATACGTATTTTGACCCTGATGAGAGATACGTGCTTTCTGTGACAGCGCAGACAGGAGAAGGAGCCGGGACGGAGATTCAATTCCCCTTTGAGATCGAGCTGGAGGGAATTTCTGAGACGGTTCAAACGGTCAGCTATCAGGTAGGAGAGGAGATCTTCACGAAGGATACCGCGGACGGTTCTGCATTTTTGCAGGTGCAGCTAGCTGACGGGGAAACCTTAAGAATCCAGGATCTGCCGCGGAATACCAGATACTCCATCGCAGAGCCGGTACAGACAGAAACTCTCTACGCGGCAGTGGGAGTGGAAAATCAGACGGACGGAACGGATACAGGTGACGGAGATGGAGTTTTGATACAGGATGTGGATCTGATCTGGCACTATGAGCGGAAGACGGAGATCGCAGCCGCCATTCCGGTACAGCTGCAGGTGGAAACGGGCTATAAAGCCCCGGATAACCGCTCTCCGGAGACGTATCTCCTTTCTCTGGTTGCGTTAGAGGATGGCGTGGAGCGCCCTTACGATGGAGTTTACTATGTCAACGGGGTCCAGGCTGAAAAAAGAGAATTTGAGGATTTTGACGGGAAAGAGATCCCTTGTTTTGAGATGACTGCTTTTGGCGGGGCAGAAGGGGCGGATGAGGTCCTTCTGGAACTGGCCGCGGATGGAGAGAACAGGGAGGATCTGGAGCTTGCGGTCCGGGTGATGGACGGAAAGGAGGCCACCGGGATTCAATGGGCGCTTGACGGGGAAGTGCTGGAGCGTGATTCCTTTATAAGCCCGGCATTTTCCCCTGCGGAATCGGCATCCATTCTCTGCACCATGGAATATAGGGAGCCGTCTCTGGAGATTACGCAGCAGATGGAGGGAGCCGACAGTCAGGCCCCTGGCGTATTGGCCGCTTATGAGATAGAACTGAAACGAGAAGGCGAGCCTTTTGACGCAGCGGAGCTGGAATCCATCCAGGTGTACACCGGAACAGACGGAGAACCGGGAGACAGCGGTGAAAGCCAGCCTTTTGAAAATGGCAAATTTTCAGTGCCTTTAAACGGATGGCTCTATCTGACGGGGATGCCGGAAGGGACGGATTATACGGTGCGGGATGGGTCGGAAGATCCTTCCGGACGATACAGGATTTCCACGGTACGCACAGAAGTAAACGGTGTGCCGGGGGAGAACGCGGAGTCTGCAGTCAGCGGAACCATAGGGACGGCAGGACGGTCCATGAGAGCCAGAGTGGCCTTTTATCACCGGATGGAGCCGGGGCTTGGAGATATGGTGATCAAAAAAACGGTGGAACCGGACTGGGAGAGCAATACGTTCCTTTATGAAATTACAGGAACAGACGGGAGCGTGTTTTATACCAGCGTGACCGTTCCCGCGGGGGAGAGAGAGGCGGAACAGACTCTCCATGGAATCCCGGCAGGAGTGTATACGGTGACGGAAATGGAGCATATGCGCTATGAAAGCGGTCAGGCTGCGGTCAAGAAGGAGATTTTTTCGGAGGGGACGAAAGAGCAGAATACGTTCTGTTTTGACGGCTGGAAACAGTCTTCCGGATACTTTTCCGATACGGCCTCTGTGCTGATGAAGGTGGCGGAGGAAGGTCAGTATGCCCCTGAGACTTCAGAAGATGACGGGGTCCGTGTGGAGAAGACGGAAATTTTCCTGTTCCGAAGGGATGATGAGGATGGAGACGGTCCGCAGCAGACGGATCCCTCTGAGGACATTTGATGAAAGGATAAAGAGGGAGGAACGGATGTGACAGGGATCATTACAAAATTTTGCAATGCAGTTTCCATGCTGATGATCGCAGGCTGTATCGCTATCGTCGCGGCGCTGCTGGCTCCCAAGCTGGCGGGGCGGGAAGTGTTCGCGGTCATGAGCGGCAGTATGGAGCCGTATTACCACGTGGGAAGTGTGGTGTATGTGGATAAAGGAGTGGCCCCGGAGGACATTCAGGCCGGGGATGTGATTACGTTCCGGAAAACGGACGAGCTGGTGGCGACTCACCGGGTAGTGGAGGCGGACGCAGAAAACCGGCAGTTTGTGACAAAAGGAGATGCCAACGAGGACCAGGATTTGGCTCCGGTTTCTTTTGACGACATGGTGGGGAAAGCCGGCCTTTCCATCCCTTTGGTGGGGTACATCTCTCTTTATATCGGTACCCGGAAAGGAATGATTATGATTGCGGGTGTGGTGGTATGTTTTATCCTGCTGCAGCTCATACCGGAGATTTTAAAGCCGGAGGAGGAAGAAAAGGAGGACGGAGCGAATGCGTAAGATCAATCAGTGGCTGAAAAAAAGAAACGTGTTCTTTATGGCAGCTGGGTTTGCCGTCCTCTCCGCAGGAGTGTCCCTGGCGTTATTTACAGACGGGGAGACAAAGGCTAACATGATCCGTACCGGAAAGGTGGATATAACCGTGGAGGAAACGCTGTCCGGACTGGAGCAGAGAAATATTGCTGTTTCCAGCACGGGACGGTCTCCGTGTTATGTGCGGATGCGGGTGAATGTGCCGGTAGTGGCGGGGACGGACGCAGAGGGAACGGAATGGTTTACGCCTGCTGTGACCTATATGAATGGCGACGGTTCCTGTTCCGTGGACGGGAAGACCTGGAATGAGTGTTCTTCCGGGACAGTTATCCGTCCCGGTGAGAATTCTTCCCCGGATGTGCGGGAGGCACAGTGGGTGAAGATGGATGACGGCTATTGGTATCTGTCTGAACCGCTGGAAACGGGAGAACGGGCTGTTTTGTGTGACAAAGTGAACTTCCGCTCTGAGGTGCCGGCGGGAATTTCTAAAGATCAGCTTTCCGTAATCGCCTACGCGGAGGCCATTCAGCTGGATAATGTGGAAGTAGATGGAGAGTCCGGAGCTGACGCTGCCTACGCCGCGTTCAGACAGTTAAAGAGAAACTAAAAAAATTTAAGAAAATTGTATAGAATGGCTGATTTATAACCGGGAAGTAACCGGCAGCCGATATACTGAAGAAGTATTGAAACAGGACGTCAAAAAAATTTACATAAAGACGTAAATAAAAAGATGGAGGAATCTAATATGAAGAAAAGAACGAGACTTGCGGTAGCTGCGGTATCTTTAGGCGCGCTGATGACAGTGGGCGGAACTCTGGCCTGGTTCACAGACACTGAGGAAGTGACTAACGTTGTTACCATGGGAAAGGTTGACATCACTCTTTCTGAGACTGGAATGGGCAGTGGCATGACCGAGGACGGCGGATTGATCATGGAAAATATCATGCCGGGAGACAAGCGCTACAAAGAGGCGAAAGTGGACAATGTTGGAAATGATGCTTATGTGAGAGCGAAAGTGATCGTTACCAGCGGAAACGCAGGCGTTATGAATACCTTTGTAGATGGCCATGCCGACAATGATCTGCAGATGCTTGATTTCCAGAATCAGCCTTACAGCGTGGACTGGGAGCGTGTAGTTCTGGAGGATGGTACCGTTGGATTCCAGACGATTTACTACTATGAGAATGATGCGACCGGCGATGTGTTCAAGAAGGATGCTGCTACCTGGAATCCCTTCATGGGATTTGCGGTTCCCGGCAGCTGGGACAATGCTCTGGCAGAGGCTGGATTTAACGTGAAATTCGTAGCTGAGGCAGTGCAGGCAGACAATATGGGCTCCGCAGAGGAAGCATGGGCAGGATTCGAGCAGAGCGAGCATAAAGATCTGGAAGGCGCAGGCACCGCAGAGGATGCACACGGAACGAACGAGATCGTTATTGAGTAATCGAAAAGGATCCCGCCCGATTGGGCGGGATTTTTATGTAGCAGGAAACGGGATTCCCTACTACATGATACCTCCGGCGGGAGGCATACTTCACGCATAGGGAACTGGCTGCTGGAGCACTCCGCGCATAGGAAACTGGCTGCTGACACAGCTGCGTTCCGGCGTGCGAGGGACCAGCAGCGCACACTTTTTTACAGAGAGCAAATCCGGAAAAACAGGCGGGCCTTTCCGGAAAAATGGCAACGGGAGAGGAGAAAGGGCGATGAGATGGAAGTGGATGCGCCGGGCAGTGGCCGGCGTGAGTGTGGGGACGTTGCTGGCAGTAGGAAATGTCCAGGCGTTTGCCGCCGCCGTACAGCCGCAGCAAACTTCGGAAGTCCGGTTTGACGGCCGGTACGAGGGAGGTTTTACGGTGGAGGCTCAGGACAACAATCTGTTTGCTGGCATGAAGGAGCTGATGCCGGGGGCGATGGTAAAAAATACGGTAAATATCCGCAACAACAGCAGCCAGAGCCTGACCTTTTACGTAAAGGCCTATCCCGACTACACTGCCGTGGGAGATGGAGCCAGCCGGGATGGCGGTCCGGTGGTGACGGAGGCAGGCAAGACATTTATGGACGGGCTGCTGGATATGATGAAGATGAATATTACCACAGAAGGCGGGATTTACCTTTATGGGAACGCTGGATTTACCATGCCGGCGTCGGCGAAAGGAACGGAATTTGAGACCAATGATTACGGCATTACAATCGGCGCGGTACCGGCGAAGTCCAGCCGGACGCTGACCATCACCATAAAACTTCCCGGTCCTGAAATGGGAAATGAGTACGCGGACACGTTTGACGCCGTGGACTGGGTGTTCTACGTGGAAGGCACGGAGGGCGGCTCTGAACCCGGCAATGAACCGGGTGGGAGCGGCGGAACCGGAAACTCCTCTGGCGGCCCTGGGGTGATTACCATTTCCGAAGGGGAGGTGCCTCTGGCACCGGGAGGAGGCCCTGGGGATGTGAATATCGTGATTGACGAGGATGCCATCCCTCTTGACGCTCTGGCCAAAACGGGCGGTCCGGTTCTGTATCTGCGGCAGGCGGCATCGGTACTGGCTCTCCTTCTTGGCGGACTGGCGGTGACGGCTTATGCCAGAAAAAAACAGGATCAGTCATAGGACAGCCGCAGGCAAAAAACAGACGGTGCTGAAAGAGACGGGACGAAACAGCCGGAGATTAGAAAAACTCCGGGGCGTCCCGCCTTTTTACTGTGAAAGCCCCGGATGGCGGCGATATAGATGGGCGCGCTCGCGCGCACAGATATATCGGCATCAGACGGGCCAGACGGTATGAGAAAGTAGGGCGGTAGCCCGGATTTCGAATACCGCCGGCAGATGGCGGGAACGCCGTAGGTGTGGGGCCATCTGGCTTTCATGATTGAGATGACAGGAGAGAGCGATGGAAAGACAAAGGAAAGTGAGAAGGAGACGGGCGTTGGATATGCTGTTTCGGTGTCTTCTTCTGGCAGTGCTTGTGATGATTCCCGTCTGCGGGTATGAGGGATACAAGTATTACCGGGCATGGCAGGACTATGAAAATACTCCGGAGATGTCAGAGATTCCTGCCACCCAGGAGCTGGAGATTCTAGAAGGAGATCCGGAAGTCTGGCCGGACAGCAGCCTTTTTGTGGAGCGGAACCGGGCAGAATTTAAAAGCGGGGATTTGCGTTTGGTGATTCCCAGGATGGGGGTGGAGGACGAGGTGATGGACGGTACGGACCGTTCCGCCCTGAAAAAGGGGCCGGGGCTTTACACCGTAGCCCAGATGCCTTCCATTGATCCACAGGTGCGGGCCAACACCAGCATAGCCGCCCACCGGGCAGGCTACGGGCGGTACGGGAACCTCTTTCGGGAGGTAGAGACGTTAAAGGACGGGGATCTGTGTTATCTCCAAGACCGTCAATGGATCTACGTCTACCGGTACGGAAAGACCAGAATCACCGTGCCGGAGGACATCTCTGTACTCTATTTGCAGGATGTCCCCTGTCTCACCCTGACCTCCTGCCATCCTCTGGGCGAAAACAGCCAGAGAATTGTGGTGACCTGTCCCCAGATGGGGGCGTTTCCGGTGACGGAGGACTTCCCTTATCCGGTGACGGAGGAGGAATTGGAGGCATGGCTGGAGGCGGCAGAACCAGCTCCCTGAAAATCTCCCTAAAAAGTGTGGGAATCCGCGCGGAAAACGCGAAACCGCGTTTATCTCTCTCTACCGCAGCAAAGCCAAATTCCCCGTCAGCCGGTTGACCTTCTTTTTTGCCCCGCAGATGGCGATGCCTAAATAGTTCAGATCCCCGTCGCCGGCGTCCCTCATTTTTTCTGTAAATTCCCCGTAGGTTTTGCACCCCTGGGCCAGGTCGGAGAAATCTACTACGGTCAGATCGGAAAAATCCGGTTCGTAAAGCCGTTTCCGGATGGACTTTATGCGTTCTTTATCTCCCTTTAAGATGGGCACCGGGAATTCGATGATGTCCAGGTGTTCCCGCCCGGCCTGGTCTGTCACGTCCTGGCCCACCACCTGGGGCAGCTGTTTTCCCAGGGTGATGCCCAGGATGGCTGCCGCGTTGGCGATGAGGCCGGCGGGCAGGCTGGCATCCAGGATCATCACGCACTTTTCATTCTGTAAATCCATTATGATTCCCCTTCTTTCTTCTGTTTTGACAGGTTTTGAGATTCCATATCTTCCTGTGAATCCTTGTGGGATTTCTGACTTTTTGCCCTTGGCGCCCGGTCGGAAAAGATGTCCCGGTAGACGCCGGGGGCCAGGCCGATGAAACGGCTGAAATAGTTGGTAAAATGGCTCTGATCGGAAAATCCCGTCTCCATAGCGGCCTCCGCCGGCTGCATTCCCTGTCTCAAAAGGGCCTTCGCCTCGCTGACGCGCACGGTTTCCAGATAGCGGTAGGGGGTGATCCCCTTTTCCTTTGTAAATGCCCGCAGCAGGGCGGATTTGCTTAAGCCCGCGTAGCGGCAGATCTGGTCCAGGTAGATCCGTTCCCGGAAATGCTGGCGGATGAATTCGCAGGCCCGCTCGATTTCCTGGCGGCACTCCGGCACGGAGCGGTCAAATGGCTGGCCGTGGTTCTGGATCAGGGCGGAGAGGAGAAACAGCAGGTTTTCCTCCTTTGCCAGGCCGGAGGCGCCGTCCATCACCATGTGGTGAAGGGGACGCAGGAGACAGGCCAGATCCCCATCCCGGATGACGTTTGCGGAAAAGCCGGGCAGCTCCCGCTTTCCCGTTACCTCCTCCGCCAGCTCCACCATCACCGCCTTGGAAATGTTGAAACCGCGGTAGTCAAAGGCCCCGCCGCCGCTCTGGACGCAGGCGTGGCTGTCTCCGGGGTGGAACAGGAGGATGTGGCCGGGCCCGATGGCGTACTCCTTGTGTTTGCAGGAGAGCAGCCGCGTTCCCTTCTCCACGAATCCGATGACGTAGTGATCGTGGAAATGGTTGGGAAAGGGCTGCGCGATCCCTTCAAACCGGTAGGCCTCGATCCGCAGTTCCTCATCGTAGACGACCGTTCTTGTCTCTTTTTTCATGGCGGCCCTCCTTTCCTGTGGTTATTGTACCGCGGGGGAGGGGAAATGTCTTGTAAAATATCTTCGTGTTGAGCGCGGTTGGGGGGATTTGAGAGAGGAAAAAGGGGAGAGGCCATGGCTTGCAGACTGTGCCATGCCCTCTCCCAGGTATAATTTGAATATTGTTATGAAAATGAATTTACAGTTTCAGCCCCTCCAGATACAGCTCATAGGCAGGCAGGCCGGAGAGATCCACGTCGTCTAAGGTGACGGGCTGGCCCTTCTTCACGTCGTTTAACAGGACGGCCTTGTTGAGCAGGTAGAAGGGGGCGGCGGTGCCGGCGTCTTTTCTCTCTAAGAGCTGGGGCGTCAGGCCGTCAATGGAGTGGTGGTGGCCCTGGACGGAGAGCACAGTGCCTTTGGGCAGGTCCCGGTCGGCCACTCCGGCCATGATGGTCACCTGACGGCACTCCGGATGGACGCCGATTCCCATGAAATCGCCCACCAGGATGGAGGCGGGGGTTTCCAGGCCCATGTAGTGGTAGGGGTAGTAGATGCAGGCGTACTTGCCGTTGGTGCTCATCACGTGGCCTTTTCCCTTCAGGATGTCCCACATTTTCTCGTTTTCACATTTCACGATGATGAACTCACCGCCGCAGAAACTGGCTTCGTCCGTCTCCCGCAGGTTGTAGAATACGTCCACCACGCCCGTCTTTGTCAGGATGCCGCCGTCCTCCACCGGGATGAAAATGTTGGCCAGCTCGCTAGTCTTGGCGATGGGGTAGTGGAGATAGGGGCAGGCGGGGGCCAGGCCGGTGATGTTGGAGACCAGGTTCATCTCACAAAGGTCAGCGGAAATGACGCCCAGGTATTTTTCCAGCAGCTGTTTGCGGGCATCCAGGGTTTCCCGGCCCTGATACCGCCAGCAGTCCGCCATCTCCGGCAGAGACTCGCTGGGAGTCTCCCCGTCTAAGTAGGTGAAGGAGCCGGTTTCCCGGTCCCAGACAAAGTCGTATTCGCTGGATTTTCCGGCACAGACCACTTCCAGGCCCAGGAGCATGGCCCAGGAATAGAGATCTAAGAGGTTTCTGGGCTGGTCGCCGTTTACCAGGGCGTAGACGGCTCCGTGCTCCGCGGCGGCCTGATTTAAGATGGGGCCGCAGACGCTGTCCGTTTCCTTGGATACCATGTAGACGTTGATTCCCCGTTTTAAGGCGGAGAGGGCGGCGTCGGAGCTGACGGCGGTGTTGCCGGTGCACTCCACCAGGGCGGTGATGCCGCATTCCATCACCAGGCGGTAGTCGCTGACGATGAGGACGGCATCCTCCGGGGCCTGGTCAATGGATTCCCGGTCTGGGCAGACGGTGATCTGGCTCTCGCTGTAGCCGATCTCCGTGAGTACGTCCATGCACTCGTCGGTGTGGCGGGAACAGATGACCCGCAGCTCCATGTTTTTCACCTTGGGGATCTGGGCCAGCAGGGTGTAGCCGTAGCCTCTGGTGGCGCCGATGATGCCTACTTTTGATACCTTTCCTTCTTTGTTGAGCAGTAAATTTGTATAATCCATATGTCAGATCTCCTTTCAGGTCCGGCCGGGACGCCGTGTGGGAACGGCCGGTAATTCGTTAGGAAAAGGAAAATGGCGGAACAGCCCGTCATTTCCTCTGTGGAAATCGGTCCCGGCTAGGGCCGGAACACGATTTTGATGGCGGCGTCGTCTCTGTCCGCTAAGTCAAAGCCGGCTTTGATGTCTGCCAGCGGGAATTCATTGGTGATGAGGGGCTTGATCTTTACGGAACCCTGGATGATGGGGCGGAGAGTATCCGGCACCCACACGAAACGCTGCTGCCAGGTGTGGTGAACCAGGCAGGTGTTGATAAATTCCAGGCCGTCGTCGTGCCAGCGGCTGATGTTTAAGGTGATGGGTGTGGTGACCCAGCTGTAGAACACGAACTTGCCGTTGTGGCGGATCATGGCGCTGGCGGCGTTGAAGGATTCGGCGGTGCCGGCGGCCTCCACCACCACATCAGCCCCCCGGCCTCCGGTGAGAGCCTTTACCTTGGCCACCGGGTCTTCCTCCCGGGAGTTGATGACGATGTCGGCGCCCAGAGATTTCGCCAGATTCAGCTTGCCCTCCAGCACATCCACCAGGATGACCTGGTAGGCCCCTTTCAGCTTGGAACACTGGGCGATGATCTGGCCGGCGTACCCGCCTCCCATGACCACCACAGTATCTCCCAGCTGGACGCCGGTGTTTAAGCCGGAGTACATGGCGCAGCAGGTGGGTTCGCCCAGGGCCGCGATGTCCATGTCCAGTCCTTCCGGTACGGGCTGAAGCTGAAAGGCCTTGGATTTAAAATAGTCGGCAAAGTTGTTGTTCCAGCCAAAAGCCATGACCTTGTCGCCTACTTTGTAGTCGCTCACCCGGCTACCTACGGCGACTACGGTGCCGCCGCTTTCATGGCCAAGCAGAAAGGGAAACTCCGGAGGCTGGCGAAACTCCGCGGTCTGCGGGGGCATAAAGCCGCGGTAAAAGCTTTTGTCAGAGCCACAGATGCCCATCATGTGGTTTTTTACGATGATGTCGTCCTCCCCGCATTCCAGTTTCCGTTCGATGAGCTCGATGTCGTAGGCTTTATTTAAGCGGGCCGCTCTTGTGATAAATGTTTCCATGAAGTCTCTCTCCTTTCACGATCATTTCGGCGGAAACGGCGTCTGAGAAATTACCCGGCGCCGTCTCCGCTCCGGGAATGGGGAAACCCCATTCCCTATGACACACGCTGTCTTTTCATTAAAATGGTTCCGGAACCGGTCAGATCACGTGCAGGGCCACCAGCAGGCAGGTGAGGGCCGCGCCCACGGCTCCGGCGACGGTAGAGGCGCCTCCTACGGCGCGGATGCCCTGGTTTACATCCATGTTGGACATGGAAACCGTCACCCAGAAACCGGAGGAATTGGCGTGCTTGAACATCAGCGCTCCCGTGCCGCAGGCTAAGAAGGCGGCTACAGGGGAGATGCCCAGGGTGGCTAACATAGGCTCCATCAGGGCGGCAGAGGTCATAACTCCCAGGGAGTTGGAACCGGTCACCACGTGGATGATGGCTGCCATGATAATGGGGATGAGGATGGGCGGGAAGGAGGACTGAACCACCAGCTCCGCGATCTTTTCCGCCACGCCCGCGTTCTTTACAAATGTGGCCAGGGCGCCGCCCATACCGGTTACGATGATGGGCATGGCCGCTGCGGTGATGCCCTCATCCACCCAGTCGTTTAACACCTTCTTGGATTTCCACTCTTTTCCTGTGAGGAGCAAAGAGAGGATACAGCCGGTAAACAGGGCCGCCAGGGGGCTGCCGATGAAGGCGCAGAAATTGGCGATACTTGTTCCCGGAACCACCACAGAGGCTGCCGTGTTAATGAAAATCAGGATCAGCGGGAACACGATGGGAAGGAGGGATTTCGTCAGGGACGGCAGCTCCATAGTCTCATGCTCCGCAGCAGATTTTAAGAATTCTTCCTTGGGAGATACAGGGGTCTTCAGGGTCATGCAGTAAAAGGTGGCGGCAATGACGCTGGGGATGGACACGAGGGCGCCCCACAGGATTGCCTGCCCTAAGGGTACGTTTAACAGGGCCGCCGCCGATACGGGGCCGGGGGTGGGCGGAACTAAGGATGCGGTGACCAGAGCGCCCAGGTACAGAACCGTGCCGTAGCTCATCATGGATTTTTTCGTCTGCACGGCCAGCATGGATACGATGGGGATCAGCAGGATTACCACCGTGTCCGCCCAGATGGGGATGCCCAGGATGGCGGAACTTAAGGCGATGGCCCAGATGATGTGTTTTTCACCTACCAGGTTGATGGCCCATTTGGTGATGCGGATGGCGGCGCCGGTTTTCTCCAGCACGGTGCCCATGGTGCAGCCGAGGAAGATGACGATAGCTACGCTTTTAATGGTACTGGAAAAGCCGCTGTTGATGGTGGATTCGATTTCCTCCCAGGGAGTTCCCAGAGCGATTGCCAGAATAAAAGCGGCGATCAGGATGCCGAAAGCGGCGTTGACCTTACATTTGGAAATGAGCACGATCATCAGCACGATGACAATGGCAAAGACAATAAGTACATACGAAGTTGACATATAACCAACCCTCCCATTCTGTAGTAGTGCCGCCCGGAGCGAAAACCCGATGCCGGCAGTTGGGGATTCGCTGGCCGGCGGCCGTTTGATGTACTGTTATTGAGCAAAGTGTTTGCCAACTGATGGGCTGGAAGACAAAAAATGGGAAAATAAGAGAAAAATCCGGCAAATATTGTTTCTTTGGAGGCGGGAACGGGAGGCAGTCGGGGCGGGCGGGAGAGAGAAAAGAATGGTGCAGATGTTGCATTTGCGTTGAATGTGTTGAACGAATCGCAACATTTGCACCATTTTCTGAGACACAGGCGGAAACAGGGAGGAAAGGTCAGGAGAGGCCGTATTTCCGGAGCCTGCGCCATAAGGTGGAGCGGTCGATTCCCAGGAGGGCGGCGGCTCTGGTGCGGCTGCCGCCGCAGAGCTCCAGGGCCTGGAGGAGGCGCTGGGGGTCGGGAAGGGAGCGCAGGCCGGCGGCGGAGGCGGAAACGGGGGAACCGGTAAAGGCGTCCTGGCCGTTGAACCCGCTGGGAGGGGCAAAGGAGCCGGGGGCATCTGAGCCGCCGCGGGGGACAGGACAGCCGGAGCCAGCGGAGCCGGAAAAAGATCCGAGGGCGCCGGGATCCCTGGAACCGGCGAATGCTCCAAAGGGGTCAGAACCGCCGGGGATTCCGGAATCTGCGGGAGATTCCCATCTGCCGGGGATTTTCCGGCTGCCTTCCCCTCTGTCCGGCTCCATCTCCATTTCCACATCCCTGGGATAAAGGGCCTCCCGCAGCTCCTCCTTTGTGACGGGATCTCCGTGGCGCAGGGCCAGCGTCCGCTCCACAATGTTTTTCAGCTCCCGGATATTGCCCATAAACGGATATTCATGGAGCAGGGAAAGGGCGTCGGGGGAGAGGGCGGGGAGGCTGACGCCGGACTCCAGGCTCTGGGCCTTTAAAAAGTGGGAAAACAGCAGCTCCACGTCATTTTCCCGGCTCCGCAGAGGCGGCAGAAAGAGGCGGAGCACATCCAGGCGGTACATTAAGTCCCGGCGGAACCGGCCCTGGCCGGACAGCTGGGAAATGCTGCGGTTGGTGGCGGACAGGATCCGCACATTGACGTCGATGACCTTGTTGTCCCCGATGCGGCGCACCTGGCGCTCCTGGAGGACTCGGAGCAGCTTGCTCTGAATGGCGGGGGAGATCTCCCCCACCTCGTCCAGAAACAGGGTGCCGCCGTGGGCCTGCTCAAACAGCCCCATTTTCCCGCCCTTGCTGGTCCCGGTGAAGGCGCCTTCCACATAGCCGAACAGCTCGCTCTCCAGGAGGTTTTCCGGCAGGGCAGCGCAGTTGATGGCCACAAAGGGGCCGTTTTTCCGGCGGCTGGCGTTGTGGATGCTCTGGGCGAACAGCTCCTTTCCCGTGCCGGTTTCCCCCACGATGATCACGTTGGAGTCGGACTGGGCGTAGCGCCTGGCGGTTTCGATGGTCTCCCTCATGGCCCGGCTTTCGTGGATGATGTCCCGGAAGGTGTATTTTGCCTGAAGGCCCCGGGCGCTGAGCTTTCGCCGGATCTGGCCCTCCAGGTCCTGGATCATGGTGATGTCCGACAAGTTGATGACGGTGCCGGAGAGCTCCCGGTTGGCCACCACAGGGGTGCAGCTCACGGACACTGTGGTTTTTGTGCCGGGGATGGTGAGGATCCGGCCCGTTTCCTCCTTTCCCCCGGCCATCACGGAGGAGAAAATGGGAAACAGGTAAGGGAGGGCCTCCTTTAAAGGCCGGTGCATCAGGCTGATGTCCCCGTTCATCCGCCGCACCACCCGGTTTCGCACCAGGATGTTCCCGTCCCGATCCACGTAGAGCAGGCCGTCCTTGGAGGAGTAGATAATGGTTTTATACATCTGGGAAACGATGCGCTCCTGCCTCAGCCGGTCCACGGTGTGGATGGCCTCGTCCACCGCCTGGAGCACAGTGTCCTCGCCGGTGCGGATAATGACGGAGGGAAGTCCGGCCCGCTGCGCCTGGATATTGGCGGAGTAGCCTCCGATCAGGGCGTCACAGCCGGCGGCCAGGGCCTTTTCCACTGTGGCAGCCAGGTCCTCATGGCGGACGGGGGAGTAGATTTCCCCGTCCACATGGAAGAACCGGCACACCTGCATGGCCTCGTAAAGCTGGCGGCCAAAGCCGCAGATGGCGATCTTTTTCGGGTGATAGGTGTCGCGGCATTCAGAAATGGCCCGCACCAGGTCATAGCCGGAGATGGAGAGCTGGATGGTGGGGATCTGGCTGTAGCCCGCCAGGGTTTTCTGGGCGGTGTAGCCGCGGGCGATGATGGCGTCGTACTCGGCGGCCAGATGATCGGGAGTGTCCTCCACCGTCATGGTCTGGACGTCGGCGTCCAGCCGCTCCCGCTCCGGATGCTGGGAGAGGACGCAGCGAACCTTTTCCTCCAGCTCCGGGTATGGTACAATAAACAGCAAACGAACCATGAAACTTCCTCCAAACAGGGAACTCAAACACCAGGTTGTGCTGCAACAAGTGTTGCAGTCTATAGTTGCGTTGTTTCAAAATATACAACAATGCAACGGTTCAGTCAAGGGAACGAACAGGAAAATCTGGAAAAACGGGAGGAGGAGACATTCCGGAAAGCTGGCATGAAAATTGCTGTATAATTATCTGGAAGATTAGAAACATTTACGGACATAACGGACAGGAGGAATGATAGATGGCAGTGCTGGGCTGTATCGCGGATGATTTTACAGGAGCCAGCGACGCGGCGTCGTTTTTGGTAAAGGGCGGCATGAGCGTGCGGCTGTACAACGGGGTGCCGGAGACGGATGGAACAGGGGAGATGGAGGAACAGGCGGCGGTGATCGCCTTAAAATCCAGGACCCAGAGACGGGAGGAGGCGGTGGAAGACAGCCTGCGGGCCGCCCGTTTCCTGCTAAAAAAAGGGGTGAAACAGATTTATTTTAAATACTGTTCCACCTTTGACTCCACCCCTGAGGGGAATATCGGGCCGGTGGCGGATGCCCTGATGGAGCTGTTAGACGCTCCTTACACTCTCCTTTGTCCCTCCCTTCCTGTAAACGGGCGGATTGTGGAAGGCGGAAGGCTGATGGTAAACGGGGTGCCCCTGGATGAAAGCCCCATGAAGAACCATCCCCTGACCCCCATGTGGGACAGCCGGATTGAGGAGCTGATAAAGCCCCAGAGCCGGTATCCCGCCTTTGTGCTAAAGCGGGAGGAGCTGGAAGGCGGTTCTCCGAAACGGTTTGGAAACGGCCCCTTTTACCTGATTCCCGACTACCGGGATGAGGCGGACGGAGAGGCCATCGCGAAACAGTTTGGCGGCCTGCCCCTGCTGACGGGAGGCAGCGGGCTTTTGGAGCCGTTAGCCAGGCGCTGGGCCGGAGAGCTGGAGAACTCCGGGCCGGCCAGGGAGACGGGGACGGAAGGGAAGGCGCTTTTGCTGGCAGGGAGCTGTTCCAAGGCCACCCTGGAGCAGATTCGCTGTTATGAGGAGTCAGGCGGCCCCTGCATCAAGCTGGATCCGGAGGCCATGATAGAGGGCACCCAGACCCTGGACGCGGTCTGGGAGGAGGCAAAGGCGGCGGAAAACGGGAGCTGGCCCCCTCTGGTCTACAGCTCCGACACGCCGGAACGGGTAAAAGAATATCAGAAACTGGGGCAAGAGCGGGTGGCGGCCCTTCTGGAGGACGCCGCCGCCAGCCTGGCGGCAAAGGCGGTGGAGGAAGGCTATACCAGGATTATCAGTGCCGGCGGGGAGACCTCCGGCGCGGTGACCAGGCGGTTAGGCTTTTCCTCCTACTGGATCGGGGAGAGCGTGGCGCCGGGAGTGCCGGTGATGACCCCCGCCGGCCGGCCGAGGCTCCGCCTGGTGTTAAAAAGCGGCAATTTCGGCCAGAAGGATTTCTTCCGCCGGGCCGTTCAGATGACAGGAAAAGAGGAGGAAATGTGAAATGATGGAAGACAGCCTGAAACAAAAGCTGGAGGAGGCGGTGTGGGTCTGCCATAGCCTGTTTGAGAGAGGAAAGACGGCGGGATCCTCCGCCAACATGAGTTTCCGCCACGGCGACCGCGTCTATATCAGTGCCAGCGGCACCTGCTTTGGAACCATGAAACCGGAGGATTTTACCCCTGTGGCCCTGGACGGGACGCCTCTGGGGGAGAGAAAGCCCAGCAAGGAGTGGCCCCTCCACCTGGCTCTCTATGAGAAATCCCCGGAAATCGGGGCAGTGATCCACACCCACAGCGCCTACAGCGTGCTCTGGAGCTTTGTACCCGCGGAACGGGAGGAGGACTGCATTCCGGCCCACACCCCTTATTTAAAGATGAAACTGGGGGCGGTGGGGCTGGTTCCCTACGAAAAACCTGGCTCGGAGGCCCTCTTTGCCGCGTTTCGGGCGCGGGTGGAGGCCAGCGACGGCTTTCTGTTAAAGCAGCACGGGCCGGTGGTGCCGGGGAAAACGGTGATGGACGCGTTCTACTGCCTGGAGGAGCTGGAGGAAAGCGCCAGGATCGCCTGGGAGCTTTACCGGGCGGGGATGTGATCGGATTTTCTGTCTGTGAGCGAGATGGTTCCGTGAAATAGCCATGAAACGGATGAAACGGTTCCGGACGTCCCGCTTGACGCCCCTCCCCCTCCCAGGTTACAATAGACCTCAAAGAGGGGGAAACGTCCATGAACACAAAAGACCTGAAATGTTTCCAGGCGGTATTTGAGGAGCAGAGCGTGAGCCGGGCGGCCAGGCGGCTGTTTATCACGCCCCAGGGGCTGAGCAAGAACATCCGCCAGCTGGAGGAGGAGCTGCAGGCCGTCCTGTTTGAGCGCACCTCCCAGGGAATGCGGCCCACGGAGGCGGGGCGGTTTTTATACGGGAAATCGGAGGGGATTTTAAAGGAGCTGGGTGCCCTGGAAAAGGGGCTGAGACAGCTGCAGCAGCGGCGGGAACGGCTCCGCATCGGCTGTGCCAACGGGGTATTAAACCTCCTCCCCCTGTCGGTAATCCTGGAATTTGGCCAGTCCCATCCGGAGCTGCGCTTAGAGTGGCGGGAGTACCCCAACGACCAGGTGAAAGAAAAGCTCTTAGGTTCCGAGATCGAGTACGGCTTTGTGATCGGGGGCTGGGAGGAGACAGAGGTGGAGACAAAGGCGGTGGCAGGCTGCGGCATCTGCCTGTACGTCTATGAGGGCCATCCCCTCTACCGGCGGGAGCTGCTTTCCTTAAAGGAGATCGAGGGGGAGCGGCTGCTCATTATGAACGAGGCCTTCCGCCTGTACCGGGATTTCACCTCTCTCTGCGCCGTCCACGGGATCGAGCCCAATGTGGTGGCGAAGACGGCGGACGGAGCCGGCCTGTACCGGCTGTGCAGCCAGGGCGTGGGCCTGGCGGTGGCCCCGGAGTTTTTCCGGGAAGAATTTAAAATGGAGGGCGTCCGGGCCATTCCCTTCGCGGAGGGCCTGCGCTGGGAGGTCTACGGCGCCCACAAGCGGGAGACGGCGGGATACGAGAACATCCGGCTGTTTAGCCAGTACCTGCAACAAAGAATTGCCGGCTGTCAATGAATGGTTGATGGCCGGTTTTTTTGTTTTATGGTACAATATTGTTAATAAAATAACAGAGAGGGGAAATGCTATGAAGTACAAAAATCTGTTCACACCGGTGAAAATCGGCTCCGTAACCATCAAGAACCGGTTTGCTATGGCTCCCATGGGGCCGCTGGGGCTGGCGGACGCCCAGGGCGGCTTTAACCAGAGGGGAATCGACTACTACACCGAGCGGGCCAAGGGCGGCACCGGCCTGATCATCACCGGCGTCACCTTTTCCGACTGCAAGGTGGAGACCCAGAGTATGCCAAACTGCCCCAACTCCACCTACAACCCCGTCCATTTCATCCGCACCAGCAAGGAGATGACGGAGCGGGTACACGCCTACGGCAGCAAAATCTTCCTGATGATGTCCGCCGGTTTCGGACGGGTTACCATCCCCACCAACTTAGGGGAGTTCCCGCCGGTGGCTCCTTCCGCCATCCCTCATCGCTGGCTGGACAAAATCTGCCGTCCCCTGACGGTGGAGGAAATCCGCAGCATCGTGAAATCCTTCGGAGACGGCGCCTACAACGCCAAGAGAGGCGGCTTTGACGGGGTGGAGATCCACGCCGTTCACGAGGGCTACCTGCTGGATCAGTTCGCCATTTCCATGTTTAACTTAAGAAACGACGAGTACGGCGGCTCCCTGGAGAACCGGCTGCGTTTCGCGAAGGAAGTGGTGGAGGAAATCAAGTCCCGCTGCGGAGACGATTTCCCGGTGGCCCTGCGGTTCAGCGTCAAGAGCATGATCAAAGACTGGAGAGAGGGCGCCCTTCCCGGCGAGGAGTTTGAGGAGAAAGGCCGTGACATTGAGGAAGGCCTGGAGGCCGCAAAACTCCTGGTGGAGTACGGCTACGATGCCCTGGATACGGACGTGGGCACCTACGACGCCTGGTGGTGGAACCATCCGCCGATGTACCAGGAAAAGGGCCTGTTCCGTCCCTACTGCAAGATGGTGAAGGACGTGGTGGACGTGCCGGTGCTCTGCGCCGGACGGATGGACAACCCGGATATGGCCTCCGCCGCTGTGGAAAACGGAGAGTGCGACATCGTCAGCCTGGGACGTCCGCTGTTGGCGGATCCCGATTACGTCAACAAGCTCCGCTGCGGCCGCTATGACGAG
Organism: Lachnoclostridium sp. An14; assembly: GCF_002160755.1. GTDB lineage: Bacteria > Bacillota > Clostridia > Lachnospirales > Lachnospiraceae > Lachnoclostridium_A. The sequence goes on from NZ_NFLE01000008.1 coordinate 93,438, forward strand.
GTGCGCCCCTGCATTTCCTGCCAGGAGGGCTGCATGGGCCGGATCCAGGAGTATTCCATGATCAACTGCGCCGTAAATCCCCAGGCGGCCAGAGAGCGGGCCATGGCCTACGAGCCCGTTTTAAAGAGCAAGAAGGTGATGGTGGTGGGCGGCGGCGTGGCCGGCTGCGAGGCCGCCAGAGTGCTGGCGATCCGCGGCCACCGGCCGGAGCTCTTTGAAAAGGGAACCCGCCTGGGCGGAAACTTAATCCCCGGCGGCGCCCCGGAGTTTAAAGAGGACGACATCGCCCTGGCAGACTGGTACGCCACCATGTTAAACCGGCTGGAAGTGCCGGTGCATCTGAATCACGAGGTGACAAAGGAGGAAGTGCTGGCAGGCGGCTACGACGCCGTCATCATCGCCACCGGCTCTAAGCCCAAGACCTTCTCCCTGGGAGATGACAGCCGGGTGTACACCGCGGCCCAGGTGCTCTTAAAGGAAAAGGACTGCGGAGATGCCACGGTGGTGGTAGGCGGCGGCCTGGTGGGCTGTGAGACTGCCCTCTGGCTGGCTCAGCACGGCCGCAAAGTGACCATCGTGGAGGCCCTGGACAAGCTGCTGGCAGTCAACGGCCCGCTCTGTCACGCCAACAAGGATATGCTGGAGCGCCTGGTGCCCTACCACGGCGTGGACGTGATCACCGGCGCCAGAGTGAAGGGCTATGAAAACGGAGTCCTGACCGCCGAGACGGCGGAAGGGGAGAAGAAGATCCCCTGCGACAGCGTGATCCTGGCGGTGGGCTACCAGGAGGAGAACTCCCTGTACCATCAGCTGGAGTTCGACGTGCCGGAGCTTTACCTGTTAGGAGACGCCAAGAAGGTGTCCAATATTATGTATGGAATCTGGGATGCTTTTGAGGTGGCAAACCATATCTAAGGACTTATGTAAAATGGAAACCAGGGCGTTCCCCGGAGCCGGAAAGGCGGGCGGGGGACGCCCTGGTTTTGTTGAGGGAGAGCGGGGGGCAGGCTGAGAAAACGGTTTGCAGGCTGGCGTGAGAGAGGAGAGCCCTCTTTTCCGGTACCACATTCTGCCCGAAACCGCAAAAAGGTGAAACATCCAAATAAAAATAGCCAAAGGCAAAACCCCCGGAGCGCAGTCCGTCCGCGCTCCGGGGGTTCTCTCCTCTTTTTTTCCTATGTTTCTGTTATCCCTTGTCAGGGAAAGCTTTTACTGCTGCAGCAGCGTGGAAAAATCCTGATACCCATCTGTGGACGGAATCGCGAAGTCTACAGGCTGTCCCGGATTCTTCACGTCGCATTCGATGTACATATGGAAGGTCATGGCAGTTCCCTCATAATCCATGGTCATGTCCATGAGGGCCTTTTCCTGGATCGCGTTGCCGTTGGCATCCATGGTCATCTCTCCCTTGCAGGTGTCAAAACGGATCTGACTGCCCAGTGAGGCGTAGTCTGTGCCCATGCTGCCCAGTACGGAATCCAGCATCTTGTTTAACTCCGCGCCGTTCGCGGTGTAGTAGATGGTGGTGGTGCCGTCGGCGTTTGCGACCACGGACGCGTCCTGGATGTAAGCCAGGGTATCGTTGTCCACGATGCCGGCCATGTCAGCGTTCTGCATGGCGGTGGCCATATCCATGGGGATCTTGTACTTCTCGCCGTCCATGTCGTAGTAGCAGTAGCCGTCGGTGTAGAAGTAGCTGGTCTGCATACTTTCTCCCAGGAGGGATAAGTTCATGGTCATGATAAACTGCATATCATCGCTGGTGGCATTTTTTATCTTCATGTTGCCGTCCATGTTCATATCCATGGAGAATCCTTCCATGGCCATCTGCATATTCATGAAGTAGTCTGTGTCCATGGAGGTGAGGCCCTGATTCTTTTCCATAGCGGCCCGCAGGGTCTTCATGGCGTCGCTCTCCTCCTGGGGAGCTGCCTGGGCGTACTGTACCTGGCCGTCCTGGATCCAGCGGCCGTTCTCGTCTACCTGGTAGCCGTCAACGACGGTGCTGTGGGCCATGTAGCCATTGGCATCAAAATAATAGCACTCGGACAGGCCGTCCCCGTTTCCATCCAGCCACCTCCAGGTGTTCTGGGCGTAGGAGCCGTCGTCCTCCTGCCACCACCAGCCGGTGGTATCCTGCTGCCACTGTCCGGCAAAGGCCGTAGCCGGTACGGAAAGGGCAAAGGCCGCAGCGAGAATTGCTATCTTAGAAAATCGTTTCATATTCCTTCCTCCTTCTTCTTATTTTAAGAAAATATTCTGGATACATTGATTATAGCTCCATAATAGTTCAAAAACAAGGGAATTTTTTCTTACAATTTTCCGGCAAAATCACGGAAAATCGGGAGGAAAAGGGGGTTAAAACAGTTTCCGCCCCTGCACGTATTTGTGAAGGATCCAGTCGTCTCCGGAGAGGTAGATATACCGCTCCAGCCGCTCCGCCAGGGTGAGTTTCTGGGGATGGGGGATCCGGCTTTCATCCAGCACCAGGGCATCGCACTGGTATCCCGCCTCAAAGCTGCCCGCGTTTCCGAAGAAACTGCCACCGCCCTTTGTGCCTAAGAAGAAGGCCTCCTGCATGGAGAGGGGCTTTAGGCCGTCCCCGGTCAGGCGGGCCCGCAGCTTGGAGACCTGGATGCTCTCCGCCATAGCCCGGAAAATGGAGAGAACGGTGCCGCCGGCGATGTCGGAGCCGAGTCCCACCTTCATGTTCCGGTCCAGGAAGGCCCGCACGGGGGCGGCGCCGGAGGTTAGGTTGGCGTTGGACTGAGGGCAGTGAGCGATATAGACGCCCCGCTGTTCCATCAGATCCATCTCCTCCGGCAGGCAGTGGACGCAGTGGGCCATGATGGTGGGAACGTCCCCGCCAAATAAGCCAAAAAGGTCATAGGCGTCCCCGTAGAACCGGGACTGGGGCACCAGCTCCTGCACCCAGGCGATTTCCCCCGGATTTTCCGACAGATGGGACTGGACGGGAAGGCCGTAGGATTTCTGGATGTCCGCCAGCCGTCTCATCAGCTCGTCGGAACAGGCGGGGATGAAGCGGGGAGTGAGGATAGGCTTTGTGTGCTGGAATTTCCCGGCGGTGCGCTCCAGCCAGGAAAGGGTGAGGGCCGCGGAGGTTTCTGCGTCCTTTTCCCTAAGGTAGTCCGGGCAGTTGCGGTCCATATTCACCTTTCCCACCATGGTTTCAAGGCCGCTCTCCTCCAAAAGCTCCATGAGGATCTCCGTGGCCGGCAGGTGGAGGGTGGCAAAGAAACAGCCTCTGGTGGTGCCGCTTTTTCTCAGGTCGTTTACAAAGATGGAGTAGGCCGCCCTGGCGTACTCCTCGTCCTCATAGCGGGCCTCCTCCGGAAAGGCGCTGGAGTTTAACCAGTCCAAAAGCTCCAGATCCATTTTAAAGCCGCGGAAGGCGTACTGGGGAGCGTGCATATGGAGGTCAGTGAGCCCGGGGATGATCAGGTGCCCGGTAAAATCCTCCACGAAAAGGCCCATATAAGCCTCCGGCAGTTTCTGGAACACGCCGGCGGAAATGCCGTTTTCACACACCAGATACCCGTTTTCCACGGTGATCAGGGTGTCCTTGTCCGTGCTGTAGCAGATGTCTCCTTTCAGAATTCTTGTGTTTTCTGTGTTCATATCTGTCATCTCCTTTATAAATGTGATACTCGGGTCAAACTGTCATTTGCCCCTTTCCTTTGCCTTGGCGCAAAAGCCTCCGGCGGGAGGCGTACTCCCCACAGAGGGAAATGGCTGCTGGCGCAGCTGCGCTCCGGCGCAAGTGTGCGCAGCCGCGTACACTTTTTAAATACAACATACAGCGGGGGAATGGGAGACGGAGGGATTTTCGCACAAAAAAAGACCGCCGTCCCGCTTTCTCTCCATTCTCCCTTTGGGGTGCAAAACACCTCTCTGGGAAAATACATAGTCAGCTCGTATGGCAGCCGGTAGAAACATTCACCCGTTCTGTGAATTTATACATATTCTCACATCATAAATGTAGCATACCGGCTGGAGCGTGTCAAGGCCGCGTCCTTTATTTTCAGCATTTTCAGACCAGCATTTTCAAAAACATTCAGAAACCGTTCCGCCATCCCATTCATCATTTGACGGATTTTATAAAACCGGCTGACGAGAAATGGCATTGGCTGTCCAGGGATTCATGCCGGGTGTCCGCCCTATAAAGACATACCGCGAAAGACTGCTTAAGGAGCAGGCTCCCGCGTGGCGTTTAGCAGTGTGTTTCTGTATAGCGGAACGGTTGCTGATTACGCATTTTCTCCCATTTCCCCGTTGTCTTTCTACTATATTAATGATAAGATAGGAGGAAAAATGAACCATAGGAAAGGAACGGCAAGTTATGGACAAGCGGAAAGTCATCAAGGCGGCACTGCTCGGCCTGGGGACTGTGGGCGGCGGCGTTTATAAGCTGGCGGCCAGGTTAAAGGACGAGATGGTATATAAGACGGGAGCGGAGCTGGAGATTTCAAAGATTCTGGTGCGCAGCCTGGGAAAGAAACGGGAGGGCGTGGACCCGGCCCTTCTCACTGACAGCTGGAGGGAGATTCTGGAGGATCCGGAGATTTCCCTGGTCATTGAGCTGATGGGCGGCATTGAGCCGGCGAGAACCTACGTGACGGAGGCCTTAAAGGCAGGCAAAAATGTGGTGACGGCCAACAAAGACCTGCTGGCAGAGCACGGCGGGGAGCTGTTAAACCTGGCCCAGGAGCACGGCTGCGATCTGATGTTTGAGGCGGCGGTGGCGGGGGCCATTCCCATCATCCGCGCCTTAAAGCAGGGGCTGTCCGGCGGGCTGATCACCGAGGTGGCCGGCATTGTAAACGGCACGACCAACTACATTCTCACGAAAATGTCAGAGATCGGCATGGACTATGAGGATGCCCTGGCCATCGCCATGGAAAAGGGCTACGCCGAGGCAGATCCCACCGCGGACGTGGAGGGCCACGACGCCGGGAGAAAGATCGCCATTATGGCCTCCATCGCCTTCAATTCCCGGGTGACCTTCTCCCAGGTGTATACCGAGGGCATTACAAAGATCACTGCCAAGGACATCCGCTACGCCAAGGATTTCGGCTACGTGATCAAGCTGCTGGGAATCGCCAAGAAGGACGAGGACGGAATCGTGGTGAAGGTCCATCCCATGCTGCTGCCGGAGGATCATCCCCTGGCGTCGGTGCGCAATTCCTTCAACGCCGTGTTCCTCCACGGGGAGGCCTGTGACGACGCCATGTTCATGGGGCGGGGAGCGGGAGAAATGCCCACAGCCAGCGCCGTCATGGGGGATGTGATCGACGTCATGGGAAATGTGGTCCACGGCTGCTGCGGCAGAATGGGCTGCACCTGCTATAAAAACCTGCCGGTGAAGGGGGAGGAGAGCACTTACAGCAAATTCTTCCTCCGCATCCAGGTAAAAGACCGCCCCGGTGCCCTGGCCAACATTTCCGGCGTCCTGGGCAACAACAACGTGAGCATCGCCCAGGTCTACCAGAAAAAAAGCGAGAACGGCATCGCCGAGCTGATGATCATCACCGACCGGGTATTGGAGCGGAATTTTAACGATTCCCTGGCCATTATTTCAGGAATGTCCGCCATGAAGGAGATCTCCAGCGTCATCCGGGTGTATTGATGGGAATAGCCACTCTAAGATTTTCTTAGAGAGATGACAACTATTATTAATTTTACGAATGTGTCATTTTCTGTTATCATAAACGTAACAAAAGCCAATGACAAAATGTCCTGCGACCCGGGCTTCGGGGCATGGTCAGGCGGAGTTATTAAATGGGAAAGGGAGTAACTAAGAAATGACACATGAAGCACAAATGCTGCTGGGCCTGTTTTTAGGCATCGGCCTCATGATCGTTCTGGTCATGAAAACGAAGACGCATACCTTCATCGCCCTTCTTCTGGCAGCCTTGATCGCAGGAATGATCGGGGGAATGACCCCGGGAGACGTGATTACCGCCATCCAGGGAGGTTTCGGCAATACCCTTCAGAGCACCGGCATCATCATCGGTCTCGGCGTAATGATGGGCGGCATCCTGGAGAAGACGGGAGCTGCGGAGAGACTGGCGTTTACCTTTATCAAGGCCATTGGAAAGGGCAAGGAGGAATGGGCCCTGGGCGTAACCGGATGGCTGGTTTCCATCCCTGTATTTGCCGATTCCGCCATCGTGATTTTCGCGCCTTTATGTAAGGCGATGTCCCGTATGACCGGAAAGTCCGTGATCGCGCTGGCTCTGGCCTTAGCCTGCGGACTTCAGTGCACCCACGTGATGGTGCCGCCGACCCCCGGTCCTCTGACCGCGGCGGGAATGCTGGGCGTGGATGTGGGCCAGATGATCATTGCCGGCGCCCTGATGTCCATTCCGATCTTTATCGTGGCCATCTGCTACGCCAAGTGGATCGGCAAAAAGATCTATCAGATCCCCAATGAGGACGGAACCTTTGACCGCAAGGAGTTTAAGAAAGAATACCTTAAGAGCATGGACCAGTTAGAGGAGATCATGAATGCCAAGGAACTGCCGGGACTGGGCGTTTCCTTATCCCCCATTCTGATTCCGCTGGTGCTGATCCTCTGCAAGACTGTGGCTGACTTTGCCGGCATGAGCGACGGCGTGGTGTATCAGATCATCACCCTGGTGGGTTCTCCCATCGTGGCTCTGGGCATCGGTACCACCCTGGCGGTGTACGGCCTCGGCATGAAGGTGGAGAAGAAGAAACTGATGGCCATGATGGACGAGGCCATCAAGGATACGGGTATGATCATGCTGATCACCGGAGCCGGCGGTTCCCTGGGAAATGTGATCAAGGTGAGCGGCATCGGCGATGTGCTGGGAGCCACCGTTCTGGCATGGCCCATCCCGGCTATCCTGATCCCCCTGATCATCGGCGCCCTCATGAGACTGGCCCTCGGCTCCGCTACGGTAGCCATCACCACGGCAGCCTCTCTGACGGCTCCCCTGGTATCTCAGCTGGGCATCAACCCCATTCTTCTGGCACAGTCCTGCTGTATCGGCGCCATCGCCTGCAGCTACTTCAACGACAGCGGATTCTGGGTGTTCAATGGTATGTTCGGCCTCGGCGAGCTGCGTGACCAGGTGAAATGTAAGACGGCCGTGTCCTTCATTATGACGGGCGTGGGCATTGTGGAGCTTTTGATTCTGGGAGCAGTGCTTTAAAAAGAAAACAGCGTATACATAAAATGATCAGGGCGGCAGCCCCGGCGCGAGACGGCGCGGGGCTGCCGCCCTGATTTCATATTTATGGAAAAAGAATGTTGTTTTCTCATTGAAACTGCCGCATTCTGAGGGGATCGTGCGTCCTGGCGCGACTTTTTCGCCAGTGTTTACCAGGCAGTCAGGCCGCCGTCCAAGCTAAAACATCTCCGCCGCCACATCTCCGGCTGCCGCCGTTTCCTCCGCCGCGAACACTGCCGCCGGTTCCGGCTGGGGTTCTGGAACGGTTCTTCGGCTGCGGATTTTCCAGTCTGTACGCTGGGGGTCCGCCGGATCTGCCTTAAAGATAAACAGGCCAAAGAGGGCAAAGAGGACGCTGAAGGCGATGTTCGCGTAGGCGAATATTACGTAGGGGGCAAAGGCTGGAGCGGCAAACCCGAAGATGCCCATATAGTAAATGGAGCTGGTATTCCAGGGAATCAGAGGCAGGATGATGGTGTTTGCCTCCTCAATGGTCCTGGAGAGGACGCTGCGGTGGATGCCGCGGCGGTCGTAGACCTCCCGGAACATGGTGCCCATGAGCACTGCCGATACGTAGAAATTGGTGACCAGCATGACGGTGCAGATCCCGCAGGCCAGGGTGGCCAGCACGGTGGACGTATCGGAGTTTACGCGGGAGGTGAGCCGCCTCCACCACGGCGTGGAGGTAGCCAGCCTCGCTTAAGATGCCGCCAAGTCCCAGGGCCAGCACGGCGGTGCAGATGGTGGCCATCATGGAGGTAATTCCTCCCTTGCTCAGCATTTCATTGACGATGGATACCCCGGTTTCCACCTTTACTCCGTCGTAAATGATGGAGATTACCTGAGGGATGGGAGTTCCCTGGACGAACACCGACAGGGCCAGGCCGGAAAAGCCGGAGATCAGGATGGCCAGGATGGCCGGCACCTTTTTCAGGCACAATACCACGATCAGCACCACAGGAAGGAGCAGAACCAGGCGGAAATCGTAAAGCTCCGCTAAAGTGGCCCGCACCGCATCCAGAGTGGATTTGTCCAGAGCTGCTTCCGCGTAACGGGCGCCCAGGAGATAAAAGGCTCCCAGGCTCACGAGAAAGGCGGGAAGGGTGGCGTAGATCATGGAGCGCACATGGTGGTAGATGTTGATGTCGCTGGCGCTGGAGGCCAGGATGGTGGAGTCGGAGAGGGGAGAGAGCTTATCTCCCAGGATAGAGCCGGAGATGGCAGCTCCCGCCAAAAGCTCTATGGGAATCCCCATGCTGACACCGATGCTGACACAGGCCACTCCGGCAGTGCCCGCCGTTCCCAGGGAGGTGCCGATGCAGGTGGATAACAGGGCGCAGATGAGAAAGGTAAAGGGCAGCACCAGCCGCGGCGTGATCACGCCCAGACCGTAGTAGATGATCATGGGCACGGTGCCGCAGGAGATCCAAGCGGCGATGAGCACTCCCACAAATACCAGGATCAGTACGCAGTCAATGGCACGCTTGACACCGTCCATCATTCCCGCCTCCAGCTGCCGGTAGGAATATCCGGCGATTATGGAGACGATCAGCACCAGAAAGAGGTTGACGACCAAAAGCGGGATGGTGGCGATGCCGGCCACAATGCCGCAGGTGAGGACAGCGGCGATCATCAAAAGCACAAAGACAGACAGGGAGAGACTTGGTTTTTTCTTCATAATGATTCTCCTTTCCGGTTGGAGGAGCAGAAAACGGAACAGAAGTGAAAAAGTATGGGCCGTTTTGCCTTTTCCCGCTCTTGTTTTACGGGAAACGACGCATTTTAAGGAAACGGGCAGGACAGTGAATAAAACTGCCGGTTACGGAAACCGCGGTTGGGCGCGGACGGCCATCCTTTCCCGCGCCAGGGCGCAGGCTCCGGTGGGGAAGTTCCGGGAAATAGGATTCTCCTGGAAATGAAAACCGCCCGGATCTACCGGACGGCGAAGGATGTGATACCTCAAACAGAGCGCGTAACGTCACGCGCTTTTTCCTTCTCCGCCTACGAGATTAGCTGACGGGTTCGGGAAAGAAGGTTCCCTATCACAGGGGCGGCCGTGTCATGTGAGCCGTCTCCGTGAATTCACCCCAAAAGTGGGTCTCCCGCTGCCGCAGGTTTGCCCGCGGCACTCGGCGTTATCTGTTTTCTACTGAGACAAATAAGATTCTGTCTTAATTTTAACAAAAATGGGAGGAAAATGCAAGAAAATTTTGGCTTGGTTGGAACTCTGGTTTCATCCTAGGTTAAGCCAGAGAGCGGATTTTGAACATAGGACGAAAGGAATTTGAGGATCGAAAAACGCTGTCTTTTCGCAAGTAGCGTAAAAAGCAGGGGCTTTTTCTTAGTTGAAAACGAAAACCATGGTGGCTGGGAGAGTGGAAACGGTTACGGCAGTGGTGACGGACGAGGACGGCAGCTGATCGGACGTGTCAAGACGGAGGAACATCAGAAAAATTATGAGATCATCGAGCGCGTAGATTATACGTAAATGATGGGAACTGGGAAAATGGAGAAACCTTGATGGAGTGAAATATCAATGGTAAAATGGAGCTACCGACGCAAGATTTTTTACCTCGGAAAAGGAATCCGTAATATATTATAAACAGCTTATGTGGTAAGTCAAATTCCTAAAATAATTGGCAAAATCGAACCGGCCGTATCGGGGTTAAGCGCTGCGTTTAGCAGCGGAAGTTCTGTGCAGATTATGGGTGGAGTGTTGGCTTTGGTTTGCAATACAGGAAACAGTGCAGAGAAAACGCAAATCCTTGTAAATAAAACAGGAAGGGCAGCATCAGGCGTTGTAATTGCTATGGAGTTGCTGATGATAAAAATGCTAAATCAGGTTCAAAAGTACAACTCTATTTTAATAAATAATCAATCACTCAAATAGCGTAGAACCAGCGAATTACTACAGTGATATGTTCAAAAATGTGAGTATTACAACTTTTGAGTTTGTGATACCCCTGATGATAAAAAATAATGGAGGTTGGACGGTGTCAAAAAATAAAATGGAAGAATTATTGGGGCTCGGACCAATTGAGAATCATCGAATAGTGCCCGGAATACAGCCAATTGAAGGGAGGGAGTTTTGCTATATTGCTGATGAAGGTCAGGAAGACTTCGTAAAAATTTTTAGAAAAATAGTTCGCTATATTTCTCCTCCTATTCCTCAAAATGGAGGGGCAATGATTGAAGGCTGCAAGATTACTTTGCCGAATGGGAAAATATTTCAAGCAATTTCTTACAAAGGTGACATTGAGGGCTGGAGAATGCAAATTGAAAAAGGAGCCCGAGCTTTAAATGTAAATCTTGCTAAGATTGATGGTGAGTCCATTGTGTTAGATAACATTCACTCATTTTTGTTAATGGACTGTAGAATTGATTTTAACTGACCACAGTGCTGGAAAAGAAGGGACGCTTTCAGGGAAATGAAAATTTCAGCAGGTCCAACAGTGTACTCTGAGCCGGTGAATTATCAGGGAGAATTTATTTAGGAGAACAATATTATGCAAACATTTATACCGTAGCCATGGTCAATGAATGGTGTGGAAGTAGCGCTTCCTTACATTAAACGGAGAAATTGAGGAATGGACGAATTAAAACAACTGTTTAAAGAATTGTTTATTTTATTAGAACAAAATGGGGATAGTTCTTATAGTTCACAAATGAAGATTTTAGAGAGAGTATTAAAAATTATTGATGGAGATGGGGATGATTTAGAAAAGTTCTCTCAAGTCGCTTGCGAATATAAAAAACTTTTTCTCCCCAAAAGCGGGTTATCGGAATTTTATGTTTGGAAGGATGAGCTTGCTGAAAGAAAGAAGATAAATGATACTTTAGAAACGATTAAGAAACGATTGTGGGAAATTTTTGGGTGATGGTTTCATCGCCCGGCTATGCTGCATGATGTCTGTTAACTGGAGGACTACAAGCCACCCGTCCTTTAACCTGTGCATAGTTCGACCCTATTAAATTTGATGTTTTGTCTGAAAACTCTCTTTTTCGAATTAGGCAAACAAGCGAATACTTTGGCAGATGGTACATCTGCCCGAGTAGTGCGTAAATTTTGAACGTGCGATGAATATATATAGGGGAGAGCTCCCAGGCACTGTTGATATTTGGACAATTGGAGGAAGGTGATACATTAATATGGCTAAAATGAATTGTAAATGTGGTTACGTTTTAACTACTACACAGGCTCCAAATGATATTCAGCCGACGTTTATACTGATAAGGAATGGGATGCGCTAATGGACTGTGAAAGTATAATTCCGTGGGAAATTCCATTACCCAAGTACGATGTTTGGAAATGTCCGAAGTGTAGTAGAATATATGTCTTCGAAAATAAATGAAATTATGAATGGTGGAGCTGGAGAGTTACTAGGCGGTGAAAATCGAGGATATATTTCGGAGGTGGATGTTTCATGGTTTGGTCATTAAAGTGTGACTGTAATGAGAGGATGGAAATAGAAATTAATTCCTTCAAGGAATTTGAAGAAGTAAAGCTTTTTTCAATCAACAAGTAGAACAAGGAAACTTTGCAGAAGAAATACCTCAAAAGCCTTTTTATGTTTGGAAGGGGAACAATAGAACGAAAAAGTGGTTTGCTACTAAATGGTATCGGTGCTTGAAAAGTGGTTGCCTTTGGAGATTAATTATCCAGATTTTCCGGTAAAAGGATTTGTAAGAAATTTTTCAAATGGCATTTATAAGGAACAAGGACATTAAGTTCATTTTGCCCGGCTTTCCCGGGCAAAATCCCAAATTCAGGTGTCGAAAAGCCGCCCACCCTTTCACTTCCCCACATTTCACCCCGAAGAAATCTCCCCTTAATCTAAAACCCCCACATCCTCAACCACCCCAAAACCCAAAATCTCCATCAGCTCCCCCAAATCCTATCTGAACCCGCCACTCAAAACAGCACACAGCCCGCCACGATGCGCCACAAGGTGGCCAGAAAATATTTTGGCATAATTCCCATTCTCATTTACAGTTAAACGTCTCCCCCGATCTCCTCCTGTCCCAGCCAGTAATCCGCAGCCAGCTGAATAAAATCCCTGGCGGCACCGCTTAAATAGCCGCCCCGCTTGTAGCTGACGGCGATGTCCCAGGAGGGATGTCCCGGCAGGGAGAAGGCGGCGATGCCTTCCGGGTTTTTCGTCACATAATAGGAAGGAATGAGGCCGCAGCAGATGCGGGAGCGGACCAGGGTGGCGATGGTGGCGGTGCTGGAGGTCTCAAAAAGCACTGTGGGAGAAAAGCCGTTCTCCCGGAAAATGGCGTCTGTCAGGCGGCGGCTGGTGGACTCCTTGTACATGATCACGAAGGGCTCATACCGCAGCAGGGACAGATCCATGACAGCCAGCGGCTCGCCGGGCGGGGCTGCCATTTCGCTCAAAGGATGGCCCGCCGGGATGGCCAGCACGAATTCCTCCCGGCAGATGGTCTGGTACACGTCCCCGCTGCGGTCCGACTCCCGCAGGGTCATAAAGCCGATGTCCAGATCGCCCCGGGCGATCTGCTGCTGCTGTTTGTGGACGCTCAGCTCATTTGGCTCCACGATGATGTCCGGGTAGCGGCGGTGGAAATCCGGGTAGACGGAGGTGAACATATCCACGCCCCGGCCAGGGGTAAATCCCACAGAGAGATTTCCCTTTTTGGTGGCGGCGATGTCGCTGATCATGCTGTAGGTGCGGTGCTTGATCTGCAGGATCTCCCGGGCGTTCGCCAGGTATACCTCCCCGGCCTCCGTGGGCCTCCAGTTGGTGCGGGAGCGGTAAAACAGCGGCGTTCCCAGCTCCTTTTCCAGGCGGAGCAGCTGCTGGTTCAAGGCTGATTGGGTGATGAACAGCTTTTCCGCAGCCCTGGTAATGTTGTTCTCCTCTGCGATTTTGATGATGTATTCCAGCTGTTTTAAGTCCACGGCGGTTTCCTCCCTTGTCATATGGAAATGTTGCAACCGTTCAGCCAAGCCATTCATCATTTGACAGATTTTACAAAATTGGCTGACGTAAACCGTTAGCAGCCGTCCAATGCGTCATGGCGGGCGTTCGCCCTACAGAGCCATATGGCAAAACACTGCTTAGTAAGCAAGCCCTCCGCAGCATTTTGCCCTATGGTTCTGCATGATGGGACGGCTACGAAATATTATACCCATCCGGGAAAAATTGCGCAAGCCCCCTATCTTTTCCCGGGGAAATGTAGTATAATGGGTAAATGCCTATTATTCATATGGAAATAGTATAAATTAAAAGCAAGAGACAGCGAGGAAGGGAGAGGCGAAGGATTGAGCGGCAGATGGAAGGAATGGATCGACGGAATTTACCGGGAGTTTCCGGAAAGAAGGGAGGGGGTGGAGCGGCTGCTGGCCATGGGGACGGACAGGCGGCGTCTGGCCAGGCTGGCGGCGGAACAGACCTCTGTGGAGGAACCGGAGTGGGAGCGGATCGCCGCCAGGTTCCTGTACGGAGCCTTTGAGGAGGAGCTTTCCGCCCGGCTTGAGGAGAAGAAGATCAGAAATTTTCCGGAGAAACTGGAGTGGCTTTGCAGGGAAGGACTGTACGGGGACTACATTTTAGAAGGATATGAGAGAGAGGAGCTTTCTAAGGCGGCGGAGTGGATCCGGGAGGAGAGAAACGGGCTGTTTACCTACGCCGGACTGGAGCTTTTGCTGAACCGGTACGTGATCCGCAGCCGGGCGGGGGAGATTCTGGAGACGCCTCAGGAAATGTATCTGGGGATCGCCCTCCACCTGGCCCTGCGGGAAAAGAAAGAGGAGAGGATGGGCTGGGTCAGGCGGTTTTACGACGTGCTGAGCCTTCAGCAGGCCACCATGGCCACTCCCACCCTGTCCAACGCCAGAAAGCCCTTTCACCAGCTTTCCAGCTGCTTTATCGACGTGGTGCCGGACAGTCTGGACGGGATTTACCGCAGCGTGGACAACTTTGCCAAGGTGAGCAAGTTCGGCGGCGGCATGGGCCTCTATTTCGGTAAGGTGCGGGCGGCGGGCAGCGCCATCCGCGGCTTTGACGGGGCGGCCGGCGGCGTGATCCGCTGGGTGCGCCTGGTAAACGATACGGCGGTGGCGGTGGATCAGCTGGGAATGCGCCAGGGGGCCGCGGCGGTGTATCTGGACGCCTGGCACAAGGATCTGCCGGAGTTTCTCCAGCTTCGCACCAACAACGGGGATGACCGGATGAAGGCTCACGACCTGTTTCCGGCGGTGTGCTATCCCGACCGGTTCTGGCGGATGGCGGAGGAAAATCTGGATCAGGAGTGGCATTTGTTCTGCCCCCACGAGATTCTCACGGTGAAGGGCTACGCCCTGGAGGACTTTTACGGGGAGGAGTGGGAGAAACGGTATCTGGACTGTGTAGCTGACAGGCGGCTCTCCCGGCGGACGGTGGTGCTCAAAGATCTGGTCCGCATGATCTTAAAATCCATGGCGGAGACGGGAACGCCCTTCGTCTTCAACCGGGACGCCGTAAACCGCGCCAACCCCAACGGCCATCAGGGGATGATCTACTGCTCCAACCTGTGCACGGAGATCGCCCAGAATATGTCCCCCATGGAGCTTTTGGAGGTGCGGGTGGAGGAGGGAGAGTCCCCCGCTGTGGTTACCTCCGTCCGCCCCGGGGACTTCGTGGTGTGCAACCTGGCAAGCCTCTGCCTGGGAAACCTTCCCGTGGAAGACGAGGCCGCCATGGAGCAGGTGGTCACCACCGTGGTGCGGGCGTTAGATAACGTGATCGACTTGAATTTCTATCCTCTCCCCTACGCCAAGCTCACCGCGAAACGGTACCGCGGCATCGGCCTGGGAGTGAGCGGCTACCACCATATGCTGGCAAAGCGGGGCATCCGCTGGGAGTCGGAGGAGCATTTAACCTTTGCCGGCCAGGTGTTTGAGACGATCAATTACCTGGCGGTGAAGGCCAGCAGCCGCTTGGCGGAGGAGCGGGGCAGCTACCCCTGTTTTCCAGGGAGCGACTGGGCCACAGGGGAGTATTTCCGGAAACGGGGCTATGAAAGCGAGCGCTGGCAGAGCCTGGCGGCGAAAGTGGCGGAAACGGGCATGAGAAACGGCTATCTCATGGCGGTGGCCCCCACCAGCAGCACCAGCATTTTAGCCGGCACCACCGCCGGTTTGGACCCGGTGATGAAAAAATTCTTCCTGGAGGAGAAAAAGCATTCCATTCTCCCCCGGGTGGCCCCGGAGTTAAGCCCGTCCACCTTCTGGTACTACAAAGAGGCCCACCACGTGGACCAGTCCTGGAGCCTGCGGGCGGCGGCGGTGCGCCAGCGGCACATTGACCAGGCCCAGAGCGTAAATTTATACATCACCAACGATTACACCATGCGGCAGATCTTAAATCTCCTCCTCCTGGCGTGGCGGGAGGGCGTAAAGACCCTCTATTACGTCCGCAGCCGCGCCCTGGAGGTGGAGGAGTGCGAGAGCTGTTCATCATAAGGAGGATATTATGGAGCGACTGACCAGAAAACGGCTGTTCAACCCGGACGGGGACACCGCCCCGGGCGCCCGCCGGATCATCGGCGGAAACACCACGAATTTAAACGATTTCAACAACATGAAGTACCAATGGGCCTCCGACTGGTACCGCCAGGCCATGAACAATTTCTGGATTCCGGAGGAGATCAGCATGGCGGCGGACGTGCTGGACTATCCGCGGCTGACGGAGGCGGAGCGGACGGCCTACGATAAGATTTTAAGCTTTCTCATTTTCCTGGACTCGGTGCAGACGGCAAACCTGCCGAACATCAGCCAGTACGTCACCGCCAACGAGATCAACCTCTGCCTGACCATCCAGGCCTTCCAGGAGGCGGTTCACAGCCAGAGCTACAGCTATATGCTGGACACCATCTGCACGCCCACGGAGCGGGACCGGATCCTCTACCAGTGGAAGGACGACGCCCACCTGCTGGCGAGAAACACCTTTATCGGGGATCTGTACAACGAGTTTCAGGAGAAACAGGACCGGCTCACCTTCTTAAAGGTCCTTACTGCCAACTACATTCTGGAGGGCATTTATTTCTACAGCGGCTTTATGTTCTTCTACAACCTGGCCAGAGGCGGGAAGATGCCCGGCAGCGTCCAGGAAATCCGCTATATCAACCGGGATGAGAACACCCATCTGTGGCTGTTTCGCAGTATCATAAAGGAGCTGCGGGGAGAGGAGCCGGAGCTGTTTACCGGGAAAAATGTGGCGGTGATGGAAGAAATGATGCGGGAAGGCGTCCGCCAGGAGATCGCCTGGGGACGCTATGTGATCGGAGAACAGATTCCGGGACTGACGGAGGAGATGGTGGAGGACTACATCCTCTACCTGGGAAATCTGCGGTGGAGCTCTTTGGGCTTTGGCACCCTCTATGAGGGCCGCGAGGCGGAGCCCGCCTCCATGAAATGGGTGGGCCTTTACTCCAACGCCAACATGGTGAAAACGGACTTTTTCGAGGCCAAAAGTACCGCCTACGCTAAGAGCGCTGCCCTGGTGGACGATCTGTGACGGTTTGCAGGCGGAACGGTCAGGCCCAGGCAGGCCGGTTCAGAACCTAGGAAACTAGGAAATCCGGCGCCGGAGGCGTTTTTTCAGGACTTCATACACCCACAGCACCCCCACCATAATCCCGAAGGAGACGCAGGCAAAGCCCAGGGCCCTCCACTCGCTGTCCACGGAGAGCATGGGCTCGAGCCACTCCCCGGTGAGGAGCTGATACCCCTCCGCCACCAGGTAGTTGACAAAGGTTTGGGCGGCGAAAATGGCCATGGAGTGGCGGCCGCAGAACTGCCAGAACCGCCACCGTTTCCACTTCACGGCGGTGAGGCTTAAGGCCAGGATCCCGGTGAAGGCCGCCGTCAGGTAGAGGGGGGCCGGCGGGTAGACGCCGTCGCACATATTGGAGTAGCCGCCCGCCTGGGGGCCGAACAGGTAGTTGGACCACACCAGCAGAGGGAAAAGGAGCCAGTAAAGAGGCTGGAGCCTGTTTAACAGGTCCGCCCGCCCGGCGTAGTAGCCCGCCGCCAGAAACACGAAGGCCACGCAGGCCGTGTCCAGTTTCCAGGGGACGGAAGACAGGCCCAGGGGGCGGTACTTCCACATCAGCCAGTTGACCCAGGGCAGGAATTCAATCCCCGCCAGGGCCGCCGCCGTGAGGGTGGAGAGCCGTACAAGCAGGCTGCTGTTCCGGAACCGGCGGTGCCAGAGGTAAAAGCCGGTTTCCGCGAAGAACAGGACGGCCAGAAACCATACCTGCCCCACGTAGAGCCCTGCCGGCTGGGCGTAATAAAAAATGGACAGCAGTTCATTCTTCACCCCCGTCATCACCATGTAAATGCGGTAGGACGGCCGGATGAGGCAGATGACAAAGCCGGCAAAGGTGATGGCAAAATAGGGAAAAAGCCTGGTGCGCAGCTTGTTTTTCACAGCCTGGCCCAGGCTTTTATATTTCTCCGGACGGAAGGTCATCCCCGTGAGAAAGAAAAAGAGAGGCATATGAAAGCTGAAAATCCAGTTAAAGACCGGACTTTTGAATTTCAGAATGTGGCCGAAGACGACGAGAAACATGGCCAGCCCCTTGGCCACGTCCAGCTCCGGCAGGCGTCTGGAACGACGGTTCATAGTTACTCCCCCATAAAACAAAGTTCTGCCCAATATTATAAGAAGGGATGGGAGGAAAAGCAATGGTTTTTCCCGAAAAAAGGAGTATAATGGGGAAAGAAGGGGCCGCCGGGAGCCAAATGTCCCGCCGCGGCCGCGAAAAAAGAGGAGGTAACCCTTATGAATGAGACCATGAAAACCATTTTAACCAGAAGAAGCATCCGCAGCTTTCAGGAAAAACCCATCCCGGAGGAGGATGTAAAACAGCTGGTGGACGCCGCCCTCCACGCTCCCAGCGGCATGGGAAAGCAGACCTGGAAATTTACGGTGGTGATGAACCGGGAGAAGATCCAGAAACTGGCAAAGGCCATCGGCGCGGCCCTGGGACGGGACGGATACGATATGTACCAGCCGGAGGTCCTGATCATTCCTTCTAATTTAAAAGAGAGCCCCTTCGGCCGGGAGGACAACGCCTGCGCCCTGGAGAACATTTTCCTGGCGGCCCACTCCCTGGGGATCGGCTCCGTCTGGATCAACCAGCTTCAGGGCATCTGCGACCAGCCGGAGATCCGGGCCATTTTAAAGGAGTTTGAGATCCCCGACGACCATGTGGTATACGGCATGGCGGCTCTGGGATACGGGGACGGGGAGCCGGCGCCGAAGGAGCGCATCGGCCAGACCGCCTATATCCGCTGACGGCCTGGGATTGCTGCCGGAGATTGTTTTTCCCGGCTGGAGGACATTTCCGCGGGAATTTCCGACGGCGCCCGGCAGGAATCATCTGGCAGCTAATAATGTTTTACGTTGGCCAATTTTGAAAAATCCGTCAAATTGTGAATGGCATGGCTGAACGGTTATGAGAATTTGTACGGCCGGCCTGGAAAACCTTGCCGAAGCCTTATTTTTCTGCTATAATGGTTCAACATGAAAACAGGCAGGCATTGCCTGCAAGGATAGAAATACGTGGAGGGACGATATGGAAGAAAAGATGCCGGCAGTGGAAACCGCGGAAAAAGAGGTGGTTTCCAAAAACTTTATTGAGCAGGAGATCGACAAAGACCTGGCGGAGGGCGTGTACGACCACGTGCAGACCCGTTTCCCGCCGGAGCCCAACGGCTACCTGCACATCGGCCATGCCAAGTCCATTCTGTTAAACTCTGGCCTGGCAAAAAAATACAACGGAAAGTTCAATCTCCGCTTTGACGACACCAACCCGACGAAGGAAAAGGTGGAGTTTGTGGAGTCCATCAAGGCGGACGTACAGTGGCTGGGAGCCGACTACGAGGACCGGCTGTTTTTCGCCTCCGACTACTTTGAGCAGATGTATGAGTGCGCCGTTTTCCTGATCAAGAAGGGAAAGGCCTTCGTCTGCGACCTGACCGCCGACGAGATCAGAGAGTACCGGGGAGATTTTAAGACCCCCGGCAAGGAGAGCCCCTACCGGAACCGTTCCGTGGAGGAGAACTTAAAGCTCTTTGAGGAGATGAAGGAGGGAAAATACCGGGACGGAGAAAAAGTGCTCCGGGCCAAGATCGACATGGCCTCCCCCAACATCAATATGAGGGATCCGGTGATCTACCGGGTGGCCCACATGAGCCACCACAACACCGGGGACAAGTGGTGCATCTATCCCATGTACGACTTCGCCCACCCCATTGAGGATGCCATCGAGCACATCACCCACTCCATCTGCACCCTGGAGTTTGAGGATCACAGACCTCTCTACGACTGGGTGGTGCGGGAGTGCGAGTTTGAGAATCCGCCCCGCCAGATCGAGTTTGCCAAGCTCTACCTCACCAACGTGGTCACCGGTAAGCGCTACATCAAAAAGCTGGTGGAGGACGGCATTGTGGACGGCTGGGACGATCCCCGTCTGGTGTCCATCGCTGCCTTGAGAAGAAGGGGTTACACGCCGGAGTCCATCCGGATGTTTGTGGACCTGGTGGGCGTGGCAAAGGCTAACAGCTCCGTGGACTACGCCCTCTTAGAGTACTGCATCCGCGAGGATCTGAAACTGAAAAAGTCCAGAATGATGGCGATCTTAGACCCGGTCAAGCTGGTGATTGACAACTATCCGGAGGATCAGATGGAGGAGGTAGAGGTGCCCAACAATCTGGAGAACCCGGAATTAGGTTCCCGCATGGTGCCCTTTGGAAGGGAGCTTTACATTGAGCGGGAGGACTTTATGGAGACGCCGCCCCGGAAGTATTTCCGGATGTTCCCCGGCAATGAGGTCCGCCTTATGGGCGCGTACTTTGCCACCTGCACCAGCTGTGAGAAGGACGCCGACGGAAACGTGACGGTGGTACACTGCACCTACGATCCGGAGACGAGAGGCGGCTCCAGCGCCGACGGCCGCAAGGTGAAGGGAACCATCCACTGGGTGGCCGCCAAGACGGCGGTGAAGGCGGAGTGCCGCCTGTACGAGAACATCGTGGACGAGGAAAAAGGCAAGTTAAACGAGGACGGCAGCCTGAACTTAAATCCCAATTCCCTCACTGTGCTCACGGAGTGCTACATGGAGCCGGAGCTGGGAAAGGCCCAGGCCTACGACAGTTTCCAGTTTGTGCGCAATGGCTATTTCTGCGCCGACTGCAAGGACAGCCGTCCCGATCACCTGGTGTTTAACCGGATCGTGTCCTTAAAGAGCTCCTTTAAGATTCAGAAGTAAGACGGAGGCGGGAACATGGATCTGATGGTACCGCTGAAACCGGGAGGGGAGACGCCCCTCTACGAGCAGATTTATGAATATATCAAAAAAGAGATCCGAACGGGCGGACTGCGGGCAGCGGTCCGCCTTCCGTCTACCAGGAGGCTGGCGGAGCATTTAAAGGTGAGCCGCAGCACCACCCAGATGGCCTACGACCAGCTGCTGGCGGAGGGCTATATCGAGGCAGTGCCCTACCGGGGCTACTTTGTGTGTGAGACGGACGGACTGCTGGAGATCGGAAGGGCCTGGGGAGACGGATCTGGGGCAGGAAAGGAAAGACTTAAGCCTGTGCGGCCCTCCGGGATCACCCAGCCCCAGGTTTCCGCGGCCCCCCGGCCGGGATCCCGCCGGTTCCAGGTGGATTTTTCCCCCAGGGGCATTGACCTGGAGAGCTTTCCCTATGGGGTCTGGCGGAAGATTTCCAAAGACACCCTGGTGGACGACAACCGGGAAATGTTCCTGGCGGGGGACCGGCAGGGGGAGCCGGCTCTGCGGGAGGCCATCCGGGACTATCTCCACGCCGCCAGGGGCGTGGTCTGTGAGACGGAGCAGATCGTCATCGGCGCCGGGAGCGAGTATCTGCTGATGCTGCTCATGGGAATGCTGGGCCGTTCCCACACCGTGGCCATGGAAAGCCCCACCTACAAGCAAGCTTACCGGGTGCTGGCGGGCCAGGGGGTGAAGGTTTGCCCCGTAGGTATGGACAGCCGCGGGATGCGGGTGGATGCCCTGGAGGCCAGCGGGGCGGACATCGCCTACGTGATGCCCTCCCACCAGTTTCCCACAGGGATCGTGATGCCGGTGAGGCGGCGGCAGGAGCTGCTGCAGTGGGCCTGCCGCCGGGAGGGCCGGTTTCTCATCGAGGACGACTACGACAGCGAATTCCGCTACAAGGGAAAGCCGGTGCCGGCCCTTCAGGGGATGGGGCGGGAGGACAAGGTGATCTACCTTGGCACCTTCTCCCAGTCCATCGCGGCGGCCATCCGCATCAGCTATATGGTGCTGCCCCCGGCCCTTCTGGAACTGTACCGGGAACGGGCCGGGTTTTACGCCTCCACCGTGTCCCGGATCGACCAGAACATCCTCTATCAGTTCCTGGTAAGGGGCCATTTTGAGCGCCATTTGAACCGGATGCGTTCTGTGTACCGGGAAAAGCACGATAGCCTGCTGGCGGCCCTGTCTCCTCTGGGAGACGGGTTCCAGGTGTCCGGGGAGTATGCCGGCCTCCACCTTCTTCTCACTCACCGGGAGATGCCGGAGCGGGAGCTGGTGCGTCTGGCGGAGGAGGCGGGCGTAGGAGTTTACGGCCTTTCTTCCTACTTTATCGGCGAGCCGGAGAAGGGAGAGGGGAGCCGCACCGTCATTTTAGGCTACGCCAGCCTGACGGCAGAGGAGATCCGCAGAGGGGCGGAAGGGCTGGTGCAGGCGTGGGGCTCCTGCGGAAAGAGGTAGAAGAAAGAAGGGAGATGGCTGCCGGTGCAAGTGTGCTCAACCGCGCATTCCTGGGCACGTTACTGGATTGCTTTTCAAAAAAAACAAGAAATCAAAGAAAAGTTTCTTCAGTTGTTTGACAGCGGCCAGAATTAGTGCTATTTTTGATAGTAAAGTATTACAGCAGCATAGGAGGTAGGTTATTATGGAAAAGAAGAATCTGGATTGGGAAAATATTGGATTTGTATACCGGGAGACAGACAAACGGTATGTGTCTCATTATAAGGATGGCCAGTGGGATGAGGGAGCTTTGATTTCCGATTCCAACATCGTGTTAAACGAGTGTGCCGGCATCTTCCAGTACTGCCAGGAGGTGTTTGAGGGATTAAAGGCTTACACTACGGAGGACGGAAGCATCGTTACCTTCCGCCCGGATCAGAACGCGGAGAGAATGATGAATTCCGCGGTGGGCCTGGAGATGCCCGCTTTCCCGAAGGAGCGGTTCTTAGACGCCGTGGACCAGGTGGTGCGGGCCAACGAGGCCTGGGTTCCGCCCTACGGCAGCGGCGCCAGCCTGTACATCCGCCCCTATATGTTCGCCTCCGGTTCCGTGATCGGCGTAAAGCCGGCGGACGAGTATCAGTTCCGTGTGCTCTGCACTCCCGTAGGCCCCTATTTTAAGGGCGGCGCGAAACCGATTTCCATCTGTGTCAGCGATTTTGACCGGGCGGCCCCCAGAGGAACGGGCCACATCAAGGCTGGCTTAAACTACGCCATGAGTATGCACGCCGGAATGGAGGCCCACAGAAAGGGCTTTGACGAGAATATGTTCCTGGATCCCGGCAGCCGCCGCTATGTGGAGGAGACCGGCGGGGCCAATTTCCTGTTCGTGACCAAGGACGGAGAGGTGGTAACGCCCAAGTCTGATTCCATTCTGCCCTCCATCACCCGCCGTTCCCTGATCTACGTGGCAGAGCATTACCTGGGTATCAAGGTGACAGAGCGCCCGGTAGAGCTGGCGGAGTTAGGGGATTTCACGGAGTGCGGCGTGTGCGGCACGGCAGCAGTGGTTTCCCCGGTGGGAAAAGTGGTGGATCACGGAAAAGAGATCTGTTTCCCCAGCGGCATGGAGAAGATGGGACCGGTGATCCAGAAACTGTACGACACCTTAACCGGCATCCAGATGGGCCGGATCGAGGCACCGGAAGGCTGGATCCGCAAGATCAAATAAGAAGACAGGAATGGTTTCCGGAAGGCGAAACGCGTGCGCGGCAGCGCACACTGGCGCCGGAGGCTTTTGGTGCCATAAGGAATGCGGTTTCCCAAGAAAGAACAAAAAGAGGCGGGCAGCCGGAGCGTGTGGCTCCGGCGCCCGCCTCTTTTGCTTGCAGTACGCGTTTAAAACGTCTCGCAGCCGTTTTGCCTTTTCAGGACGGTCTCGCAGCTTTTGCGTGTCAATGCCTGAGACGTCTCGCGGCCTTGCTGTTCTCTCAGGGCTATGCCGCCTCTTTTGCGGTGCCCGCGTCTGAACCAGGAATCAGGGTTATACCTCTTTGTCCTCGGTGACA
The DNA here is from genome assembly GCF_002160755.1 of Lachnoclostridium sp. An14. Taxonomy (GTDB): domain Bacteria; phylum Bacillota; class Clostridia; order Lachnospirales; family Lachnospiraceae; genus Lachnoclostridium_A. The sequence goes on from NZ_NFLE01000008.1 coordinate 116,977, forward strand.
GACTGAATCGTCCCGGCGGTTTTCTCCGCGGCGTATTCCACATGGTCCGCGGCGGCGTCTGCGGCCTCGCTCAGCTTTTCCGCGGCCAGCCCGGCGGCGTCGCTTAAGCTCTCCGCGGCGTTCTCTGCCAGCTGGGCAGTCTTTTCCGCGGCATTCTCCGCCATCTCCGCCACCTGCCCGGCCATTCCGGCACTTTTTCCGGATACACTGTCCATGGCCCCGGCGGCCTTGGTTAAAACCTTCTCCGCCATTTCAGCGGCCTTTTCCTTTGCAGCCCCGGCAGCGTCCTTCATCCGATCCATGACGTCCTCTGCCTTCTCCGCGGCGTCCTCCGCCTCGTCCTCCACCCGCTCGGCAGTCCGGCCGCTCAGATCTTTCACCCGCTCCTTTGCCAGCTGGGCGGTGTCCTTGGCGGCAGAGCCTACGCTGCCTGCCGTATCGGAAAGGATGGCAGCGGTGTCTTTGAGGATCTCCTTGGCCGCCCCTGCCATATCTTTGGCGGCATCCAGCATATCTCCAGCCGCTACCTTAAATTCATCCTTATTGGCGTGGAGGGAAACGTACCGTCTCGCTCCCGCGTCCTCGCTTTCATTCTCCTCCTCATCCTCGAAGATGTCGTCGTCATCCTCAAAGTCGTGGAAATCTTCCTCCAATTCCTTGTTGAAGGATTTGTATTTGCGGAAATAAGAAACACCGGCGGCAGCCGCCCCCGCGACAGCAGCCAGTGCCAGCCATCTGCCAACATGATTTTTTGCCATAAGAAAAACTCCTTTCCACTTCAACCTGTTATGCTTATTTTAATACGAATGTGTGAAAAAAGAAAGGTATAAGTTTTGAAAATTTCTATAAAATAGGAGGGAGGATCAGGCATAATTGGAAACTTTATAAAATTTTTAGCACTCATGGCTTGACAGTGCTAACAAAAGGTGGTATAACGATATACGTGTAAAGGATAAGAGTTCCAGAAAAGGAATTTTGAAAGAAAACCAGACCATACAAGGAGGAATATCTTATGAAGTTGGTACCGTTATTTGACAGGGTTGTGTTAAAGCAGCTGGTGGCAGAGGAGACCACGAAGTCCGGAATCGTGCTGCCGGGCCAGGCAAAGGAGAAACCGCAGCAGGCCGAGGTAATCGCCGTGGGACCGGGCGGAATGATCGACGGAAAAGAAGTTACCATGCAGGTAAAGGTAGGCGATAAGGTGATCTACTCCAAGTACTCCGGCACCGAGGTAGAGGTGGACGAGGAGAAGTACGTCATCGTAAAGCAGAACGACATTTTAGCAGTGATTGAATAAATTGGAGGTTGACAGACATGGCAAAGGAAATCAAGTATGGCGTAGAGGCCAGAAAAGCATTAGAGGCCGGCGTAAATCAGCTGGCTGACACCGTAAGAGTAACCCTTGGACCGAAGGGAAGAAACGTAGCCCTGGACAAATCCTTCGGCGCTCCCCTGATCACCAATGACGGCGTGACCATCGCAAAAGAGATCGAGCTCAAGGATCCCTTTGAGAATATGGGCGCCCAGCTGGTAAAAGAGGCCGCTACGAAGACCAATGACGTAGCTGGTGACGGCACCACCACCGCCACGGTTCTGGCACAGGCCATGATCAACGAGGGAATGAAGAACCTGGCAGCAGGCGCAAACCCCATCGTGCTGAGAAAGGGCATGAAGAAGGCCACAGAGGCAGCCGTTGAGGAGATCGCCAAGATGAGCAAGCCCATCGAGGGCAAGGACCAGATCGCCAGAGTTGCAGCGATTTCCGCATCTGACGATTCCGTAGGCGAGATGGTTGCGGACGCCATGGAGAAGGTTTCCAAGGACGGTGTTATCACCATCGAGGAGTCCAAGACCATGAAGACGGAGCTGGATTTAGTAGAGGGAATGCAGTTTGACCGCGGCTATGTTTCCGCGTATATGTGCACCGATATGGATAAGATGGAGGCTGTGTTAGACGATCCCTTCATCCTGATCACTGACAAGAAGATTTCCAATATCCAGGAGATCCTGCCCTTACTGGAGCAGGTGGTAAAGACCGGCGCGAAGCTCCTCATCATCGCTGAGGACGTAGAGGGCGAGGCCCTGACCACCCTGATTGTCAACAAGTTAAGAGGAACCTTCAACGTAGTGGCTGTGAAGGCTCCGGGCTACGGCGACAGAAGAAAAGAGATGTTAAAGGATATTGCCATCCTTACCGGCGGCCAGGTGATTTCCGACGAGCTGGGCTTAGATCTGAAGGAAGTGACCATGGATCAGCTTGGACGGGCGAAATCCGTAAAGGTTCAGAAGGAGAACACCATCATCGTGGACGGCTGCGGCGACAAGGCGGAGATCAACGCCAGAGTGAGCCAGATCCGCGCTCAGATCGAGGAGACCACCTCTGACTTCGACAGAGAGAAACTCCAGGAGAGACTGGCGAAACTGGCAGGCGGCGTTGCCGTAATCCGCGTAGGCGCTGCCACCGAGGCTGAGATGAAGGAGGCCAAGCTGCGCATGGAGGATGCTCTGGCAGCTACGAAGGCGGCTGTTGAGGAAGGCATCATCGCAGGCGGCGGCTCCGCGTACGTGCACGCTGCCAAGAAGGTTGCCGAGGTAGTAGGAAAGCTGGAGGGAGACGAGAAGACCGGCGGAAAGATCATTCTGAAGGCTCTGGAGGCTCCGCTGTTCCACATCGCTGCCAACGCAGGCTTAGAGGGCTCCGTAATCATCAATAAGGTAGCTGAGTCCGAGGTAGGCGTAGGTTTCGACGCATACAAAGAGGAGTATGTGGACATGATCAAGGCAGGCATCCTGGATCCGGCAAAGGTGACCAGAAGCGCCCTGCAGAACGCCACCAGCGTGGCATCTACCCTGCTGACCACCGAGTCTGTAGTGGCAGACATCAAGGAGCCGGCTCCGGCTATGCCCGCAGGCGCTCCCGGCATGGGAATGATGTAAAACAAAAATCAGGCGGTCCCGGAGGATTCCGGGACGCCTTTGAAAAAAGGACGAGTGGGAAAGGGATTTCCTGCCGTCCTTTTTGTGTCCCTTCCACGGGGGGATTCATGGGCGCGCCTGCCGTTTCTTCCTTTACAAACGCCCTGGAAACGGATATAGTAGAGGTAAGGAGAACGGCTGCCGGACGAACCGGGGCAGAAAGGAGCAGGCTATGAAAAAGAGGATTTGTCCCATCTGTGACGGGGAGATAAAAATCGGCCATTTCTGCCCGCAGTGCCATGAGTGGGTGAGGAATCCGGTTGTGATGGAGGTCAATTATTATCTGAACGAGAGACGGCCGAGGACGGAGACGGAGCGGCTGTACCGGGAAGGAAGGGAAGGCCTGGAAAAGAGGCAGGGCGGAGGGAAAAATCCGTTGGAAACTCAAAAAAGGCAAGGAAAGGCCGCTCCCGTAAAAAGCGCCTCCGCCAGGAAGGTTTCCGTAAATCCCGGCTCCGGAAAGGACGTTTCAGGAAGGCAGTCTCCCGCGAAGACAGCCCCGGCCAGAGGCGGCGTGCCAGTGGAATATGGGACAAAGGGCTCCGGGAGAGTCCGGCCGTCAGGAAAGAGGACGAACGGAGGGTGGGCGGTGCTGATTGTCTTTATCGTCTACCTGCTGATCATGTTCATCGCCCCCATGCTGCGGATTTTGATGTCCTTATTTTTTTAGGAAACGGAGGCCGGTGGAAACGGGGAAAGGCCTGCGGAACCGTACAGATGTCCGCGACCTGCGTACACGTTCCTCATGTACAGACATTTTTCAGAATTTGTCAAAAATAGGTTTGACAACGGTGGAAAAGTCTGGTAGCATATTGTACTAATAACTTTTACATATGGCTGTGGTGCGCTACCGGACCGCAGCCATGACTATCAGGAAAGAGAGGAAAATCTAATGGGTAGAATTATCGGTGATGGCATTACATTTGACGATGTGCTGCTGGTTCCTGCGTATTCTGAGCTGATCCCCAACCAGGTGGATGTGACCACCCATCTGACGAAGAAAATCAAGCTGAACATTCCGCTTATGAGCGCAGGGATGGACACCGTCACGGAGCACAGGATGGCGATCGCCATGGCCAGACAGGGCGGTATCGGTATCATTCACAAAAATATGTCAATCGAGGCTCAGGCAGAGGAGGTTGACAAGGTAAAGCGTTCTGAGAACGGCGTCATCACGGACCCATTTTACTTATCCCCGGAGCACACCTTAAGAGACGCGGACGAGCTGATGGGGAAATTCCGTATTTCCGGCGTGCCGATCACAGAGGGCAGAAAGCTGGTAGGCATCATTACCAACCGGGACTTAAAGTTTGAGGAAGACTTCAGCAAGAAGATCAAGGAGTGCATGACCTCCGAGAACCTGGTGACTGCCAAGGAGGGCATTACCCTGACGGAGGCCAAGAAGATTCTGGCCAAGGCCCGGGTGGAGAAGCTGCCCATCGTGGACGACGATTTCAACTTAAAGGGCCTGATCACCATCAAGGATATTGAGAAACAGATCAAGTACCCGCTGTCCGCCAAGGACGAACAGGGCCGCCTGCTCTGCGGCGCCGCCATCGGCATCACCGCCAACGTATTAGACCGGGTAGAGGCTCTGATGAACGCTCACGTGGATGTGGTGGTTCTGGATTCCGCTCACGGTCATTCCGCCAACGTCATCCGCTGCGTGAAGATGATCAAGGAGAAATATCCGGAGCTGCAGGTCATCGCAGGAAACGTGGCCACCGGCGAGGCGACGAGAGCCCTGATCGAGGCGGGAGCTGACGCGGTGAAGGTGGGAATCGGACCGGGTTCCATCTGTACCACCCGCGTGGTTGCCGGTATCGGCGTTCCTCAGATCACGGCCGTGATGGACTGCTATGAGGTGGCCAAGGAGTACGGCATCCCGATCATCGCCGATGGAGGCATCAAATACTCCGGAGACGTGACGAAGGCCATTGCCGCCGGCGGCAGCGTCTGCATGATGGGAAGTATGTTCGCAGGCTGCGACGAGAGCCCGGGAACCTTCGAGCTGTATCAGGGCAGAAAGTACAAGGTATACCGCGGCATGGGTTCCATCGCCGCCATGGAGAACGGCAGCAAGGACCGCTACTTCCAGAGCGACGCCAAGAAACTGGTGCCGGAGGGCGTAGAGGGCCGTGTGGCTTACAAGGGCATGGTGGAGGACACCGTATTCCAGCTCTTAGGCGGACTGCGGGCCGGCATGGGCTACTGCGGAGCCAAGGACATCCCCACCCTTCAGGAGACGGGCCGGTTTGTGAAGATTTCCGCCGCGTCCTTAAAGGAGAGCCATCCCCACGACATCCACATCACCAAGGAGGCTCCCAACTACAGCGTGGATCAGTAAAAAGAGAGACTGGCAGAGGCCGCGTTTTCACAGGCGCGGCTGGGCCGGAAAAATCAATATCAGAGCTTTGCGGGAACTGCCGGACCGGCAGGGAACGGGATCAGGGCGGTATGGCTTTCGGGCTGTGCCGCCCTGCTTTTTGTGTCATAGGAAACTGCGTTCCCTATGGCACAAAAGCCTCCGGCGGGAGGCGCACTCCGCGCAAAGGAAAATGGCTGCTGGCGCAGCCGCGCTCCGGCGCGAGTGTGCGCCAAG
>NZ_NFLE01000080.1 GCF_002160755.1 Lachnoclostridium sp. An14
CGTCTCCCACCTATCCTGTACATACAGCACCGGATCCCAGTATCAAGCTGGAGTAAAGCTCCATGGGGTCTTTCCGTCCTGGCGCGGGTAGCCAGCATCTTCACTGGCACTTCAATTTCACCGGGTGCATTGTCGAGACAGCGCTCAAATCATTACGCCTTTCGTGCGGGTCGGAACTTACCCGACAAGGAATTTCGCTACCTTAGGACCGTTATAGTTACGGCCGCCGTTTACTGGGGCTTAGATTCAAAGCTTCGCTTGCGCTAACCTCTCCTCGTAACCTTCCAGCACCGGGCAGGCGTCAGCCCATATACTTCACCTTGCGGTTTTGCATAGACCTGTGTTTTTGCTAAACAGTTGCTTGAGCCTATTCTCTGCGGCCTGGTTTCCCAGGCACCCTTTCTCCCGAAGTTACAGGGTCATTTTGCCGAGTTCCTTAACAATGCTTCTCCCGCCGGCCTTAGGATTCTCTCCTCATCCACCTGTGTCGGTTTACGGTACGGGCACACGGTACACTATAGCGGCTTTTCTTGGCAGCTGGAATCGGATACTTCGCTACTTTTGTTCGCTCCGCGTCACGTCTTCGGATTGCCAAGCGGTTTTTCCTACTTGACTCCTACCTCGCTTGCGCCGGTCTTTTCATTCCCGGCTTATCCTGTCCTTCTGCGTCCCCACAGTTCTGATACCTTGTGGTGCAGGAATCTAAACCTGCTGTCCATCGGCTACGCTCTTAAGCCTCGCCTTAGGCCCCGACTTACCCAGAGCAGATCAGCTTTACTCTGGAAACCTTGGATATTCGGCCTGGAGGATTCTCACCTCCATCTCGCTACTCATTCCGGCATTCTCTCTTCTTAAAAATCCACAGCTCCTTCCGGTACTGCTTCCTCTCTTTAAGAATGCTCCTCTACCAATGTCATATGACATTCCTGAGCTTCGGTGTCGTGTTTTAGCCCCGGACATTTTCGGCGCAGGACCTCTCGACTAGTGAGCTATTACGCACTCTTTGAATGTGTGGCTGCTTCTAAGCCAACATCCTAGTTGTCTTTGAAATCCCACATCCTTTTCCACTTAACACGCACTTTGGGACCTTAGCTGCAGGTCTGGGCTCTTTCCCTTTTGACTACCCAACTTATCTCGTGTAGTCTGACTCCCGTACATCATCTTTGCGGCATTCGGAGTTTGATATCTCTTGGTAAGCTTTGACGCCCCCTTAAGAATTCAGTGCTCTACCTCCGCCAGACTAATACGAGGCTAGCCCTAAAGCTATTTCGAGGAGAACCAGCTATCTCCGGGTTCGATTGGAATTTCTCCCCTACCCACACCTCATCGCCACCCTTTTCAACGGATGTGCGTTCGGTCCTCCACGGAATTTTACTTCCGCTTCAACCTGGACATGGGTAGATCACCCGGTTTCGGGTCTACTCTTACTGACTTCACGCCCTATTCAGACTTGGTTTCCCTTCGGCTCCACACCTTCAGTGCTTAACCTTGCCAGCAGGAGTAACTCGCCGGACCGTTCTACAAAAAGTACGCGGTTGCACCTTAACGTGCTCCCACAGCTTGTAAACACAGGGTTTCAGGTTCTCTTTCACTCCCCTCCCGGGGTCCTTTTCACCTTTCCTTCACAGTACTATGCGCTATCGGTCACTAAGGAGTATTTAGCCTTGGGGGGTGGTCCCCCCGACTTCCCACAAGGTTCCACGTGTCTCGTGGTACTTTGGATCCCGCTCGCTGGCTATCATTTTCGTGTACGGGGCTTTCACCCTCTCT
>NZ_NFLE01000081.1 GCF_002160755.1 Lachnoclostridium sp. An14
CCTAAATTATTCACGGAACAGTATCTGAATTGATAACAGTACCATGAATCTGAAAATTGATCCATGCAGCCATAACATCACTCAATTAACCCGTCAAAAGGGTATAAAATCCCTGTGGCAGAGTTCAGAGCAGTTGTTAAGCTGTCAATGTTCGTTAATAGTTGCTATTCCAGCTGTACATTCAGCTTGCCGATATTTGAAAGTGTCTCATAGAATTCATTCTTATAGGGGCAACTGCTGCACAGTTTGAATGTGATATATCTTGCTGAATGAACTACTTTTGCAGCAATCTTCAGCAATTTTAAACGGACGGTATCAATGCGTTGCTTTCGCATATTTGCTGATAACACCAATCTTCTAAACCAATTAAATATGTTATACGCAAGAGCATGTACCTGCAGTCTATTGGCATTTACCATTCTGGTATGACTGCTTACGGATGCAAAATCAAAACCGGATTTGCTTTCTTTAATGAAGTTTTCCATCAGCCCCCGCTTGCAGTAAAATTTGATGAGATACTCTGGTGAGGAATCCATGTTTGTGACAACAAATGTGTACATGTAAACCATTTGGTTTTCCGGCTTTTCAACCTTGCATACCACACGCCTTTCATAAGGCCATGAACTCGCTCTATACATGAATTCGCCATAGGCTACTGCATAATCGACTTTATTATTTTTGGTGATCTCATCAAGCTCATCCACAAGATAGGATGCTTTTTTGCGGAGAATGCCATTCTCCTTCAGCCGGATCACATAGCTTGTGCCGTTTTCCTCACACTGCTTATAAAGATCAGGTGTAGCGAAACCGCTGTCACCACGAAGCAGAATACGGATCGCCGGATAATCATTCAGGTATTCATCAAGTATCGGCTGCAGGAAGTCAACCACTCCGGTACAGGAATACTCGGTTCCATCACGAAGCTGGATTTTTACCAGATCTCCGGTCATTCCATCATAACAGACAAGTGGATGGTATCCATTGCTTTGATAATGAAAGTTAAAGGCTCTGCCTTCCTGTTTGCCGTATGCATCAAGAAGAGTGGAATCCAGATCCAGAATAACAGCCTGTGGCATCTGAATACGATAAACTCTCTTTCGGAGTATTCTGCCAATCATAAGTAACTGATTTAAGGTATCTTCATCCATACGGTTAAAGAATCTTGATAGCGTAGGCTGTGATGCAAGGGTGTCTTTTTCAAGTACAGACTTGAATACAGGATCATTTGTAAGTTCATCGGAAGTATCATCTTCGAAGTAGCCTGCAATGATCATATATATCATCTGGAGCAGGTTTTTCTGATCTGTATGATATCTGAATAATGCAGAATCGTTGGTCTTGAAAACTTTGCCTAAAAGATTATCAATACCAAGTTTGCTTACGAATTCTTTGATAAGAAGCAATCCTGCATCGGAGGATAAATCTCCTCCATCAAAATTTATTTTAATTTGTCTATTGCTTTCTAGTGATAAGGTGTTTACAATACTCATAAAGGGCTCCTTTGTTGGTATTTATTTTGATTAGACACCTTAATTTTACCACAAATGGATGCTCTTTTTTCATTCACTTGATAGGTGAAAAGCAATATTCAGTTAAAATACAGTAACTATGTGGCTTTCAGCCACATTCGTGGCAAAGTCGTGAATAATTCAGG
>NZ_NFLE01000083.1 GCF_002160755.1 Lachnoclostridium sp. An14
GAAGAAGTAAGGGTTTTATATACTGTTTAGTCTTTGATGAAAGTCAAGGGCGAAAGGATTCCGGTGGTGATGCGCTTAGGGGAGACACCCGTACCCATCCCGAACACGACGGTTAAGACTTAAGCGGCCGATGGTACTATGCTGGAGACGGCATGGGAGAGCAGGTGGCTGCCGGATCCCTTTTCAAAAGAAAACCGGGCTTATAGCTCAGCCGGTTAGAGCGCACGCCTGATAAGCGTGAGGTCGGTGGTTCGAGTCCACTTAAGCCCATTGCTTAAGTTCACGCCAAGCTCTCGGAAGGGAGGAAAGGCCCACTTAAGCCCACTGGCTTTGATAAGCCTACAAAAGAATATAGGGATCGCCTCGAAAGAGGGAAGGCCCGCATCCGTGGGGGTGTAGCTCAGTTGGGAGAGCACCTGCCTTGCAAGCAGGGGGTCAAGAGTTCGAATCTCTCCATCTCCACTGACTGATAAAACATCAGTCGCAAACGTACCTTGAAAACCGCATATCGAGTAAATCGAAACTAGATAGAAATATCTAGTCAAGACATCCGAGAAACATCAAGCAATAAATAAAGTTTGAAACACAACCAGCCGATGTAACGCTATACATCGGAAAGCTGGTCAAGCTAGAAAGAGCGCAGGGTGGATGCCTTGGCACTAAGAGCCGATGAAAGACGTGATAAGCTGCGAAAAGCTTCGGGGAGGAGCAAATATCCTTTGATCCGGAGATCTCTGAATGGGGAAACCTGGCTGAGCAATCCTCAGTCGTCGTATGGTGAATCCATAGCCATACGTCGGGAACCCGGTGAACTGAAACATCTAAGTAGCCGGAGGAAAAGAAAGAAACATCGATTTCCAAAGTAGCGGCGAGCGAAATGGAAGGAGCCTAAACCGCGGTGCGTGCACCGCGGGGTTATGGACCGCGATAAGTGAGGCGATTCATTAGTGGAACTGTCTGGGAAGTCAGGCCAGAGAGGGTGAAAGCCCCGTACACGAAAATGATAGCCAGCGAGC
>NZ_NFLE01000084.1 GCF_002160755.1 Lachnoclostridium sp. An14
ATGAAGGATATTATCCTGCTCGTTTTTTTCGCTATGCTTGCAAATGCGGATGACTGGGTGGAAATGGAAGTGTTTGGAAAGGAACACGAGAAATTTCTGCGAAATTATTTGGAACTTCCTAATGGGATTCCCTCCCATGATACAATCCAGAGGGTATTTGCGATGGTGCCGTCGGAATTTTTAGAGCAATTCCAGAAAAAATGGAACGAAATGCTGAATCGTGAGGAAGGAGATAAAATTAGGAAACTGCTTGCCATTGATGGAAAAACCCAAAGGGGAAATGGAAATAAAAACCAGAAAAGGAACCATATTGTCAGTGCTGTGGATGAGAACGGCTTTTGCCTGGGTCAAAAACGGGTAGAGGAAAAGACAAATGAAATCATGGCCATCCCCGAACTGCTGGACAGTCTAACGATAAAAGGATGTATCATCACAACGGACGCCATGGGAACGCAGACGGAAATCGCGAAGAAAATTCGACAGAAACGGGCGGACTATGTGCTGGCGTTAAAGGGGAATCAGGGGAGCTTGTATGAAGATGTGAGGCTTTATTTCTCAGACCCGGAGCTGCGGGAAAAATGCGCCTATAAAAAGACAATGGAAAAAGCAAGAGGGAAAGTCGAAAAGAGGGAGTACTGGCAGACAGAAGATATAGGTTGGTTAAGCCAGAAAAAGGCGTGGCCAGGACTGAAAAGCATTCTATTGACGCGGAACACGATAAAGGGAGCAGACGGGAAGGAGCAAATAGAGGAAAGATATTTTATAAGCAGTCTGTCAACAGAGATAGAAGACGCCGCGCGAGCCGTAAGGGGTCATTGGAAGGTAGAAAGTTATCACTGGCATTTGGATGTGACGTTCCGAGAGAATGGGAACCATACGCTGGAAAAGCAGGCATCGTATAATCTAAATATCATGAGGAAGTTATCAATAAGTATCTTAAAAATGATAGAGGTAGGGAATAAACCATTAAGCCTGAAAAAGAAA
>NZ_NFLE01000085.1 GCF_002160755.1 Lachnoclostridium sp. An14
CAATAAGTATCTTAAAAATGATAGAGGTAGGGAATAAACCATTAAGCCTGAAAAAGAAACGGTATGCAATCGGAACAAACCCCGAAAAACATTTGGAGCAGATCATAAATCTGTAAAATGGGGGATAAAAACGGGGTTTGGTTGAAGAACACATTCATGCGTTTGTCGTGACTCCCCGCCCATTCCATCTTGACATTTCTCCCCCCATATGATATACACTAATCAAAGCCATGTGATATGAGTTTTCGACAGAGTATCCATGCAAATATTCTGGACCACCCGGATACGGGTCAAGGCCATACGGACAGCCGGGTCCACTGCCGAGCGGCGGCGTGAGCTGCCATTATTGATTGAGTTAAAAGCTCAATTTTATGAGTTGGTTACTTTACAACCAGTGCGTGGATGCGTACATCAACTTGTAAAACGGTCAATAAGAGTAGTAAAAGTGGTATTTGCTATATAGACTCTGAATCGAAAACAAAGCCTTCCGGGGAAATGACAGCTTTCCCGGTTAGGGGTGCGAGAGGAGAGCGCTTGCCTCTCAGGCTGTGCCGCAGAAGGCTTGGATTTACGACGTTTACAGGTAATGTGTACGATTTGTGCACATTACCTTTTTTATTTAACAGGAAACTGTGTTTCCTGTTAAATAAAAATGCTCCGCGAGGCGCACTCCGCGGGAGGAATATGGCTGCTGACGCAGCCGCGCTCCGGCGCGAGTGTGAGCCGCTGCGCACACGTTTATTTTGTCATAGGAAACTGCGTTCCCTATGACACAAAAGCCTCCGGCGGGAGGCGCACTCCGCGCAGAGGAATATGGCTGCTGACGCAGCCGCGCTCCGGCGCGAGTGTGCGCCAAGCGCACA
>NZ_NFLE01000086.1 GCF_002160755.1 Lachnoclostridium sp. An14
CCAATGACCCCTTACGGCTCGCGCGGCGTCTTCTATCTCTGTTGACAGGCTGCTTATAAAATATCTTTCCTCTATTTGCTCCTTCCCGTCTGCTCCCTTTATCGTGTTCCGCGTCAATAAAATGCTTTTCAGTCCTGACCATGCCTTTTTCTGGCTTAACCAACCGATATCTTCTGTCTGCCAGTACTCCCTCTTTTCGACTTTCCCTCTTGCTTTTTCCACGGTCTTTTTATAGGCGCATTTTTCCCGTAGCTCCGGGTCTGAGAAATAAAGCCTCACATCTTCATACAAGCTCCCCTGATTCCCTTTTAACGCCAGCACATAGTCCGCCCGTTTCTGTCGAATTTTCTTCGCGATTTCCGTCTGCGTTCCCATGGCGTCCGTTGTGATGATACATCCTTTTATCGTTAGACTGTCCAGCAGTTCGGGGATGGCCATGATTTCATTTGTCTTTTCCTCTACCCGTTTTTGGCCCAGGCAAAAGCCGTTCTCATCCACAGCACTGACAATATGGTTCCCTTTCTGGTTTTTATTTCCATTTCCCCTTTGGGTTTTTCCGTCAATGGCAAGCAGTTTCCTGATTTTATCTCCTTCCTCACGATTCAGCATTTCGTTCCATTTTTTCTGGAATTGCTCTAAAAATTCCGACGGCACCATCGCAAATACCCTCTGGATTGTATCATGGGAGGGAATCCCATTGGGAAGTTCCAAATAATTTCGCAGAAATCTCTCGTGCTCCTTTCCAAACACTTCCATTTCCACCCAGTCATCCGCATTTGCAAGCATAGCGAAAAAAACGAGCAGGATAATATCCTTCATTTTATGCAGAACCTTTTTCTCCTGTCTA
>NZ_NFLE01000087.1 GCF_002160755.1 Lachnoclostridium sp. An14
CAGATCATCGGGGTCGGGGACCGTCTGACGGAGCTGGAGCAGGAGGAGAAACGCCTGTACAACGAGCGGCTGGCCATCGGCCAGATCGCGGACCGAAAGCGGAAGTTTGCGGAGGAACAAACCTATTACCCGGACGCGCCCAAGGAAATCGTGTCCGCGGCAGACTTAATCCGGAAACAGCAGGCGATCCTGGCCCAGAATGGGGAGAACCAGCGGAAACGGGAGAACTTACACCGCCTGGAGCAGGAATACCAGCAGGTGACGGAAGAACTGTCCCGGCTGTTACGGCGCCAGACTGTCCTGGAAGATGACCTCCAGACGGCGAGGAAGTCCGCGGAGGACCTGGTGGATGAATCAACGGCGGAGCTGGAGCGGAGCATTGCAGAGATCGATGAGATCAACCGGAAGGTCCGTGCCAACCTGGATAAGGAAAAGGCGGAGGAAGATGCCCAGGATTACACAGACCAGTATTCCAGGCTCACGGCCAGGATCACACAGGTGCGGGACGCCCAGACAGAGCTGTTAAACCACGCCCCCCTGCCCCTTCCGGGCCTGTCCGTATCCGAAGGGGAGCTGGTTTACCAGGGGCAGAAGTGGGACAATATGTCCGGTTCCGACCGGTTAAAGGTGGCCACCGCGATTGTCCGGAAACTGAACCCTCAGTGCGGGTTTGTGCTGCTTGACAAGCTGGAGCAGATGGACATGAAAACCCTGGCGGAGTTCGGGGCCTGGCTGGAGCAGGAAGGGCTCCAGGCGATCGCCACCCGCGTGAGCACCGGAGGGGAATGCAGCATCATCATTGAGGATGGGTA
>NZ_NFLE01000088.1 GCF_002160755.1 Lachnoclostridium sp. An14
TGGGCCCAGAACAGTTCAATCGCTGGGAAATAAAAGGTAAGGATACATTTTGAAGAACCATTCGCAGAAAGAACCGTGTCCATTTCCCAAAAATCCAGTTCATCCGCATGGCTGTCTTTGAAGTCCTTATAAGTACGCCCGATAAAAATCTCCTTATCCAGGATCTGTTTGTTATGGGTAGCCCTTTTTTTGAACTTAACTTTCCGTTTCAAATCCACATTTCTGGTCAGCAGGAGATTTTGGTCAATGTAGTTGTATAGGGTTTTTACTGAAATCCCCAATTCAGGATGGTTGGCAAGGATCATATATGGGGACTGCCCCTGCTGGATCAAAGGTCTTACCGTACCGTTGAGAGCCCGGAGTTCCTTTGGTGTCAGGTTCACCCCGGAACGGGCCGCAGAGAGGAGCTCCTCATAATGCCTCTGGGCGGTTTTGGCATTGTAATCGTACTTTGTATGGATGGGACATTTATGCCGTGGTTTATCACATCCATTACAGACGAACGGGGCTTTTTCGATCCGGGGGCAGTGCTCCCTTTCGAATTTGGGACAGACGTTATTGCATCTGTGGCAGGAGCGGCAGAGAGTATCGCAGAGGATGAGTTTCCCACAGGCGTTTGTTTTTTTGCAGTGATAACGATGGACACAGAAGTTATAGGGATTATTATAACTTCCCCTGTTCCATGAATTCACAATCCGGTGTTTCCAGACTTCCCGTGAGATGGTAGAGGGATCCTTGCAGAGATACCGTGCGATTTCCCGGAACGATCTCTGCTCATTGAGAGAC
>NZ_NFLE01000089.1 GCF_002160755.1 Lachnoclostridium sp. An14
AATCTCCTGCTGACCAGAAATGTGGATTTGAAACGGAAAGTCAAGTTCAAAAAAAGGGCTACCCATAACAAACAGATCCTGGACAAGGAGATTTTTATCGGGCGTACTTATAAGGACTTCAAAGACAGCCATGCGGATGAACTGGATTTTTGGGAAATGGATACGGTTCTTTCTGCGAATGGTTCTTCAAAATGTATCCTTACCTTTTATTTCCCAGCGATTGAACTGTTCTGGGCCCATCTGATGGACCGATGTTCCCCAGGCTCTGTAAAAGCAGTCTTTGAACATTTACAGTCTGTATTAGGTGATGCTTATGAATTTTCTTTCCTTATGCCGGTCATCCTTACGGACCGCGGTCAGGAATTCGGAAAGCCGGATGACCTGGAACATGGCCCTGACGGAACTCCTCGCACTAGTATCTTTTACTGTGATCCCATGCGCAGCAACCAAAAGGCTGGAATTGAGAACGTGCACACGATGCTCCGAATGATCCTACCCAAAGGAACCGTTTTTACAAACCTTACCCAATGGGATGTCCGAAAATGTGTAGACCACATCAACAATGCCCCAAGAAAACGGCTTAATGGGAGAACCCCTTACGAACTGGCAATGAAAACCATTGGGCCGGAAATACTGAAAAAAATGCAGCTCCAGTATATCGCCCCTGACCAAGTGACGCTATCACCGAAGCTGCTCATCCACTAATCAATCTATAAGAAACGCCATCGGGCAGAAACCGGATAATTATTCTCCAAGCCTGTGGAAGTTACTT
>NZ_NFLE01000009.1 GCF_002160755.1 Lachnoclostridium sp. An14
CACAGGGATTTTATACCCTTTTGACGGGTTAATTGAGTGATGTTATGGCTGCATGGATCAATTTTCAGATTCATGGTACTGTTATCAATTCAGATACTGTTCCGTGAATAATTTAGGATAAGTATCTTAAAAATGATAGAGGTCGGGAATAAACCATTAAGCATGAAAAAGAAACGGTATGCAATCGGAACAAACCCCGAAAAACATTTGGAGCAGATCATAAATCTGTAAAATTGGGGATAAAAACGGGGTTTGGTTGAAGAACACATTCATGCGTTTGGCTGAAGTGCAAAGTTTATTTCCACTTTGAAAATGTCGAAAATAAAAGTAGCAATTACTCTTACAAAATTGGGTAATTGCTGCTTTTTTGTTTCTTTTAGTGGAATTCAGTGTTACAATACATAAAGAAAACAACAGGTTCATGGCTTTGAAGGGTTATTTCCGGGCACAGCAAAAAAGCGGATTTTAGTCGTGGTTTAAAAAAGGGTAGGACTAACTTCCACTTGCAATGTCGATATGGGGCCGGACAGCCGCCTGTTGTTTTTCTTTCCGTTTAGTTACTTACTTTTTAACAGGTATGGTTTTAAGACTACCTGATCCTTGGGGATCAACCGGATCCCAAAGGCACACAGCTTTTCATAAAGGTCCGGGTACAGGAACTCTGTAAGCTCGAGCGGGCTCCTGCCGCCTAAAGATTCCTCTGGAGCAGAATCCACATGGCTGAGAGCCAGGTTCAAGGCGTCTTGCCCTGTCAGGCCCAATGCTTTTAGATCCGTGCCTTTTGGAAGGATGTAACGCAGTTCGATATGCTTATTCTCCAAAGTTCCTTTCTGCCCGGACTGCATGGGATCGCAATAGTATACCCGTGTTCTTCTGGTACCGTCAGAGCCGTTTTCCATGGCATCAGCAGCTGAAAATTCAGAGCCTCTGTCCGTGAGGAGGACCTGGACGTATTTTCGAAACAGAGTCCCTCCAAGGATGGTTTCCAGCAGATTCACCCCTTTCAGCATGGAGAAGGAGGTTTTCTCTGTGTGGTAAACGGCAAAAAGGAGACCGGACTTTACGAACTTAAAAGTCTGGATAAAGGGTCCGTTGGTCTCATCGTTATAGACCGTGTCCATCTGGACGACAAAAGCATCCGGATGATCGGAAAGGAATGCGAGATAGTCTTTATAAGTCCTTCCAGCCAGATATTTCCTGTCAGCCCGTTTTTTATATCCAGCAGCTTTCTTTTTGGGGAGCTTGCGGGATACCTGTCGGCGCAGGTCCATGACGGTAATGCCAGCGACTTCATGGAACACATCCTGCTCGATGTAGTTATAAAGGGTCTTCTCGGAAATGCCCAGTTCCGGATGTGAGGTAACGATCTGGTATGGGGAGTGGCCCTGTTTGAGCAGGGGAGCGATGATGGCGGCCATGACCTTTGCCTGCTGTACGGTCAGGTTAACGCCCTGTCTGGAGTCAACAAGGAGGGAGCGGTAGTCGAGATGGGCGTCCTCCGGGATGTACTGGTATTTGTCAAAACGGCAGTGGGACCAGCAGGAACAGCCGTTGCAGGCGCCAGGGGAACGGTCACGCCGGGAACAGCGGAAGGGGCTGTAGTTGGGGCAGTCCGGGATGCACTGGCGTCCAAAGACGCATTTGCGGTAGTTGTTGCATTCCAGTGGCATTTTACACTTATGAGTGAGTTTCCGGCGGAGCTTGATTTCTTTGCCGACCGTGGACTTGTTCTTTCCGATGGTCTGGGCGATTGCGGTTTTGGTAGAACCGTTGGTAATGCCGGCAAGGATGATGCGTCGTTCCTTCAGGGTCAAATGAGTAAAAGAATTAGAGTTTCTCATAGGTTATACCAGCCTTTCCGGCAGCTGTCAGACAGGATAAGTGTAAGACTAAAAGCAACATTTGTGGAAGAGGAAATGAGTGAAAGACTAAAATCTACTTTCCGGTATTCAAAGTGGAAATAAATTTTTCATTTCAGTATTCATGCGTTTGTCGTGTGTCCTCTGCAAAAAACTCTTGACAATTTTATCAGTCTGCGGTAAAATTTCAAGAAATTCATATGCGCGATGACGGGGAAAAAGCATATCCCACAGCGACCTTCAGAGAGTTGCCGTTTGGTGCGAGGCAGCGGCGCGGAATATGTATACTGGCCCCTGAGCACTCGGCTGAACATCCGGAGCGTTCCTTTGGGACGGGGATCAGTAGGCTGGAGCGGAATCCCACCGTTATCCGGGACGCGGTTCGTAAGTTTACTGACCGTACAGAGCGGCTGTCACACAGCAAGGAGAGTGGTACCGCGGGAGCATGAAAAAAGAAACTGTGGCTCTCGTCTCTCAAGGGGCAAATCCCTTGAGGGACGGGGGCCTTTTTGTGTCACAGGAAACGGTGTTCCCATGACACAAAAGCCTCCATCGGGATGCCCCGGACGAAAACCAAAAAACAGGAGGAATAAGACGATGATGGATGTCAGCAAGTATCAGATTGGCTACTACAACCCGCCGAAAACCGAGTACCGTTGGGTAAAAAAGGATCATATCGAGAAGGCGCCGGCATGGTGCAGCGTGGATTTGAGGGACGGAAACCAGAGCCTGGTAGTTCCCATGAGTTTAGAGGAAAAGCTGGAGTTTTTCAAGCTCCTGGTAAAGATCGGCTTTAAGGAGATTGAAGTAGGTTTCCCGGCGGCCAGCGAGACGGAGTATGAGTTCCTCCGCACCCTGATTGAGAAAAACATGATTCCGGAGGACGTGACCGTGCAGGTGCTCACCCAGTGCCGCGACCACATCATCCGCAAGACCTTTGAGGCCGTCCAGGGAGCGCCCAGCGCCGTGATCCATTTCTACAATTCCACCAGCGTGGCCCAGAGGGAGCAGGTGTTTAAAAAGAGCAAAGAGGAGATCAAAAAGATCGCTACGGACGGAGCGACCCTGGTGAAAAAGCTGGCGGCGGAGTACCCCGGCAACTTCCGGTTTGAGTACAGCCCGGAGAGCTTTACCGGCACGGAGCCGGAATACGCCCTGGAGGTGTGCAACGCCGTGATCGACATCATGGAGCCCACCCCGGAGAAACCCATGATCATCAACCTGCCGGTGACCGTATCCATGAGTATGAGCCACATTTACGCCAACCAGATCGAGTACATGAGCGATAACTTAAAATGCCGCGACAGCGTAGTGCTCAGCGTCCATCCCCACAATGACCGGGGCTGCGGCGTGGCGGACACGGAGTTAGCCCTGCTGGCGGGAGCGGACCGTGTGGAGGGAACCCTCTTTGGAAACGGCGAGCGCACCGGAAACGTGGACGTGATCACCCTGGCTCTCAATATGTACACCCACGGCGTGGATCCCCACCTGGATTTCAGCGATATGCCCTCCATTGTGGATCTGTACGAGCGGGTGACCAGAATGCACGTATATGAGAGAACGCCTTACGCCGGACAGCTGGTATTTGCGGCCTTCAGCGGCAGCCATCAGGATGCCATCGCCAAGGGCATGATCTGGAGAAAGGAGCGCGGACTCCACCAGTGGAATGTTCCTTACATCCCGATTGATCCCACGGACATCGGACGCACCTACGACGCCGACGTCATCCGCATCAACAGCCAGAGCGGAAAAGGCGGAATCGGATTCCTGCTGGAGCAGAAGTTTGGGTTTGTACTGCCGCCGAAGATGCGGGAGGATTTCGGATATGCGGTCAAATCCGTTTCCGACCACGCCCACAAGGAGCTGCAGCCGGAGGAGGTTCTGGAGGTATTCCGCAGCACCTACCTGAACAAGTTCGCTCCGGTGGACGTGATCAAGACGCATTTTGTGCAGAACGGCAGAATCACGGTTACCGCGACGGTACAGACGGAGGATGGAATGCACATGGAGGTTTCCGCTCATGGAAACGGACGTCTGGACGCGGTTTGCAACGCTGTGCGCACCGCCACCGGCAAAGACTTCACCATCATGAACTACTCTGAGCACAGCTTAGAGCACGGCTCCACCAGTGAGGCGGCCTCTTACGTAGGCCTGCAGTGGGGCGACGGCACTGTGACCTGGGGCGCAGGCACTGACACCGATATTATCCGTGCCGGTATCAAGGCAATGATCAGCGCGGTGAACAACAAATAAAGAAAAGACAGAGGGGACAAAAAGCTATGGGAATGACAATGACACAGAAAATTCTGGCCGCCCACGCGGGGCTGGAGAAAGTAGAGGCAGGACAGTTAATCAACGCCCGCCTGGACGAGGTGCTGGGAAATGACATCACCACCCCGGTCGCCATCAACGAGTTTGAGAAAGCAGGCTTTGACAGCGTGTTTGACAATACCCGCATCAACATCGTGCTGGACCATTTCGTGCCCAACAAGGACATTAAGGCCGCCCAGCAGTCCAAACAGTGCCGTGACTTCGCGAACAAATACGGCATCGTAAACTTCTTCGACGTGGGAGAGATGGGCATTGAGCACGCCCTGCTTCCGGAAAAAGGCATCGTCACCGCCGGCGACTGCATCATCGGCGCAGACAGCCATACCTGCACCTACGGAGCTGTGGGAGCGTTTTCCACCGGCGTAGGCAGCACGGACATGGCAGCGGGAATGGCTACGGGCCAGTGCTGGTTTAAAGTGCCGGCGGCCATCCGGATCGTCCTTACCGGCGCCCTGCAGCCCACCGTCAGCGGAAAAGACCTGATTCTTCACATCATCGGAAAGATCGGCGTGGACGGGGCTCTCTATAAGAGCATGGAGTTTACCGGCCCCGGAGTGGCGTCCCTCACCATGGATGACCGCTTAAGCGTCTGCAATATGGCCATCGAGGCCGGCGCCAAGAACGGCATTTTCCCAGTGGATGAGACCACCATCGCCTACCTTACGGGACGGAGCCAGAGGCCCTGGACGGTATACGAGGCGGACGAGGACGCCTGCTACGAGCAGACCATCGAGATCAATTTAGATGAGCTGGAGCCCACCGTTTCCTGGCCTCACCTTCCGGAGAACACGAAACCGGCGTCTGCCGGCAAAGAGGTCAAGATCGACCAGGTTGTCATCGGCAGCTGTACCAACGGCCGTCTGGAGGACATGGAAGCCGCCTGGAAGATCTTAAAGGGCAAGCATACCGCTCCCGGCGTGCGCGTCATCATCATTCCCGCCACCATGGCCATCTACAGAGAGTGCCTGGTGAGAGGCTGGACCACGGACTTTGTGGACGCCGGTTGCGTGGTTTCCACCCCCACCTGCGGCCCGTGCCTGGGCGGCTACATGGGAATCCTGGCGGAGGGAGAGCGCTGCGTCTCCACCACCAACCGCAACTTTGTGGGCCGCATGGGCCACGTAAAGAGCGAGGTCTACCTGGCCAGCCCGGCGACGGCGGCAGCCAGCGCCCTCACAGGCTACATCACCGACCCGCGGACGGTCTAAAGCGCCGCCACAAATAGAGAAAGGCAGGAAAACGATCATGGAAGCAATCGGATTTGTACATAAATACCCGGACAACGTGGACACGGATGTCATCATCCCCGCCCGCTACTTAAACACCCCCAACGCCAAGGAGCTGGCCGCTCACTGCATGGAGGACATCGACCCGGAATTCGTAAATAAGGTAAAGGAAGGGGACATCATCGTCGGCGGAGCCAACTTCGGCTGCGGCTCCAGCCGTGAGCACGCCCCCCTGGCCATCAAGACGGCAGGCGTTTCCTGTGTCATCGCCGCTACCTTCGCCAGAATCTTCTACCGCAACTCCATCAACATCGGACTCCCCATTCTGGAGTGCCCGGCGGCCAGCGCCGCCATCCAGGCGGGAGACAAGGTAAAGGTGGATTTTGACACCGGCGTGATCACCGACGAGACCACCGGGGAGACGTTCCAGGCCCAGCCCTTCCCTCCCTTTATTCAGAACATCATCAAGGCCGGCGGCCTGATGAACAGCATCAGCAAATAAGGAGGGGAATGAGATGGAAAAGCAGATCGCAGTGATCCGGGGAGACGGAATCGGCCCGGAAATCGTGGACCAGGCCATTCGGGTGCTGGACGCCGTCGCGGAAAAGTACGGCCATGTTTTCAAATATGTGGATGTGGATATGGGCGGAATCGCCATCGACCGCTGGGGCGAGGCCCTGCCGAAGGAAATGCTGGAGAAATGCCTGGCATCCGACAGCGTCCTCTTAGGCGCCGTGGGCGGCCCCAAGTGGGACGGGATGCCGGGAGACAAGCGGCCGGAGAAAGGGCTTTTGGCCCTGCGCTCCGGCATGGGCCTCTACGCCAACAACCGGCCGGCAAAGCTCTGGCCCCAGCTGGCGGACGCCAGCCCCTTAAAGCCGGAGATCGTGGCCAAGGGCATTGATTTTATCGTGGTCCGGGAGCTGATCGGCGGCGTGTACTTCGGCGAGCACCGCACGGAGGAGTGCGGCGGGGAGAAGAAGGCCACGGACGTGATGAGCTACTCTGAGCATGAGATCGAGCGCATCGGCCGCATCGCCTTTGAGACGGCGAGAAAGAGACGGCACAAAGTCACCAGCATCGACAAGGCAAACGTGCTGGACACCAGCCGCTTATGGAGAGCGGTGATGCACCGCCTGGCGGAGGAGTACCCGGATGTGGAGTACGCCGATATGCTGGTGGACAACGCCGCCATGCAGATCGCCAAGGATCCCAGCCAGTTTGACGTGGTGGTGACGGAAAATATGTTTGGTGACATTCTCTCCGACGAGGCCAGCATGATCACCGGCTCCATCGGCATGATCCCTTCCTCCAGCCTGGGAGAGGGCAGCAGAGGCCTTTACGAGCCGATCCACGGCTCCGCCCCGGACATCGCCGGCCAGAACAAGGCCAACCCGGTGGGAACCATTCTCTCCGCGGCCATGATGTTAAAGTACAGCTTTGACTTAGACGAGGAGGCCGCCGCCGTGGAGGCCGCTGTGAACAAGGTTCTGGACGCGGGCCTTCGCACCGCCGATATGATGGCGGACGGCTGCGCCCTGGTGAGCTGTTCCGAGATGGGAGACGCCATTTTAAAGAATCTGTAGGAGGCGCGTAAGTCCTTCCATTCACATTTTTATTAACAATTTATCACAATTCGGACACAATTCATTGCTAAACTAAGGCCATGAAATGAAAGAGATGGAAAAGTGAAAGGAGACAGGACTTATGTACGAGGATTACAATAACTCAGACATTTATCATAGCGACAATGAAGAAAACAGAAGGCCGGAGCTGCCCAGCGGATTCATTCCGGAGGAGCCGAAGGCCCCCAGGAAGAAAAAACGGGGCGGCCTGGCCAAGAAGGCGGCCCTGATCACGGCGGCGGCCCTGCTGTTTGGAACCGTTTCCGGCGGCACCATGGTGGGAATCAATATGGTGGCGGACCACTACAACCGGATTCAGAACCCGGCCCGGACGGAGCTGACCACCGTCCCGGCAGACAGCCAGGAGACCTCCAGCCCGGTGGCAAGCGGTACTCCGGTGACCGCCACCCTGGACGTGTCCTCCATCGTAGAGAAGGCCATGCCCTCCATCGTCGCCATCAATAACAAAATGCTCATGGAGAGCAATGACTGGTTCTTCGGCACTCAGACCTATGAGGTTCCCAGCGCCGGATCCGGCATTATCATCGGTCAGAACGACACGGAGCTTTTGATCGTCACCAACAACCATGTGGTGGAAAACTCCGAGGATCTGAAGGTGGTATTTATCGACGACCAGTCCGTAGGGGCAAACATTAAGGGAACGGACGCGGAGAACGACCTGGCGGTGATCGCGGTGCCCCTGTCCGAGATTTCCGCGGACACCATGAGCAAGATCGCCATCGCCTCCATGGGGGATTCCGACAGCCTGAAGGTGGGCCAGGGCGTGGTGGCCATCGGAAATGCCCTGGGCTACGGCCAGTCCGTGACCGTGGGCTATGTGAGCGCCCTGGACAGAGAGGTGAAAACCAGTGAGGACAACATCACCAGACACCTGCTCCAGACCGACGCGGCCATCAACCCCGGAAACAGCGGCGGCGCCCTGTTAAACATGAGCGGTGAGGTCATCGGCATCAACTCCGCCAAGTATACGGACACGGACGTGGAAGGCATGGGCTACGCCATCCCCATTTCCGCGGTGAAGGACATTATCAACGACCTGATGAACACCAAGACCAGGACGGAAGTGGCCACGGAGAAACAGGGCTATCTGGGAATCCAGGCCCTGACCATCGACCAGCAGTATTCCAGCACCTTCGGAATGCCCAAGGGCGTTTACGTGTACAAGATCACCGAAGGCGGAGCGGCTTCCAAGTCGGATCTGCGGGAGAAGGACATCATCACCAAGCTGGACGGCTCCAGTGTCTCCAGCATGGAGGAGCTGCAGAAACTGCTCACCTACTATGAAGGCGGCGAGACCGTAACCCTGACGGTTCAGTCCCTGGAAAATGGGGAGTACGTGGAGCGGCAGGTGGAGATCACCCTGGACTACAAGCCGGCGGACGACGCGGTGGAAGGAAATTCTGCCACGGAGGAAAGAACCTTTCTGATGCCGCGGTGGTAAACGGTTACGAGAATATGAGAATATAACAGGCCCCCGGCGGGAATGGCAGGAAAAGCTGCCGCCCGTCCGGGGGCTTTTCACGCCGCGCTGCCAGGACTTTTCCGGCCAAGATTTTTCTTGTCACTGCCGCCTGACGGTGGTACAATAGAACAAAATACAACCGGGGAGCTTGTGGAAACAGGCTGAGAGGAGGCTGTACCGCCTCGACCCGCCGACCTGATTTGGGTAATGCCAACGTAGGGACTGATCCGGCCTGGACTGCTGAGGGACATACGTAGGTATGTCCTGTTTTTGTATCACAGGAAATTGCGTCTCCTATGACACAAAAGCCTCCGGCGGGAAGCGCACTCCGCGCAGAGAAAACAGGCGTTTTCGGGGGCTTTCCGGAGAAAAGGGGTTGAAATGTTATGAAAACACAACACACAAACACGAAAAAACTGGCGGCCGCCGGCCTGATGGCGGCAGTGGCGGTGGCCTGTTCCCCGTTCAGCATTCCTGTGGGAGCCTCCCGCTGCTTTCCGGTACAGCATATGGTGAACGTGCTGGCGGCCGTATTCCTGGGGCCGTGGTACGGCGTGGGAATGGCCTTTGTCACCAGCCTGATCCGCAATATTATGGGCACCGGCAGCCTGTTAGCCTTTCCCGGCAGTATGTGCGGGGCGCTGCTCTGCGGCCTGGTATTTTCCCGCACGGGAAAGCTGTGGCTCACCTACGGGGCGGAAATTTTTGGCACCGGCATTTTAGGCGGCTTAGCGGCCTGGCCGGTGGCAGTGTGGATTATGGGAAATAAGGAGGCGGCCCTGTTCGCCTACGTCCTGCCCTTTTTGGTGTCCACTGTGGGCGGAACGGCCATCGCCTGCGCCGTGATCGCCGTGTTAAAGCGCAGCGGCGGTTTTGCGGTGATGAAGGAGGCTGTGGACCGATGAGCGGCAAACTGTCAGAACGGGAACCTGGCGGCTGGGACAGAGCCGGTTTTTCCGGTTCCGGCGGGACGGGAGATTCCGGCCTTTGTGGTTCTCCGGCAGCCGCTCTGCTGCGCCGCCTGCGGGACCGTTCTCCACGCGTCCACTGCATTGAAAACTTGGCGGTGGCCCCGGATGTGGCCAATATCCTGCTGGCGGCCGGGGCAAAGCCCATTCTGGCCCAGGCAAAGGAGGAGGCGGGGGAGATCGCCGCGGCCTGCGATGCCGTAGTGTTAAATTTCGGCACCCCGGACGAAGAAAAATTTGAGGCCATCCGCCGGGCGGGGACGGCGGCAGCGGCGGCCGGAGTTCCCCTGGTGGCGGATCCGGTGGGAGCCGGGGCCAGCCCCTGGCGCCGGGAAAATACCCTGGCTATATTGAGGGATGTGCCGTTTTCCGCCATCCACTGCAACTTCTCCGAGGCTTTGACCCTTTTGGGAGAAACGGCGGAGTTTCACGGGGTGGACAGCGCCAAAGCCCCGTTTCCGGCGCGGAAGGAAGCGGCAGAGCGGCTGGCGGCCCGCCGCGGCTGCGCCGTACTCATAAGCGGTGAGGAAGACATCGTCTCCCACGGCAGCCGCACCGCCGTCATCAGAGGAGGCACCTCCGCCATGGGGCGGGTGACCGGCACTGGCTGTATGCTGTCCGCCCTGGCCGGGGCGTTCTGCGCCGTGGAGAAGGATCCCTTTCTGGCTCTTTCCGCCGCCGCCTCCTTTTGGAAGGCCTGCGGAGAGGCTGCCTGGGAGGAGACGAGGCGGACGGGAGGCGGGCCCGGGACGTTTCACGTCAGGCTGTTCGACGCGGCCTGGCTTACGGAAGAATGGAGGGAAAACATTGAATTTATCAAGGGATAAACTGCTGCTTTACGCCGTCACAGACCGCTCCTGGCTGGGAGAGGACAGCCTGGAAACGGTGGTGGAGGAGGCGTTAAAAGGGGGAGCTACCATGGTACAGCTCCGGGAAAAGGAGATCTCCCACCAGGGGATGGTGGAGCTGGCCCGCAGGCTGAAACCGGTCTGCGCCTCCTACGGCGTGCCTCTGATCATCAATGACGACGTGCAGGCGGCCCTGGAGGCGGACGCGGACGGCGTCCACGTGGGCCAGGAGGATCTGGGAGTGGTGGAGGCCAGGAAACTCCTCGGCCCGGACAAGATCATAGGAGCCAGCGCCCACAACGTGGCGGAGGCCCTGGAGGCGGTGCGCCAGGGGGCGGACTACCTGGGCAGCGGCGCGGTGTTCGGCTCCGCTACCAAAACCAACGTATCCTGCCTGCCTATGGAGGAGCTAAAGCGCATCTGCGCCGCCGTCTCCGTGCCGGTGGTGGCCATCGGCGGGATTTCAGAAGAAAATGCCGGCAGCCTGGCGGGGACGGGAATCGCCGGGATTGCGGTGATCAGCGCCATTTTCGCGGCAGCGGATAAGAGAGAGGCCGCCGCCCGCCTAAGGGCCACAGCGGAAAGGCTGGCAGAGAGGAGAGAGGAAACATGAAAACGGTACTTACCATCGCAGGGAGCGACTGCAGCGGAGGCGCCGGTATCCAGGCGGATTTAAAGACCATGCTGGCAAACGGCGTGTACGGCATGAGCGCTATCACGGCTCTCACGGCCCAGAATACTACAGGGGTGTACGGGATTCTGGAGGTATCCCCGGAGTTTCTTGCCTCCCAGCTGGACTGCGTATTCCAGGACATCCGCCCCGACGCGGTGAAGACGGGGATGGTGGGAAGCAGTGCCCTGATCCGCGTCATCGGCGAGAAACTGAAGGAGTACAAGGCCGATAATCTGGTGGTGGACCCGGTGATGGTGTCCACCAGCGGCTCCAGGCTGCTGCGGGAGGACGCGGTGGAGGCCCTGACCTCCGTCCTGCTGCCCATGGCCGCCGTCATCACCCCCAATATCCCGGAGGCGGAGGTGCTGTCCGGCATGGAGATCCATACGCCGGAGGATATGGAGCGGGCGGCGGAGCGGATTTACGAGACCTACGGCTGCGCCGTGCTCTGCAAAGGCGGCCATTCGATCCAGGATGCCAACGACCTGCTTTTTGACGGCAGAGAACGGACCTGGTTCCAGGGAAAACGGATCGAAAACCCCAACACCCACGGCACCGGCTGCACCCTGTCCAGTGCCATCGCCTCCGGCTTAGCAAAGGAGCTGACCTTAAAGGAGGCGGTGCGAAACGCCAAGGAATACATTTCCGGCGCTCTGGCGGCAGGCCTGGATCTGGGAGCCGGCTCCGGCCCCCTAGATCACGGGTTTGCCATGAGGAACCGTTAAAAAGCCGGTGACGTTTTCCAGCCCTTGTGCTATACTGGGAGGACAAAGAGATGACTGCAGGCGGCTGCCGGTTCCGTCCGGGAGCGGCCGGACGGAGGGAAAGCATGGTAAAAAATATCGTATTTGACATGGGAAATGTGCTGGTAGCCTACGATGAGAACCGGGTCTGCCGCCGGTTTATGGAGGAAGGGACGGAGGAGTACGGCCGTGTTCGCGCCGCCGTGTTTGGTTCCCAGGAGTGGATCCTTTTGGATATGGGAGTGATCAGCGAGGAGGAAGGCCTGGAGCGGATGAAACGCCGCCTGGTTACCGACCGGGAAAAAGAGCTGGCAGAGCAGTGCTTTGCCCACTGGCACGAGTATTGTATGTGGACCGTGGAAGGGGCTGAGGAAATGATCCGTTCCTTAAAAGAGAAGGGATTTGGCATTTATCTCTGTTCCAACGCCTCTGTCCGCCTCCGCGCCTGCTACCGCACCTACATCCCCGCGGTGGACTGCTTTGACGGCATCCTGTTCTCCGCGGAGGAAAAGCTGCTAAAGCCTCAGAAGGAGATCTATGAGCGGCTGTTTGAGAAATTTGGCTTAAAGCCGGAGGAGTGTTTCTTCGTGGACGATTTACAGTTAAACATCGACGGCGCCGCCGCCTGCGGCATGAAAGGTTACTGCCATAAGGATATGGATCTGGAAAAGCTGAAAAAGGTGTTGGCGGAGCTTTGACCGGGCGTGAAAATGTGAAAAATAAAGAACAGCGGACCGCTGGGAGTACAGGAAGAATACACCCGGCAGTCCGCTTTAAATTACCTTTGTCCCGTCACGCCTCCCAGCGTCCGGCCGCCCCGCAGGGCAGCACCAGCCCCGTCTCCGTCACCGGCAGCCCGATTTCCTCGGAGCGCACCGTCCCTTTGTATTTGGGGCAGATCTCCGTGCCGATCAGATAGGAGAGAACGGCCGGCGCCAGCCCTGTGGTATAGGAATTGATCAGGAAAAACAGGGGCTCATCGGAGAGCAGCTGGGCGCACAGTTTCACTAAGGGGTGAATGGCGTCCTCGATTTTCCAGATCTCCCCCTTCGGCCCACGGCCGTAGGAAGGGGGATCCATGATGATGCCGTCGTAGTGATTTCCCCGGCGGATCTCCCGCTCCACAAACTTTACGCAGTCATCCACGATCCAGCGGATGGGCGCGTTCTCCAGGCCGGAGGAACGGGCGTTTTCTCTGGCCCAGCCCACCATGCCCTTGGAGGCGTCCACGTGAGTGACGGCGGCTCCCGCCTGGGCGGCCGCCAGGGTGGCCCCGCCGGTGTAGGCAAAAAGGTTTAACACCTTCACCGGACGTCCCGCCTGGCGGATCTTCGCCCCGAACCAGTCCCAGTTTGCCGCCTGCTCCGGAAACAGCCCGGTGTGCTTAAAGCTGAAGGGCTTGAGATTAAATGTGAGGCCCTTGTAGCCGATGGTCCACTGCTCCGGGAGATCGAAAAACTCCCACTCGCCGCCGCCCTTGGCGCTGCGGTGGTAGTGGCCGTTCATCCGTTTCCAGCCTCTGTGTTTCTTCGGGGTGTCCCAGATCACCTGAGGGTCGGGGCGCACCAGCAGGTACGAGCCCCACCGCTCCAGCTTTTCCCCTTTTGAACAGTCAATCACTTCATAATCTTTCCAGCCGTCTGCAATCCACATAATGCTCCTCTTTTCATATAAAATCAATATCGGTTCATAACAGTTTCGTTTGATTAGCCGCGTTTCGGCGGGTACGTGTTAAACAGTACCAGAATCCGTTTTTTACAAGAAGTACCAGTAGTATATAAGAAAAAACAGAAATTGTAAAGAAATCGAAAGATATTTCCGGGCGTTGATGGTTGAATATTTTCCCATTAATTGCTAGAATGTAAGATAGCGAATATTAATTTGAGAGATAGGGGGAACCCTCATCACATAAATGGAGGAAATTACAGTATGAAGAATAGAGGGCTGACGGTATTTGCCCTGGCCGCCGTAATGACCGTGGGCGCCGCCACCATCACCTCCCTTGCCGCGGAGGGGTGGAGCAAGCAGAACAATGTATGGGTTTACTATGATTCCCAGGGCTATCTGGTCCGGGACGAGTGGAAAAAGGGAGCGGACAACCAGTGGCGCTACTTAAACGGAGCCGGCGAGATGGCTATCAATGAATGGGTGGACGACACGTACTACGTAGACGGCGACGGCCTGATGATCGCCAATAAATGGCTGCGCATCGCCAGCGATGAGGACGAGGCGGTAAACGGCTATCTCTGGTACTACTTTAACAGCTCCGGAAAGGTGGAGACGGACGACTGGAAGAAGATCGACGGCTCCTGGTACTATTTTGACGACGACGGCGTGATGCAGACCGGCTGGGTGGACGACGACATCTACTACTGCGACGCCAATGGACGGATGCTCACCGGCTGGCAGAAACTCCTTCCTCCGGACGCGTCAGAGTATGACGACGGAAAGGTCCGTCCCGGCGACGAGGACGACGACGATCTGGTATGGTACTATTTCTCCGCCAACGGCAAGAAATACACCCCGGACGTGAGCGGCGACGAGTGCGACGTTCACAAGGTGGGGGACGACTACTACTGTTTTAACGCGGACGGAGAGATGCAGACCGGCTGGGTGAACATGAAGGGGGAGAACAATCTTCCCGACGGCATCGGGGATTTCCGCTATTTCGGCCCCGACGGCCGGGCGAGAAAGGGCTGGCTGGCCCTCTATCCGCCGGATTCCCTTTCCGGATATGACGGAGTGGTGGAATGGTTCTACTTCTCCAAGGACGGCGAGCCGGAAATCGGCCCCAAGGAAGGCGAGGCCACGACCTCCGACTTTGTAAAGATCGACGGACAGAATTACCTGTTTAACGATATGGGAAATCCCGTCTACGGCATCCAGAAGGTATACCTGGGCAGCAGCGGGGAGAATTACACCACCTACGCCTTTGGCACCAACCGGGGCGACTGCGTGATGACGAAGGGCCGCGTGAAACTGGAGGAGGCGGACGGCACCGTATCGGAGTTCTATTTCTCTGACAGCGGCCAGGGCTACTCCGGCGTGAAGAATGGCTACCTCTACTACCGTGGCAAGCTCCAGAAACTGGACAGCGGCATGAAGTACGACGTGGTTTCCATCCCCAGCGGGACGGACAAATACGAAAACTACGTGGTGTCCAGCAGCGGCAAGGTGATGCGTTCCACCACCGTGAAGAACGCCGACGGCATCAAATACAAGACCAACAGCAGCGGAATCCTCACGGAGATCGACGAGGAGACGGCAGGAAAAGGCCATTACGGGGATCCGGTAGAGCCGAATTACTACGACTGACCGGTATAAAGAGCAGATAAAAGCGGATATGGAACAGGGCGGCTGGAGACGGACGCCCTGTTCTTTCCTATTATATATGCCATGGGAAATGTTATAATACGCCATAGGAAACGCTGTCCCCTGCGACACATGAGCCTCCGGCGGATGCGCGTCCTCTGTGGAGGAAGACAGCTGCCGGCGCGCTCCTTCCATATTGTGGAACTGCACAGACAAACCCTGATAAATACAGGAAAAATCGTGAAAAAAGTGCTTGCAAATAAAAAAGAAATATGATACACTCATAACGCTGTGGCATGATAGCAATGAAGCGCGAGGTTGCCGCCGGAAAGAGGCGGGTTTTCCGTGGAGCGAATGTCAAGTTTAGAAACTGGCGACAAGTCACTGTACAAATTAAGATTTCTAAGTTCTGCAACATGGTAGCAGGCCATATGTGTGTAGTCCCTGCGACACACACGGAAACGTGTACAGTCACCGCTTGTCGTACTGCAAAAGTGCGAAAAGGAGGCGACTTTTTTTATGGCAAGTCAAGTAATGAGAATCACACTGAAGGCGTACGATCATCAGTTAGTAGATCAGTCCGCTGCAAAAATCATCGAGACGGTAAAGAAAACGGGATCCCAGGTGAGCGGACCGGTGCCGTTACCCACCAAGAAAGAGGTAGTTACCATCTTAAGAGCTACCCACAAGTACAAAGATTCCAGAGAGCAGTTCGAGCAGAGAACACACAAGAGACTGATCGACATCATTACCCCCAGCCAGAAGACGGTAGATGCACTGTCCAGACTGGAAATGCCGGCAGGCGTTTACATCAACATTAAGATGAAATAATAAAAGCCCCAGACGGCTGACATTTCATTTTAATCATAATTTTTAAGTAAGCAAGATCCTGAAGGGTTTAGATAGATTTCTGGACTGTTCTAGGATGAACGCGAGAGCGTTCCGCTGTAGAAAAAGACAGGAGGTCAAACAATGAAGAAAGCGATTTTAGCGACGAAAGTTGGAATGACACAGATCTTCAACGACGAAGGTGTGCTCGTTCCGGTAACGGTTCTTCAGGCTGGCCCGTGCGTAGTTACGCAGGTCAAGACCGAGGAGAACGATGGCTACAAAGCCGTACAGGTTGGCTTTGTTGACAAGAAAGAGAAACACGCCAACAAGCCCCAGAAGGGACATTTTGACAAGGCTGGCGTTTCTTACAAGAGATATGTAAGAGAGTTCAGATTTGAGAATGCTGAGGAGTACTCCGTAAAGGATGAGATCAAGGCAGACATCTTCGCAGCCGGCGATAAGATCGACGCGACCGCAATCTCCAAAGGTAAGGGATTCCAGGGCGCGATCAAGAGACACGGCCAGCACAGAGGACCGATGGCTCACGGCTCCAAGTTCCACCGCCATCAGGGTTCCAATGGTTCCGCAACCACTCCCGGCCGCGTATTCAAGGGCAAGGGAATGCCGGGTCACATGGGACATGAGAAGGTAACTGTTCAGAACCTTGCAGTGGTTAGAGTTGACGCTGAGAACAACCTGATCCTTGTAAAGGGCGCTGTGCCGGGACCGAAGAAGTGCTTAGTAACAATCAAAGAGACTGTAAAGTCCGGCAAGTAAGCTTTACAGGAAAGGAGGAACTTTAGTAATGGCAAACGTATCCGTTTTTAATATGGAAGGCAAAGAAGTTGGCACCATGGAGCTGAACGATGCGGTATTCGGTGTGGAAGTAAACGAGCACCTGGTACACATGGCGGTGGTTGCCCAGCTTGCAAATAAACGTCAGGGAACCCAGAAGGCAAAAACCCGTTCTGAGGTATCCGGCGGCGGCAGAAAACCGTGGAGACAGAAGGGAACCGGTCACGCTAGACAGGGATCCACGAGAGCTCCCCAGTGGACCGGCGGCGGCGTAGTATTCGCTCCCACCCCCAGAGATTACACCATCAGACTGAACAAGAAGGAAAAGAGACTGGCTCTTAAGTCCGCTCTGACCAGCCGGGTTCAGGAGAACAAGTTCATCGTCCTGGACGAGCTGAGCTTAAACGAGATCAAGACGAAGAACTTCGTGAACGTGATGAAGAACTTAAACGTAGCGAAGGCTCTGGTAGTTCTTGGCGAGAACAACGAGAACGTAGTGAAGTCCGCGAAAAATGTTGCTGACGTAAAGACCGCTCTCGTAAACACCATCAACGTATATGACATCTTAAAATATAACACAGTAGTAGCCACCAAGGCCGCTGTTGCAGCAATCGAGGAGGTGTACGCATAATGGCAAATGTACAGTACTTTGACGTAATCCTCAAACCGGTAGTTACCGAGAAAAGCATGAACGCCATGTCCGAGAAGAAATACACATTCCTGGTTCATCCGGAAGCAAACAAGTCCATGATCAAAGAGGCTGTTGAGAAGATGTTCCCCGGTACGAAGGTAGCATCCGTAAACACCATGAACATGGATGGGAAGACCAAGAGGAGAGGAATGACCTTCGGCAAGACCGCGAAGACCAAGAAGGCCATCGTAAAGCTGACTGAGGACAGCAAGGACATCGAGATCTTCCAGGGCCTGTAATCCCAGAGGAATTGTGGCCCCACTATACGGCATCTTGAGCCGTGACGAATAAACAAGAAACGGCCAGGCGGCGCAGAACCGCAGGGCATGAAAGGAGACAACAATGGGAATCAAAACATATAACCCATATACACCTTCCAGAAGGCATATGACCGGTTCCGATTTCAGCGAGATCACCAAGACGGTTCCGGAGAAATCCCTGCTCACTTCCTTAAAGAAGAACGCAGGACGCAACAACCAGGGTAAGATCACTGTGAGACACCACGGCGGCGGCTCCAGAAGAAAATACAGAATCATTGATTTCAAGAGAAATAAAAAGGACGGCATTCCGGCTACCGTAATCGGAATTGAGTACGATCCGAACAGAACGGCTAACATCGCTCTGATCTGCTACGCAGACGGCGAGAAAGCATATATCCTTGCTCCGGCAGGTTTAACTGTAGGCATGAAGGTTATGAGCGGCGCGACCGCAGAGGCGAAGGTAGGAAACTGCTTACCGCTGTCTGAGATTCCGGTAGGTGCTCAGGTTCATAACATCGAGCTGTATCCGGGCCGCGGCGGCCAGCTGGTTCGTTCCGCCGGAAACGCTGCTCAGTTAATGGCAAAAGAGGGCAAGTACGCAACCTTAAGACTTCCTTCAGGCGAGATGAGAATGGTTCCGATCATCTGCCGCGCGACCATCGGTGTGGTAGGAAACGGCGAGCACAACCTGATCAACATCGGTAAAGCTGGTAGAAAGCGTCACATGGGCATCAGACCTACGGTTCGCGGTTCCGTTATGAACCCGAATGATCACCCGCACGGTGGTGGTGAGGGTAAGACCGGTATCGGACGTCCGGGTCCCTGCACACCTTGGGGCAAGCCCGCTCTTGGCTTAAAGACCAGAAAGAAAAACAAGCAGTCTAACAAGCTGATCGTGAGAAGACGCGACGGAAAGACCATTAAATAATTGAAGGAGGCTTAAAGCTATGGCACGTTCATTAAAAAAAGGACCATTTGCAGACGCGCACTTACTGAAAAAAGTGGACGCTATGAACGAGGCAGGACAGAAGCAGGTTATTAAGACCTGGTCCCGCCGCTCCACGATTTTCCCGCAGATGGTTGGACATACAATCGCAGTTCATGACGGCAGAAAGCACGTTCCGGTATATGTGACCGAAGATATGGTAGGACACAAGCTGGGCGAGTTCGTTGCCACCAGAACCTACAGAGGCCACGGAAAAGACGAGAAGAAGTCCGGACGTAAGTAATAAAGACACTTTGAAAGGAGGTTTTTAACAATGGCTAAAGGACATAGAGCCCAGATTAAGAGAGAAAGAAACGCACAGAAAGATACCAGACCCAGCGCCAAGTTATCTTACGCCAGAGTGTCTGTTCAGAAAGCGTGCTTTGTATTAGATGCCATCAGAGGCAAAGATGTGCAGACCGCACTTGGTATTGTAACCTACAATCCCAGATATGCTTCTACTTTGATTAAGAAATTATTGGAGTCAGCAATCGCGAACGCTGAGAACAATAATAACATGAGCGCCGAGAACCTGTACGTAGAGGAGTGCTACGCGAACAAGGGACCGACCATGAAGAGAGTGAAACCCAGAGCACAGGGCAGAGCTTACAGGATCGAAAAGAGAATGAGCCACATCACAATCGTGCTTAATGAGAGATAGGAGGCAATTATGGGACAGAAAGTGAATCCACACGGCCTTAGAGTCGGTGTTATTAAAGACTGGGACTCCAAGTGGTATGCTGAGGCTGACTTCGCAGACTGCTTAGTTGAGGACTATAACATCAGAACATTCCTGAAGAAGAAACTGTACGGCGCCGGCATCTCCAAGATTGAGATCGAGCGCGCATCCGATAGAGTAAGAGTGATCATCTACACCGCAAAGCCGGGCGTTGTTATCGGTAAGGGCGGCGCAGAGATCGAGAAACTGAAGGTAGAGGTTCAGAAGCTTACGGACAAGAAGCTGTTCATCGACATCAGAGAGGTGAAAAGACCGGACCGTGACGCTCAGCTGGTTGCAGAGTCCATCGCTCAGCAGCTGGAGAACCGTGTTTCCTTCCGCCGTGCTATGAAGTCCACCATGTCCAGATCCATGAAGGCTGGCGTGAAGGGCATCAAGACCGCTGTTGCAGGCCGTCTGGGCGGAGCTGATATTGCCCGTACGGAGTTCTACAGCGAGGGAACCATCCCGCTGCAGACGTTAAGAGCTGATATTGACTATGGTTTCGCCGAGGCCAAGACGACCTACGGAAAGTTAGGCGTTAAGGTTTGGATCTACAAGGGCGAGGTTCTTCCTACTAAAGGAAACAAGGAAGGGAGCGATAAATAATGTTAATGCCTAAGAGAGTAAAGCGCCGCAAACAGTTCCGTGGTTCCATGGCAGGAAAGGCGCTTAGAGGAAATAAGATTTCTAACGGTGAGTTCGGTCTGGTGGCTATGGAGCCGTGCTGGATCAGATCCAATCAGATCGAGGCAGCCCGTATTGCCATGACCCGTTACATCAAGCGTGGCGGTAAAGTTTGGATTAAGATTTTCCCGGATAAGCCTGTGACTGCAAAGCCGGCTGAGACCCGAATGGGATCCGGAAAGGGCGCTCTGGAGTACTGGGTAGCAGTTGTAAAGCCGGGCCGTGTAATGTTTGAGATTGCCGGCGTTCCGGAGGAGACTGCTCGCGAGGCTCTGCGTCTTGCTATGCACAAGTTACCCTGCAAATGTAAGATTGTTTCTAAAGCAGATTTAGAAGGCGGTGATAACAGTGAAAATTAATAAGTATGTAGAAGGTTTAAAGGCAAAATCAGCTGCAGAGTTGAACGAAGAATTAGTAGCTGCTAAGAAAGAGCTTTTCAATTTAAGATTCCAGAACGCTACCAATCAGTTAGATAACACCAGCAGAATCAAAGAGGTTCGCAAGAACATCGCCCGCATCCAGACTGTTATCACTGAGAAATCCAAGTTAGCGTAGGACTTCTTCAGAACAGAACATTTGAAAGGAGATAACTACCGTGGAGAGAAATTTAAGAAAAGTGCGTACTGGCAAGGTAGTGAGCAACAAGATGGACAAAACCAT
The DNA here is from genome assembly GCF_002160755.1 of Lachnoclostridium sp. An14. GTDB lineage: Bacteria > Bacillota > Clostridia > Lachnospirales > Lachnospiraceae > Lachnoclostridium_A. Next base: position 20,696 of record NZ_NFLE01000009.1, read on the forward strand.
CGTAGTAGCTATCGAGAACCATGTGAAGCACCCGGTAATCGGAAAGATCGTTAAGAAAACTTATAAATTAAAGGCGCACGACGAGAAGAACGAGTGCGGCATCGGTGATACCGTAAGAGTAATGGAGACAAGACCGCTGTCCAAGGACAAGAGATGGAGACTTGTTGAGATTATCGAGAAGGCAAGATAATTTAGTCCAGGAAGGAGTATAGGCATGATTCAGCAGGAAACCAGACTTAAGGTTGCCGACAATACCGGTGCGAAAGAGCTTCTTTGCATTCGTGTAATGGGCGGTTCTACCAGAAGATATGCTAATATTGGTGATATAATCGTTGCTTCCGTTAAAGATGCAACACCAGGCGGTGTTGTAAAGAAGGGCGATGTTGTAAAGGCTGTAGTGGTTCGTACGGTTAAGGGCGCTCGCCGTAAAGACGGCTCCTACATCAAGTTTGATGAGAACGCCGCGGTGATTATCAAGGACGATAAGACTCCCAGAGGAACCCGTATCTTTGGGCCGGTAGCCAGAGAGTTAAGAGAGAAACAGTTCATGAAGATTGTTTCCCTGGCTCCGGAAGTACTGTAAGGAGGTACCCACTGTGCATAAAATTAAGAGAGACGATTTAGTCAAAGTAATCGCAGGTAAGGATAAAGATAAGCAGGGCAAGGTTCTTCACGTAGACACGAAGAACAACAAGGTCCTGGTTGAGGGCTGCAACATGGTTACGAAACACGCGAAGCCCAGCGCAGGAAATCCCCAGGGTGGAATCACCCACAAGGAAGCTCCGATCGATATTTCCAACGTAATGCTGGTTGTGGACGGCAAGGCTACCAGAGTCGGCTTTGAGGTTAAGGACGGCAAGAAGGTGCGCGTAGCCAAGGCTACCGGCAAGGTGATTGACTAATTACAGAGAGGAGGAACAGAAAGTTGGCTAGATTAAAAGAAATGTATCAGAGCGAAATCGTAGACGCTATGATTAAGAAATTCGGTTATAAGAACATCATGGAAGTGCCGAAGTTAGACAAGATCGTCATCAACATGGGTGTTGGCGAGGCGAAAGACAACGCGAAGGTCCTGGACTCTGCTGTAAGAGATTTGGAGATCATCTCCGGACAGAAGGCCGTTGTTACGAAGGCTAAGAAGTCCGTTGCGAACTTCAAGATCAGAGAGGGTATGGCCATCGGCTGTAAGGTAACTCTCCGCGGCGAGAGAATGTATGAGTTCGCTGATCGTCTGATCAACCTGGCTCTCCCCCGCGTGCGTGACTTCCGCGGCGTAAACCCGAACGCGTTCGACGGCAGAGGTAACTATGCCCTTGGTATCAAAGAGCAGTTAATCTTCCCGGAGATTGAATACGATAAAGTTGACAAGGTAAGAGGTATGGACGTGATCTTCGTTACCACGGCTAAGACCGATGAGGAAGCTCGTGAACTTTTGAAATTATTCAATATGCCATTTGCTAAATAATAGGAGGATGTATCAATGGCTAAGACTTCAATGAAAATCAAACAGCAGCGCGATCCGAAATTCTCCACCAGAGAGTACAACCGCTGCAGAATTTGTGGCCGTCCCCACGCTTATTTAAGAAAATACGGAATTTGCAGAATTTGCTTCCGTGAGTTAGCATACAAGGGCCAGATCCCCGGAGTTAAGAAGGCAAGCTGGTAAGCATTGGACACCTGGCAGGCGGTTTTCGCCGGGCCCGGTGTACGAAATGATGATGAGAGAGTATAAGGAGGCAAATCAAAATGACCATGAGCGATCCGATTGCAGATATGCTTACAAGAATCCGTAATGCGAACACTGCAAAACATGATACAGTAGATGTACCTTCTTCCAAGATGAAGCTGGCGATTGCCGACATCCTGGTAAATGAGGGCTACATTGAGAAATATGACATTGTGGAAGATGGCGCGTTCAAGACGATCCGTATCGCATTAAAGTACGGCAAGGACAAGAACGAGAGAATCATCACCGGCATCAAGAGAATTTCCAAGCCCGGTCTGCGTGTATACGCAAACAGCGAGGATATGCCGAAGGTTCTGGGCGGACTGGGAATCGCTATCGTTTCCACCAACCAGGGCGTTATCACCGATAAAGAGGCCAGAAAGCTTGGCGTAGGCGGAGAGGTTCTGGCATTCGTTTGGTAATCTCAATCACGAAACACTCGGATGAGTGGAAGGATTGTTTACAAAAATAACAGAAACTGAAAACAGAAAGGGCGCCAACGCCCTTTCCGAAAATCTAAGTAGGAGGTAAATGGCATCATGTCACGTATCGGAAGAATGCCAATCGCGATCCCGGCCGGAGTGACCGTAACGATCGCAGACGACAACAAGGTGACTGTAAAAGGTCCGAAGGGAACACTTGAAAGAGTATTACCTGCAGAGATGACGATCAAAGAGGAAGATGGTCATATCGTGGTGACGAGACCGAACGATTTAAAGAAGATGAAATCCTTACATGGTCTTACGAGAACACTGATCGCTAATATGATCCACGGCGTAACTGAGGGCTATGAGAAGGTTCTGGAAGTAAACGGTGTTGGTTACAGAGCTGCTAAGCAGGGCAAGAAGCTGGTTCTGAACCTGGGTTACTCCCATCCCGTAGAGATGGAGGATCCGGAGGGCATCGAGACCGTTCTGGACGGACAGAACAAGATTACCGTTAAGGGCATCAGCAAAGAGAAGGTTGGCCAGTACGCTGCTGAGATCAGAGACAAGAGAAGACCTGAGCCGTACAAGGGCAAGGGAATCAAGTACGCTGATGAAGTGATCAGACGCAAAGTTGGTAAAACTGGTAAGAAATAAGTAAGGAGAGTGTAAAAATGGTTAGCAAGAAATCAAGAAGCGAAGTTCGCGTTAAAAAGCACGCCAGATTACGGAATCGTTTTGCAGGTACTGCAGAGAGACCGCGTTTAGCCGTGTTCAGAAGCAATAATCATATGTATGCTCAAATTATTGACGACACAGTTGGAAATACCTTAGTAGCTGCTTCTACCACCGAGAAGGCCGTGAAAGCAGAGTTAGAGCACACCGACAACGTAGAGGCTGCCGCTTACGTAGGCACCCTGGTTGCAAAGAGAGCTCTGGAGAAGGGAATCAACACCGTTGTCTTTGATAGAGGCGGATTCATTTATCATGGTAAGGTCAAAGCTTTAGCAGAGGCTGCTAGAGAAGCTGGACTGGAATTCTAGTAGAGAGGAGAACGCACAGCATGAAACGTACAATCATTGATGCAAGTCAGTTAGAGTTAAACGACAAAGTTGTTGCCATCAAGCGCGTATCTAAGACTGTTAAGGGCGGACGTACCATGAGATTCTCTGCTTTAGTAGTTGTAGGCGATGGCAATGGACACGTAGGCGCCGGCCTTGGCAAGGCAGCCGAGGTTCCGGAGGCAATCCGCAAGGGCAAAGAGGCAGCGACGAAGAATCTGATCGAGATCCCGATGGATGAGAACAACAGCGTACCCCACGACTTTATCGGAAAGTTCGGCAGCGCCAACGTGCTGCTTAAGAGAGCTCCGGAAGGTACCGGTATCATCGCAGGCGGCCCGGCCCGTAACGTGCTGGAGCTGGCTGGAATCAAGAACATCCGTACCAAGTCCCTTGGCTCCAATAACAAGACCAACGTAGTTCTGGCTACCCTTCAGGGCCTGACTCAGATGAAGACCCCGGAGGAGGTTGCGAGACTTCGCGGCAAATCTGTAGAAGAAATCTTAGGCTAAGGAGGAGAATAAAAATGGCAGAGAAGTTAAAAATCACATTAGTAAAGTCTCCGATTGGCGCAGTTCCGAAGCAGAGAGCAACCGTTGAGGCTCTTGGTCTCAAGAAACTTCACAAGACGGTTGAGATGCCCGACAACAGTGCTGTCAGAGGTATGATCCAGAGTGTGAGACACCTGGTAAAAGTAGAAGAAGTTTAATCATAGAGCAAGGAGGTGCCAGGGATGGATTTATCCAATTTAAGACCTGCAGAAGGGTCCAAGCACAGCGATAATTTCAGAAGAGGACGTGGACACGGCTCAGGCAACGGCAAGACGGCCGGCAAGGGACACAAGGGCCAGAAGGCTCGTTCCGGAGCTCCCAGACCCGGTTTCGAGGGCGGCCAGATGCCTTTATACAGACGTCTTCCCAAGAGAGGCTTTACCAATAGAAACACAAAGACGATCGTAGGTATCAACGTAGGCGCTTTAGAGAGATTTGACAACGAGGCAGTGGTAACCGTTGAGACTCTCATTGAGTGCGGCATCGTGAAGAATCCGCGCGACGGCGTGAAGATTCTTGGAAACGGCGAGCTGACCAAGAAGCTCAACGTGAAGGCCAACGCTTTCAGCGAAGGAGCAAAGGAGAAGATTGAGGCTTTAGGTGGAACCTGCGAGGTGATCTAATATGTTGACAACACTCAGGAATGCGTTTAAGATCCCGGATCTGCGGAAGAAACTGCTGTACACCGCCATGATGCTGGTGGTCATCCGTTTCGGCTCTCTCCTTCCCATTCCGGGTGTGGATAAGGCATTTATCCAGGACTGGTTCGCCAGGCTGGCTAATACCGGAGACGCATTTAACTTCCTCGACGCGCTGACGGGCGGTTCCTTTACGAATATGTCCCTGTTCGCGCTGAGCATTACCCCGTACATCACATCTTCCATCATTATGCAGCTGCTCACCATAGCGATTCCAAAGCTGGAGGAGATGCAGAAGGATGGAGAGGATGGGAGAAAGAAGATTGCAGAATACACCAGATACGTGACCGTAGCCCTGGCGCTGATTCAATCCAGTGCCATGGCCATCGGTTTCGGCCGCCAGGGCCTTCTGACTACGTACAATTTCTGGAGTGTGATCGTCGTGATTTCCGCCATGACCGCAGGCAGCGCGCTGTTAATGTGGATTGGTGAGCGGATCACTCAGAACGGTATCGGAAACGGTATTTCCATCGTTCTTCTGATCAACATCATTTCCAGTCTGCCTGGAGATGTGACGACCCTGTACACCATGTTCGTCGCCTCAGCCAGCAATATCGGCATTGCCCTGGTGATCGCCATCATCATCATTGCGGTCATCATTGGCGTGGTGGTATTTGTTGTGGTCCTCCAGGACGGAGAGAGAAGGATTCCGGTACAGTATTCCAAGAAAATGCAGGGACGCCGGATGGTGGGAGGCCAGTCCACTCACATCCCGTTAAAGGTCAATACCGCAGGCGTGATCCCGGTCATTTTCGCATCTTCCATTATGTCCTTCCCGGTGGTGATCGCACAGCTACTCGGCGTGCAGGCCACAGGGATCGGCGGACACATTCTGGCAGTGTTAAACTCCTCCAACTGGTTTGTTCCGGCCCGTCCGGTATATTCCATCGGAGTGGTCATCTATGTGGCGCTGATCGTTGTATTTGCCTATTTCTACACTTCCATCACCTTCAACCCGCTGGAAGTGGCGAATAATATGAAGAAAGCCGGAGGGTTTATTCCTGGCATCCGTCCCGGAAAGCCCACATCCGACTATCTGAACCAGATTCTGAACTACCTTGTGTTTATCGGGGCTGTTGGGCTGATCCTGATCTGCCTGCTCCCGATCATCGTGTCCGGCCTTACGGGCATCGGACATTTATCCTTCGGCGGAACGTCCATCATTATTATCGTGTCCGTAACGCTGGAGACCATCAAGGCTATTGAGTCTCAGATGCTGGTGCGCAATTACAAGGGATTCTTGAATGACTGACAGACTTGAGGAAACACGCACACTACGCGTGTTTCTTCTGGTATAAAGGAAACTAAAGGAAATACCAAAAAAGGGGGTATAAGCAATGAAAATTATCATGTTGGGAGCTCCAGGAGCAGGAAAAGGGACTCAGGCCAAGAGGATTGCCGCCAAATACGGCATTCCCCACATTTCCACGGGGGACATTTTCCGTGCCAATATCAAGGGGGGCACGGAGCTGGGAATGAAGGCCAAGGAGTACATGGATCAGGGCAAGCTGGTGCCGGATGAGATCACCATCGGGATGCTGCTTGACCGGATCCATGAGGCTGACTGTGAGAAGGGTTATGTGCTGGACGGTTTCCCGAGGACCATTCCTCAGGCTGAGAGCCTGACAAAGGCTTTAGGCGACATGGGAGAGGCCATCGACTACGCGGTGAATGTGGACGTTCCCGATTCCGCCATCGTATCCAGAATGGGCGGCAGACGGGCCTGCGTAAACTGCGGCGCCACCTATCACATCGAGTTCAATCCTCCGAAACAGGAGGGCGTATGTGACGCCTGCGGCGACAAGCTGATCTTAAGGGACGACGACAAGCCGGAGACCGTACAGAACAGACTGGCTGTTTACCACGAGCAGACGCAGCCGCTGATTGATTATTACAAGAAGGCGGGTGTGCTGGCCGAGGTGGACGGAACCCAGGACATGGACAAGGTATTTGACGACATCGTAGCTATTTTAGGAGCTTAAGGAATGGCAGTGACGATTAAATCGGAACGAGAAATTGAGCTCATGAGGAAGGCGGGGGAAATCCTCGCCCGTACTCATGAGGAGCTGGCGGCGGCGATCCGTCCGGGCATGACCACCATGGACATTGACCGGCTTGGGGAGAAGATCATCCGTGGATTCGGGTGCATTCCTTCCTTCAAGAATTACAACGGCTATCCCGCCTCCATCTGCGTGTCCGTGAACGACGAGGTGGTTCACGGCATTCCTAACAAAAGGCGGCATCTGGAGGAGGGCGACATCGTCAGCCTGGATGCGGGAGTGATTTACAAGGGCTATCACTCCGACGCGGCCCGGACCCACGCCGTGGGGACGGTCAGCCCGGAGGCGGAAAAGCTCATGGAAGTCACGAGACAGTGCTTTTTTGAAGGGATTAAATTTGCAAAAGCTGGCAATCATCTAAATGATATTTCCTCCGCTATCCAGGCGTACGCGGAGAAATTCGGCTATGGGGTGGTGCGGGACCTGGTAGGCCACGGCATCGGCACCCATCTCCACGAGGATCCGGAGGTGCCGAATTTCGCCCAGAAGCGAAAGGGCATCCGGCTGGAGCCGGGCATGACCCTGGCCATCGAGCCCATGATCAACGCGGGACGCCCCGACGTGATCTGGATGGATGACGACTGGACAGTAAAAACGGAGGACGGCTCTCTTTCCGCCCACTATGAGAACACCGTTCTCATCACCGAGGGCGAGCCGGAAATCCTGTCTCTCCGTCTGTAGGTGAGCACTATGGAGTACAGAGTGGGAGATCTGGCCAGATCCCTGGCCGGGCATGACAGAGGAAATCACTTTATCATATTGGCAGAGGCCGGAGAATATGTTATTCTGGCGGATGGAACATCACGAACCCTGGAAAAGCCAAAGAGAAAGAACAAGAAGCATATCCAGGTTATCCGCCGCGCCGGCGCCATGCCCGCCACGGATGAGGCCGTAAGGCTCATCATCAGGGCTTACGAGAGAGAAAATCATCTTAAATAGGAGGAAATCGGATGTCTAAGGCAGATGTAATTGAAATTGAGGGAACGGTTGTGGAGAAACTCCCCAACGCCATGTTCCAGGTAGAGCTGGAGAACGGCCATCAGGTGTTAGCTCATATCAGCGGAAAGCTGCGCATGAACTACATCAGAATCCTTCCCGGCGACCGTGTCACCATCGAGTTATCCCCGTATGATCTTTCCAAGGGCAGGATCATCTGGAGAGACAAATAAGAACCGGCGCGCACAGGCGCCGGAGAACCCCCGCGGGAAGGGAATCGGGAAAAGCCCGGGAAAATCTGAAAAAACCGCTTGCATTATGGGAAAATTAGTGCTATAATGCTCTAGCGACTTTGTTGAGATACTGGGTGAAGTTTGCCCAAATGGAAATAGATTCCATGGGGTATACCTGAGGATCCGGCTTGTCCGGAGGTTCTGAGGAAAGGAGAATTGCTGTGAAGGTTAGAGCATCAGTAAAACCGATTTGCGAAAAATGCAAAATCATCAAGCGTAAAGGCAGTATCAGAGTAATCTGTGAAAACCCGAAGCACAAACAAAGACAAGGCTAATTTATTAATGGAGGTGTACTACACAAATGGCTCGTATTTCAGGTGTTGATTTACCAAGGGAAAAACGTGTTGAGATCGGCTTGACTTACATCTACGGCATTGGCCGTGCAAGTGCAAACCGTATTCTTGCAGAGGCTGGCGTAAATCCGGATACCCGCGTCAAGGATCTGACTGACGACGAGGTAAAGAAGATTTCAGCTGTAATCGCTGAGACTCAGGTGGTTGAGGGTGATCTTCGTAGAGAGATCGCTATGAACATCAAGAGACTTCAGGAGATCGGCTGCTATCGCGGAATCCGTCACAGAAGAAGTCTTCCGGTTCGTGGTCAGAAGACCAAGACCAACGCAAGAACCCGCAAAGGTCCGAGAAAGACTGTAGCAAATAAGAAGAAATAATCGAAAGTAACAAGCAGTAAATGAATCACGTTGTATGTTTTAAAAACAGGAAACTGGGTTCAAGTATTCAAGAAAGTAGGTTAGTTTAAAATGGCTAAAAAAGTGTCCACTGCAAAGAAAGTGACCAAAAAGCGTGTAAAGAAAAACGTTGAACGCGGACAGGCGCACATCCAGTCATCCTTCAATAACACCATCGTTACTTTGACGGATACGCAGGGTAATGCCTTATCTTGGGCAAGTGCGGGCGGTCTGGGATTTAGAGGTTCAAGGAAATCTACTCCATATGCAGCTCAGATGGCGGCAGAAACTGCTACTAAGGCAGCTCTTGTACATGGTTTGAAATCCGTTGACGTTATGGTAAAGGGACCGGGTTCCGGTCGTGAGGCAGCAATCCGCGCTCTGCAGGCTTGCGGATTAGAGGTAACCAGCATTAAGGACGTAACCCCCGTGCCGCATAACGGATGTCGTCCGCCGAAACGTAGAAGAGTCTAATTAGGAGGAAATAAAATGGCAGTTGATAGAGTTCCTGTTCTTAAAAGATGCAGATCCCTTGGACTTGATCCGATCTATTTAGGAATTGACAAGAAATCAAACAGAGAATTAAAGAGAGCTAACAGAAAAGTAAGCGAGTATGGCCTTCAGTTAAGAGAGAAGCAGAAAGCAAAATTCATCTACGGCGTTCTGGAAAAGCCCTTCCGTAACTACTACAAGAAGGCTTGCCGCATGAGCGGACAGAGCGGTGAGAACCTGATGATCCTTTTAGAGTGCAGACTGGACAACGTACTGTTCCGTCTTGGCTTTGGCCGCACCAGAAAAGAGACCAGACAGATCGTAGATCACAAGCACGTGCTGGTAAACGGCAAGTGCGTGAACATCCCGTCCTACCAGGTAAAACCGGGCGATGTGATCGAGATCAAAGAGAAGTACAAATCCTGCCAGAGATACAAAGATGTCCTGGAGGTAACCGCCGGCAGAATGGTTCCGGCATGGCTTGAGGCTGATCAGGAGAACCTTCGCGCGACTGTGAAGGAGTACCCGACCAGAGACGAGATTGATGTTCCGGTAAACGAAGTGCTTATCGTCGAGTTGTATTCTAAATAATAGCGGGACAACCATCCTGGCCGCCATCTGGCGGTCCGGATGGACCCTTGCGAAGAAAACCCTCGATATAATTCCCAGAAGGAGGGGCTAAATAGTGTTCGATTTTGAAAAACCAAACATTGAGATTGCGGAAATCTCAGAAGACAAGAGATACGGCAAGTTTGTGGTGGAACCTCTGGAGAGAGGCTATGGCACCACGTTGGGAAACTCTTTAAGAAGAATCATGCTTTCCTCTTTACCCGGTGCCGCAGTCAGCCAAGTGAAAATCGACGGCGTTTTGCACGAGTTCAGTTCCATTCCCGGCGTCAAGGAGGATGTAACTGAGATTATCATGAACATCAAGAGCTTAGCGATCAAGAACCACAGTGAGAGCAATGACCCGAAGGTCGCTTACATTGAGTTCGAGGGCGAGGGCGTGATCACCGCGGCCGACATCCAGGCGGATGCCGACATCGAGATCATGAATCCGGACCAGGTGATCGCTACTTTAAGCGGCGGCGCAGACAGCAAGTTCTACATGGAGCTTACCATCACCAAGGGCCGCGGCTACGTAAGTGCCGACAAAAACAAGAAGGAGGATCTCCCCATCGGCGTGATCGCTGTGGATTCCATCTACACCCCTGTAGAGAGAGTGAACCTTTCTGTTGAAAATACGCGTGTTGGTCAGATTACGGACTATGACAAGCTGACATTGGACGTATACACCAACGGCACCATTGATCCCGACGAGGCGGTGAGCCTGGCCGCGAAGGTGCTCAGCGAGCACTTGAACCTTTTCATTGACCTTTCCGAGAACGCCAAGACCGCGGAGGTTATGGTGGAGAAGGAGGACAACGAGAAGGAGAAAGTTCTGGAAATGAACATCGACGAGCTGGAGTTATCCGTTCGTTCCTACAACTGTTTAAAGCGCGCCGGAATCAACACCGTGGAGGAGCTGTGCAACAGAACTCCGGAGGATATGATGAAGGTCCGCAACCTTGGCCGCAAGTCCTTAGAGGAAGTGCTGGCGAAGTTAAAAGAGCTGGGACTGCAGCTGAACCCGAGCGAGGAGCAGTAAGCGGTTTCCGCCGGAAACTAATTTATGGGCAAAAAGCATACCGCCAGTAAGACCGAAGAAGCGTGACGGTGTGTTCCACAAATGGAGGAAATAAAATCATGGCAGGATATAGAAAGCTGGGCAAGACGTCCAGTCAGAGAAAAGCGTTAATCAGAAACCAGGTGACGGCTCTGTTATACAACGGAAAGATCGTTACCACCGAGGCGAGAGCTAAGGAAATCCGCAAGGTGGTTGAGGGCCTGATCGCCCTGGCTGTCAAGGAGAAGGACAACTTCGAGACCGTTACCGTTAAGGCGAAGGTAGCCCGCAAGGATGCCAACGGCAAGAGGGTAAAAGAGGTAGTGGACGGCAAGAAAGTGACCGTTTACGACGAGGTTGACAAGGAGATCAAGAAGGACAATCCTTCCAGACTTCATGCCAGAAGACAGATGTTAAAGGTTCTCTACGATGTGACCGAGGTTCCGAAGGAGCTGGCTAGCCGCAAGAAGAACACCAAGAAGGTTGACCTGGTAGCAAAGCTGTTCGACGAGATCGCACCGAAGTACGTTTCCCGCAACGGCGGCTACACCAGAATCGTGAAGATCGGCCAGAGAAAGGGCGACGGCGCGATGGAGGTTATGATCGAGTTAGTATAATTCGATGTAAAATGTGCTCAAGCGATGATTCAGAGCGGAGACGTTCTGCCTGCAGGAAATGCGGGTGGGGCGGTCTCCGCTTTTTTCATTTAACAGGAAACTACATTGCATATGATATGAAGGTTTCCGGCGGGAGTACACAGTCGCGCGCGCTTTTGAATTCGCAGAAAACCGCGTCCCCGACGGCGAAAAGCCCCTGGCACAGGCCGGTTCCCCACGAAAAAACAGCTGCGGACACGGCTGACAGAAAAAGGATAGAATCGTCAGAATATTGTAAGTTGACGTTTTCCTTTTCTGTCCCTTATAATAAAGACAGAAAGGTGTATATGAATTGGAGGAATGATATATGAAACGATGGAAGAAGGGCGCAGGGCTGCTTTTGGCGGCCGCGGCGATGACGGTGTCTGTGCCGGTTATGGGATACGCAGATTCCAGTGTGATTAAAAGTGTGTCTATAAAGGTGAAAGCTACAGATCTGGAGGTGGGCGACCGCCTTCCAGAGATCAGCATCGGCACGGAGGAAGGGGAAGTGAGCGGCGGGGTCTATATCTATGAGACCACCGACAAGTATGATATTTCCGACGCGGAGTGGCTCACATCAGAGTCGAAGGACATGACCATCGGCGAGGAGCCGAAGATGAAGGTGTGGATCAGCCCCGGCAGCGACGCGGATACAGACTATTATTTCCGCGGGAGCTATGGTTCCAGCAATATCAATATCAGCGGCGGCAGCTACGTTTCCTCCAGCAAAGACGGAGACGACCTGGTGGTGACTTTGCGGATCAATCCCATCAAAGGAACCTACGGAGCGCCGGAGGACGCCTATTGGGCGGATTCCGGGTACGGAAAGGCCAGATGGAAAAAGAGCGAGGAGGCCAGCAGCGGGGCCTATGAGGTCGTGCTCTACCGGGGCAGCAGCGAGGTGAAACGGTTAAACGAGTACAAGGGAACCTCCTACAATTTCTACCCCTACATGACGAAGGAGGGGGCGTACTATTTTAAGGTGCGCACGGTGCCATACACGGCAGACGAGAAAAAATACGGCAAAAAGAGCGAGTGGACCGAGTCTGAGGAAATGTACATCAGCGAGGATCACGTTTCCGATGGCAGAGGCCAGGAGGATGACAACAAGCCAGGAGGTTCTCCAGGCACCTCCGGCGGCGGTGTCACAGCCAACCAGGTGGGCTGGATCCAGGACGGGAACAGCTGGTATTTCCGCTATCCGGACGGGAGCTACCACAAAAACGGCTGGCTGACCATCCAGGACTACTGGTACTGGTTTGATTCCAACGGATATATGCTCACCGGCTGGCAGTATCTGGACGGCAGATGGTACTATCTGAAACCGTACACGGGAGGCCCCCAGGGATCTCTGGCCACCGGCTGGAATTATATCAATAACAAGTGGTATTTCCTGAATACGGGAATGTTCCCGGAGCTGCCGGGCGGCGCCATGGTCACCGGCTGGCTGACGGTCAACGGGAAGCAATACTACCTGGATGCCTCCGGCGCCATGGTAGAGGGCTGGGTAAAGATCGGAGAGGACTACTACTATTTCCACCCGGGTACAGGGGAAAAGGCGTACAGCACCACCATCGGCGTGTTTGAGCTGGACGCGGACGGTAAATGGAAGAAATAGATCACGCGGTCACAGGGCCGCTGGGACGGGAGAGTGATTTTCCGGCCCGGCGGCCTTTTTGCGCGGAGGAACGGCGGAGGCAGCGGCCGTTTGCGCAATTCCCACTTGACGGCTGGGGGGATTTAAACTAAACTAAAAACCGACGAAATGGATCTATATAACAGACACCGGGGGCAAAAGGCGAACGCAGAGGCAGGCTTGTGTGCGTAGGGCTTTTTGGCTCTGGGGCCTCAGCATCTATAATATAGAAGAAAGGCTCAATATGGGAATCATAAAAGCGGTCAATCTGATTTTTGACTATATCAGACGGGACGAGGATGAACAGATAGAGGGAGTGGACCGGGCCATTGACGGGCTCTCCCTGGATATTGAGGAAGGGAGCTTTGTGGCTATTTTAGGGCACAACGGCTCCGGAAAATCCACCTTCGCCAAGCAGGTGAACGGCATCCTGGTGCCCACAGAGGGAACGGTGCTCATTTCTGGCATGGATACGCGGGATGAGGGCCACATTTGGGACATCCGCAAGACGGCGGGGATGGTATTTCAGAATCCCGACAACCAGATCATCGGAAATATCGTGGAGGAGGATGTGGGATTTGGCCCGGAAAATCTGGGCGTGCCCACGGAGGAGATCTGGAAACGGGTGGACGAGAGCCTGGAGGCAGTGGGAATGACAGCCTACCGTTTAAAGTCGCCCAATAAGCTCTCCGGAGGCCAGAAACAGCGGGTGGCCATTGCCGGTGTAATGGCCATGAAACCGCAGTGCATTATTTTGGACGAGCCTACGGCCATGCTGGATCCCAACGGCCGGCGGGAGGTGATCCGCACCGTTCACGAGTTAAACCGGAGGGAGAAGATCACCGTTCTGCTCATTACCCACTACATGGAGGAAGTGGTGGACGCTGACCGGGTGATCGTGATGGACGGTGGAAAAATGGTGATGGACGGCACGCCGCGGGAAATTTTCTCCAGAGTGCGGGAATTAAAACATTTCCGCCTGGACGTCCCTCAGGTGACGGAGCTGGCGGACGAGCTGGCGGAGGCAGGTCTTCCCATTTCCAGAGGAGTGCTGACCATGGACGAGCTGCTTTCCCAGCTGGTCCCTTACATGAAGGAGCATAGCATATGTCGATAAAAGCGGTAAATCTGACCCATGTATACGGGGAAGGGACGGCGTTTGAGCAGTACGCGCTGAAGGATGTGAATTTTGAGATTGAGGACGGCCAGTTTATCGGCCTGATTGGCCATACCGGTTCGGGAAAATCCACGCTGATCCAGCATTTGAACGGACTTTTGAAGGCCACCAGAGGAGAGCTTTACTATAACGGGGAAAATATTTACGCTCCCGGCTATGATTTGAAGGCGCTCCGCAGCAAGGTGGGACTGGTGTTCCAGTATCCGGAGCATCAGCTGTTTGAGGTGGATGTGTTTTCCGATGTGTGTTTCGGGCCGAAGAACCAGGGGCTCCCGAAGGAGGAAGTGGAGGAGCGGGCAAAAGAGGCCCTCTCTCTGGTGGGACTGGACGAGAGCTTTTACAGGCAGTCCCCCTTTGAGCTTTCCGGCGGCCAGAAACGGCGGGTGGCCATCGCCGGCGTGCTGGCCATGCACCCGGAGGTGCTGATTTTAGACGAGCCTACCGCCGGTCTGGATCCCAAGGGCCGGGATGAGATCCTGGGGGAGATTGAGACCCTTCACCGGGAAAAGGGAATGACCATAGTCCTGGTGTCCCACAGCATGGAGGACATCGCCCGGTACGCGGACCGGCTGATTGTGATGAACCACGGGGAAAAGGTGTTTGACGACACCCCCAGAAATGTGTTCCGCCACTATAAGGAGCTGGAGGCCATCGGCCTGGCGGCCCCCCAGGTGACCTACGTGGTGCAGGCGCTGCGAAAGGAAGGAATCCCCATTGACGACGGCCTGATCACCGTGGAGGAGGCCAGGGACGCCATCCTGCGCATGGTGGGGATGGAGAACGGGAAGGACGGGAAAACAGGATGTTAAGAGAAATTACATTGGGACAATATTACCCGGTGGATTCCGTGCTGCACCGCATGGATCCGCGGACAAAGCTGATGGGAACGCTGCTGTTTATCATTTCCCTGTTCTGCGCGGACAGCTTTTTCGGCTATGGCGTGTCAGTTCTGTTTCTGGCGGCGGTGATCCGGCTGTCGAAGGTGCCGTTTAAATTTATGGTGCGGGGCTTAAAGGCGATCCTGGTACTGCTGCTGATCAGCGTCAGCTTTAACCTGTTTCTCACCGACGGAGAGGTGCTTGTCCGGCTGGGCTTTTTAAAGATCACTCTGGAAGGCGTGAGAACGGCGGCCTTTATGGCGCTGCGGCTGATTTTTCTGGTGCTTGGGTCTTCTGTGATGACCCTGACCACCACCCCCAACGAGCTGACGGACGGCCTGGAAAAGGGCCTGGGCTTTTTAAATAAGGTCGGGGTGCCGGTGCACGAGGTGGCTATGATGATGTCCATTGCCCTGCGGTTTATCCCCATTCTCATCGAGGAGGCGGATAAAATCATGAAGGCCCAGATGGCCAGAGGCGCCGATTTTGAGTCCGGCAACCTGATTCAGAGGGCGAAAAGCATGGTGCCGCTCTTGGTGCCTCTGTTCATTTCCGCCTTCCGTAGGGCCACGGATCTGGCCATGGCCATGGAGGCCAGATGCTACCGCGGCGGGGAAGGCAGAACGAAGATGAAACCTCTGCACTATGAAAAACGGGACCGGATCGCCCAGCTGGTGCTGGTGATCTATCTGGCGGCTGTGATCGGAACGAGGTTTGTGAGATGAAGCGGGTGAAACTGACGGTGGCCTACGACGGCACCAATTACTGCGGCTGGCAGCTCCAGCCAAACGGGGTGACCATCGAGGAGGTTTTAAATAAAGCGCTCACGGAGCTTTTGAAGGAGCCGGTGGCGGTGATCGGAGCCAGCCGCACGGACTCCGGCGTTCACTCCCTGGGAAATGTGGCGGTATTTGACACGGAAAACAGGATGCCGGCGGACAAGATCTGCTTTGCCTTAAACCAGCGCCTGCCGGAGGACGTGAGAGTCCAGTCCTCGGAGGAGGTGCCGGCCCGCTGGCATCCGCGGAAACAAAACTGTGTGAAAACATATGAATACCGCATTTTAAACCGGAAAATCAACGTGCCCACCCTGCGGCTTTACACGCATTTCTGCTACTTTGAGCTGGATGAGGGGAAAATGCGGGAGGCGGCGGCCTACCTGGTGGGCGAACATGATTTTCGCAGCTTTTGCACGCTGAGAAAGCAGGACGAGGACACGGTGCGGACGGTTTACAGCCTGACGGTGGACCGGACGCCGGACGATGTGATCACCATCCGGATCAGCGGGAGCGGTTTTCTCTACAATATGGTGCGGATCATCGCCGGGACACTGATGAAGGTAGGAATGGGGATGTGCGCCCCGGAGGAGATGCCGGCGATTCTGGCGGCCAGAGACCGGCAGGCAGCCGGGCCTACGGCGCCGGCTAAGGGGCTGACCCTGGTGGGCATGGAGTATGAGAAGGAACTGCGGCCGGAGATTCGCGGCAGCAACGAGGACTGGGAGTACGTGCTGGACCAGAGCCAGGCGGCAGAGCTTGGAAACGCCTATTTGACGGTGGAGAGGTGCCGGGAGGAATATTTATACTCCCTGCTCAGCAGGGTGATCCACCAGGCGTCGCGAAACGGCGCGGCCCGCGTTTTTGTGGCAGACCGGCAGGGATGGCTGGCGGCGGGACAGAGCTACGGCCGCTACGTTTTGGAGACGGCGGAAGGCCCGGACAATGCGCCCTGGCGGCTCGTGGCACGGGACACGTTCTCAAGTGCCGGAAACCCTTGATTTTTCTTGCATTTTCCCGTATTTTTGAGGAAAAACAGCTTGACAGCGCCGGGGGGATATTATATAATACGTAAATGTGACATTATGAAAAAAATGCTTAGCCCTGCCCCGGAATAAGCATTTTGATATAAGTAAAACAGTTAATCACATTGGAATATAACAGGAGGATGACCAATGAAAAGCTTTATGGCTAGTCCAGCGACGATTGATAGAAAATGGTATGTAGTTGATGCTGCAGGATGCACCCTGGGACGTTTAGCTTCCGAGGTTGCCGCAGTTTTAAGAGGTAAGAATAAGCCGATCTTCACGCCCCACATGGATTGCGGCGACTACGTGATCGTAGTAAACGCTGACAAGATCCAGGTTACTGGAAAGAAACTGGATCAGAAGATCTACTACAGACATTCTGATTACGTAGGCGGCATGAAAGAGACCACTCTCAGAGAGATGATGGCCAAAAAGCCGGAGAAGGTAATCGAGTTAGCAGTTAAGGGAATGCTTCCGAAGGGACCTTTAGGAAGAAGCATGATGGGAAAACTTCACGTTTACGCAGGACCGGAGCATGAGCACGCAGCGCAGAAACCGGAAGTTTTAACATTTTAATTGAGGTCTTGAAAGGAGGAAATCGTAATGGCTAACGCAAAATTCTATGGAACTGGAAGAAGAAAAAAATCTATCGCTAGAGTATACCTGGTACCCGGTACCGGCAAGATCACCATCAACAAGAGAGATATTGATGAGTATCTTGGACTGGAGACCTTAAAGCTGGTTGTTCGTCAGCCCCTGGTGGCTACGGAGACCGTTGACAAGTTCGACGTTCTGGTAAACGTACGCGGTGGTGGTTTCACCGGCCAGGCTGGTGCGATCCGTCACGGTATTTCCAGAGCTCTGCTGCAGGCAGACGCTGACTACAGACCGGTTCTCAAGAAAGCTGGTTTCTTAACCAGAGATCCGAGAATGAAAGAGAGAAAGAAGTACGGCCTCAAGGCTGCCCGTCGCGCTCCGCAGTTCAGCAAGCGCTAAACTTTATCAAAAGTGGTCAAAAACCCCGGAACTACGCGGTTTCCGGGGTTTTTCCTTTTCAAATGGTTTGACGCAATTTGACAGAACGAAGCCTCTTTTAACCCGTTTTCTATGGGTTAAATGGTGGACAACCACCCCAAAAAGAGGGCTTATGGGTTAAAAAATAGGACAACCGAGACGCGATTTTGGGATGCCAAGGGGATGTTTATTTATACATCTCCAAGAGACCTTTTTCGTGAAAACGGTTTGTCTGAATTTGACCTAATTTGAACAAAAGAGAATAAATCTAATCGCCAAGCGCTCAGTATTTTCTACTGGGCGCTTTTTGCGTTTCCGGGGAATTTCATTCCGGGATAAGAAAAGGCCGTCACTTTCAATTTTTGAAGTGGCGGCTTTTTCTATTTCCAGAAGCCATAGAACAATTCAGAAATGAGGTGAAGTCATTGAACACGCAAATCATCGCCATCGCCAACCAGAAAGGCGGCGTTGGCAAGACAACCACCTGCGTGAACCTGGGGATTGGGCTGGCGCAGGCCGGAAAGAAAGTGCTGCTGATCGACGGGGACCCGCAAGGCAGCCTGACCATCAGCCTGGGCCACCCCCAGCCGGACAAGCTGCCCTTTACCCTGTCCGACGCGATGGGCCGTATCCTGATGGACGAGCCGCTGCGCCCCGGCGAGGGTATCCTGCACCACCCGGAGGGCGTTGACCTGATGCCCGCAGACATCCAGCTCTCCGGCATGGAGGTCTCCCTGGTGAACGCCATGAGCCGAGAGACCATCCTGCGGCAGTATCTGGACACGCTCAAGGGACAGTATTCCCATATCCTGATTGACTGCCAGCCATCCCTGGGTATGCTCACGGTCAACGCCCTGGCCGCCGCCAACAGGGTCATAATCCCCGTTCAGGCGGAGTACCTGCCCGCCAAGGGCCTGGAACAGCTGCTCCAGACCGTAAACAAGGTGAAGCGGCAGATCAACCCCAAGCTCCAGATCGACGGCATATTGCTGACGATGGTGGACAACCGCACCAACTTCGCCAAGGAGATTGCCGCCCTGCTGCGGGAGACCTATGGCAGCAAAATCAAGGTGTTCGGCACCGAGATTCCCCATTCTGTCCGGGCAAAGGAGATCAGCGCCGAGGGCAAAAGCATTTTTGCCCATGACCCTAATGGCAAGGTGGCCGAGGGCTATAAGAATCTGACCAAGGAGGTGATAAAACTTGAAAAGCAGCGCGAAAAAAGTAGAGCTGGCTCCATACGATGATTTGTTTTCCACCGAGGAAAGCCGCCAGGATGCCAAGCTGGAGAAGATACAGGAAATTCCGCTGTCTGAGCTGCACCCATTTAAGGGGCATCCCTTCAAAGTCAAGGATGACGAGGCCATGATGGAGACCGCCGACAGCGTTCGGCAGTATGGTGTTCTGGTTCCGGCGATCGCCCGCCCGGACCCGGAGGGCGGCTATGAGCTGGTTGCCGGTCACAGGCGGCACCGGGCCAGTGAGCTGGCCGAGAAAGAAACCATGCCTGTCATTGTCCGAGACCTGGACGATGATGCTGCCACTATCATCATGGTGGACAGCAACTTACAACGTGAAAGCCTGCTCCCCAGCGAAAGGGCCTTTGCTTACAAGATGAAGCTGGAGGCTATGAAACACCAAGGCGCACGGGGGGACTTAACTTCGTCCCAACTTGGGACGAAGTTGCGTGCAGATGAATTGTTGGCGCAGCAGGCTGGTTCGAGTAGGAACCAGGTGCAGCGCTATATCCGCCTGACGGAGCTGATTCCCGAACTGCTGGATATGGTCGATGAAAAGAAAATCGCCCTCAATCCGGCTTATGAGCTGTCCTTTCTCAAAAAAGAAGAACAGCGGGATTTGCTGGACGCGATGGACAGCGAACAGGCTACCCCCTCTCTCTCCCAGGCTCAGCGACTCAAGAAATACAGCCAGGAGGGACATCTGACCCTCGATATGATGCGCGTCATCATGGGTGAGGAAAAGAAAAGTGATCTCGACAAAGTGACTTTCACCTCCGACACCCTGCGGAAGTATTTCCCCAAAAGCTATACGCCCCAGCGGATGCAGGAAACCATTATCAAACTGCTGGAGGCGTGGCAGAAGAAGCGCCAGAGAGACCAGGAACGATGAAAGGAGCCGCCTATGAGGGATATTTCAGCCCGTGAGCTGAAAGGACACAATATCTTGGCCGTAGAGCGTTTTCAGGACAGCACCCGCTGGATGATCGAGTTTTCCGTTCAGCGCCCTTGTTCCTACGGCTGCCCCGGCGATGATATGCGGCTGTTTCTTACGGAGGACGGGTATCAGGCCGCCCTCGTAAGCCAGAAGCGTCGGGAAATCAAAATCAAGCGGTATGCCCGTGTGATCGAGGGCCATGTGCTCGACTTCAAACCGGACAAGCGCCGCCGCCACCCGTAAACTCATTATCACTACGAAAGGAAAGGAATGAATATGTGTACTGTCCAGAGCATCAAAGATGCCATCCGGGAAAGTTGCCAGTCCCAGTATGATATGGAATCCACCGACATTGACCGGGTTTTGCAGACCCTCCCGTTTTCGGAGCATGAGCCGATGTTCAGTCATCCGCCGAAGTACAAGCGTCCTTACCGGCCCTGGCAGAACAACAAAAACAGCTGAAAGCCACAGTCTTTTTCACGAAGGATTGTGGCTTTTTTCATGCCCTAAAATTAGAAAGGAGTGAAGTCAATGGCCGTTTTTCGCATTGAACGGACCAAAGATTATACCGTGATGAGCAATCATCACCTGCGGAACCACGAACTATCCCTCAAGGCAAAGGGGCTTCTTTCCATGATGTTATCCCTGCCTGATGACTGGAACTATACTACCCGTGGACTTGCGAAAATCTGCAAGGAGGGCGTTGATGCCATCGGCAGTGCGCTGCGGGAGTTGGAAACCGCCGGTTACATCGTGCGGAACCAGCTGCGGGACCAACAAGGCCGGATCAGCGACACCGAGTATGTGATTTATGAGAAACCCCAGCCCAGGCAGCCAGAAACGCCAAGGCCGGATACGGCTGTACCAGATACGGCTTCACCAGATACGGAAAACCCGTATCTGGATAAACCGGATACGGAAAAGCCCGCAGAATTAAATATAGAGAAACCAAATACTCAAAAACAAAATACTCATGGAGCAAGTACCGATTCCATTCCCTTCCGGGAAACAGCGGCAGCACAGCTGCCGGAACGGAAAGGAAGGGATGCGATGTCTGTCTCAGAGATAGAAAATTATCGGGAATTGATTCTGGAGAACATCGAGTATGACTATCTGTGCAGAGAGTTTTCGACCTACCGTGAGGACCTGGACGAGATTGTGGAGCTGATGGTGGAGACCGTTTGTGCCAAACGTAAAACCACTCGGATCGCTGGCAGCGACTTTCCCCATGAAGTCGTGCGCTCCCGGTTCTTGAAGCTGGATAGCGAGCATATCCGATTTGTCATGGACGGTATGCAGAAAAACACCACGGAGGTCCGCAATATGAAACAGTATTTGCTTGCAGTGCTGTTCAACGCGCCCACCACGATCAGCAATCACTACACCGTACAAGTCAATCACGATATGAACACAGGCGGCTGGTAAACAGCCGCTTTTCTGTTGCCCGGCAATACCGGGAGAAAGGATTTTGCCATGAAACGACCTCTTGCCTACATTACGGCTCCCTGGAGCAACAACCAGTATGAGAACGCCGAGAACGCTGCCACCTACTGCCGCCAGGTGTACGACGCCGGGTATTCGCCCATCTGCCCGGTTCTGTTCTTGTCCACCTTCCTCAAGGACGAGATTCCCCAGGAACACAAGGACGGGCTGGATATGGTGCGAGACTATCTGCGCCGGTCCCATGTGCTGGTGGTCTGCGGCCACGGCATCGACGAGACCGTGAAGAATGACATCGCCACCGCTGAGCGCCTGCGGATCACCGCTACCACCCTGGACGGTATCCTGACTGTGAAAGGCCAGGGACGCGGGAAAGGAGGTGCGCGCCATGCCTGAGCGTAAGACCGTGGGCCAGCTGATGGAGGAAATGCGGCTCAAGGCCGGGGCGCAGAACTACCACGGCCATGAGTACATGGATTTGGAGCGGTTTGCCGAGGACACCCGGCACATGATTATCTTCGATGTGCTGACCCACGATTCGCCGGTGGGCTGGAAAGGCGAACGGACCCGCCTGTTTCTGACGGAGGCCGGATACCAGAAAAGCCTGGAGAACCAGGAAAAGGGCCACATCAAGATTCTCAGCCATGCCAAGGTGCGCCAGGGACATCTGTACTATGACCGCTCCGATCAGCTGCGTTGAAAGGAGCCTGCCATGATGAAATACCTGCTGCGGCGGCTGGTGGTCCCGCCTTAGTATCAAGCGCCACCCCTGCAAAATCCGTGGAAAGGAGGCGATGACCTATGCAGGAGGAAGTGGAAAACAGGACTTTGACGCTGGTAGTCAGCGGAACAAAGTTTACCGGGCGGCTGTTTAAGGCCGCCATCACCAAGTACCTTGCCCACCGCAAGGAAAAGAAGCTGCAAAAGCAGAAAAGCCGGGATACCCCCGTGATTCCCCACGGCAAACAGACGGTGAAGCAGCTGATCGGCCAGAATCAGGGCGTTTCCAACATCGAGATCACCGACCCCTCCATCAAGGAGTTTGAAAAGATCGCCCGGAAATACGGCGTTGACTATGCGGTGAAGAAGGACCGCAGCAGCTCCCCGCCCAAGTACCTGATCTTTTTCAAAGGCCGCGATGCGGATGCCCTGACCGCTGCCTTTACCGAGTACACCGGCAAGAAGGTCAGAAAGGCGCAGAAAACAGAGCGTCCGTCCGTGCTGGCAAAGCTGAGCCAGTTCAAAGAGCTGGTGAAACACGCCGTTGTGGACCGGAACAAGCGGAAGGAGCTGGAACGATGAAGATGAAAAAGCAACTTGACATCAAAAAGCTCCTTTTGCTGAATATGCCCTATATCCTGATGGGGCTGTTCGCAACCAACTTCGGTGAAGGATGGCGGATGGCCGTGGGTGCGGACGCTTCGGCAAAAATGCTTTCGTTCTTCTCCACGCTGCCGGTGGCGCTGGCCAGCTGGTGGCCCAGCCTGCACCCTTTGGACCTGCTGGTGGGGCTGTGCTGCGGCGCTGGCCTGCGATTGGCCGTGTATCTCAAAAGCAAGAACGCCAAGAAGTACCGGCACGGTATGGAGTATGGCAGCGCCCGCTGGGGCACCCATGAGGACATCGCACCCTACATCGACCCGGTGTTCCAGAACAATGTGATTCTGACTAAAACCGAGAGCCTGACCATGAACAGCCGCCCCAAGGACCCCAAGACCGCCAGAAACAAAAATGTGCTGGTGATCGGTGGCTCCGGTTCCGGCAAGACCCGCTTCTGGCTGAAACCGAACCTGATGCAGATGCACAGCTCCTATGTGGTGACAGACCCAAAAGGCACCATCCTGGTGGAGTGCGGCAAAATGCTTCAGCGCGGCACACCCAAGCTGGGCAAGGACGGCAAGCCCATGAAGGATAAGCACGGCAAGGACATCTATGAGCCTTATCGGATCAAAGTCCTCAATACCATCAACTTCAAGAAGTCCATGCACTATAATCCCTTTGCCTACATCCACTCCGAAAAGGACATCTTGAAACTGGTCACGACGCTGATCGCCAACACCAAGGGCGAGGGCAAGGCCGGGGACGATTTTTGGGTTAAGGCCGAGACGCTTTTGTACTGCGCCCTCATTGGGTATATCCACTACGAGGCCCCGGTGGAGGAACAGAATTTCTCCACCCTCATCGAGTTCATCAACGCGATGGAGGTCCGGGAGGATGACGAGGAGTTCAAGAACCCCGTGGACCTGATGTTTGACGCGCTGGAGGCAGAGAAGCCCAACCACTTCGCCGTCCGTCAGTACAAAAAGTACAAGCTGGCTGCGGGCAAAACCGCAAAATCCATCCTGATTTCCTGCGGTGCGCGCCTTGCCGTGTTCGACATCGCGGAGCTGCGGGAGGTCACGGCCTACGACGAGCTGGAGCTGGATACCCTGGGAGACCGGAAAACCGCCTTGTTCTTGATTATGAGCGACACGGACGATAGCTTTAACTTCCTGATCTCCATGTGCTACACCCAGCTGTTCAATCTGCTCTGCGAAAAAGCGGACGATGTGTACGGCGGGCGGCTGCCGGTCCATGTGCGGTGCCTCATTGACGAGGCCGCCAATATTGGACAGATCCCTCGGCTGGAAAAGCTGGTTGCCACCATCCGAAGCCGTGAGATTTCCGCCTGCCTGGTGCTGCAAGCACAGTCCCAGCTCAAAGCTATCTACAAGGACAACGCCGATACCATCATCGGCAACATGGATACCTCCATCTTCCTGGGCGGCAAAGAGCCGACAACCCTCAAGGAGCTGGCCGCCGTGCTGGGCAAGGAGACCATCGACACCTACAACACCGGCGAGAGCCGGGGCCGCGAGACATCCCATTCTCTTAACTACCAAAAGCTCGGCAAAGAGCTTATGAGCCAGGATGAACTGGCCGTCATGGACGGCGGCAAGTGTATCCTCCAGCTGCGCGGTGTGCGGCCTTTCCTCTCGGACAAGTACGACATCACCAAGCACCCCAATTACCCGTACACCGCCGACGCGGACCCCAAGAACGCCTTTGACATCGAGGCGTTCCTGTCCACCCGGCTCAAGCTCAAGCCCAACGAGGTCTACGATGTGTATGAAGTAGACGCAGAGGGCGTGTAAATCTGTTCCGCTGTGAAAGACCTGCTAATAAAAGTCAAGTAGAAATTTCAGATTTTTAGGGAGGCGAAAAAATGCAATACAAAATCAAGCCGCTGAGCATCTCAAAATTAAAACGGCGGCCAGCCAGATGGTATAGAGTGTAAAAATCAGTCGTGCTCCAGGGATTCCAAGTAGGCTTTCACAGAAGCGTAGTAGATGCGCAGGAACTTGTTGGCAGAGGCCATCATGTAGACACGATATGGCTTGCCTTCAGAGCGTTTCTTGTCCATGAACTGGTACACCGGCTCGTCTATTGGAGCACATTGCAGGATGACGCTCATCACCAGAAAGAGCGTCCTGCGCAGTGAGGCAGATCCTCGCTTGGAAATGCTACGGCTACGGACATCTATTTGACCGGATTGGTAGGGCGGGGCGTCAATACCCGCAAAGGCAACCAACGCTTTTTTGGAATGAAAACGGCGTACATCGCCAATTTCAGCCAGGAGTTGAGGGCCGAGGGTTGGGCCAACACCAAACATCCCCATCACTACAGGATACTCCGGCAGAGAAGCTGCCAGGGATTGCATCTCCTGTTTGAGAGCAGCTAACGCGGAAGAAGTTGTCTGGAGTTGAGAAATGGCCTGTTCTACCAAAAGTTTTGCCGTATCCGTTTTCGGTATGACACCGAAGTGTCTGCAAGCAGAGGCATAAATATCCAGCGCCTTATCCTCGCTGAAATTGTAGCCGTGCTTTCTGCACCACTTCTGGTATTGGGTAGTAAAGGCCTTCTCAGACCGGCCACAAACGCACTCGCAATGCCAAAAAGTAGCGACAAAGTCCACCCACTTCTCGCTGCCATCGGCGCGGGGCGGACTGGTAAACAAGCGATTTGCGTCTGGGAAGGTGGTGTCCAGCAGGGAGATCAGGTTATTCTTCAGCATGGTCTGAACTTTGGAATACTGTTGGTACTGCCGGTAGCAGATTTTCAGCATGAGTCGGGTATCCTCCTCCGGGATATATCTCGGCAATGTGAGCCAGTGGTCAAGACCGTAGTTGGCCAGCTTTACGGCATCCTTTTTGTCGGTTTTGGCCCGTCTTAAACTGTTGTTTCCGTAGTCATGCACCAGCATTGCATTGACTACCGAGACATAAAGGCCCGCGTCGTGGAGCAGCCAGGCCACCGGAGCATGGTAATTACCCGTGGATTCCATCACCACACGGGTCTCGCCGTCCAGGCTTTTGAGCAGTCCTGCCAGCTCGCTCAGTTCATTGGCGGTGTGACGTACTTCAAAGGGTGAAACCACTACCTCTCCGAAGGGCCGCATGACTGCAATCATGCTCTTACCCTTGGAAACATCGATGCCAACGCAGTTCATTCACATTCCTCCAATACAAAGAATCTGCAACCGGAATCCATCTTTTCTCGCTGCCGATTCAATCTATTGTGTGACACGAACTCTCCGACATCCGGTGGTTCAACCTGCTTAAATCGAACGCTGCAACGAGAGGATGGCTAACAGTCTTTCACACGGACATACAAGCCCAAGGAGTGATTGGTCAGCCAGTTGCTCCTCTCATTGTAGCTTAGGCACGAGATGGAGGGAAAGCCGGACTGGCTGTCCGGCTTTCCTGTCCAAATTTATTGTAATAGGAGTGATCTTATCTACCCGCCTCAACCGCCCCGGATGGGGCCATCGGCGTACAAAGCGGACAATCACCAAAAAATAATGAAAAAAGGAGGACAGCCGGAATCAGGCCCCGGAAACCGGGTGCCGATTGTTCCGGCTTTTGTATGCCTATGAATGACTAAATCAAACTTTTCAAATGATTCCGGCTAACTATAATTTATGGCATTTTTCAATCAGGCTATCACCGTTCTTCAGACCCTCGTTATCGCTCTGGGCGCTGGTCTCGGCATCTGGGGTGTCATCAACCTGCTGGAAGGTTACGGCAACGACAACCCCGGTGCGAATGCTCATGTGTCGTAAAGTAGCACAAACAAGAGAGCAGATAGCCACCCCATTATTCCGTAAAATATTTCATAATTGACTGGTAGAAATATTATTTTCAGAGTGCTAAAATGAAATAAAATAACAAGCAATAAACGGGAATTGGTGAAGATTAAAATGAATAAATTATTTAAGGATATAAGGCATAGCGATTTTAACGCAGTGCGGGCAACAATATCAAAAAATATTAAAGCCGTAAATGAGGTCTACACTGGAAAAGCACCCAAAAAAGATATTGGACAATCACCGCTACAAGTAGCAATTAAGTGTGGAGAATTCGAAATTATTGAGTTTTTACTTGAGAATGGGGCTGACCCAGATTTCATGGAGAACCCTGAAGTTGTTCCACCTCATAGCGTTTGTATGCCTGTCCTACACGATGCTATCATAGGCGCATTTTCTGCATTGTGTTATAAGCAATACATGCAGTCTGAAAAGTATGTGAATTTGATTAAAATATTGCTTGAATATGGAGCTAATCCTAATCGGAAAACATCATCAGAAATACTTCCAATCGGTATGGCCGTAAACCAAGCAGATTTTATTTTAAGCCGCAAAAGTGCGTATCCAGATATACAAGAAATAACCCAAAAGAGATTATTAGAGATTCTTGATTTACTTATCGAATATGGTGCAGATAAGAAAGAATGGCTTGATCAAGATTTTTGGGGTGTATCAAATAAAGTCCATTATTTTGAAGAAAAGCAGTACGGAACAAATAATATTGACATAAGAGAACCTATTCGAATTGTTCTTGAAGGGTACTTCCACTAATTCAAGATTTATCAGTGAAAAAGAAACGGAGGTAAGCGCATGGCAAAACTAAAACCTATCGCTTTTACTGTTGGGATCATGCTGTTGATCGGGGCGGCGCTATGCCTTTATTTCAGCTTGCGGAACCTGTCCTCTATCCGGCCTGCGTCAGCTTATGAGGACATGGGTGTTCACATTTTTGTGCCGGAGGAAGTTTATCCCGTACAGAGAGAGAACCACGCTACCGGGCGGCAGAAGCGCAACCACCCCACCACGACCGTCTACATCGTGCGCTATCGGTCAGAGGACGGGAGCGGCTATCAATACGAGTATGAGTCCGGCTCCGTAGAAAGCACCGCACAGAATATTTTGAAAACAGGCGACCCGATAGAACGGCGGGTGTTGTCTATATCCGGCGAGGACGACTATATTACCATCGACGCAGACGAAACAGCGCAGACCTACGAAGCCCGACAGAAGCGCACCTACTGGACGATTGCCGGAGTGTCTGCGGCCTATCTGCTGGTATGGCTTGCGGTCAATGGGCTGCTGCTCTATAAACGGCACAAAGGAATGTAAACTAATTTGGTTTCTTGCAGGGAATGGAAAACGTTATCCGCCGTAAAACGGGAGAATATATGAAACGACAAATTGAAATTGGTGAGGTCAAATTAAATGGATTTTGATAAGGAACTTATATATAATTGCCACTTTTGAGGGAATTATTACGGGAGAGAAAGATGGTAGAACAGCATAATAAAATAATAAATGCAGCAGCTAAGAAAATACTCGCCCCTGAAGGACTTTTCAGAGTGGGATCTTCACGAAGGTGGATTGATGATAATGGGTATTTTGTAATACAGGTAGAATTTCAGCCTAGTGCATATGACAGAGGTTCATATCTGAATGTCGGAATCAGTTTCTTATGGGAAGCCAGTAAAGGCTTAAACGAAACGCTGGCGTTTAATATCGGTTATCGTGTAGATAAAGCGGGATATGCTTCGTATAGAGGCAATGACGCTGCCTATGAGAAAAAGATGGAAGATTTTGCAGAGGCTGCTATGGAAAAAGTGAGGGAGTACCGCCTTTTCCGTAATATGGATTATGCAAAAGAACAAATGAAAAGTCAGTTAAATAGCATACCGGAAAATCGGGTTTTTTGGGAAGTATATGAATTGGCGATGCTTTGCTTTCTGAAAAGAGATTTTGAAGAAGGAAAAGAATACTTTAATCGTTTTTTAAAGATACTCAAGGACTCCTTTTATGTAGGAGATCTGTATATCGAATGGCATGAAGAATTGTACAATCATTGTATTGAACATCTTTGTCCTGAACTGGAATCCGAAGAAACAGCATATAAAATGGTGTGCAATATGATTGAACGCAGAAGGAATTTCTTCTCCAGTAAACCTTCATATAAGAAATTAAAGAAAGAAATTACCTTGTGAGATCATATCTTAAAAACATTACAAAGCCTAAGCGATAAAACCGTAATTTGTCGGGCCAGCTTGAACCGAACTTTCAAAACTGAATACCAGCCGCCCACCGGCGCGGCCAGCGAAAGCAGTAAGTCTGAAAAGATTTGCTGCTTTTTTTGTTGTCCATTTGGCAAAATCGAAAATCACCCGTAGTAGGTAGATGAAGCCGGAAAAAAGCTGTCTGCCCCGTTTGGCAAATTTCAAAACGCGGTGGTGTTGGGAGTGAAAGGAAAAATTCTCTGCCCCGCCGGTTGCCAAAATCCCGTTTCCCGGATTACTCAGGCAAAAGAAATTTTGAAAAATCCCAGTCCAGCGGGTAGCTGGCGGCCTTTGAAATGTATCTTTAGCGGAAAGGAAAAAGCCGCCCATAGCGGGTCGGAAGCCCTGTCCTGTCCGTTCTATGTGCGAAAGAACCAGACGGGGGCAGTCTGCGGCAGTTACAGAGCAAGTTTCTACCACGGTGCCAAAATCCGCAATTCTGCGGTTTTGCCCCTCGCGGGAAACTTGTTGGGGAGTGCCTTCCCCAAACCCTGCTATGGCGGCTTGCGCCGCAAAAATATTTCCGTCCGGCAGGCCGTTTTTTTGCGGGAACTGTCCCGGAAATACCTAACAGACCAGCCTATTTTTTGTGATAAGTGAAAGGAGGTTTATAGCCTATGCCGAAGCGATACAACACGCCCCACCGCAGCCGTGTTGTGAAAACCCGGCTGTCCGAAGATGAATACGCCGACTTCACTGCGCGGCTTGCGCCCTATGGTATCAGCCAGTCCGAATTTCTCCGGCAGGCGATACGGCGCACCGCCATACGCCCCGTTATCCATGTGTCGGCGGTCAATGACGAACTGCTCTCCGCTGTCGGGAAGCTGGCCGCCGAGTACGGCAGGATTGGCGGCAACCTCAACCAGATTGCCCGGTATCTGAACGAGTACGGCGCACCCTACAATGCGTTGTCCGGCGAGGTACGCGCCGCCATAGCCGACCTTGCCGCCCTCAAGTATGAAGTCTTACAGAAAGTAGGTGATGCGGTTGGCAACACTCAAGCATATCAACTCTAAAAATGCCGACTACGGAGCCGCCGAACAATACCTGCTTTTTGAGCATGACGAGTTTACCATGAAGCCCGTCCTTGATGAAACCGGCAGGCTTATTCCCCGCGAGGACTACCGGCTGTCCACGCTGAACTGCGGCGGGGAGGATTTTGCCGTTGCGTGTATGCGGGCAAATCTCCGCTACGGGAAGAACCAGCGGCGGGAAGATGTGAAAAGCCACCACTATATCATCAGCTTTGACCCACGGGACGGCCCGGACAACGGCTTGACCGTAGACCGGGCGCAGGCATTGGGCGAGAAGTTTTGCGCCGAGCATTTCCCCGGCCACCAAGCCCTTGTATGCACCCACCCGGACGGGCATAACCACAGCGGAAACATTCATGTGCATATCGTCATTAACAGCCTGCGGATAGAGGAAGTGCCGTTCCTGCCCTACATGGACAGGCCAGCCGACACGAAAGCCGGTTGCAAGCACCGCTGTACTGACGCGGCCTTGCGCTACTTCAAGTCCGAAGTCATGGAGATGTGCCACCGGGAGGGGCTTTACCAAATCGACCTCTTGAACGGCAGCAAGAACCGCGTCACAGACCGGGAGTATTGGGCGCAGAAAAAGGGACAGGCCGCGCTGGACAAGCAGAACGCCCCCATGATTGCAGGCGGTATCACGCCCCGGCAGACCAAGTTTGAAACGAACAAGGAGAAGCTGCGGCAGACCATACGGGAAGCCCTTGCCACCGCCACCGGCTTTGACGAGTTTTCTTCTCTGCTGCTGCGGGAGGGTGTGACCGTTAAGGAGAGCCGGGGGCGGCTATCCTATCTCACGCCGGACAGGACAAAGCCCATTACCGCCCGCAAGCTGGGCGACGATTTTGACCGCGCCGCTGTCCTTGCCGTTTTGGAGCGGAACGCCGCCAGAGCCGCAGAAAAGGCCGCGGCTATACCCGAATATCCCCGGCATGGGAAAACCGACATACAGCCCACAAAAGCCCCTCAAACCGCTCCGAATGTACAGCGGCTTGTGGACATTGAGCAGAAGAAAGCCGAGGGCAAAGGCCGGGGCTATGAACGCTGGGCGACCATGCACAACCTCAAACAAATGGCCGCGACGCTGAATGTGTATCAGGAATACGGCTTCACTTCCCCGGAGCAGTTAGAAGCCGCCGTTGATACCGCCTATCAGGAAATGCGCCAGACCAGCAGCGAACTGAAAGCACTGGAAACCAAGCTGCAAGGGAAAAAGGAGTTGCAGCAACAGG
Organism: Lachnoclostridium sp. An14; assembly: GCF_002160755.1. Classification (GTDB taxonomy): domain Bacteria; phylum Bacillota; class Clostridia; order Lachnospirales; family Lachnospiraceae; genus Lachnoclostridium_A. The sequence goes on from NZ_NFLE01000009.1 coordinate 51,712, forward strand.
TACTTGCTTACGCCAAGACCAAGCCCGCCCGCGACGGGCTGAAAGCGCAGAAATCCGAGAAAGCCCGCGCCGCATACCGGCAGGCGCATGAGAGCGACTTTATTATAGCCGACGCAGCCGCCCGGTACTTCCGGGAGCATGGCATTACCAAGCTGCCCGCCCGAAAAGCGTTGCAGGACGAGATCGAGCAGCTTGTTTCCAAGAAATCCGGCCTGTATAACACCTACCACGAACAGAAACAGCGGTACACGGAGTTGCAGACCGTCAAGCGGAATATCGACCAGATTTTGCGCCGGGAGGAACCCCGCCGCAGAAAGGAGCAGAGCCATGAGCGATAAGCTGCCCCGCATGGACTACCGCCAGCACCGGCGGGCGCGGCGGCTGGTGCATGAGTGCTGTAACTACGACGAGGGGAACTGCCTGCTGTTAGACGACGGGGAGCCTTGCGTGTGCGTCCAGAGCATTTCCTTTTCCCTCATGTGCCGCTGGTTCCGTGTGGCTGTTCTGCCCCTTGACGAGGAACTGGCCGCAGCCCTCTTGTACCGGGGGAGCCGGAAACGGTGCGCCGTCTGCGGCGCGGCCTTTGTCCCCAAATCCAACCGGGGGAAATACTGCCCCGACTGCGCCGGGCGCATGAAGAAACTCAAGGCCGCCGAACGAAAGCGGAAACAAAGGCATAAATGTCACGCTTTAGAGCCTTTCAAACCCGCATAAATCAAGGCTTTTTTCGTGGGTGTCAAAGGGTGTGCGATACATTTATCCTTTTCCCCCGGAAACAGCGTTCTAAATGCGTACAAACGCCCCAAATCCACCCAAAGGAGGAACCATGTCAGACAACCGAAAATACTACTACCTCAAGCTGAAAGAGAATTACTTTGACGAGGACGCTATCGTGCTGCTGGAAAGTATGCAGGACGGTATCCTCTATTCCAACATTCTCTTGAAACTGTACCTGAAATCGCTGAAAAACGGCGGGAAGTTGCAGCTTGATGAAAATATCCCCTACACCGCACAGATGATTGCCACCATTACCCGTCAGCAGGTCGGCACCGTAGAGCGAGCCTTGCAGATTTTTATGAAGCTGGGGCTTGTGGAGCCGTTACAGAACGGCGCGCTGTATATGAGCAACATTGAACTGCTGATCGGCCAATCCTCTACCGAGGGGGAGCGGAAACGGCGGGCAAGGCTGGCTTTGCAGGAGCAGAAAGCCTTGCCAAAGGCCGGGGCGGACAAATGTCCACCATATCAAGCGGACATTTGTCCACCAGAGATAGAGATAGAGAAAGAGATAGAGATAGAAAAAGAGAGAGAGCGAGAGTTAGATACGGGACAACCCGCCCGCGCCGCCTATGGCCGGTATGAAAATGTCTTTCTTTCGCAATCAGAACTGGACGGGCTGAAAGCAGACCTGCCCGACAAGTGGAACTACTACATTGACCGGCTATCCTGCCATATCGCGTCCAGCGGCAAGCGATACCGCAGCCATGCCGCCACAATCTACAAATGGGCGCAGGAGGACGCAGCCAGGAAAGCCCCGAAAAAGGGCATACCAGACTACTCATGCAAGGAGGGCGAGAGTTTATGAAGAACGAAATCAACGCTGTTTTGGAGAATATGACGACCACCACCCCGGAGCCGGAGGACTACACCGGCGAGGACGGTTTACTGTACTGCGGCAAGTGCCGCAAGCCGAAAGAAGCCTATTTTGCGCCGGATAAGGCCGCTGTCTTTGGCCGTGACCGCCACCCGGCAGAGTGCGACTGCCAGAGAGCCGCCCGCGAGGAACGGGAGGCCGCCGAGAAGCGGCGCAGGCACCTTGACACCGTGGAGGAACTGAAACGCCGGGGCTTTACCGACCCCACCATGCGGGACTGGACTTTTGAGAACGACAACGGCAGGAACCCGCAGACCGGGATTGCCCGCCGGTATGTGGAGCATTGGGAGGATATGCGAACCGACAATATCGGCTGCCTGTTCTGGGGCGGCGTGGGAACCGGGAAAAGCTACCTTGCGGGCTGTATCGCAAACGCCCTCATGGAGAAAGAAATCCCCGTCCACATGACGAACTTTGCCCTTATCCTCAATGACCTTGCCGCCAGCTTTGAGGGGCGCAACGAGTACATTTCCCGCCTTTGCCGCTATCCGCTGCTTATCCTTGACGATTTCGGCATGGAGCGCGGAACGGAATACGGGCTGGAGCAGGTTTTCCATGTGATTGACAGCCGTTACCGCAGCGGCAAGCCGCTGATCGTCACGACCAACCTCACGCTGGACGGCCTGCACAACCCGGAGGACACCGCCCATTCCCGGATTTATGACCGGCTGCTTTCCATGTGCGTCCCGGTACGTTTTACCGGCGAGAATTTCCGGCAGGAAACCGCGCAGCGGAAAATGGAGAGCATGAAGAAACTGATTACCGACTGAAAGGAGTATTGCCTATGGCAGATAACAAGCAGCCCGACACCCGCACCGCCCGCCGCCCCGACTGCGTGACGGAAATCCGCATGGGCAATTCCGTCCTTGTCGTGTCCGGCTATTTCAAGAAAGACACGACCACCACCGCCGCCGACAAAATGGCGCGGGTACTGGAAGCGGAAGCCGCTGCTACACAAAAACCGGCGATTTGACAAGCTGTAAAGAAGCAGATTTGACACTTTTGCCGCTATACAACCAGCCCTATTCCGTGGTACAATGAAACCACGGAATAGTGGGGCTGGCTGTCGGAAACGGAGGATTTTATGTTAAGACAAGCCACCCAAAACCTCATTACCGCCCTTTATCCGAGATTGTCCCATGAGGACGAATTGCAAGGTGAGAGTAATTCCATATCGAATCAAAAAAGGATACTCGAAGCCTTTGCAAAACAGAATGGCTTTACCAACCTGCGCTGGTACACCGACGACGGCTATTCCGGCGCGAACTTTCAAAGGCCCGGTTTTCAAGCCATGCTTGCAGACATTGAAGCTGGGAAAGTGGGTACAGTTATCGTCAAGGACATGAGCCGGTTAGGGCGAAACTACTTGCAGGTAGGGTTTTACACGGAAATGCTGTTCCCTCAAAAGGGCGTGCGTTTTATCGCTGTCAACGACAATGTGGACAGCGCAAACGGCGGCATGGACAACGATTTTACCCCTCTGCGAAATCTGTTCAACGAATGGCTGGTGAGAGATACGAGCAAGAAAATCAAGGCAGTTAAGAGAGCAAAAGGCATGAGCGGCAAGCCCGTTACCAGCAAGCCGGTGTACGGCTACCTCATGGACGAGGACGAGAATTATATCGTTGACGAGGAAACCGCGCCGGTAGTCCGGCAGATATACCAGCTTTGCCTTGCCGGGAACGGCCCGACCAAGATTGCCCGTATGCTTACGGAGCAGCAAATCCCCACGCCGGGGACGCTGGAATACCGCAGGACGGGCAGCACCCGCCGCTACCACCCCGGCTATGAGTGCAAATGGGCGACAAATACCGTTGTCCACCTGTTGGAAAACCGGGAGTACACCGGCTGTCTGGTAAACTTCAAGACGGAGAAGCCCTCTTACAAGACCAAGCACAGCGTAGAGAACCCCATCGAGAAGCAGGCCATTTTTGAGAACCACCATGAGCCTATCATAGACCGGGAAACATGGGAGCGCGTGCAGGAGTTACGCAAGCAGCGCAAACGCCCGAACCGCTATGATGAAGTGGGGCTGTTCTCCGGTATGCTGTTCTGCGCCGACTGCGGCCATGTGATGTACCAGCAGCGGTATCAGAACAAGACCCGTAAGCAGGACTGTTACATCTGCGGCAGCTACAAGAAGCGCACCCGTGACTGTACGGCGCACTTTATCCGCACCGACCTGTTGACCGCCGGTGTCCTCTCCAATCTCCGGCAAGTGACGGAATATGCCGCCAAGCATGAGAGCCGCTTTGTGAAGCTGCTTATCCAGCAGAACGAGATCGGCGGCAAGAGAAAGACCGCCGCAGCCACCAAGCAGCTTGAACAGGCGCAGGAGCGCATTTCCGAAGTGAGCCGCATTATCAAGCGGCTGTATGAGGACAATGTGAACGGCAAAATCAGCGACGAGCGTTTCATGGAACTGTCGGCAGACTATGAGCAGGAACAGCGGGAACTGAAAGACCGCGCCGCCGCTTTGCAGGAGGAACTTTCCAAGTCGCAGGCCGCCACCGTCAATGCGGAAAAGTTTATGGGTATCGTCCGAAAGCACCTTGCCTTTGAGGAATTGACCCCCACCCTCTTGCGGGAGATGATTGAGAAAATCGTCGTGCATGAGTGCAGCTATGACGAGAACGGCATCCGCAGGCAGGACATTGAGATTTATTACAGCTTTGTCGGCAAGATTGACTTGCCCGAAGCCTAACGCCCGACCTATCCGACACAATGGCCAAGTGCCGGATAGGAACGGCAAAATTTTTTGCACTTCTATTACTTCTTTATCGCACATAAGCAAAGTCCCAGGGCATGAAGCAGCTCATGGCTGGCGCTGGCGTCGCCGTGGTCGGCATGGTCCTCGTACCCCTGCTCTCCAGCCTGTTCACCGTCTGATCGCTCCCGTCGTTAAGCTGTCATAAGAAATCCTTGCCGCCCCTGCCCCCAAGCGGGGGCGGCTGAAAGGAGGTTGACACCGTATGGATTTCTTACTCGATGCCCTTACTGACTGGCTCAAGGAAATGTTGGTAGGCGGCATTATGAGCAACTTATCGGGGATGTTCGATAGCGTGAACCAGCAGGTCGCAGACATTGCGACACAGGTGGGCCAGACCCCTCAGGGCTGGAACGGGAGTATTTTCAGCATGATCCAAAATCTCTCCAACTCCATCATGGTGCCGATTGCTGGCGTGATCCTGGCTATCGTGATGACGCTGGAGCTGATTCAGATGATTACCGACAAGAACAACCTGCATGATGTGGACACCTGGATGATCTTCAAATGGGTGTTCAAATCTGCCGCTGCCATCCTCATCGTCTCAAACACCTGGAACATCGTGATGGGCGTGTTTGACGCAGCTCAAAGTGTGGTGGCGCAGGCGGCGGGCATCATCGGTTCCGACGCTTCCATCGACATCTCCTCTGTCATGACCGATATGGAGTCCCGGCTGATGGATATGGACCTGGGGCCGCTGTTCGGCCTGTGGTTCCAGTCGCTCTTTATCGGCATTACCATGTGGGCGCTTTACATTTGTATCTTTATCGTGATTTATGGCCGTATGATTGAGATTTACCTTGTGACCTCGGTGGCTCCCATCCCTATGGCCACCATGATGGGCAAGGAATGGGGCGGTATGGGCCAGAACTATCTGCGCTCGTTGATCGCCCTGGGCTTCCAGGCATTTCTCATCATCGTCTGTGTGGCGATCTACGCCGTGCTGGTGCAGAGTATTGCCACCGAATCCGACATCATTATGGCCATCTGGAGCTGCGTGGGCTATACGGTCCTGTTGTGCTTTACGCTCTTTAAGACCGGCAGCCTCGCAAAATCCGTTTTCAATGCACATTAACCAGGAAGGAGGTAATCCCTTTGGCTTATGTACCTGTACCCAAGGATCTTACGAAAGTCAAAACCAAGGTCGCGTTCAACTTAACCAAGAGGCAGCTTGTCTGCTTCGGCGGCGGTGCGCTGATCGGCGTACCGCTTTTCTTCCTGCTCCGGGGGCCTGTGGGAAACAGCGTGGCTGCCATGTGTATGATGCTGGTCATGCTGCCCTTCTTCATGCTGGCGATGTATGAAAAACACGGTCAGCCCCTGGAAAAGATCGTGGGCAATATCATCAAGGTGGCCGTCATCCGGCCCAAGGAGCGCCCGTATCAGACCAACAACTTCTATGCCGTTTTGGAACGGCAGGAAAAACTCGACAAGGAGGTGTATGACATTGTTCACGGTAATCAAAAGCTGGCTGCACCGGCTGTTCGGAAAAGACGAAAAGACCGCGCAGCCGGTTAATCAGAAAAAGATGAAAAAGCTGTCCCGCGCCGACAGAAAGCAGATCGAGGCTGCCATTGCCCGTGCCAATCGCACAGACAAAAAGAAAAAATCGGCTCAGGACAGTATCCCCTATGAACGGATGTGGCCGGACGGCATCTGCCGTGTGGCAGGCAGCCGCTACACAAAGACCATCCAATTCCAGGACATCAACTATCAGCTCTCGCAGAACGAGGACAAGACAGCGATCTTCGAGGGCTGGTGCGATTTCCTCAACTACTTCGACAGCTCCATTCAGTTCCAGCTGTCCTTTTTGAACCTGGCAGCCTCTGAGGAGACCTTTGCCCGCGCCATCAACATTCCTCTCCAGGGGGATGATTTTGACAGCATCCGGGTGGAGTACACCACCATGCTGCAAAACCAGCTGGCAAGAGGCAACAACGGTCTTATCAAGACCAAGTACCTGACTTTCGGCATCGACGCCGACAGCCTCAAGGCCGCCAAGCCCCGTCTGGAGCGCATTGAGACCGACATTCTCAACAACTTCAAACGCCTGGGCGTGGCCGCCGAGACCCTGGACGGCAAGGCGCGGCTGGCACAGCTTCACGGCATTTTCCACATGGATGAACAGGTGCCGTTCCGCTTTGAATGGGACTGGCTGGCTCCGTCCGGTCTGTCCACCAAGGATTTCATCGCGCCGTCCGGCTTCGAGTTCCGCACCGGCAAACAGTTCCGTATGGGTAAAAAATACGGGGCTGTTTCTTTTTTGCAGATCCTCGCCCCGGAGCTGAATGACCGGATGCTGGCGGATTTTCTGGATATGGAAAGCTCTCTGATCGTCAGCCTGCATATCCAGTCCGTAGATCAGATCAAGGCCATCAAGACGGTCAAGCGGAAAATCACCGACCTGGATAAATCCAAAATTGAGGAACAGAAAAAAGCCGTCCGCGCCGGATATGACATGGACATCATTCCCTCCGACCTTGCCACCTACGGTGCCGAGGCCAAGAAGCTCTTGCAGGATTTGCAGAGCCGAAACGAGCGAATGTTCCTTGTGACCTTCCTGGTGCTGAACACGGCGGACAATCCCCGGCAGCTGGGCAACAATGTGTTCCAGGCCAGTTCCATCGCACAGAAGTACAACTGCCAGCTGACAAGGCTTGACTTCCAGCAGGAAGAAGGGCTGATGTCTGCGCTGCCCTTGGGCCTCAATCAGATCGAGATTCAGCGGGGGCTGACCACCAGTTCCACGGCTATCTTTGTTCCGTTCACCACCCAGGAGCTTTTCCAGAACGGCAAAGAGGCGCTGTACTACGGTATCAACGCCCTGTCCAACAACCTCATCATGGTGGACCGCAAGCTGCTGAAAAACCCCAATGGACTGATTCTCGGCACCCCTGGTTCCGGCAAGTCCTTCAGCGCCAAGCGCGAGATCGCCAACTGTTTCCTGCTCACCAATGATGACATCATTATCTGCGACCCGGAGGCCGAGTACGCGCCCTTGGTGGAGCGCCTGCATGGGCAGGTCATCAAGATTTCGCCCACCAGCAGCAATTACATTAACCCTATGGATTTGAACCTGGACTACTCGGACGATGAAAGTCCGCTGTCTCTCAAGTCCGACTTCATCCTGTCTCTGTGCGAGCTGATCGTAGGCGGCAAAGAGGGCTTGCAGCCGGTTCAGAAAACCATCATTGACCGCTGTGTGCGGCTGGTGTATCAGGACTATCTCAATGACCCCCGCCCGGAGAATATGCCCATCCTGGAGGACCTCTACAACCTGCTGCGGGCGCAGGACGAGAAAGAGGCGCAGTACATCGCCACGGCGCTGGAAATCTATGTGACCGGCTCCCTCAATGTGTTTAACCATCAGAGCAATGTGGACATCAACAACCGTATCGTCTGCTACGACATCAAGGAGCTGGGCAAGCAGCTGAAAAAGATCGGTATGCTGGTGGTCCAGGACCAAGTGTGGAACCGCGTTACCATCAACCGTGCTGCCCACAAATCCACCCGTTACTACATCGACGAGATGCACCTGCTGCTGAAAGAGGAACAGACCGCCGCCTACACGGTGGAGATTTGGAAGCGGTTCAGAAAATGGGGCGGCATCCCCACCGGCATCACGCAGAATGTCAAAGACTTGCTTTCTTCCCGCGAGGTGGAGAACATCTTTGAGAACTCCGACTTCGTGTATATGCTCAACCAGGCGGGCGGGGACCGGCAGATTCTCGCCAAGCAGCTGGGCATTTCCCCTCACCAGCTTTCCTATGTGACCCACTCCAGCGAGGGCGAGGGCCTGCTGTTCTATGGCTCCACGATCCTGCCTTTCGTGGACCATTTCCCCAAGAACACCGAGCTGTACCGCATTATGACCACCAAACCCCAGGAACTGAAAAAGGAGGATGAATGACCATGAAACCCAACACCGAACTGAATACCATGATGTTTTTTGACGATGCCCTGGAGGGTGAGCGCACCCAGCTGCTCACCGAGCTGGCCGATGCCGTCAGCGAGACCCGCACGGCGGCGGATCAGGCTGCGGAGCTGAACGAGGACGGCGAAGCGGGCCTGCTGCGCCTGACGGAAATCTGGTGCGCCATGAACGGCGTCCCGGCCATCGTCATCTTCGAGGGCGGGCAGTCCGAGCTGCTGGCCAATGTGGTGGCGCAGATCTACGCCCATCTGCTTCAGCACCCCTCCCGTGACCCTGTGGGGCTGGCCGTCTATGTGGAGCTGCGCTACATGACGGCCTCCCTCATGTTGGGGGAATGGTTTGAATAAGGAACCGCGCCTGCGCTTTACGGACGAGGAACGGGCTGACCCGGCTCTGGAGAAGCCCATCCGTAAGGCGGACAAGGCCGCCGCCAAAGCAGACAAGGCGCAGGCCAAAATCCCCAAAAAGCAGGTCCGGCAAAAGACGGTGGACCCGGAGACCGGCAAAGTGACCACCAAGCTGGTGCTGGAGGACAAGAAGAAGCCGCCCTCCAAATTGTCCCATGCGGTGCGGGATACCCCCGCCAATGCCGCTCTGGGGAAGCTCCACAAGGAAATCCGGGAGACCGAACAGGACAATGTGGGCGTGGAGAGCGCCCACAAGTCCGAGGAGGCTGCCGAGACCGGCGTTAGGCTTGCACGGGAAGGCTACCGCAGCCACAAGTTGAAGCCCTACCGCAAGGCGGCCCAGGCCGAGCAGAAGCTGGAGAAGGCCAATGTGAACGCCTTGTATCAGAAGTCCCTGCGGGAAAATCCCCAGCTTGCCAGCAACCCCATCTCCCGCTGGCAGCAGAAACAGGCCATCAAAAAGGAATACGCTGCCGCCAAGCGCGCCGGTCAAGCTGTCGGGAACACCGCCAAGACTGCGGAGGCCACCGGCATGGCGGCCAAGGCGGTCAAGGAGAAAGCCCAGCAAGCGGGCGCGTTTGTCATGCGCCACAAAAAGGGCTTTTTGATTGCGGGTGCGATCTTCCTGCTGGTCTGTATGCTGCTCAACACCATGTCCTCCTGCTCCATGATGGCGCAGAGTATCGGTTCCGTGGTGTCCGGCACCACCTACCCGTCGGATGATCCTGAGCTGGTGGCGGTGGAGGCCGACTACGCTGCCAAAGAAACGGCGCTGCAAGCCGAGATCGACAACATCGAAAGCAGCCATCCGGGGTATGACGAGTACCGCTATGACCTGGATATGATCGGGCATGACCCCCATGAGCTGGCAGCCTACCTGTCCGCCGTGCTGCAAGGCTATACCCGGCAGAGCGCCCAGGCCGAGCTGGAGCGCGTGTTCGACGCACAGTATGAACTGACGCTTACCGAGGAAGTGGAGATACGATACCGCACCGAAACTTCCACGGACCCCGTGACCGGCGAGACGACCACCGAGGAAGTCCCGTATGAGTATTACATTCTGAATGTGAAGCTCACCAGCAAGCCCATATCTTCCGTGGCTTCGGAGCTGCTAACCCCGGAACAGCTGGAAATGTACCAGGTGTACCGGCAGACGCTGGGCAACAAGCCGCTGATCTTCGGCGGCGGCTCCCCGGATACGAGCAACTCCGAGGACCTGACCGGCGTGGTATTCGTCAACGGCACCCGCCCCGGCAATCAGGCCGTGGTGGACATAGCCAAAAGTCAGGTGGGCAATGTGGGCGGTCAGCCCTACTGGAGCTGGTACGGCTTCAATTCCCGTGTGGAATGGTGCGCCTGCTTCGTGTCCTGGTGCTACGGCCAGATGGGGCTGTCCGAGCCGCGCTTTGCCGCCTGCCAGTCCCAGGGTATTCCGTGGTTCCAGTCTCACGGACAATGGGGCGGGCGTGATTACGCCAATATCGCCCCCGGCGACGCCATCTTCTTTGACTGGGACCTGGATGGCAGCGCCGACCATGTGGGCCTTGTGGTCGGCACAGACGGCAGCCGGGTCTACACCGTGGAGGGCAATTCTGGCGACGCCTGCAAGATCAAGAGTTATTCCCTGTCCTACGAGTGCATCAAGGGCTACGGCCTGATGAACTGGTAAGGCCGATTTATGAGAAAAGGAGTGATTGAAATGGCTAAGAACAAAATCCAGCGCATTGACCAGGAGATTGCCAAGGTCCGCGAGAAGATCGCGGAGTACCAGGACAAGCTGAAAACCCTGGAGGCGCAGAAAACCGAGGCGGAGAACCTGGAAATCGTTCAGATGGTGCGCGCCCTGCGGCTGACCCCGGAGCAGCTGAACGCCATGCTCTCCGGTGGTACGGTCCCTGGCATGGCCGCTGCCTCCGCCAACTACAACGAACAGGAGGATACCGACCATGAAGAATAAGAAAATTTTCAAAACCCTTTCGGCCCTCTGCGCCGCCCTGGTGCTGATGATGGGCCTTTCCGTGACTGCCTTTGCCCAGGGAACGGAAGAACTTCCGGCGGAGGATGCCACCAACGACAGCAATGTGGTCGTGGAGGAAACCGAGGACAGTCCGGCCCTGACCCCGGATGGCAACGCCGCCCTGGTGGATGATTTCGGCGACAACAAGCAGCTCATCACCGTCACCACCAAGGCAGGCAACTACTTCTACATCCTCATTGACCGGGCCAACGAGGACAAGGAAACCGCTGTCCACTTCTTAAACCAGGTGGACGAGGCGGACCTGATGGCGCTGATGGAGGACGGTCAGACCACCCAGGAGCAGCCCGCCACCTGTACCTGTACGGAGAAATGTGTGGCCGGTGCGGTGAATACGGCCTGCCCGGTGTGTGCCACCAATATGAGCGCCTGCACGGGTAAGGAGCCGGAACCGGAGACCCCGGAAGAAACCCCGGAACCGGAAGAACCGGCGCAGAAACCCGCAGGACTGAATCCGGCCATTCTTTTGGCGGTGCTGGCTCTGATGGGTGGCGGCGGCGCTTTTGCCTACTTTAAGCTGGTAAAAAGCAGACCCAAGACCAAGGGCAACGACAATTTGGACGATTATGACTACGGCGAGGATGATACCGATCAGGAGGACGAGGACTCCTGGGAGACCGAGGAATCTGACGAGCCGGACGCTGACGGGGGCGGCGACGAGGAAAGCGAGGACAAGACGGTTTGACCCGCTTCACCGACAGCCCCTATGAACGCATGATGACACGCAGGCCGGAGGGCGGGAAGGAAACTTCCCGTCCTCCTACTTTATCTCCCGGCCACCCCTGTTATGGCTGCGGAAATTACCGTGACGGTCAGCCCTGCGTGGGATTCTGCCACCGGCAGCTGACCGCATGGCTGCGGGAAAGGAGGATGAAAAACCATGAAGCTGGTGATCGCTGAGAAACCGTCCGTTGCCCAAAGTCTGGCCGCCGTGATTGGGGCCACCGCCCGCAAGGACGGCTATCTGGAGGGCGGCGGCTGGCGGGTCAGCTGGTGTGTGGGCCATCTGGCTGGTCTGGCCGACGCCGACGCTTATAACCCGGACTACGCCAAGTGGCGCTATGACGATCTGCCCATTCTGCCGGAACCCTGGCAGATGGTGGTGAGCAAGGACAAGAAGAAACAGTTTGATGTGCTGAAGCAGCTGATGAACGCCCCGGATGTGACCGAAGTGGTAAACGCCTGCGACGCCGGACGCGAGGGGGAGCTGATCTTCCGCAGCGTCTATGAGCTGGCGGGCTGCCAGAAGCCCATGAAGCGGCTCTGGATTTCCTCAATGGAGGATTCCGCCATCCGGGAGGGCTTTGCAAACCTGCGCCCCGGTGCAGACTATGACGGCCTGCGGGATGCGGCCCTCTGCCGCGCCAAAGCGGACTGGCTGGTGGGTATCAATGCCACCCGGCTGTTTTCCGTGCTGTACCACCGGACCCTCAACATCGGACGTGTCATGTCCCCGACGCTGGCCCTCATTGTCCAGCGAGAAGCCGAGATCGACACCTTCAAGCCGGTGCCATTCTACACGGTCACACTGGAGCTGCCCGGTTTCACCGTTTCCGGGGAGCGCATGGCAGACAAGGCTGCCGCCCAACAGCTGAAAACGGCCTGCCAAGGTGCGGCTGCCACAGTGAAAAAAGTGGGGCGCAAAAACAAATCCGAGAAGCCGCCCGCCCTCTATGACCTGACCACCCTCCAACGGGACGCCAACCGGCTGCTGGGGTTCACCGCCCAGCAAACCCTGGACTACCTGCAAAATTTGTATGAAAAGAAGCTCTGTACCTACCCTCGGACGGACAGCCGCTATCTGACTTCGGATATGGCGGCGAGTCTACCGGAGCTGGTCCAGCTCACTGCCGGGGCGATGCCCTTTTCCAATGGCATGGAGATTGCCTGCAATGCCGCCCAGATTGTCAACGACAAGAAAGTGACCGACCATCATGCAGTGATCCCTACCCGCAACCTCCAGGGCGCGGACCTGTCCGGCCTGCCGGTGGGCGAAAAGGCGGTGCTGGAGTTGGTGGCTCTGCGCCTGCTGTGCGCCGTGGCCCAGCCCTATACCTTTGCGGAAACCGCCGTTGTTGTCGAGTGCGCCGGAGCGGAGTTTACTGCCAAAGGCCGCACAGTGAAAAATTACGGCTGGCGGGCGCTGGACGCTGCCTATCGCGCAGGGCTGAAGAATGTGGAGCAGGACAAAGAACCCGAGGACAAGGCTCTGCCTGAGCTGTCTGAAGGTCAGACGCTGCCCCTTTCTGGTGCTACCGTCAAGGAGGGCAAGACCACCCCGCCCAAGCACTTCACCGAAGATACGCTACTCTCCGCAATGGAGACTGCCGGGAAGGACGATATGCCGGAGGATGCCGAGCGCAAGGGCCTGGGGACCCCGGCCACCCGCGCCGGGATTCTGGAAAAGCTGGTTTCCACCGGCTTTTTGGAGCGCAAAAAGAGCAAGAAAACCGTGCAGCTCATGCCATCCCATGACGCGGTATCCCTTATCACCGTGTTGCCGGAGCAGCTGCAATCGCCCCTTCTGACTGCTGAGTGGGAGTACCGGCTGGGTGAGATCGAGCGTGGCGAGCTGGCCCCGGAGGATTTCATGGCTGGGATTAGTGCCATGCTCAAAGAACTTGTGGGAACCTATCAAGCTATCAAGGGAACGGAGTATTTGTTCAGCCCTTCCCACGAAGTGGTGGGCAAATGCCCCCGCTGTGGCGGAGAGGTTGCAGAAATGCAAAAAGGCTTCTTCTGTCAGACAGAATCTTGCAAATTTGCAATTTGGAAAAACAACAAGTGGTGGGAGATGAAGCACAAGCAACCTACCAAAGCCATCGTAACGGCACTGCTCAAAGATGGCCGCGCTCATGTGAGGGGCTTGTACTCCGAGAAAACCGGCAAGACCTACGATGCCACTGTGGTGTTGGCGGATGATGGGCAGTACGCCAACTTCAAGCTGGAGTTTGACCAGCAGAAAGGTGGCAAACGATGAAGCTCTCACGCTATGAACAGGAAACCATCATCCTCTACAACCAGGCCGAAGCCACCGCCGAGGTCTATACCCATGACCCCCGGCTGCTGGAGAAGCTGCGGCGACTGGCAGAGAAATACCCGGACCAGATTGTGAAAAAGGACCGCCAGACCTTTCTCGTTCCCAAACGCTGTGTGTCCGTCCGGGAACCTTACAGCGCCGAGCGCCGTAAGGCAGCCAGTGAACTGGCCAAGGCTGCCGGATACAGGCCGCCCACCCCCAAGAAAGGCAATGAGTAAGCATGGCTGAAAGTGTCTTTGAGGCTGTCAAGCAGTCCATCACCGTCCGAGAAGCAGCGCAGATGTACGGAATCGAGGTCAACCGGAGCGGCATGGCCTGTTGTCCCTTCCACGATGACAAAAATCCCAGCATGAAGCTGAACGAGGAATATTTTTATTGCTTTGGCTGCGGAGCCACCGGCGATGTGATTGACTTCACAGCGAGGCTCTACAATCTGTCCCCCAAAGAGGCCGCCGAGAAGCTGGCCCAGGATTTTGGCCTGGCTTATGACAGTCAGGCCCCTCCCCGGCGACGCCATGTCCGCCAGAAATCCGAGGCGCAGAAATTCAAGGAGGACCGAGACCATGCCTTTCGTGTCCTGGCCGACTACTTTCATTTGCTCCGCAAGTGGGAAACGGACTACACACCCAAAACACCGGAGGAAAATCCACATCCCCGATTCATGGAGGCAATCCAGAAAAAGGACTATGTGGGCTATCTGCTGGATTTTTTTCTGGAGAACAGCCCGGAGGAGCAAAAGCTGTGGATTGCCGAACATCAATCAGAAATAGCCAAATTGGAAAGGAGAGTGAAATTCATGGCTGATAAGACCACCAATCGAGAACGGTTACAAGAGATCACAGCGGGCATTGAACAGGGTATCAAGGAACTGTTTGAGAGCGAGAAGTATATGCGCTATCTGTCCGTCATGTCCAAGTTCCACCGCTACTCCGTCAACAACACCATGCTCATCTATATGCAGCGCCCGGACGCCACCCTGGTGGCCGGGTTCAACAAGTGGAAAAATCAGTTTGAGCGCCATGTGAAAAAGGGTGAGCATGGTATCACCATCATTGCCCCCACGCCCTACAAAAAGAAGATCGAGGAAATGAAGCGCGACCCGGATACTCATGCACCCATCCTGGACGCGGATGGCAAGGCGGTCATGGAGGAAAAAGAAATTGAAATCCCCATGTTCCGTCCGGTGAAGGTGTTCGATGTGAGCCAGACGGACGGAAAGCCCCTGCCAGAGCTGGCCTCCAGCCTGTCCGGGACGGTGCCGCACTATGAGGCTTTCATGGAAGCTCTGCGCCGCTCGGCTCCGGTTCCCATCGAGTTTGAGCCGATGGCCGAGAACATGGACGGCTATTTCTCCTCTGACCAGCAGCGGATCGCCATCCGGGAAGGCATGAGCGAGGTGCAGACTGTTTCCGCCGCTGTCCATGAGACCGCGCACAGTAAGCTCCACGACCCCAAAAAGTACGAAGCGGAGCCGACCTGGAAGATCGTGATGGTGAGCGAGGGCGGCACCAAGCATGACTTCCGTCTGGACTTCGCCACCGAAGCAGAGGCGGAACAGGCCGCCGCCGAGGAAGGCTGGCGCTATGTGGACGAGAATCGGTTTGAGTGGCGGTTGGAAGTGGAGGAAGATCTGACGGCGGTGAAACAGGCCGCCAAGAACCGCAACACCGAGGAAGTGGAGGCCGAGAGCATTTCTTATGCGGTTTGCCAGTATTTCGGCATCCAGACCGGCGAGAACAGTTTTGGCTACATCGCTTCCTGGTCGAAGGACAAGGAGCTGAAGGAGCTGCGGGCCAGTCTGGAGACCATCAACAAGACTTCCTGCGAGCTGATTAACGACATCGAGCGCAACTACAAGGAAATCTGCAAGGAGCGCGGCATTGACCTGACTGCCGCCACGGAACCGCAGCAGGACTCTATCGAGCAGCTGGCAGCAGACATCGACCAGTTCACTTTCGATTATGACCCTTATGAGTATCGGAACAATGCAGATAGCCGTGAGGACGCACTGCACGAACTGACTGCCACACTCCGAAGCGGAGATGCCAGCGGTGTACGCGAATGGCTCCAGAATATCGTGAACGAGGATGAACCGGATGAAACCACCCAAAAAGCTGCCGAGCTTATGGGACGCTTGGATCAGCTGGTGCCGATGACTGAACCGGAACAGCTGACCGAGCCGGAAAATACCGAAAGTGTCCAGCCCAGCGCCGAGTACCGGGAGGCCCTGTTGGTGCTGGATGATACCAGCTACCTTCATGTTCAGCCCTGCGACACCGGCTGGGACTACACGCTCTACGATGTGGCAACCATGAAGCAGATGGACGGCGGCCAGTTGGACGGGCCGGATATGGGCCGTTCCACAGCGGTTAGCCATATCTGCGAGGACCTGGGGATGGGCGGCAAGTCCATCAAGTATGCGCCGCTGTCCATGATCGAGACTTTGCAGGAGGCGGCTTACCACCAGATGCAGGAACAGGTCAGCCAGCAGACCACAGAAGCTGCCGCCACCCAGCTGCCGGATGCCCAGGAGCAGGCGTTGGACGAGTATCCCATGCCGGACCCGGCACTGACTCAGGATGATCTGGAGAAATGCGGCTACCTGGACGGTGACCTTCTGCCCCTCTCCAAAGAGCGAGCCTATGAGCTGATGGAGCGAGACCTGACCGTTTATATCGTCCAGGAGGGTGAAAACCCGGAAATGGCCTTTGACACTGCCGACCTGGACGCCCATGACGGTATCTTTGCTGTGTCCCGCGAGGAATGGGAGCAAAGCCCGGACTTTCACGAAAAAGTTTTGGAACGACAGGATCGGCAGTTGGAACGGGAACAGGCGTTTCTTTCCCATGAGGGAAATTGTTTTGCTATTTATCAGGTGAGCAAGGATGACCCGCAGAATGTGCGTTTTATGAATCTGGATTGGCTGCAATCGCACAATCTGTCCGTAGAGCGGAGTAACTATGACCTTATCTATACCGCCCCTCTGGACGGTTCCGGCAGCACTATGGAGCAGCTGGAAAGGCTGTATGAGCAGTTCAATCTGCAAAAGCCGGTGGATTTTCACAGCCCGTCTATGAGCGTCAGTGACATCGTTGCCATCAAGCAGAATGGTCAGGTATCCTGTCATTACTGCGACAGTGTTGGTTTCACCCAGGTGCAAGGTTTCTTGCCGGAAAATTCGCTGAGAAATGCGGAAATGACGGTGGAAGATGATTACGGCATGATCGACGGTATCATCAATAACGGCCCAAAGGAGCCGACAGTGGCCCAGCTGGAACAACAGGCCCGCAGTGGTCAGCCCATTTCTCTTATGGACTTGGCAGCAGCCGTCCATCGAGAGGAACGGGAAAAGAAAAAGTCCGTAATGGAGCAGCTGAAAAGCCAGCCCAAGACGGAACACAAAAAGACAGCGCAAAAAAAGAGCGCGGAAAGGGAGCTTTGATATGAACAACTTCACCTTTGAGGAAACGAACCTTCTTTGCATCTACAACACCGGCAGCCGCACCGGGCTGATCGACGCTCTGACGGAGATGCGCGGTGAGCTTTCGCCGGAGGAAGCCGAGCTGCGGGAACTGACGGACAGCGCCCTGGGTAAACTCCAAGCTATGAACGACACCGAGTTTGCCGAACTGGAGCTGTACCCAGATTTCGACGAGTAAAAAACACACATAAAGACCTGATGGGACGGCCTGATATGCCGTCCCATTTCTATTCAACATGAAGGGAGGACAGAAAACCATGCCATCCAAAGCTGAATTTTACCGGCAGATGGCCGAACAGGTATCGACCCAGCTTGTAGGCAGCTGGAAGGAGTGGACGGCTTTTCTCACCACCGCCGCCCGCCTTTATAAATACCCATTCCACGAGCAAATGATGATTTACGCCCAGCGCCCGGATGCCACCGCCTGCGCCGAGTATGACCTGTGGAATGAAAAAATGGGACGGTATGTGCGCCGTGGCTCCAAGGGTATTGCCCTGGTGGACGATTCCGGCGACAAGCTTCGCCTGCGCTATGTGTTCGATATTTCCGATACCGGCACCCGTGAACATTCCCGTACACCCTGGTTGTGGCAGCTGGAAGAACAGCACATTGGGCCTGTGTCGGCCATGCTGGAGCAAAACTACGGCGTTGCCGGTGACAATCTCGCCCAGCAGCTCACGGATGTAGCCGGAAAGCTGGCGAGTGAGTATTGGGACGATCATCAGAGAGATTTCCGCTATATCGTTGACGGTTCGTTCCTGGCGGAGTACGATGATTACAACATCGAAGTCCAATTTAAGTCCGCCGCCACCGTCAGTATCGCCTATGCCCTGATGTCTCGCTGTGGGCTGGATACGGAACAATATTTCCAGCATGAGGACTTCATGCCGATTTTCGATTTCAATACCCCGGCCACGGTTGGGGCGTTGGGCGCGGCGGTCAGCCAGATTAACCAGCAGGTTTTGCGGCAGATCGGCGTCACCATCCAGATCTATGAGCGCGAGCAACTCGCGGAAAGGAGCGTTACACATGGAGAACAGCCTGACTTACACGATGAACGGAGATTATCAGATTCCCGACCTGAAGCTGACCGAACAGCCGGAGAAGCCCCTGGGCAAGTACGGCAGGATGCGGAAAGCGTACCTGAAGGAACACCGGCCCCTGATTTACAATCAGCTGCTGCTGACCGAGAAGCTGTACCCGCACCTCATCGAGATCGACGAGACAGCGCAGAGCCGTCTGGAGCAGATGATGCCCCAGCTGGCGAAAGACGCGGGCGCGACGGAGCAGCTGAAAGCCAGCGACCCGATGCGCTGGGTGGGCCTGATGAACACCTGCAAAGCACAGGCCGAGGAGATTCTGATGGCGGAGCTTATTCACAGCTGAGTTTCTTCCTCTCCGAAGCAGAACAAATCAGAATCATAGATGAAGCAGAGAATGTGAAAACATCCTCTGCTTTTTCTTTTGCCCAGGCTGACATCGACCATGTGCTGCGGCTGGGCGGCAACACCTATCGCCAGAGAGAGCGCATTGTCGCGGCCTTTGAGGAGCAGAAGTCCACCACCGAGATCGCAGACACCCTGAAAACCCTGTACCATGGCGGCAACGGGATTGGCAGCATCACTGCATGGTATGCCGAGGATGGAATCCATCTTTCCCACGGCAAAACTGCCCGTTACGATAAGTCCGCCCAGGTCATTTCCTGGGAGAGTGCCGCTGAGCGTATCGGCCAGCTTTTGCAGGACGGCCAGTTTGCCACCAATGTGGAGCTGGCTGAGGCTGCGGGCTATGAACGCTCCCTCCTCGCGGAAAAGTTCTGGAATCTGTACCACGATTTCAGCGAGGAAGCCAGAGAAGCTGGGTATCTGCCCATCCTTTCCAACAATCCGGGGCGCGGTTTCCCGGAGGAATCTGCATGGCTCACCGAACAGCTGAAAAGCCCGGAGTTTCGCCAGAACCTTGCGGAAGAATATGCTGCCTTCTGGACGGCCTACCAGCAGGATCGGGATTTGCTGCGCTTCCACTACCATAAACCCAAAGAAATTTGGGAGAACCTGCAAGATCTGTCCTTGCCTCGCACCACCTTTACCTCTCAGTTGACGGAAGTACCTTCGGTCAAGCAGTTTATCTCTGAGGACGAGATCGACGCCGCCATGACCAGAGGCAGCGGATTTGAGGGCGGTAAGGGCCGAGTTTTCACCTTTTTCCAGGAACCCCATACGGATAAGGAAAAGGTGGATTTTCTCAAACATAAGTATGGTATTGGCGGTCACTCCCATGCCCTGTCCGGTGCAATGAAAAGCGATGAAAGCCACGACGGAAAAGGTCTGCACTACAAAAAAGACGGCTGCCCGGATGTGCATTTCACCTGGGAGAAAGTCGCCAAACGGATTACCGACCTGATCCAGAAGGGACGCTATCTCACAGAACAGGAACAGGCGGAGTATGACAAAATCCAGGCAGAAAAGGCCCTGGCGGAAGAAGATGCCCTGCAAGCCCAGCAGCCGGACCCGGCTGTGTGGGAATACAACGGCGTCAAGGAGCGCCACCCGGATGATATAATCCTCTACCAAATGGGGGATTTTTTTGAGCTGTACGGTGAGGACGCCAAAACTGCTGCTGCGGAACTGGACCTCAATCTCACGACCCGCGCTATCCCCGGCGGTGGCCGTGTGGAAATGTGCGGCTTTCCGGCAAACCGGCTGGAGCAGGTTGTGGAACAGCTGCGGGATAAGCATGATGTGACCATTTCCGCTGTCCCGAAGGGCGGCAGGGAGCGGCAGGAGTATTCCATGCCCTCTATCGACCATGAGGCGGAACAGCACATCAATGCCCAGGAAGCGGAGTTTGGCGCAGACGGGACCAGAGTATTTCAGGAGACCGAAGCAGCCGCAGCCCCTACGATTCGAGAACTGCATGAGCAATACAAGCCCATTGTACTTGCCGCTGTTATGGAAGATGTGCCATATCGCAATGCCTGCGGTCACAGTGACCATGAGAACGCCGTGATCGAGGGCAATGCCGCTATTCGCCGTGCTGTCCTGGGATCTGGCAACATGGAGCTGCTCCGCCTCTATTCCGACACACCGGAGTTCCGCCAGCGCCTTCATCGAGAAATCATCGACGAGACCTATCCCAAGCTCCATGAGCTGCTGCACCCTCTCACGGACAATGACATCGACAAGGCTATCCAGGACTGGAACGGCAAAATCGAAAGTAAACACGCCGTTGTCCGTTACATGGAGAAACATGGGCGGGAAAAAGATACCGCTGCATGGCTGGCCCATGAGTTTGACGGCGGCGATGGCAAAACCCCGTTTTCGGTTCGCCCGGAAAGCCCCGAAGGAACGGTGCTGCCCTGGCCCAAGGTACAGCGCCGGATCGCTCAGCTTATCAAGGAGGACCGGTTCTACACCGAAGCGGAACAGGACCGGTTCGACAACATCGACCCCATCGCCATTCGGGAGGCTTTGGCCGAGCGCGGCATTGTGAATGGTGAACTGGTGGATGAGGAAAAACTGGATAATGACCCATTCATCCAGCGTGTTATGGCGGATGTGGAGGCCATATCCAGAGAGAGCGTCCCGGCAGATGAGCCGGAACAGCCTTCTCCCCATAATTTGCGTGTTCTGGTTTCAGATGAGGAATACGCTGCGGCTCGTGGCACACTCCGGGAGCGAACCTCCTACGATCCAGCGGTTCCTCCTTACAATGTGGGTGATATTGTCTATCTGGATGACCGGCCCCATCAGATCACAGAGCTGCGGGATGACACGGTGCAGCTGCTGCCCACCGGCATGAGCTATCCCATCTACCGGGCTGAGAGCCGGGAACGGTTTGAGCAGCTTTTGCGGGAGGATAACCGCAACGACTTCTATACCGAATTCCTGCCTGCAAATCTGGATACGGTGGACCAGGACCTTCGGGATGTGCTGGCCCATGGCCTGATTGGTGAGGCGGACAAGGCGGAGCTTTCCGAGCTTCTTCGCAACGGCAAGAGTAACCAGGAGGTAGCCTTGTGGCTGAGCCGGGCCTATCCCAACATCGTGGAAACGATGGAGCTGGAGACCGGCGAGACCGCCGATTACCGCACGATGCCGGAAGGTATCGAGCTGGAAGTGCTGGATGCAGATGAAAAGCGTCTGGCCATGCTGTTCTTCCAGTGGAGCGAGGTTGCGCCTTTGCTGCGCGGGATGTATGCCCGTCAGTTGGACGGTTTTGAGCAGGAACGCCCCGAACCGGCTGCCGAAACCCCGGCCTTCCAAGCCGAGACTGTGGCTGTCTATCCGGGCGATAAGAACAATCTGCCCTATGATGTGGTTGTTCAGACCCTGCGAACCAATGAGCCGGAGCCGCCCACGCCTGCTGTCGAGCCGGAAAAGACTCTGGATGAGGTACTGGACGAACACCCCGTTTCCATTCAGGTAAACGGCGAGTGGCAGACCTTCCCCAATGTCAAAGCTGCCGAGGAAGCCTCTTATGAGGAATACAAGGCCAATCTGCGTCGCACCGCCGAGAATTTCCGTATCACTGACGATCACCTGGGCGAAGGCGGCCCCAAGGCTAAGTTCCAGGCCAATGTCGAGGCAATCAAGCTGCTGAAATACCTGGAGGAAACCACCGAGCAGGCAACGCCGGAACAGCAGAAAATCCTTTCTCGGTATGTGGGCTGGGGCGGCCTTGCCGATGCCTTTGACCCCGACAAGGAAAGCTGGAGCAAGGAATATGCCCAGCTGAAGGAACTGCTGACCCCGGAGGAATACGCTGCTGCCAGAGGTTCCACCCTCAACGCGCACTACACCAGCCCTACGGTCATCAAAGCGATTTACGAGGCTGTGGGCCGCATGGGATTTGAGACCGGCAACATCCTGGAGCCGTCCTGTGGTGTAGGCAATTTCTTCGGTATGCTGCCGGAGGAAATGCGAAACAGCCGTCTTTACGGCGTGGAGCTGGATTCCATCAGCGGGCGTATTGCCCAGCAGCTCTACCCCAAGGCCGACATCACCGTGGCAGGGTTTGAGACCACCGACAGGCGGGATTTCTACGATCTGGCGGTGGGTAATGTACCGTTTGGCCAGTATCAGGTTCGGGATAAAGCCTATGACAAGCTGAATTTCAGCATTCACAACTACTTTTTCGCCAAGGCTCTGGATCAGGTTCGTCCCGGTGGCGTGGTGGCCTTTGTCACCAGCCGCTACACGATGGACGCCAAGGATTCCACCGTGCGCCGGTATCTTGCTCAGCGCGCCGAACTGCTGGGGGCCATCCGTCTGCCCAATGACGCTTTCAAAAAGAACGCAGGTGCCGAGGTCGTTTCGGACATCATCTTCCTGCAAAAGCGTGACCGTCCGTTGGACATCGTGCCGGAGTGGACGCAGACCGGGCAGACCGAGGACGGCTTTGCCATCAACCGCTATTTCCTGGACCACCCGGAAATGGTGCTGGGCCGACAGGAACCGGAAAGCACCGCCCACGGCATGGACTACACCGTGAACCCCATCGAGGGGCTGGAGCTTGCCGATCAGCTGCATGATGCCGTGAAGTACATTCGCGGCACCTACCAGGAGGCCGAGCTGCCGGAGCTGGGCGAGGGCGAAGCCATCGACACTTCTATCCCTGCTGACCCCAATGTGAAAAATTACTCCTACACCGTTGTGGACGGCGATGTGTATTACCGTGAAAACAGCTGTATGGTACGGCCTGACCTGAATGCCACCGCCGAAGCCCGTGTGAAAGGACTGGTGGGTCTGCGAGAATGTGTCCAGCAGCTCATTGATCTGCAAATGGACGCCGCCACACCGGACAGCGCCATCCAGGACAAACAGGCCGAACTGAACCGGCTCTATGACAGCTTCTCTGCAAAATATGGTCTTATCAATGACCGGGCGAACCGGCTGGCCTTTGCTGATGATTCCAGCTACTATCTGCTCTGCGCGCTGGAAGTCATTGACGAGGACGGCAAGCTGGAGCGCAAGGCGGATATGTTCACCAAGCGCACCATCAAGCCCCACAAGGCGGTGGACACTGTGGATACCGCAAGTGAAGCTCTGGCCGTATCAATTTCCGAAAAAGCCTTTGTCGATATGGCGTATATGGCGGAGTTGACCGGCAAGACCGGCGACGAACTGGCCGCCGAGCT
Source organism: Lachnoclostridium sp. An14 (assembly GCF_002160755.1). Taxonomy (GTDB): domain Bacteria; phylum Bacillota; class Clostridia; order Lachnospirales; family Lachnospiraceae; genus Lachnoclostridium_A. Next base: position 75,169 of record NZ_NFLE01000009.1, read on the forward strand.
AAAAGGCGTGATCTTCCGTGTACCTGGGCAGTTGGAGAAAGACGGCACTCCCCATTATGTAACAGCCGACGAATACCTGTCCGGCAATGTGCGGCGCAAGCTGCGTCAGGCACAGCGGGCCGCACAGCAGGACCCTTCCTTTGCAGTCAATGTGGAGGCCCTTACCGCTGCCTAGCCCAAAGACCTGGATGCGTCGGAGATTGAGGTGCGCCTGGGCGCTACCTGGATCGACAAAGAGTACATCCAGCAGTTTATGTATGAGACCTTCGACACGCCGTTTTATCTCCAGCGCAATATCGAGGTCAACTATTCTTCTTTCACCGCTGAGTGGCAGATCACCGGCAAAAGCTCTGTAAGCCAGAACAATGTGGCAGCCTATACCACCTACGGAACCAGCCGTGCCAATGCCTACAAGATTCTGGAGGACAGCCTGAACCTGCGGGATGTCCGTATCTACGACACCATAGAGGATGCAGACGGCAAAGAGCGCCGGGTGTTGAATGCCAAAGAGACCACCCTGGCCGCCCAAAAGCAGCAAGCGATCCGGGACGCTTTCAAAGACTGGATTTGGAAAGACCCGGACCGCCGCCAAGCTCTGGTCCGCCAGTACAATGAGGAAATGAACTCCACCCGTCCCCGTGAATACGACGGCGGACACATTACTTTCGGTGGTATGAACCCGGCCATCACCTTGCGGGAACACCAGAAAAACGCTATCGCTCATGTGCTGTACGGCGGCAATACGCTGCTGGCACACGAGGTAGGCGCTGGCAAAACCTTTGAAATGGTGGCTGCCGCCATGGAGAGTAAGCGCCTGGGCTTGTGTCAGAAATCCCTCTTTGTGGTGCCGAACCATCTGACCGAACAATGGGCGTCGGAGTTTCTGCGGCTCTATCCTTCCGCCAACATTCTTGTCACCACCAAAAAGGACTTTGAGACCCACAACCGCAAGAAGTTCTGCGCCCGCATTGCCACCGGCGATTATGACGCCATCATCATGGGACACAGCCAGTTTGAGAAAATCCCCATCAGCCGAGAGCGTCAGGAACGGCTCCTTCAGGAGCAGATCGACGAGATCACCGAGGGCATTGCCGAGGTGAAGTACAGCGGCGGTGAGCGTTTCACGGTCAAGCAGTTGGAACGCACCAAGAAGTCCCTGGAAGCCCGGCTGGAGAAATTGCAGGCCGAGAGCCGCAAGGACGATGTGGTAACATTCGAGCAGTTGGGTGTGGACCGCCTGTTCGTCGATGAGGCGCATAACTATAAAAACCTGTTTTTATACACCAAGATGCGGAATGTGGCAGGTCTCTCCACAAGCGATGCCCAAAAGTCCAGCGATATGTTTGCAAAGTGTCGCTATATGGATGAACTGACCGGAAACCGTGGTGTGATTTTCGCCACTGGCACCCCCGTATCGAACAGCATGACCGAACTTTACACCATGCAGCGGTATCTCCAGTATGACCGCCTGCAAGAGCTGAACATGACCCACTTCGACTGCTGGGCCAGCCGCTTCGGAGAAACCGTCACGGCGCTGGAGCTGGCACCGGAAGGCACCGGCTACCGGGCAAGAACGAGATTCAGCAAGTTTTTCAACCTCCCGGAGCTGATGAACTTGTTCCGTGAAGTTGCCGACATCAAAACCGCCGATCAGCTGAACTTGCCCACCCCGGAGGTGGAATACCACAACATCGTGGCCCAGCCTACTGAACACCAAAAAGAGATGGTGCAGGTTCTCTCCGAGCGCGCCTCCAGGGTACACAGCGGCAGCGTTGACCCCTCAGAGGACAATATGCTCAAGATTACCGGCGATGGCCGCAAGCTGGGTCTGGACCAGCGTATCATCAACCAGCTGCTGCCGGATGAACCCGGCACCAAGGTCAATCAGTGTGTGGGTAATATCATGCAGATCTGGCGGGACGGCGAGGCTGACAAGCTGACCCAGCTGGTATTCTGCGACATTTCCACGCCCCAGGCAGCCCCCTCCAAAAAGGCAGCCAAACAGCTGGATAATCCCACACTTCATGCGCTGGAACAGGCTGTGCCGTTGGATGAGCCTGAGCCTGCCTTTACCATCTATGAGGACATCCGCCAGAAGCTCATCGCCCAGGGAATGCCCGCCGAGCAGATTGCTTTTATCCACGAAGCCAAGACCGAGGTGCAGAAGAAAGAACTGTTTTCCAAGGTTCGCACTGGGCAGGTGCGCGTCCTGCTGGGCAGCACCTCCAAAATGGGCGCTGGCACCAATGTGCAGGACCGGCTTGTGGCGCTCCATGACCTGGATTGTCCGTGGCGTCCGGGAGACCTTGCCCAGCGCAAGGGCCGTATCGAGCGCCAGGGCAACCAGAATCCGCTGGTCCATGTGTACCGCTATGTTACCGAGGGAACTTTCGATGCCTACCTGTGGCAGACGGTGGAGAACAAACAGAAATTCATTTCGCAAATCATGACCAGCAAAAGCCCGGTCCGCTCCTGCGATGATGTGGACGAAACGGCGCTGTCCTTTGCCGAGATCAAGGCCCTGTGCGCCGGAGACCCCCGTATCAAGGAGCGCATGGATTTGGATGTGGAGGTTGCGCGTCTGAAGCTGATGAAAGCTGACCATCAGAGCAAGCAGTACCGCCTGGAGGATCAGTTGCTCAAATACTTCCCCCAGGAAATCGAAACTAACAAGGGGTTTATTAAAGGCTTTGAAGCGGATCTGGAGACCCTGGCCGCCCATCCTCACCCGGAGGATGGCTTTGCTGGAATGGAGATCCGGGGCGATGTGCTGACTGACAAAGAAAACGCCGGTGCAGCCTTGCTAGACGCCTGTAAGGAGGTCAAAGGCTCCGAACCGGTGCAGATCGGCAGCTATCGGGGCTTTACTATGTCCGTGGAGTTTTCCGCTTGGAAACAGGAATATACGCTCCTGTTGAAAGGCCAGATGACCCACCGGGCAAGCCTCGGCACAGACCCGCGCGGAAACCTCACCCGTATCGACAATGCACTGGCTCAAATGCCTCAGCGTTTGGAAGCCGTGAAAAACCAGCTGGACAACCTTTACCAACAGCAGGCCGCAGCCAAAGAGGAAATCGGAAAGCCGTTTCCCTTTGAGGATGATCTGCGAGTCAAGTCCGCCCGTCTGGTGGAACTGGACACGCTGCTGAACATTGACGGCAAGGGCCATGCCCAGCCGGAAACTGTGGTTGCCAAGAGCGCACGGCCTTCGGTGCTGGACAGCTTGAAGCGCCCGGTGCCACCCCGTAGCCCTGAAAAGAAACCGAAACAACATGAGGAGGTGCGATAACATGAATACCAACGATCTGAATACGGCCCTTTATGAGAAGATGGCCGCTGAACAGGACAAATACCGGGACTGGCTGAAAAGCCAGCCCCCGGAGGAAATCCTGCACCATACCTATGAGTACACCGTCCGGGAGGACATTGTGATGGCGATGGAGGACTTGGAGCTGACCGATGCCCAGGCCCAGGCGCTTTTGGATTCGCCTACACCGCTGGCCGATGTGTACCGTCACTTTGAGAAGCTGGAGACCGGCTACATGGATGTGATCCGGGACAGCATTGAAAACCGAGCGGATGATGTGTGTAAGGTTTTGGAAGAACAGCGGTCCATCCCTCTCTATCTCCATTCTGCCGCCTATGCGTCCCAGCATGGGGAGATGGCACAATATAACCGCTCTTATCAGGCAAACTTTGACTGTAAAGAGGCCATTGAACACGCCATCAGCGCCCACTATGCGGATAACCGACTGGATACGGAGTCTGCGGTTAAGGCGGTGCTGGAAAAGTTCGGGTCGGAACGAGTACAGTTCATCCTTGCCAACACCATCCAGCATAAGGACAGCGACGGTCGCGTTTCCCGTGACAACAAAGCCTGGGCAAAGACCATTCCCATGCCGGAGGACAGCGGCACTTCGCGCCACTGTGCTTATCTGGTTGTGGATGAGGTCAATCTTGGTCTGACCGATCTGTTTACACGGCAGGCACGAAAAACGCTTCAGGAACCGGAGAAAGGCTCTGTCTTGCAAAAGCTCAAACAGGAGCCTACCACCCACAAGCCTGCTTTATCGAAGAAACAGGAGCCGGAACGATGAGCGCCAAAAAGCGTAAACGGGATGTGCCGGTCCTGTTTTGGGTTTCCGATGCGGAGATGGAAGCGATCCAGCAGAAAATGGCACAGTTCGGAACAAAAAACCTGAGCGCCTATCTGCGGAAGATGGCTGTGGACGGCTATGTGGTACAGCTGGACTTGCCGGAGCTGAAGGAACTGGTATCCCTGTTGCGCCGAAGCAGCAATAACCTGAACCAGCTCACCCGACGGGTACATGAAACGGGGCGGATTTATGATGCTGACCTGGAGGATATAGCCCAACGGCAGGAGCAGTTATGGGAGGGCGTGAAAGAAATCCTAACCCAGCTTTCCAGGCTTTCGTAACAGGGATATATGCCCCAACTGCGGAGGGAGGAACGGCGTTCTTTTCGCCGCGCCTTCCTCCGTTTTTTCTTTTGCCCATATCCTTGTCTTTTTGAAATGTTGGAAGGATAATATGGGTAGAAAACAGATTGCCGCAAAGGAGTTGAGAATAGATGAAAACCTTTGAGAAGGTGTTGGAGATTTTTCGTGAGTATTTGGACTGTGATCTAGAGGAAGAAGTCCTCCCTTGTCGAGAAGGTTATCTCCGCGTCACATGGAATGGAGATTCCCGCTACTGTGTGGATGGACTTCTCAGCCGGACACCGGACGAACTATTCGAGGTGCTGTTATCTGATTATCGCAGCTATGAGGAACTGCGGCTAACCAAAGGATGCCGAGAAGTGACGGAAGAAGATGAAAGACAGGCAGAAATTCTCTGTCAGAGCTTTCGGGAACGATGGAAGGAGGAAGAAAAATGAGGGCGATCTGGTTCATTCTGAAACTGCCGTTGAAGATTTTAATGGCTCCGGTGATTCTGTCGCTGACCCTGTTCGTCTGGATTTGTGTGGGGATTGTCTATGTCTCCGGTTTGGTGCTGGGGCTTATCAGCATGGTGGTTGCCCTGCTGGGTGTGGCAGTTCTGATTACTTACTCCTTGCAAAACGGCATTATCCTGCTGGTGATAGCATTTCTCATTAGTCCCTATGGTTTGCCAATGGCTGCAATCTGGCTACTGGGCAAGGTACAGGACTTGAAGTTTATCATTCAAGATTTGGTTTATGGATAATATGAAAACCTCCGACGAATTTCGTCGGAGGTTTTATGGTTCTAGGTTATCTTCTTGAAAAAGCGGCGATGCAAAAAAGGTATCTATCCCAATCCCCATTCCTTGGCACATCTCATGAATGATCCGTAGCTTAACCGAATCATACGAGCAGTTGATGACATTTCCAATCGTAGACTTGGGAACACCGCTTTTCATATACAGTTGATATTGTGTCATTTTTCTTTCATCTAGTAATTCTAACAGACGTTTGCTTACCGCCTCGTTTAGCTTCATTCTATACACCGCCCCTGTGACTGTACTATATTTAGTATATGGGCAGTTTTGCTAAAATTGGTCCCTGTACCTGTACTAATAGAGCTATTTGCAGTATGATGGTAATAGGGGTGCCATCGTATGAACGTAACTTTTTGTGGCCATTCGCAAATCACAAAGGCAGACAATATTGCGAATTGGCTTCGCAATGTAACACAAGACCTAATTGAGCAAGGAGCAACAACTTTTTATCTTGGAGGATATGGAGAGTTCGACAGTTTAGCAGCGTCTATTTTACGGGAACAAAAGAAAAAGTATCCGCAAATCGAGCTGGTTCTTGTATTGGCATATTTGAACACTGGCCGGGATGTTTCTGGCTATGACAGTACCGTGTATCCACCGCTGGAAAACGTACCGCGCCGTTTTTCGATTTCTCATAGAAATCGCTGGATGGTAGAGTCCGCCGATGTAGTGGTGGCCTATGTTCTCCATGATTGGGGCGGAGCAGCCACAACGTTACGGTGTGCCAAACAGAAAAAGAAGCAGATTATTTCATATCGTGATGAAATGGGCAGCTGAGGTTGTCTATTTTGCTGCCACTTCATATTTCCAAAACTGTTGAACGTTAAGCTGTCGGTAAAATTATGCCGAATTTTCATCACTTTACTTTTGAACTAATATTGCTTATAATATTAGTGTGAAAGGAAGTGGTACGGTGGGACAATTTGAACAGCTGGATCAGCTGCTGGAAACACAGGATGGGATGCTGCGAACAGCTCAAGTAGTATCTGCTGGTATTTCTAAGCCTGTTTTTTATGATTATGTGCACTCACGGGAATTGGAGCGGGTCGCGCATGGAATTTATCTTTCCAAGGATGCCTGGGTCGATGCCATGTACTTACTTCATCTGCGGGTCGAACAGGCAGTGTTTTCCCATGAGACAGCTTTATTTTTTCACGATCTGACAGACCGCGAGCCGCTGGAATATACGGTCACAGTCAAGACCGGATATAATCCCTCCAAGCTGAAAGCAGAGGGCGTACAGGTATTCACCATTAAGGCGGAACTGCATGGGGTGGGCCTGACAACGGCTCAGACACCATTTGGGCATACAGTTCCTGTCTATGACCTGGAGCGCACCATCTGCGACCTGCTCCGCAGCAGGAACAACATGGAGATGCAGACTTTTCAAGGGGCATTAAAGATGTATGCCAGAAGAAAAGACAAAGACCTGCGGACATTGATGCGGTATGCCGGTATGTTCCGGGTAGAAAAAATTCTGCGGCAGTATTTGGAGGTGCTTTTATGATAAAAACAGCAAGGCAGTTGAAGGATCTGATCCGCAATCTTTCCAGAAAAAAATCTGCGGACGCCCAGCTCTTGATGCGGAACTACATGATGGAGCGTTTTCTGGAGCGTATCTCCCTTTCTGAATATCGTGACAAATTTATTCTGAAAGGCGGTATGCTGGTAGCGGCTATGGTTGGTCTGGATGCCCGTTCCACGATGGATTTGGACGCTACTGTAAAAGGAGCCAATGTCAATGTGGAGGACATAGAGAATTTGATTTCCGCTATTGTGAGTGTCCCGCTTGATGATGGCGTCAAATTCCAGCTGAAAAGTATTTCGGAGATTATGGATGAGGCGGAATATCCGGGGATTCGCGTAAATATGACTACAACCTTTGACGGTGTGGTGACGCCTTTGAAGATTGACATTTCCACAGGGGATGCCATTACCCCCAGGGAGATCCGCTACTCTTTCAAGCTGATGCTGGAAGATCGCTCCATTGATATTTGGGCGTACAATCTGGAAACGGTTCTGGCCGAAAAGCTGGAAACGATCATTACCAGAACTACCACCAACACCCGCATGAGAGATTTCTATGACATTTATATTCTGGAACAGCTGCATGGGAATACATTGGACCCTCAGATTCTCCATGATGCGCTGCGGGCCACTGCTCACAAACGCGGGACAGAACGACATCTTGCAGAAGCTGCCGAAGTTTTTGAGGAAGTGGAGAACAGCTCGGTTATGCAGAAACTTTGGGAATCGTACCGCAAAAAATTTTCCTATGCGGCAGATCTGGAGTGGAACATCATCATGGGGGCGGTGCGCAGTTTATACGCTCTCAGTGAAAAGGAATCGAGCCTATGAAGAAGCACGGCCATTATTGTAAAGTCTGCGGAGAATATAAGGCTAATGAAAAATTTTCCGGCAAAGGTCATGCGGCGCACGTCTGTAAATCCTGTGCTTCTTTGCCGCCGGAGAAGCAAGCGGAGCAAATGACAATAAACCGCTTGCTGAATCTCCCATGGAGATTATCAAAGGAGCAGATTTCCTGGCTGAAGAACCGAATGAAAGATAAGCGCCGGGAAGTTCGTGCGCTGGCAAAAGAACAATACGAGATGAGGTTTCCTCCGAAGCGGTTAGAGGACATCGAGGACAATTTTGATTTTCTCGATGAGGACGATTTAATAGAATAACAAAAGCGGTCTGCACCATGCAGGCCGTTTCTTTTTTGGAAAGGAGGTCTCCCTTATGGCAACCACACGCATCATGCCGCTGCATATCGGCAAGGGTCGGACTGAGAGCCGTGCCATCAGCGATATTATTGACTATGTGGCAAATCCCCAAAAGACCGACAACGGAAAATTGATTACCAGCTATGGATGTGACAGCCGCACTGCTGATGCAGAGTTTCTGTTGGCAAAGCGGCAGTATATTGCCGCCACCGGACGAGTGCGCGGTACAGATGATGTGATCGCCTACCATGTGCGCCAGTCGTTCAGGCCCGGAGAGATCACACCGGAGGAAGCCAACCGGCTGGGCATAGAATTTGCCAGGCGGTTCACCAAAGGCAATCATTCCTTTGTGGTCTGCACCCACATCGACAAATCGCATATTCATAATCACATCATCTGGTCGGCGGTCAATATGGATTGTGACCGGAAGTTCCGTAACTTTTGGGGAAGCACCAGAGCTGTTCGACGTTTAAGTGACACCATTTGTATCGAGAACGGACTATCCATTGTGGAGAACCCCAAGCCCCACGGAAAAAGCTACAACAAGTGGCTGGGCGAACAAGCCAAGCCCTCCCATCGGGAACAGCTACGGGTGATGATTGACCGGGCGCTGGAGCAAAAGCCAGCAGACTTTGACACACTTCTGCAACTGCTTTCCGAGATGGGCTGCGAGGTATCTCGGCGCGGGAAAGCAATCCGCCTTAAAGCTCCCGGCTGGAAGAATGTAGCCCGTATGGATGACAAGCTGGGAGCCGGGTACAGCGAAACAGAAATCCGTGCGGTGCTGGCTGGAGAAAAGCAGCACACGCCCCGCAAGAAATCCACCGTGCAGCCGGAGCCACCCAAGGTCAATTTGCTGGTGGATATTCAGGCAAAATTGCAGGCCGGGAAAGGTGCTGGATATGCACGCTGGGCCAAGGTTTTTAACTTAAAACAGATGGCGCAGACCGTGAATTTTCTTACCGAACATCACCTACTGGACTATACAGAGCTGGAAGAAAAAGCGGTGGCGGCTACCGCCCATCACAATGAGCTGTCAGCGCAGATTAAGGCGACGGAGAAACGCATGGCAGAGATCGCCGTCCTGCGTACCCATATCGTTAATTATGCCAAGACCCGCGAGACCTATGTTGCCTATCGCAAGGCCGGTTATTCCCGAAAATTTCGGGAGGAACATGAGCAAGAAATTCTGCTCCATCAGGCGGCAAAAAATGCCTTTGATGAGATGGGAGTGAAGAAGCTGCCCAAGGTCAAAGACCTGCAATCTGAGTATGCCAAACTGCTGGAGGAAAAGAAGAAAACCTACGCCGAGTACCGGCGTTCCCGTGAGGAAATGCGGGAACTTTTGACGGCAAAGGCCAATGTGGATCGGCTGCTGAAAATGGATGAGGAACAGAAAAAAGAACAAGAAAAAGACCACGGCCAGCGGTAAGCCGGTCATGGTCATAAGCGTCCATCGGACGCGTAGCCGCAGAATGAAATTCTGCGTTCAAAGGGGCTTGGGGGCGCTGCCCTCAACAAGCAAAGCAGAGGGGGAAATCACGTCAGGATTTTTCCCTCTGTGGGCCGAGTGTATTAACACCGGCATTGCTTGCCACTTTTGTTCGCAAACAATATCCGTATCCTTTACACGATGATTTACTTTTATTATCATAGTCGTAATAAGTATATAAACTACTTACATATAAGCACCTAAAATATGAAAGGGCTGATAAAATGATGACCTTTGAAAAGGTTTTAGAAGTATTCAACGATTACCTAAATAAAGATAGTGTTTTGGAGGTGGTGAACACTAAGCGAGGATACACCGTTATGATTTGGGATGAAAAAGATGAGCAATGGTTTGGTGTGGAACATTGCAAAGCCCCCGAGCTTTTACGGGATGCCTTACTTGATGGCTATCGTGATTTTTTAGAGCAACAACTTACTCATAACCGCAGGAGTTTAACCGAAACAGAAATCTTAGATATTCAAAACCGATGTGAACAGCTTTATGATTTGTGTGGAGAATAAAAAAATAACCTAAAAAGTGCGATAGCCTGTGTAGGTGTCGCACTTTTTTCAGTTGGCTTGGCTTACGAAAACAGCGTTAATTATTCCGCAGTTTCTCTTGCCTTTTTCAAGCCTTGAGCCGTAGCTTCCATCACGATAAGCTCCTTTTCTTCCATATCATTCAACAGTACATCAACTTGTTTGCGGCGATTGTTGTCGCCATCTTCATTGCATGGAAAAAAGAACTGGTCTACAGAGATGTCAAGCAAGGTAGTAATGAGATAAAATTTGTTAAGCCTTGGGTGCTGCCCCCTGTTCTCTATATACATAATAGAGCGTGGCGTAAGGTCTACCAGTTGGGCAAGATATTCCTGTGTCCACCCTTTTGCTTCCCGAGCTTTTTTTATCGCTATACCTAACGGCTTAAAATCAAGTTTTCTTTCATCTTGGTACATTTTAATATCATCCTATATCATTGTACATTTCGGGTGATGATATTTGAACGAAGTATGATTTTATGTTTAGTAGTGTATAATTTCGTATTAGTGGAGAGAAACTTGCTATTATTCGTCATTCCGTATATAATAATTATATACTCTTTGCGAAAGGAAGTTGATATTATGAATTACATTTCTGTGAAAGCCGCTTCTGAAAAATGGGGCATATCGGAAAGACGGATACAAAAATTATGTGAGGAAAATCGCATTGACGGAACTGAAAAATTTGGTCGTGCATGGATGATACCAAAAGATGCAGAAAAACCCGTTGATGGACGTATGAAAACAAGGAACAAACAGGAGGAGAATCATGGAATTTAATGAAAAGCTACAACAGCTTAGGACTGGAAAGAACTTAACGCAGGAACAACTTGCGGAGCAATTATATGTATCAAGAACAGCCATTTCAAAATGGGAAAGCGGCAAGGGTTACCCTAACATTGAGTCGCTCAAGTGTATTTCTAAATTCTTTTCTGTGACCATAGATGAACTGCTATCGGGCGAAGAACTGATTACACTTGCCGAAACTGAAAATCGTTCCAACTTGAAAAAAATTTACAGTTTCATTTATGGAATATTAGATATGATGGCGGTTACTTTTATACTTTTGCCGTTGTATGGTAACGGTAACCTTGTTGACGGATATATTTATTCTGTCAATCTACTTTCATTTACAGACACTACCCCAATATATCTTGCAATCTATTGGATTGTTTTTATTGTTTTGATTGCACTTGGGATAGCGAAACTGATGTGTGTTTGTTTTGAAAAGGAATCATGGAGCAACATAATCACAAAATGCTCTCTCGTGCTGAGTACGCTTTTTATCTGCTTCTTCGCTGCGGCAAGACAACCCTATGTAACCGCCCTTATGTTTCTGCTATTTGTTGCTAAAATATTTGTCTGGATAAAGCAAACCCAAACAAAGTAAAATGCCATAAACCCTTTAAAATAGGCTCTGACACGATAAGTGTCGGAGCTTTTTTCGTGCTGACATCTATTGTGTCGGCATTGTGACGGTAGATTTCTTGGCTTCTATGCAATACTCGTGGATAATAAGATTGTGGTCAGCGAAAACAAGAACAGCAACCCACGGAAAGGAGAATCAAATATGGATTATATCATTGAAACAGAAAATCTTACGAAGCGATACGGAACAGCCACCGTTGTCGATAAGGTAAATCTTCATGTGCCAAAGGGCAAAATTTATGGTTTGCTCGGCAGAAACGGAGCAGGCAAAACCACAGCAATGAAAATGATGTTGCAGCTTGCTTTCCCAACGGAGGGAACGGTACGCTTGTTTGGCACAAACTATAAGGAAAATATCCATACCCTTTATAGCAAAGTAGGCTCTATTATCGAAACACCGGGATTTTACAGTAATTTAACAGGGTATGAGAATTTGCAAATTCTCGCTAAACTGCGAGGGGGAGTATCTAAAAGTGGAGTAGAAAAAGCTCTTGAAGTTGTGGGGCTGCATAAGGAGAAAAGAAAAGTCTTTTCCGATTATTCCCTCGGAATGAAGCAACGGCTTGGTATTGCCGCCGCCATTATGCACGAGCCGGAGCTTTTAATACTTGACGAACCGATTAACGGACTTGACCCCATTGGAATAGTTGAAATACGCTCATTTTTATCTGAACTTAGTCACAATCATGGCATTACCATTTTTATCTCAAGCCATGTTTTAAGCGAGATTGAACAGATAGCAGATATTATCGGCGTTATGCACGAGGGGCATTTAGTAGAGGAAGTGAATATATCCGAGCTTCACAAAAGGAATCGAAAATACATTCAATTTGATTTATCTGACAGTGAGATAGCCGGAAAGATTTTAGAAAACCACTACCACATGACGGATTTTACAGTGCAGGACGGTACGGTGAGAATTTATGACTTTAGCCAAAGTGTTGGAGAAATCAATCGAGAATTTGCACGAAATGGACTGCTCGTGACAAGGATAAATGATAGTGAGGAAAACTTAGAGGACTACTTTTCTAAACTGATTGGAGGTGGCGGTATTGCTTAATCTTATTTCTTGTGAATTATTAAAACTAAAGCGTTCAAAAATGGTGCTAATTAGTGTGGCAGGGGTATTATCTACCCCACTTTTGATGTTAATAGAAGCCTTGCAAACACATTTTGATAAGCCGGAGATTATCTTTACCTTGTCTGACATATACAGCGACAGTGTACTGTATATCATGCTGCTGGTAAACATTATGATATATGTGGCAATTGCAGCTTACTTGTTTAGCAGAGAGTACACAGAAAGCACCCTCAAAACCATATTGCCCATACCCATTTCAAGGACAAAACTATTAATTGGAAAATTTTGCACCCTGCTTCTTTGGATTGTTATGCTAACCCTTGTAACATGGGCAGGTATATTTATCGTTTGTGGGCTATATGACGCTGTCTTTACATTGGAGGGATATAGCTTACTAGTGGCAATAGTATGGCTCCCCAAGTTTTTGTTTGGCAGTATCCTGATGTTTTTAACAGTTTCTCCTTTTGTGTTTGTTGCTATGAAAACAAAAGGATTTGTCGCCCCGATGATTGGCTCTGCCGTGATTGTCATGGGAAGTGCCGCACTTTCAAATCAAGAATGGGGAGCGTTGTATCCGTGGACAGCCACCTATTTCTTGGTGCAGGGTAAACTTCAGAGTACCGGCTATCCTACACTGCTGTCTGTATCTATTATTATTCTTGTATCAGCAGTTGGTTTTCTTATGACCTTTCATCATTTTAAAAAGGAGGATTTGAAATAATGGTACTTGATTTTATAGAAATTTTAAAAGTTATTTTTCTTGGAATTGTTGAGGGTATTACTGAGTGGCTACCTATCAGCAGCACAGGACATATGATTCTTGTGGACGAATTTATCACACTTAATATGAGCGAAGCATTTAAAGAAATGTTTTTTGTTGTTATTCAACTTGGAGCTATACTCGCAGTGGTTGTAATGTTTTGGAACAAGATGTTTCCCTTTCAATTTAAGAACAAAGCACAGTCAATTGTTAAAAAGGATACTTTCTCGTTGTGGTTCAAGGTTGCGGTAGCTTGTGTACCGTCAGCTATTATGGGGATTCTATTTGATGATTATTTGGATGCTTACCTCCAAACCCCCATTGTGATTTCAATCATGTTAATCTTTTATGGTTTGTTATTCATTCTCATAGAAAATTGGAATAAAAAGCGTACTCCTACTACTATGGCACTTTCTGACATCAGCTATAAAACAGCAATCTTGATAGGGGCATTTCAAGTGTTATCACTTATACCCGGCACATCACGGTCGGGAGCAACGATTATAGGTGCTTTACTCATAGGAGTTTCACGAGTGGCAGCAGCAGAGTTTACTTTTTTCCTCGCAGTACCTACTATGCTTGGAGCAAGTGCTTTTAAGCTGTTAAAATTCGGGTTTGAATTTACAAGTGCAGAACTGCTCGCTCTTGTTCTCGGTATGGCTGTGGCATTTGCGGTATCTGTCTTAGTAATTAAATTCCTAATGAACTTTATCAAAAAACATGATTTTAAGGTGTTTGGTTGGTATCGAATTGTGCTTGGTATACTTGTTGTACTTATAAAATCTTAATAATGCGTTTTCTTTGTGCGCGAATAAAAATGCCAGTTGGTCCTTAAGATCAGCTGGCATTTTTGTTTCTGGGGATGGAAAACAACCCAGAGATTCTCGTTGTCGATCTCCTCCTGATTTTAGTTTGCATGGTGAATTTTGCAAATTGAATCTACAGGAGGTTAATAATGGGATTTAATTATGGATATGAGAAAAAGAAGTTTGATAGTAGATGGAAGCGTTTAGAAGTTGAGTATTGTGATGCAGGGATGAGCGAAGAACAGATTGCTGCCATGAAAGAATATGACTGGGCATGGTTTTGCAGTCAAAGGGTTTTTCAAAACCATACGCAACCAATACCTTGTGAACAATATGATGAAGTATGTGGTCAATCACAGCTGTTCCGAAAGTTTGCATCGTTATCTTATCAATGGGATGTTGATAAGATTGATCAAACGCGATATGGATGGTTGGCTTCGGTGGAAAACGAACAACTACTGTTGAGATTGAAGAAGCTGTCGAAGAAAGATTTGGAGCTATTGACATTACTTTTTGTGGATGGTTATCGTCAAATTGATGTAGCACGTCTTTGGCATTGTTCCAGAAGTGCTGTTGCACAAAGATTTAAAAAAATAAAAAAATTTTTGAATAACACTTAACAAATGAAGCGTATCAGTGCCTACCCATTGAGGGAAGAACATTCTCCCAATGTGGAGCTTGACAATTTCATAGACGGCATTTCCGGTACATAACCTATGTACGAGCGAATCAGGCACGCCGCGAAGATGGACAGCCCCAGGAGGTGATGAATAGGACTGTTCCGAGCGATCCACGTCAGCCTGATACCCGAAAGTGGCATTTCAGGGCGCGATGACTGCATAGGGGTTAAAGATACTTCCTCACGGCCTCCTAAAGACTTGGGGGGAACTCTGCGGCGCACGAGTAAAACGACGCTGTGGAGTTATGACAGCCGCGCCAGCGGAGACCGGAATGTCCCCATCGCCAGGGGTGCGTGGCAAATGTGGCGAGTAAATTTTTCAAAGTCAGATACCATGCGCTGGCAGCTTCGGTTGCCAGCGCATTCATGTGATTTTGAAAGCAACAACCACATCTTTGACAGAAAGGGGGACCACCTATGGAAAAATTGATTTCGCGGAAAGAGGCTGCCAAATTACTGGGGATTAGCATTGCCACTTTGGATGCAGCTCGAAACAGTGGGCTAATTTCCTATGTTCAGTATGTGCAAAATGGTTGCGTGTACTTTACAGATGCTGGCCTTCAGGAGTATATCGCAAAATGCACCCATCGTGCAAAGCCAGTGGAAAAAAGCGCTACATACCGCAAGCTGCGAAGTGTCCGAGCTTGAGCTGTTCCGTATCCTTGCTGGAACCTAATATGTCTGATAAAACAAAGGTACAGCGCTGGACATTATTCTTAGGAGGTGACGGAATTGGCAAAAAGAAAAAGGGCAATTCCTCAATATGGTACGGTCGTGCTTAACGGCATTGAATATTATAGAACCAGAGTCGAAGATTCGGATGGAAACAGAGTGGCGCTTTATGCAAAGACGCCCGAAAAGCTTTATGACAAGGAACTGGAGGCGTTAGAGCAGATTGACAGTACTACGTTTCGTCGAAGATCGCCTACGGTTGCTGAGTACTGTGAGAAGTGGCTGCTGATGCAGTCCGTCCATGTTCGGGCCACCACCTTGACAGATTATACCTCTAAGGTGCGGCGGCACATTATTGGAGGGCTGGGAGACAAGAGAATGGCTGATGTATCCCTGGATGACATCCAACTTGCCCTCGTACCTGTTTCCAAGAAGTCGGCTTCGGTTTATAAGTCTGTGGTGATTCTCTGCAAGTCCATTTTCCGGGCGGCCAAGGAGAGCCATGTGATTGACGAGGACCCGACCATATACCTGGATGCAAAGGGAGGAGTTCCCCAGGAAGAAAGACAGGCATTGACGGATGAACAGGTTGAGCGGCTTTTGGACACGATCCGGGATTTGCCGCCCTATGTATTTGTGATGATCGGTTTATATGCCGGTCTGCGCCGGGAAGAAATCCTGGCGCTGCAATGGGATTCTGTGTATCTGGATGCAGAGGCTCCGTACTTAACGGTACGGCGGGCATGGCACACAGAACATAACAGGCCGGTCATTCTTACCGAGCTAAAGACCAAAGCGGCACAAAGAAACATTCCTCTCCCGGTCTGTCTGGTTGAATGTCTGAAAGATGCAAAGAAAAAATCCACTTCGGATTATGTGATTGCCAATCGGGACGGTGATCCGCTATCCTATACACAGTTTAAGCGGCTGTGGCAGTATATTGTGACGCGGACTGCAAAGCCGAGAATGGCCAGAAAACTTGTGGACGGAAAGTATGTAAAATATATGCTTTACCCGAAACTTGGAGAAAAAGCCAGGAATAACGGCCATGTGGTATATAGCCTGGATTTTGAAGTGACACCGCATCAGCTGCGGCACACCTACATCACCAATCTGATTCATTCTTCGGTGGACCCCAAAACGGTACAATATTTGGCGGGCCATGAAAGCAGCAAAATCACGATGGACATTTACGCAAAGGTCAAATACAACAGGCCGGATGATCTTGTCAAAGCAATGGGCTGTGCCTTTGACTTATGGGACGCTGTGTAAGTTCCGAACAATTCAGAAAATGAAGTAAGAGCGAGACAAGGATGTCTCGCTCTTAGTTTTTCCTTGGCCGTATCTTTGATTCAATTTGAAATCTCTGATAAAAAGGAGGTGTAGATACATCACCACGCGAGAAAGGAAATTAATTATGGCAAAGAAGAAAAAAAACATACCTCAATATGGAACCGTCACACGAAAGGGTGTCCTGTATTACAGAACCCGGATTCTGGACGCAGACGGCAAGCAGGTGAGCTTGTATGGGACTACCTGCGAGGAACTGTACGATAAAGAGCAGGAGGCGAGACGCCAGGTAGCGGAGATCATCTTCCACCGGGAGCATCCTACTGTGGCCGAGTATTGTGAGAAGTGGCTGTTGATGCAATCCGCAAAAGTGTCGCCGGCTACACTGAAGGGCTACGCCTCCAATATGAAGAACTACATTATCAAGCCTTTGGGAGATATGTATATGGAGGAAGTAACAGCGGATGATATTCGTCTGGCGCTGATCCCATTGTCCAATAAGTCCGAGAGCCTGCACAATACGGTGAATATGCTCCTCAAGTGCATTTTTTACTCGGCAGAGCGGAGCCAGTTGCTGGAATACAATCCGTGTGAGGGGATTTCGGCAAAAGGAGGGAAACCGACCCAAAAGAAAGATTCGCTGACAGACCAGCAGGTGGAAGTGCTGCTGGAAACCGTCAAAGGACTTCCGCCGTATCTGTTTACCATGATCGGCTTATATGCCGGTCTGCGCCGAGAAGAAGCTCTCGCCTTGCAATGGGATTGTGTGTTCCTCGATGCACCCACTCCATATATCTCTGTGCGGCGCGCATGGCGATCAGAGCATAACAGACCGGTTATCTCTACAACGCTTAAGACGAAAGCAGCAAGAAGGGATATTCCCATTCCCAAATGCCTTGTGAATTGTCTGCGGGAAGCCAAGGCTGCCTCCAAATCGGAATATGTGATTGCCGATAGTGAGGGACAGCCCTTGTCATATTCGCAGTTCAAACGTGTCTGGCAGTACATCGTTGTTCGGTCTACCAAGGAGCGTACCTATTATAAGTATGTGAACGGACAGAGCATCAAGTACACTGTTCAGCCGAGTCTGGGAGGACATCAGAAAAACAATCCCAACATTGTGTATAGCCTGGACTTCGATGTGACACCGCACCTGCTGCGGCATACCTACATCACCAATCTTCTGTATGCAGGTGTTGACCCCAAGACGGTCCAGTACCTTGCCGGACATGAGAACAGCAAGACAACTATGGACATCTATGCAAGAGTAAAGTATAATAAACCAGAACAGCTATTCGATGTAGTAAATTCTGCATTTCATCAAGCTGTCCCCTCGTAAAAGTGGCCTGTTTTTTGGTTAAGGAATAGGACAACCGAGGGGCCGAGGCTCAAAAAAGCCCGGAATATCAAGGAAAATCATCGCTCAGACGATTGAAATACGGCTTAAAGGCAGCCCGTCGCGCTCCGCAGTTCTCCAAGAGATAATCAATTGCATACTGCAATATCAAACCCCACAGACGTTATGTTTGTGGGGTTTTTTTGATAAAATAATTGTGGCATACTTTATCTATAGAAAGAGAACATATATGACTGATGAAATAAAGAAGGAGGAAAAATGCCGGAAATATCACTATTTTATGGAATTAGGGTGATAATGTATTATGATGACCATAATCCCCATAATCCCCCGCATTTTCATGCAGAATATAATGGAAATAGGGTAATTGTTGAAATCGAAGGAGCGAGAGTGATAAAGGGTGCTTTCCCCTCAAGACAATTAAAGTTAATATTAGCTTGGTGTGTTTTA
This sequence comes from Lachnoclostridium sp. An14, assembly GCF_002160755.1. Taxonomy (GTDB): domain Bacteria; phylum Bacillota; class Clostridia; order Lachnospirales; family Lachnospiraceae; genus Lachnoclostridium_A. Next base: position 93,706 of record NZ_NFLE01000009.1, read on the forward strand.
CATCAGGACGAACTGATGCAGAATTGGGAACTGTCAAAAGATGGTAAGCCGTTAAATCGAATTAATCCGTTAGTATAGCAGGAGGTGACAGTATGTTTCCGAGGGTAGTACAGGTGATACCAATGAAGGATTATTCTGTATATGTATACTTTGAAGATGGCAAAATTGTACATTATGATATGTCACGGATGATTGAGAAAGAAGTATTTTATCCGCTGAAAGATATAGATGTTTTTATGGATACCTGCACGGTGATGAACGATACGCTTGCATGGGATATTCATAAGAATTGGGATAATACAATGTGCTTGGATATTGACCCGGATATGCTGTATGAATTACCGATGGCGGTGGAAATGATTGCGTAATATATGGCTTGGGGCAGTATATGTAGATCTGAACGTATATGTATAACTAACACGTAACTGACAAACCGCTTATAACCACTGTATTTACGGTGTTTGGAGTTCTCCAAGAGATAATCTGCTGGCGGGATATATCAAAATGGTTCAAGAACCCCGGAAAATCAAGGGTTTCCGGGGAATTCTTATACCCGGAAAGGCTGATATAGTTTGACGGGATTTGGCCGAACGAAACACGTTTTAACCCGTTTTTTATGGGCTAAACATAGGACAACCATCCCCAGACAGGGGGAATGGGCTAAAAAGTAGGACAATTTTCAGGCGATTTCAGCCCTCTCAAGGCGCGTGTTTTTGGCTCCGGCAGGGTGCATTTTTATTCAACGTGTTTCGTCTGAATTTGACCTGATCCAAACAAAGGAAAATAAATTGATCGCTGAGCGCCCGGCATTCTTACTGGGCGCTTTTTGCATTTTCGGGGGAGGTTATCCGGGAACAGAAAAAGAAATCCGACACAGCTTAATGCGTCTGCATCTGCTGTGCCGGATTCTTTATTTTCTCATGGATGGGCAGCAAGGGAGTTTCGCATCCAGTCCGTCCAGATAACTGGTTCCCCAATTACACATAACCTCCAAAACGGGGACAATGCTTTTCCCAAAGGGTGTTAAAGAATAGATTGTCTTTGGAGGATTTTCCGGTATTACTTCTCTGGAAACCTTTCCGTGTTGCTGGAGATCCCGGAGCTGCTGCGAAAGCATCTTCGCTGTGGCCTTTGGAATGAGCCGCTGAAGCTCCATGTAGTGAAGTGGCTGTTCGATAAGATGCCATAAGATGAGTGGCTTATATTTACCACCGATCAAGGATAACGTCGCCTCCACAGGGCAACTAAAGTTTTCTGCTTGCATATTCGTACCTCCCTTGACGAAAGAGCACTTTCCTTTTGGGTACTATCTTCCCGGAAAGTACATTCTTGTGAAAAAAATTTGCGGTGCTACAATATAGTCGATGGTTGATTTGACATATAGAACACACAGAAAGGATGTTATAACTATGGAATTACTTGAAATCGCTAAAAAGCGTTTCTCTGTTCGGAGCTATACCAATCAGAAGGTGGAGCCTGAAAAGCTGGCCAAGATTTTGGAGGCCGCGCACGTTGCTCCGACGGCAGCTAATCTTCAGCCGGTTCATCTGATTGTTGCCCAGAGTGATGAGGCCCTTGCGAAAGTGGGCGAGGCCGCCGAGGTTTATGGAGCGCCGCTGGCAATTATCGTGTGTGCAGACCACAACAAGGCATGGGTGCGGCCCTTTGACAAAAAGCAGACTGGCGACATTGACGCCTCTATCCTGACGGACCACATGATGCTCCAGGCAACGGAACTGGGCCTGGGGAGTGTTTGGGTATGCTACTTTAAGCCGGACGTTCTGAGCAAGGCATTTCATCTGCCTGCCAATCTGGAGCCGATCAATATCCTTGCTATCGGCTACTCCGCCGAGGGCGAGGGCGATCCGAACCGCTTTGCCGCTCAGCGCATTCCTATGGATAAACTGGTTTCCTACGATATGCTGTAAACAATCGCCGTACCGAGGCGCAACCCTTTTTCACAGGGCTGCGCCTCTTTATCTTTCAGAGATATGGGCATAGGTTTCTTCTAAAATCCACTTGATATGTTCGTCGCATAAAGCGTAGAATACATTTTTCCCGACTTTATGTGGGGAAACCAGCTTTGCAAATTTTAGAATTTTCAGTTGATGGGAAACTGCGGATTCGGACATATTCATTTGCGTGGCCAGTTCATTCACGCAATATTCCCGGCCCATAAGTGCCCATAGGATTTTCATGCGAGTGAAATCGCCCATTGCTTTGTGCAGCTCAGATAACCGATCTATGTCCGCTGCGTCAGGTATAAGTACGCATGATTTTTGCCGTTGCTCCATAGTGACCTCCAATCTTTCGTATTTGACAGCTGTACTATTTGCGGGTATTCTATTTTTGGAAAGGAGGCGGCCGATATGTCGCACTACCATTTGCCCCATAATCATGGACAAGACATTGATAAAGTTTTAGATAAAATGCCTGCGGAAGAAAACTTCCGGGATATAGCGATCCTTTTTCAGCAGTTGAGTGATCCGTCACGCCTGAGGCTCCTGTGGCTGTTGTGCCACAGTGAGGAATGTGTCTGCAATTTAGCGGCAGCGGTACAAATGAGCGCACCGGCCATTTCCCACCACTTGAAAAATCTGAAAAGCAGCGGTCTGATTACCAGCCGCAGGGAGGGAAAGGAAGTCTACTATACTTTATCCAACACAGGCCCTGCAAAACTTCTCCATAAAACCGTTGATGCCTTGTTTGAAATATCTTGTCCGACTGATTGATAAGTGAAATGCGCCGCTGTTTCCACAATGGACAGCGGCGCATTTTTATATCCCTGCTTATCTGTCAACGTGTCGCGGGGAGGAATTTCTTTACCCGCATCGCTCGAATCGCATTTAGAATAGCGATGACCGATACGCCAACATCTGCAAAAACGGCTGCCCACATATTTGCGTATCCAGTAGCTCCCAAAATCAAAACTAAAATCTTGACGCCGAGAGCAAACACGATATTCTCATTTGCGATACGGATTGTCTTTCTGGCAATCTGGACAACTGCGGAGATCTTCGAGGGTTCATCTGTCATCAAAACCACGTCCGCAGCCTCAATCGCTGCATCGGAGCCAAGACCGCCCATGGCAATACCTACATCCGCACGAGCAAGCACAGGCGCATCGTTGATTCCATCGCCAACAAACACCAGTTTCCCCTTTTCGGTGGTCTGCCGGAGCATCATTTCTACACGGTCAACTTTGTCCGCCGGGAGCAATTCGGTATATGCCTGATCCAGCCCCAGCTTTTGCGCCACTTTCTTTCCGACGGCATCTGCATCGCCGGTGAGCATGACGGTTTTCCTGACGCCGACTTCCTTTAACGCTTTGATTGCAGACGGAGCATCTGCCTTGATTTCATCTTCAATGACAATGTAACCAGCATATTTTCCGTTGCAGGCCAGATAGATGACTGTACCAATGGCATTCGAGGGGATATAGGCAATTCCTTCTTTATCCATCAGTTTTGCGTTGCCAGCGAGAATTGTTTTCCCATCTATGACAGCGCGGACGCCGTGACCGGCAATTTCCTGCACATCACTAATGCGGCTGTGGTCGATCTTCTTGCCATACGCTTTTTTTATGGAGAGTGAGATCGGATGGTTGGAGTAGTCCTCGGCATAAGCCGCCAGCTCCAAAAGCTGTGCCTCTTTCATACTTACTGCATTGATCTGGCTGACCGCAAAAGAACCCTTTGTCAAGGTGCCGGTTTTATCGAATACCACTACCTCTGTATGGGCCAGCGATTCCAAATAGTTACTGCCTTTGACAAGGACACCGATTTTGGATGCACCGCCGATGCCGCCAAAGAAACTAAGCGGAATAGAGATAACCAGAGCGCAGGGGCAGGAAATCACCAGGAAGGTCAGCGCCCGGTAAATCCAGACTGTGAATGGCTGTCCAGTGACAAGAGGCGGCAGAACTGCAAGGGCAATCGCTGCAAAGACAACAATCGGGGTGTAGTAGCGGGCAAAACGGCTGATAAAGTTTTCTGTTTTTCCTTTTTTGTCGCTGGCATTCTCCACAAGGTCCAAAATTTTTGCAACCGTGGATTCCCTATACTTTTTAGTGGTCTGAATGGTCAGGATGCCTGTCTGGTTGATGCACCCGCTGATTACTTCCATCCCAGGTTCCACGTCACGGGGCATGGATTCGCCGGTGAGAGCAGATGTATCCAAAGCGGACGTGCCTTTGATGATCCTACCATCCAGCGGCACCCGTTCACCAGGCTTTACTACAATCGTGTCCCCGATGTTTACTTCTTCAGGATCGACCTGTTCAAGTTTTCCATTCCGTTCTACATTTGCATAGTCAGGGCGAATGTCCATCAGGCTTGCAATGGATTTTCTGGATTTGGAAACCGCATAGGACTGGAACCATTCCCCTACCTGATAGAACAGCATAACGGCTACGCCCTCAGAGTGTTCTCCTAAGATCAGTGCGCCAATAGTGGCAATCGTCATCAGAAAGTTTTCATCGAATACCTGTCCATGCAGGATATTGGTGAGAGCCTTCCAGACAATATCCCAGCCGATTACAACATAGCAGACCAGAAATACTGCCATTTCCGCAGTCGGATCAAGTGTGAGCAGACTGCCGGCAGCGAACAGCACTGCCGCAATGATAATGCGGAAAAGCAGGCGCTTTTGTTTTCGTGTCATAATAAACATCTCCTTTCAGTCAAACACCGGCTGCCGTTTCTGGCAGCCGGTGTTCAGCTTTTCTTACGCCTTGACCGTCACATCCGGCTCAATCTTTTTGATAAGCGCCTTGGCCTCAGCCAGAATTGCGTCGAAGCGGTCATCCGGAGCATCCAGAACCATCTTCTGGCTCAGGAAGTTCACTTCCACGTCATTTACGCCGTCGATTTTCTGTACGGCTTTCTGAATCTTGGCGGCACAGTGGCCGCAGTCAAGGTCGATCAGCTTAATGGTCTTTTTCATCACAAAGACCCCCTTTCCTTTTAGTATTTGGTTGGTTTGACATGGCCGAACAATTAAACATTCATTTAACTGTTACGGGCACAGTATATTTACACAACGGCTTAAAGTCAATGGATGGGGAAAGGGTTCTGCTGATTGGATTTGAAATACTGCGGTTTGGAGCGTACAAACGCCCCGCAATTTTATATACTTTTTATGGTTAGACGTGGCTAATATCAAATGGGAGGTAACGTGATGAAACAATCACTGGATACAAGAACAAAGCTGCTTACACAGCGCCCCTTCTCGCTGATGCTGGAGCTGAGCATCCCTGCGGTCCTCGGCATGGTCGTTGTGGGCCTCTATAACATGATGGATTCCATCTTTGTCGGACAGATGGTTGGGGATATTCAGATGGGAGCCGTATCGGTTTCCTATCCGTTTACCCTGATCAACGCCGGTTCCGCAGCTATGTTGGGAGTGGGTTCCGCCTCAGTTTTATCGAGAGCCATTGGCAAAAAGGACAACGATACGGTAAAGAAGATCATGGGCAATCTGGTTGCCGCTGTTGTGATCCTGTCTGTGATTTACACGGTCATCGGCATGGTTTTTACCCGTCAGCTTTTATCTCTGGCCGGAGCCAGTGACAATATTCTGAACTACGCCGAAAAGTATCTGCGGATTATATTTGCTGGTTCTCTGCTGGTCAACTTCTTCCAAAGCGCAAACATGGTAATCCGAGGAGAAGGCCAGCTCAAAAAAGCAATGTTCATCATCGCCAGCGGTGCTATCCTGAACATTATCCTTGACCCCATTTTTATTTCCATTTTGAATCCTTATGGGATGGGGATTGAGGCTGCTGCTTATGCTACTGTGCTGTCCCAGTTTGTCCAGGCTGCGATTACTGTGTGGTATTTCAAAAAGAAAAGTCCAAATGTAAAAATAGGCAGTATCCGTATTGATGGGCCGATTCTCCGTCAGGTGCTTGCGGTTGGCATCTCTGCTCTGTTGATGCAGGTTTTGACCCTTGTTCAGCAGACCGTGATTTACCGTGTAGCTGCCAACTATGGTGGAGAGACTTCGCAGATCCTTTTGGGAGCCGCCCTGCGGTTCTGGAATTTCTCCTTTGTCCCTCTGTGGGGAATCAGTCAGGGATTCCAGCCTGCGGCCGGTACGAACTACGGAGCAAAGGATTATGACCGTGTAAAGCTGCTGACCAAAGTATTCATTGCTGCGGCTACCGTTCTGTCCCTGCTGTTCTGGATTCCCGCCGAGCTGCTCCCGGAGCAGGTGCTTTCTATGTTCATTACAACGCCGGGGGTGGCAGCGTCAGGAGTAACGAATTTCCGCATTATGTTCAGTACCTACATTTTACAGGGAAGTTTTCTGATTGCGGTCACACTGTTCCAGTCCTTGGGTAAGGCGAATAAAGCCACATGGCTGGTGCTGTTCCGCCAGATTATCCTCTTTATTCCGCTGTGTGTCCTCTTGCCGATGATCGGCGGCCTGGGCATTTGCGGCGTATGGTTGGCGATTGCTCTGACAGATGCGGTTCTGGTTGTAATCACGATTGCGATGATGGCGTCTGAATTTCGTAAAATGCCGCGCACTTTGCAGGCTTTGCGGTAAGGAGGGGCGGCTGTGTATCTCTGTGACGGAACCGTAGGCTATAACACAACACGAATCATGAAAGCCGGATGACTCCGCGCTTACGGCTTTTCCATTTGCACAGTTAGCCATGACGTACTATAATGCAAAGTGGGTTCTATTTGGATTTCAAATCCTGCTGATTGGAGCGGTGCAATATGGGAAAAAACCATATAATAAAAGATGCCAGGAGAACCCTGGCACAACAGATAAACAATAAAAATATAGCGGAAAGGACAGTTATGGAGCATACCCCACTTTCATCAACGGGGTTATCCGCAGTCATTCCGGAAGATAACGACGGCTATTGTACCGTCTATAAAATGGATTGTGCGGATGGCCTTGGACTTATGACGGTCTATCAGGTCTATCCCGGAATACAGCTTATTTATAATGACTTTGAGGCAACGAGCTGCTATTGGGATGGGAACATTGATAAAAATATATTGGAGATCAATCATTGCCGGGAAGGCCGTGAGGGATGTCGCTTAGCAAGCGGTTCTTGTCTTTATCTCGGAGAAGGCGACCTGTCAATCCATACCATGGATAATTGTGCGGCGGAAATGTCGTTTCCATTAAAGCATTATCGGGGGATTTCCGTTGTTATCAATCTGTCTGTGGTAGTGAAAAATCCGCCTGAAATTCTCTCTGACAGTGGCATAGATATTTTGCAATTCAAAGATAAGTTTTGTTCTGGTGGAAACTGCTTTATCATGCGAGCGAAGGATGAGATTGAACATATATTTTCAGAACTTTATTCTGTGCCGGATTGTTTACAGAAACCATATTTTCGATTAAAGGTACAGGAACTGCTTTTGTTTTTGTGTATGGTGGATGTGTCCCAAGAGAAACAGAGAGAGCTATACACTTCTCCACAAGTGGAGATTATCAAGACAATCCACAAAAGGCTGACATCCAATCTTCAGGAGCGGCCAACCATTGAAGATCTTTCTAAGGAATATTTGATAAACACTACAACCTTAAAGGATACCTTTAAAGGGATTTATGGACAGCCTATTGGAACTTATATGAAGGAATACCGCATTAGGCAGGCTGCAATTTTATTGAGGCAGACACAGGCCACCATAGCAGAAATTGCGAATCAGGTTGGATATGAAAACCAGAGTAAATTTGCCACAGCGTTCCGTGACGTATTGAAAATCTCACCGGCTGAATATCGCAAACAAAATGCCAGTGATGGAACTGTACTCCAAAACTAAATAATAATATTTGCTGTGCGACGGCAGAGGAAAAAAGCCGTCGTACAGGAGACTATTGATACGATTATTTATATCCCGAAAGGTTGATATAGTTTGATATGGTTTGAGGCAACGAGACCGATTTTCACCCAATTTTTAGTGGCTACCAAGTGATTAAACGGCAAAAAAGGGATAAAATGAGGGCCAAGTGGTGACTAAATAGGTTAACCGAAGGGCACTTTTTGCATTTCCTGTGAAAATGCCAGACACTGTCTGTTAAATTACCTGGAGCAGGTCTGCACAGTAAATTTGCGAAAGCTTTCTGTCATTATGCGCGAGATACGGGCATACGCGCAGGAAAACGGGCTGAAACCGTCTTTCTGCTGTACAGGCCATGGGGCGGGAAAAAGGGCCGCGCACGGGAAAAAGGAAGACAAAACTCCAGCATTTCTCGTTCTGCCTCATTTCTCCCCGGGCGGCGTATAAATCACGCTTTTCCTGGAAACCCGGCACAGGACGCCCTTTGGGAGGCGGTAGACCACTGTTCCCGCGGCATTGTCGCCGATGCGGTCGTAGAGGCGGCCGGCGCTGAAACTTTCGCCGAGGACGGTGTGGGGGCTGTTGGCCACGTAGCCGATGGTGCCGAGACCAGGGACTCTTACCTGGATGGCCTCAGAATCGTAGGGATTTTCCGGCTCCTTTTTTAAGAAAACTTCCATGCCAGGCTGGAGAAACTCATCTCCGAAGTAGTGTCTGGTGCCGGTCAGTGTAAAATAAAGCTTTGCCATAGGGAATACTCCTTTCTTTTTTTGTCAGCAGCAGGCGAGGGCCGCGTATTTCGGATGTTCCCTCTCCAGGGCGGCAAACAGGGCGTTGATGCGACGGTGCTGCCGCCGCCTTTCTTTCCGCATCAACTGCTGCCGGTATTTGGGGCTTATGTTCATCCGGCGGATGTCTCCTCCGCATTCCAGCTCCGATTTGCGGTAGGCGTCATGGCTGTGGATGTACTGGAAACAGGCCTCCAAAGTGTGGGCGTCCCGCTTGTCCGCCTGACAGTGATAGCGCTCCAGCTCCGGATGGGCGAAGTTTACAGGCTCCGGGGAGGCGTTTCGGTGGTAGATGGAGTAGATGAATTTCCGCGGGAGATAGCGGATGCTCCAGCAGCTGATTTCCGTTTTCACGTATACCGTGTTTCCCAGGAGCTTGTATTCCATATGCTTGCCCTGGACAAACCGGTTCAGGGCCTTTGGCTCGGAGGTCAGGTGGAACCGGGTGGTGCCGCAGCATTTGCAGGCCCGGAAGCCGCAGCCCTCCGCCTGTTTCGGCGACATCCGGATCCAGTTTTTTTGCTGGCTACGCCGCAGATGCCAGCAGCATTGTTCGTGGTAAATGGTTCGGCCGGGAAGAATGATCATCGCTCTCATTTGGAACTCCTTTCTGTGAGGATTATGTTTCTGGTATGATCCCAGTCTAGCAGATTTCCTGTCCGAAAAAACTCCCACTAAATGTGAAAAATATGCGTGGCAGAGCCTTCCGCCGGAGCGCCTCTGCGATTAGTAGCCATCTTCCTTTGCGCGGAGTGCGCCTCCTGCCAAGAGGCTTTTGTGTTTATAACACAAAAAGGCCCCGGCGCAGGTCCGGAGCCTAAGAGGCATAGCACAGTGTTCAGTTGTCGCCGCCGCAGTATTGGGCGGTGAGCCTGCCGGCGATTTCCTTCATTTTAGAGACGGCCCGGTCGGGGGCGATGATCTGGATGCCGCCGCCCAGCCCGATGATCCAGCTCAAAAACATATCGCTTAACACCACCTCCACCGTAGTGCGGAAATGGCCGTCCTCCTCTTTTTTGATCCGCAGTTCCTTGCCGAACCGGTCGATGAGGATTCCGGCGAACCGGTTTTCCGCGCGCAGGGTGACGGAGACCTTCTCTCCGCCGAACATCCCAAACAGGGATTTGGAGTAGGCGGCCACGTCAAAGCCGGAGAGGAGCTCTTTTCCCTCCCGCGGCTGGCCGGTGACGGTGATCCGCAGCATTTTGTCAATGCGGTAGTGCTTTAAGATCCGGCTCTCGCCGTCGTAGCCCACCAGGTAGTAGTATTCGTCGTCCCACACCAGATGCCAGGGGCTGACGTAATACCAGGCCCCGTTGTGGCGTAGCTCCTGCTGCTTGTCCGCATTCCACTGGAAATACTGGAAACGGATCTGGGAATTGGTGTGGATGGCGGTGTGGATCTTGTCCACGTTGTAGTAAATGCTCTCGTTCATGGTTTTGACCCGGCCGCTGATTAAAACCTGGCGCTGGAGCTGTTTGGCCTCGTGCACGCTCACCAGGGATTCCAGCTTTTTGATGAGGGCGGCGGATTTCTTTTCCGTGATGAATTTGGCGGCCTGGACGGAGTCCACCAGGAGTTTCAGTTCCGCCAGCTCAAAGGTGCGGGAGGCGATGCGGTAGAGGTAGGTTTTTCCGCATTTTTCCCCGATGATGTCCAGGCCGAAACAGCGCAGCTCCTCGAAATCAGAATAGAGAGTTTTTCGATCCGCGCTGACGCCCCGGGCGGCCAGGCGGTCGATGATCTCCTGCGCGGTGAGCCCGTGGCTGTCATCCGTTTCCTCCATGAAGATTTTTGTCAGAAAAAGCAGTTTCAGCTTTTGATTGTTTCCCTTTGCCATGGCGCGTTCCTCCCGTTTTCCCTTGTCTATGGGATATTATAGCAGAGAAAGAGAGAAAGGTGGGAGAGGAAATTTTACATGAAACCGGAGGATAGAAAGCTTTCGCTATATCGTGGTTTCTGTTTCTTCGCTATTTCGCCCAGCCAGCAAGGATTTCCTTGACCCAGCCGCAGAGACGGTCGCTGGCTTCATTGGCGATTTTTACAACCTGTTCGTGGGTGTGGGGCACCTTGGCGATGCCGGTAGCCATATTGGTGATGCAGGCAATTCCTAAAACCCCCATGCCCAGGTAGTTGGCTACGATGGTTTCCGGTACGGTGGACATTCCCACCGCGTCTGCGCCCATAGCGGCGAAGGCCCGGATCTCAGCGGCGGTTTCATAGCAGGGGCCGCCGAACCAGGCATAAACACCTTCCTGATAGGAAATGCCCAGCTTTTTGGCCGCCGCGTCTGCCTTGGCGCGGAGCGCGGGAGAATAGGGGGCGGAAACGTCGGGGAAACGGGGGCCAAAGCGCTCGTCATTGGGGCCGGTGAGAGGATTGAGGCCCACCGTATTGATGTAGTCGTTTAACAGGACTAAGTCTCCCGGCTGAAAGCTGGGATTGATGGCGCCGCAGGCGTTGGTCACAATCAGGCTTTCCACGCCTAACAGTTTCATCACGTACAGCGGATAGGTCACTTCCCGAAGGGTAAAGCCCTCATAATAGTGGAAACGTCCCTGCATGGCGCAGATAACCTGGCCGCCTACGGTGCCGATCACCAGATTTCCAGCGTGGCCTGCCACGTGAGACTGGGGGAAATTAGGGATTTCATGATAGGGGATGACCGTCGGCTGTTCGATGGTTTCCGCGAAATCGCCCAGTCCGCTTCCGAGGATGATTCCCACGGTCGGGGTTTGGCTGCATTTTGTGCGGATAAATGCAGCAGAGTCAAGAACTTGGTTGTAAAACATATGATTTCTCCTTTCATTGCGCGGGGAGCTGTTTCCATACCCCTTGTTTTTGTAATTCCAGTATGAATCCTGAGGCGGCTAAAAAAAAGGACATATGTCCCGATTTTGCAGAAAAAGAATAAAGACCCAAAGAATAAAAACTGGAAATGTGCCCTGCGGCGGGCGGGATGGGCGGATATAAGGGACAGAAGGGATTTCAAAAAAAAGACCGGCCCATAAAAGGACAGATCGGAAAGTCCTTTTATGAGCCGGCGGCAGACGCCAGGCAAAACCGGGCGGAGGATTCAGCCGGAAGGAGACTGGCCCCGGGGCCGTGAGCCGGATGGGGCTTTTATGGGGAACGCATTTTCGGACAGGAAGTGCTGGTCGCAGTATTCCTGCATCTGTTTCGCCTGTTTTGGGGAAAGGCGGATCTTTCCCTGGCGGACAGAGAGCAGGCCGTCCTCCTGTAATTGGGAAATGGTGCGGTTTACGGTCTTAATGCAGAAACCGAGGAGCTCCGCTAATTCAGGCCGTGTCTTTTTCAGCACGAATCCATCGGGGCTGTCATCCGTTTGGAACAGCTCCAGCAAAAAAAGAATCATTCGGTCATAGCAGCTGAGAAACAGGTATTGGCGTCCGTCTTTCAGCTGGCGGGTCAGCTCTCCGATGATGTTCTGGGCGCGGCTGTAGAGGATGCCGGAGTCCTGCCTGATCCAGGAACGCCAGAGGTTTATGGGGATCCTGGCGAGGGTGCACAAGGTGACGGCCTGGATGGTGGCGGAGTAGAGCGGCTGGTCCAGGAAACACTCCAGCTCTCCCAGGATCCGGCCGGAGGTAAAGCTGCGAAAAATATATACCTTTTCCTCCAGGTGCATTTCCATGCCTTGGGCCCGTCCCCGGAGGATGATGTAGATGTAAAGACAGGGAGTGCCGGAGCGGATGATGGATTTCCCTTTCGGCACTTTGATTACTTCCAGGCTGTCCAGCACATCCTGTGGGCAGCCGTGAAACAGCCGCTCCATTCGTTCCTGCTCTTTTTTCGGAAGATAGCTGATAAAGTCAATGCTCATTTCCCATTTCTCCCTTTCACAAATCACGGGCCCGATCCCATGCCGGACGGCGGCCGGTACGGGATCGGGCAGGTTGCGGACCGCGGAAAACGGATCCGTAAGTTATTCGTTATTATACCGTATTTATGAGGGAAAGGAAACAGGTCTGCCTGTTTTTATAAGGCTTTTATCAGCCTTTTGTCACAGGAAATTTCAGAGGATGATCACAGGGTTTTCCGGAATACGCCGCCGTCGTCCCGATACCCCATTTTCTTTAGATACTCGGTGTGCTCTTTGACGTTTCGGTCTCCGATCAGCTCCTGGATCCCCATGTTCTTTAAGTCCTGATACAGGTGGGACGCCACAGAGCAGTCCCGGTACATGGGGGTGGAGTAATCCAGGCTGAGGTGCATGGCCGTTTCCCCGGCGTAGTGTCCGATGGAGACGCCTGCGGGGGAATCTCCGCACAGGGTCAGGAAAACCCGGTCAGCGGAGCCAGCTCCTGTAAAGTCGGGAAAGTATTTTAAAATGTCCTCCCGGTAGTGGCTGATGAAAAATTGGAGGAAGGCGTCGTCTGGTTTCAGCTCGACGGTGGTGTAGGTCTGGCCGTTGACAGACAGCTTTCTCATGTTGTAGAGGTTGATGAGAACGAGGCAGAAATTCATCAAAGCAGTGGGGTAGGAGTGAATGATCAACGCGTAGGTGGCAAAGATCGTGCTGCCGATGGTATTGATGATTCTCAGTTTCATGACGGAGGTCATCAGCATGGAGATCACCACCAGGACAGATCCCAGGTATCCGAACAGTTCAATCAGCAAGTGAAGGTTCATAAATCGTGGCTCCTTTCATTCCTTTTATCTGGATGTGACGGGTTGTTATAAGGACATGGTAGCACAGGGCGGCGGGTAAAAAAAGGACATATGGCCTTTTTTGGACAGAATTGTCAGGCGGAATGAGGGAGAAAGAGTGTGACTGTGGAGAGACGGTATTTGTCTGGGACGGCAGGTCTAGCTCCGGGATTTTGCGGACAGGTCGCAAAAAACAGGAGCCGGATCCCTCTGCCGGATCTGGCTCCTGTCATTTCCCATATAATATTCAATCCCGTCAGATCGACGCCAGAGCCTGTTGGCCCATGAAGGAGGAGATGTAGCTGGAAATTTCCTTATTCAGGTAGTCTACGTATTCCTCCCGTTTCGTCACGGAGGACAGGTTCTGGGTGGTTCCGCTCTGGACGGAATCAAAGCTCTCCCGGATGTTTTCAGATACCATTCCGGCCATGCGGCTCAGCTCATTTCCAATATTATGGATGGCGATGGCGGAGGTGCCCAGATGGCTTTCCCGGGAGCGGGCCTCCGGAATCACGTTGATATACTTTAAACGGAAACCCTCGGCCTTCTCCGACGGGTGCTCCGGAAGGATGCGCACCGCCAGTCCGGCAAGCTGAGTCCCGAAGGGGATCAGCAGGATGGTGGTCACCACGTTAAAGAGGGTGTGCATATTGGCGATCTGGGCGGCCGGGTTGGAAGGCGTCCAGGAGCTGACCAGGGTGGTCAGGGGAGTCGTCATGCAGGCGAAGGTAAAAATCGTGGTTCCGATGATATTGAACATCAGGTGGATGATGGTAGTCCTCTTTGCACTGCGGCTGGTGCCGATGGAGGCCAGAATGGCGGTGATACAGGTTCCGATATTCTGTCCAAACAGCACGTACACCGCGGTGGGCAGTCCGATCACGCCGCTGACAGCCAGAGCCTGCAAGATTCCCACAGAGGCGGAGGAGGACTGGATCAGGGCAGTGAAAAGGGCGCCTGCCGTAATGCCGATCAGCGGGTTGGAGAAGTTGGTGATCAGCTCTACAAAGGCAGGAGAGTCCCGCAGCGGCATCATAGCCGCGCTCATAAAGTCCATTCCGATAAACAGGATGCCCAGTCCGGCTAAAATGTGGCCGTAATGCTGTACCTGCTTATTTTTGATAAACATAGCGATAGCCACGCCCAGGAAAGCCATGAGAGGCGCGATGGCGCCTACGTCCAGGGCAATGAGCTGTCCGGTGATGGTGGTTCCGATGTTGGCGCCCATGATGATCCACACAGCCTGCCGCAGCGTCATCATGCCGGAGTTTACAAAACCGACGACCATGACGGTGGTGGCGGAGGAGGACTGGATCAGGGCGGTGATTCCGGCACCTACCAACACGCCGATGAAACGGTTGGCAGTGAGGCGTTCCAGAATTTTCTGCATCCGATTCCCGGCAGCAGCCTCTAGACCGTTGCTCATCATCTGCATTCCGTACAGGAAAAGGGCAAGGCCGCCCAACAGGTTCAAAAAGTCTGATGTTTGCATAGTAATCCCCTTCATTTTCTTATAAACGGTTTTTAGGTTCCTGGAGCGTATTGTAAAAGAAATTTTTAAGAAGAACAATAGAGTTTTCCTTCATTTAACGCAGATTTTACATAGATTTAACAATCCCTCTTTACAGGCCGCAAAACCCCATGATATAGTGGAACAATCCCACATTTTTGACGGAATATGACAGGCTGATGAAGGAGGACACAGAACATGAAGAAGGAACTGGAGAGAAAGGAACGGGTGCTCATTGGGTTTACCCTGTTTTCCATGTTTTTCGGGGCGGGGAATCTGATTTTTCCCCCTTTAGTGGGAATCCAGGCGGGTACGTCCGCGGTTCCCGCCATGGCGGGGCTTTTGATCAGCGCCGTGGGGCTTCCTATTTTAGGAGTGGCGGCGGTGGCTAAGTGCGGCGGCCTGGACCGGCTGGCGGGGCGGGTGCATCCGGTGTTTGCGTCAGTATTTACCCTGCTGATCTACGTGATGATCGGGCCGGGGCTGGCGATCCCCAGGACGGCCAGCACGTCTTTTGAAATGGCGGCGGCCCCCTTTTTAGGAGCTGTCGGGACGGTGTCAAGACCGTTGGTGATGGCGGTCTACTCCCTGCTGTTTTTTGCGCTGGCATTTCTCTTTGCCCTGCGTCCGGACCGGCTGAAGGATATGCTGGGGAAAATTATGACACCGGCCCTGCTGGCGCTGATCGCGGTGATTTTTGCGGGCTGCCTGTTCGGGGATCAGACGGCAGCCGCGGCGCCCACAGCCGGGTATGAGCGCCTGGCGGCGGTAAAGGGGTTTGTGGAGGGGTATCAGACCATGGATACCATCGCGGCCCTGAATTTCGGCATCGTGATCGCCATGAATATCCAGGGTATGGGGGTAAAACGGGACGGGGACGTGGCCAGAGAAACCATCAAGGCCGGCGGAATCGCCGGCGTCCTTCTGGCCGCGGTATACAGCTGCCTGGCCTACGTGGGCGTGGCCGCCTCCGGCCTGGGCCAGCCGGTGACCAACGGGGCGGATGTGCTGACCCTGGTGGTGCACCGCCTTTTCGGCACGGCGGGGACGGTGATCATCGCGCTGATCTTTTTTATCGCCTGCCTGAACGTGTGCACCGGCCTGCTGTCCTGCTGCAGCGAGTATTTCAGCCAGGCATTTCCCAGACTTGGCTACCGCGGATGGCTGGGGCTGTTCGCGGCGGTGAGCCTGGTGGTGTCCAATGCCGGACTGGACGCCATCATCCGGGTCTCCGCCCCGGCCCTGTCCATGATCTATCCCGTGGCCATCGCGCTGATCGTGCTGGCATTTCTGCCGGGGAAATTGAAGGAAAACCGCCTGCTGTACCGGATCGTGGTGACGGTCGTGGCGGTGTGGAGCGTGGGGAGCGGAGTTTTGGGGATGATGGGGGGATGAGAGGAGCCGGGGAAAATGGGGAGTTTCCAGGAAAGCCCGTCGGGACACTCCCCCTGGCCTCTGTGCCGAAAAAACCGAAGAATGGACGGAGAATACGCCCAAGGAACCAGGAAACTTAGAAAATCTCCTATTGACAAAATCGACAAAAGCTCTTATACTTTTACTATAAGTTTATAGAAATTGACAGGATTGTTACTCTTTGAGGCTTTACCTGCAGGAACATATTTCCTATGTGTTTTTGCTGTGCCTTGAGGAGTTTTTTTATTGTATGGAAATGGTCCTTTTGTATCGTAGAAATCTGCATTTTCCATGATACAAAAGCCTCCAGCGGATGCGTGCTGTTGCGTACACGCTTTCATGAGGGTTTTTAGGGATAGAAATTCCTGCCAACGCGGCCCGCAGGTTCCTATTTCAAAGAAACGAGGAAACTTCACAGTCATTTTCCAGGACGGGATAAAGGGTGAGAGTATGAGGGTGATTAAAAATATCAATAACAATGTATCGCTGTGTCTGACGGATTCCGGCGTGGAAGTGATCGCATTTGGGAAAGGGCTGGGTTTTAAAAGGCCCCCCTATGAGATTGAGCTAAGTCAGATCGACCGCACCTTTTACGATGTGGATCAGATGTACATTCAGATGATCAATGAAATTCCGGAGCAGATCCTGGACATTTCCATCCGGGTGATGGATTACGCCAGGACCCTGATTGACAGCCCTATCAGCTCCAACGTGGTATTTACTCTGGCGGATCACATCCATTTTGCTATTGAGCGGCACCGGAAACATATGGAGATTAAACTGCCCATTCTCTACGACGTGAAAAGCCTGATGGAAAAGGAAGTCATGATCGGTTACCGGGCCCTGGAACTGATCCGGCGGGAGTTAAAGGTCCGCCTTCCAGAGGAGGAAGCAGCCTGCATCGCCCTGCATATCGCCAACGCGGAGGGAGCGGTGAAAACGGACCGGGAGGAAAACGACGAGGCTATCATCGGCCGTGTGGTGGAGATCATCGAGGACTTTTTTGATATTTCCATCGACCGCTCTGGCTTTACCTATTCCCGCTTTGCTATGCACATGAGGTATCTAATCCGGCGTGGAAGGTCGAATACCCTTCTTCAAGGGGAGGACATGGCTTTGCTGGAGACGTTGTCGGAGTCGCTGGAGGAAGTGGAAAAATGTGTGCAGCAGATCGTAGAGTATCTAAATCGGGTGTTGGACTGCCGGTTGACCCCGGAGGAGAAAATGTATCTGATCATCTATACTAACAGAATCTGTATGAGGGAGGAAGAACGATAAATGTTTGAGTTTCTGAAAAAGAAGAAAGAAGTGGCTGCGCCGGTGGATGGCATCTGCATTCCCATGGGGGAGGTGAAGGACAGCGTGTTTTCCTCAAAAATGCTGGGGGATGGATTCGCGGTGATCCCTTCCGGGGACGTGATAGTCGCCCCTGTGGCCGGGGAAATTGTGATGATCCCGGAATCGAAACACGCTTTCGGCATCGCCGCGCCGTCGGGAATGGAGGTGCTGGTCCACATCGGCCTGGACACGGTGAATTTAAACGGGGATGGCTTCTCCCTGCTGGCAAAACAGGGGGCAAAGGTGAAGGCCGGGACCCCCGTCATCCAGGTGGACCGCAGGCGTCTGACGGAACAGGGGTATGATCTGACGACGATGCTGATTTTTACGGAAGGATACGACAGGGAGGTCGTCCTGGACTGCTACGGACAGCAGGTGCGGGCCGGTCAGATCCTGATAAACGGATAAAAACCATAGATAAGGTTGTGCAAGAGAGGATTGTTACCGCAAGGGCTTTACCCCCGCACAGAGCCGGAAGGAGGACGGCTGCTTGCCCGTCTCCGTCTGTCCCTGCGGGGGTATTGTGCTGTTTGAGAGAAAACGCGGGCAGATACAGGGTAACACAGCGGAAGGTGCACGCCGCTGATTACAAAATAGAAAAATGGAGGAACAGGTATGGCTAAGGAATCAAAATTTCAGGAGCTGGCGGATCACATCATCCCGGCGGTGGGAGGAAGGGACAACATTTCTTTTTTCACCCACTGTGTGACGCGGCTGAGGTTTAATCTCAAGGACCGGGATCGGGCGGATGTAAAAGCCATCGAAGGCTTAAAGGAAGTGGTAGGGATCAAATGGTCCGGAGAACAGCTGCAGGTGATCATCGGAACGGAGGTGAGCGACGCTTACAAGCTGATCTGCAAACAGAACGGAATGCAGGCGGAGAGCGCTGTGGCGGAAAATCTGGACAAGGACCTGGCGGGGAAAAAGAAATTTTCCTTAAACGCGGTGATCGACGGGATCTCCGGCTGCATTACCCCCCTTCTTCCCATGCTGGTAGGTTCCGGTATGCTCAAGGTGATCCTGGTGCTTTTGAGCCAGTTTCAGATCTTGGGAGCAGATCACCCCACTTACGTCACCTTAAACTTTGTGGCGGACGCGGCTTTCTATTTCCTTCCGGTGGCAGTAGGCGTCACCGGCGCCCAGAAGTTCGGCGCCAACATCGCCATCGGTCTGATGCTGGGAGCGGCCCTGGTTCACCCCAATTTTGTGGCCCTGGTGGGAGAGGGGAGTGAGATTTCCGTTTTCGGAATCCCGATTTTGGCAAAAACGTACTCCTCTACCGCATTCCCCATGGTGATGACTATGTGGATTTGTGGCTACGTGGAGCGTTTCATCGCGAAACATTCCCCAAAGGTGCTCCGGTCGGTGCTGGAGCCGGTGCTGACTGTGCTGATCATGGCGCCCCTGATGCTTTGTCTGATCGCGCCCCTGGGGTCTCTCCTCAGCACCTATCTGACGTCGGCCATCCTTTGGGTTTACAGCGTGATCGGGCCGTTAGGAATCGCCATCATCGCCTGTTTGCACCCGCTGCTGGTGATGACGGGGATGCACACGTCTCTGATTCCCTTTGTCACAGAGCAGTTTGCTACGGTAGGATATGAGCCGTTTCTGGGCGTGCCCCAGGGCATCTCGAATCTGAACCAGGGCATCGCCTGTCTGGCAGTGGCCCTGAAGGCCAAGAGCGTAGAATTAAAATCCATTGCCACCACCTGCGGCGTGACGGCCCTGATCAGCGGTACCACAGAGCCGGCCATGTTCGGCGTGACGTTAAAGTACAAAACCCCTCTGGCGGCGGTGATGATCGGCAACTTCTGTGGCGGCCTGTACGCTGGAATCATGCACGTGGTGCGATACGCCTACGGCGGCTACAGCTTGCTGACCCTGCCGGTGTTTATCGGGGAAAACCCGTCCAATTTCCCCAACATGATGATCGCCATTGCTATCGGAATGGTGGTGACCTTTATATCAGCCATGATTCTTTACAAGCCTGAAAGGGCAGAAGGAGGAGAGCGATGAGCCAACTGAAAGCATTTCCGAAGGAGTTCCTCTGGGGGTCCGCCACGGCGGCCAACCAGTGCGAGGGCGGATGGGATCTGGACGGAAAAAGCCCCAGCATTGCGGACTGTATCACCATGGGCAGCCTGGGGGAGGCGAGAAAGATCACCCTGGAGCTGGACGAGGAGAAATACCGCTATCCCTCCCACCGGGCCGTGGATTTCTACCACCGCTATAAGGAGGACATCGCCCTGATGGCGGAAATGGGCCTGAAGGTGTTCCGGATGTCCATCAACTGTACCAGGATTTTCCCCACGGGAGAGGAGACGGAGCCGAACGAGGCCGGCCTGGCCTTCTATGAGGACGTGTTCCGGGAGCTGAAAAAGCACGGCATCGAGCCTCTGGTCACCCTCTGCCACAACGATATGCCCCTGGCATTTACAAAGGAGTGCAACGGCTGGAAAGACAGGAAACTGATCGACTATTTCCTGAAATACTGCAAAGCTGTGTTTACCCGCTACCGCGGCCTGGTGAGGTACTGGCTGATGTTTAACGAGATCAACATCATGACGAAACCCACGGGAAACTGGCACCACGCAGGGATCTGCCACGAAGGTACCACAGACTTCGGAAACCAGGTAGACGTGCCCCAGGACCGGTATCAGGCCCTCCATCACCTGTTTGTGGCCAGCGCCCGCGCGGTAAAGCTGGGAAAGAGTATCGACCCGTCCTATCAGTTTGGTACCATGGTCACCTCTTTCCTCTACTACCCGTACACCTGCAGCCCGGACGACATTTTCTATGCCTACGAACAGACCCAGATCCAGGGATATTTCTGCACGGATGTGCAGATCAAAGGAGAGTATCCCTACTATATGCAGCGGTATTTTGAGCGGAACGGGATCAGGCTGGCCATGGAGCCGGACGACTTAAAAGAGATAAAAGAAGGAACCGTGGATTTCCTGAGTTTTTCCTATTACGGTTCCAACTGCCTGACGGTGCAGGAGACAAAAGAGGAGCTGCTGGGGAATATGTCCAAAGGGGTGAGAAATCCCTATCTGGAGATCACCCAGTGGAATTGGGGAATCGACGCCAAGGGACTTCGCTACAGCTTAAACTGCTTTTACGACCGCTATCACGTTCCCCTCATGGTGGTGGAAAACGGCCTGGGAGCGGAGGATCACCCCGTCCGGACAGCGGACGGCGGCCTGACGGTGGAGGACGATTACCGGATTGAATATTTAAAGCGGCACATCCAGGAAATGCGCCTGGCCATAGATGACGGTGTGGAACTTTTGGGCTACACCACCTGGTCCGCTATGGACATTGTCAGCCTGGGCACGGGAGAATTTAAAAAGCGCTACGGTTTCGTCTATGTGGACTGTGATGACAAGGGAGAGGGAACCTTAGACCGGTATAGAAAGAAGTCTTTTTACTGGTACAAAAAAGTGATCGAGACGAACGGCGAGTGTTTGGAAGGGTGATGGACATATGGAAAATTTCGACAGAGGACTTTTAGAAATACTCCGCGGAGAGCTGGCGCGGCAGCTGCCGGAAATCGAGGCAAACGGAGACTGGCTCTGGGCCCATCCGGAAACGGGTTTCCGGGAGGAAAAGACACAGGAATACTGTCTGAAAGCGCTGAAAACACACGGCATTTCCTGCAAAACCTTTCCCGGAGTTACTGGCTTTACCGCCGAGCTGGACTCCGGAAAACCGGGGCCGGTGATCGGCATTATGGGAGAAATGGATTCGGTGATTTGCTTTGGCCATCCCGATCACGACCCGGTGACAGGGGCTGCCCACGCCTGCGGGCACTCCATCCAGATGGCGGCGGCCATGGGGGCGTTTACGGTACTGGCGGAAAGCGGGGTGCTGGAAAAAACAGGAGGAAAGGTAGTGTTTCTCGGCGTCCCGGCGGAAGAATGCCTGGAGACAGACTGGCGCTTGGAGGAGATCAAAAAAGGGCGGCTGCACTATCTGGGCGGAAAGCCAGAGCTCATGTACCGGGGGGCCTTTGACGGGGTGGATCTGGTGTTAAACGTCCACTCCGGGGCCATGGGCGACGGCACCATCCGTCCCGTGGGACGTCACAACGGGTTCCTGTCCAAAACCGTCACCTTCCAGGGAAAATCCGCCCACGCGGCAGCCTTTCCCGATCAGGGGATCAATGCCCTGTATATGGCTAATACGGCTCTGACCGCCTTAAATGGCCTGCGGGAGACGTTTCGGGATGAGGATAAAACGCGGGTGCACGCCATCATCACTCGCGGGGGAGAGAGCAGCAACGCGATTCCGGAGACGGTCTGCCTGGAGGCCCAGTGCCGGGCAAACCGCATGGAGGCAGAGCTGGAGGCGGCAGAACGGTTTGACCGGGCCATGGGGGCCGGGGCGTACGCTTTTGGCGGACAAGTTTTGATAAAAACCCAGCCTGGCTATATGCCCTATATTCCCACAAAGGAGCTGGATGAAATTGCCATGGAGGTGGCAGATGAGATCCTGGGGCTGGGACACGGCCTCCCAGGGCCGGATACGGCTGGGGCTGAGGATATGGGAGATTTGAATACCATTCTCCCGGTAGTTCAGGTTTATGTAAACTATATGAAGGGCAGCCATCATGCCGCGGATTACGCCATCGCCGACCGGAGAATCTATGAGGTATCGGCTCTGTTTCTGGCAGTCTTTGCCTGCCGGCTGCTGGAGCATGAGGGAAAACTGGCAAAAAAGGTGAAAGCGGCCCACAAACCGATGTTTCACAGCGTACAGGAATACTGTGCGTTCATTGATCCGTTGTTTTCTGAAAAAATTCTTCCGTAGAGCGATGAAAGAGGGCCGTTTTGGGCAGAATGACGTGGAAAGCGGTATGGCTTGCCGCGTCATTTCCCCGGCGGCAAAGCGCAGGCCTGTTTCGGCATCATTTTCCACATTCTTCTAAGGTTTCCCAAAATCCCTCTATAAAATTTGTGTAAATAATGCACAAAAGACTACCCCTTTTCCAGGTTTTGTGGTACAATTCTACTATTAATATATCTGCAAAACTAGGAGGAGAGAGTATGGCAAAAGAAATGATTGCAATGCTTCTTGCCGGCGGTCAGGGGTCTCGTCTGTATGCTCTGACGCAAAAGCTGGCAAAGCCGGCAGTTCCCTTTGGCGGAAAGTACCGTATTATCGACTTTCCGCTGTCTAACTGTGTGAATTCCGGTATTGATACGGTGGGTATTCTGACCCAGTACCAGCCGCTGGTGCTGAACGAGTACATTGGCAATGGACAGCCCTGGGATCTGGACAGGCTTCACGGCGGCGTTCATGTGCTTCCGCCCTATCAGCAGGCGTCCGGCTCCGATTGGTACAAGGGCACGGCCAACGCCATCTACCAGAATATTTCCTTTATTGAGCGGTACAATCCGCAGTACGTGATCATCCTTTCCGGTGACCAGATCTGCAAGCAGGACTACAGCGATTTCTTAAAATTCCACAAGGAAAAGGGCGCGGAGTTCAGCGTGGCGGTTATGGAGGTTCCGTGGGACGAGGCATCCCGTTTCGGCCTGATGGTTACGGACGACAATGACAAGATTACAGAGTTCCAGGAGAAACCGAAGAATCCCAAGTCCAACCTGGCTTCCATGGGAATCTACATTTTCAACTGGGATATTTTAAAGAAATACCTCATCGAGGATGAGGCAGATCCCAATTCCGAGAACGATTTCGGCAACAACATCATCCCCAACCTTCTGCGGGACGGCCGGAATATGTACGCTTACCACTTCAACGGATACTGGAAGGACGTTGGAACCATTTCTTCCCTCTGGGAGGCAAACATGGAAGTCCTGGATCCGGAGCACAGCGGAATCAACCTGTTCGACGAGAACTGGAAGATCTACAGCCGCAACAGCGGAATGACCGGACACCAGATCAAAAAAGGCGCAGTTGTGGAAAATTCCATGATCACCGACGGCTGCTATGTGGCAGGAACTGTAAAGCATTCCATTCTCTTTGCCGGCGTTAAGGTAGAGGAAGGCGCTGTGGTGGAGGACGCTGTGGTAATGGGCGGAACCACCATCAAGGCCGGCGCTGTGGTGCAGCACTGTATCGTTGCGGAGAATGTGGTGATCGGTGAGAACGCCGTGGTTGGCGCGATGCCTTCCGGCGAGGAGAAGGGCGTAGCCACCGTAGGCTCCAATGTCTATGTAGGCGACAACGCGAAGATCGGACCCAATGCGATGGTCAGCAATAATGTAAAGGGTGGTGAAGAACAATGGTAAATTCCAACGTAGATGCTCTGGGTATTATTTTTCCAAACAGTCGTGACGGTGTAGTGCCGGAACTGGTGGGAGAGCGCCTGATGGCTTCCATCCCGTTTGCCGGACGTTACCGCATGATTGATTTCATCCTGTCCAGCATGGTAAACAGCGGCATTGGAAACGTATCCATTATTGTCCGCAAGAATTATCATTCCCTGATGGACCATCTGGGCTCCGGCCGTGAGTGGGATTTGACCCGCAAAAACGGCGGCTTAAACATCGTTCCTCCCTTCGCGGAGAAGACGATCAAGGTCTACAATGGCCGTCTGGAGGCCCTGGCCAGCATTCTGGATTTCTTAAGGGACCAGAAGGAGAAATACGTGGTGATGTCCGATGCGGATATTGCCGTAAACTTTGATTTCAGCGCCATGATCGACGCCCATGTAAAGAGCGGCGCCGACGTGACCATGGCTTACACTAAGGAGAAACTGCCGGAGGCAGTGCTGGCAGAGCGCCAGGAGAGCACGGAGTTTTACTACACTCTGACCCTGGACGAGGGCCGCGTAACCGGCATGGAGATCAACGCCAAGGATACAGATGTGACTAACTACTCCATGGGAATCTATGTGGTGGAGAGAGAGCTGTTAATCAAGCAGATCACCTACGCCTACACCCACGGTTTCGTAAACTTCGAGCGGGACATCCTGATGAACCAGCTGGATAAGCTGAACGTACAGGCCTACTGCTATGAGGGCTACATCGCCCGCATCACCGGCATGAAGGGCTACTTCGATGAGAATATGCGGCTCCTGGAGGAGGAGAATCTGGATGCCCTGTTCTCCCCCAGCCCCATTTACACCAAGATCCGCGACGACAACCCCACCAGATACATCACCGGCGCCAAGGTGGAGAACATCATGGCTGCCGACGGCTGTGTCATCGAGGGCGAAGTGGAGAACAGCGTGCTGTTCAGAGGCGTAAAGGTGGCCAAGGGCGCGAAGGTGAAAAACTGTGTGCTTATGCAGGATACAGTGGTTGAGGAGGGAGCGAACATCGAGTACATCGTTTCTGACAAGAACGTCACCATCACCGCCGGAAAAGAGGTCAAGGGAACGGATACCTTCCCGGTTTACGTGGCGAAATATCAGAAGGTCTGATGGTTTTGCGGTAATTTCATAGAGAGATATGGCTGGCGCCGGGGGAACCTGGCGCCAGTTTTTTCGCTTTGTCTTGTATTTTCCATCCCCATGTACTATAATGAATGGACGATTTTTCATTTAGCAGGAAACGGCGTTTCCAGTTAAATAGGAATGCTCCGCAAGGAGGCGCACTCCGCGCAAAGGAAAATGGCTGCTGGCGCAGCCGCGCTCCGGCGCAAGTGTGCGCCAAGCGTACACTTTTTATAAAGAAGGAACGAGACATATGAGGAATATCAAGGTGGTGCTGCAATACGATGGCAGCCGCTATGACGGCTGGCAGCGGCAGGGAAATACGGAAAATACCATCCAGGGCCGGCTGGAGGCGGTGCTGGAGCGGATGGCGAGCCGGCCGGTGGAGGTGCACGGGGCCGGGAGAACGGACGCGGGCGTCCACGCCTGGGGACAGGTGGCCAATTTTCGGGTAGAGGAACGGTTTTCCCCGGAAAAGGTGAAGGCCTATCTCAATGAATACCTGCCGGAGGACATCGCCGTCATCGGGGCGGAGGAGGCGGGAGAGCGGTTTCACAGCCGGTTAAACGCCGTCGGAAAGCTCTACCGTTACCGGATCTGGACGGGGGAAAAGAAACCGGTCTTTGAGCGGAAATACCTCTATGGCCTGGGCCATGAGCTGGACGTGGAGGCTATGGAGCGGGCCGCGGTCCTTCTGGTGGGCACCAGGGATTTCAAGAGTTTCTGCGCCAACAAGAGGATGAAAAAGTCCACGGTGCGGACGCTGCGCTCCATTGATTTCAGGCAGAAGGGCGGAGAGCTGACCCTGGATTTTTACGGGGATGGCTTTCTCTACCATATGGTGCGGATCTTAGCCGGAACCCTCATTGAGGTGGGGGAAGGAAAACGGGCGCCGGAGTCGGTGACGGAGATTTTAGAGGCGAAGGACCGGCAGGCGGCGGGAGCGACAGCCCCGGCAGAGGGGCTTTGCCTGGTGCGGGTAGACTATGACGGGGAGAGACGGAAATGACAGATTTTTTAGTGCGGCGGTTTGTGAAGGATTATGAAAATACCCAGGATGTGGGGGTGCGGACCCGCTACGGCGAGCTGTCCGGAATGGTGGGAATTTGCTGCAACCTGCTGCTGTTTGTGGTAAAAATGGCTACTGGGCTCATGGCCAACAGTATTTCCGTGATGGCGGACGCGTTCAACAATTTATCGGACGCGGCCTCCTCCATCGTCAGCATTGTAGGCGTGAAAATGGCGGAAAAACCGGCGGACGAGGAACATCCCTTCGGCCACGGGCGGATTGAGTATATCGCGGCGTTTATCGTGGCCTTTTTGGTTATCCAGGTGGGATTTTCCCTGTTTAAAACCTCCATCGGAAAGATCCGGGAGCCGGAGGCCATGACCTTTCACTGGATTTCCGTGGGGATTTTGTTTCTTTCCGTGGGCGTAAAGCTGTGGCTGGGAATGTTTAACAGGCGGCTGGGAAAACGGATTGACTCCAAGGTGATGATGGCCACGGCGGCGGACTCTCTGGGGGATGTGGCGGCCACGTCGGCGACGATTCTCTCTATTTTAGTGTATGGATTTTTGAATTTGAACGTGGACGGCATCGTGGGACTGGCAGTTTCCGTGGTGGTCATGATCGCCGGAATTAATATTGCGAAAGATACCCTGGCGCCTCTGATCGGCGAGGCCATCGACCCGGAGGTGTACCGGCAGATCACGGAGTTTGTGGAGAGCTACGACGGGATTTTAGGCAGCCACGATTTGATCGTCCACAACTACGGGCCGGGCCGGAGCATGGCGTCCATTCACGCGGAGGTGCCAAACAACGTGGACGTGGAGATTTCCCACGAGATCATAGATCAGATCGAGCGGGACGCCGCCAGGAAACTGAACATTTTCCTGGTCATCCATCTGGACCCGGTGGAGATGAACAATGAAAAGATGGAAAGCTACCGCCAGTCCGCCAAAGAGGCTCTGGCGGAGGTGGATTCCAGGCTGTCCCTTCACGATTTCCGCATGGTGGACGGAATGGAGCACGTAAACCTGATTTTCGACCTGGTGGTGCCGGCGGACTACACGCCGCAGATGAAGTCCAAAGTAAAGGAGCAGGTGGAAACAGAAATCCGGCGGCGGGTGCCCACGGCGGCCTGCGTGATCACGGTGGAGAACAGCTACTGCGGCAAGGGCGCCGAATAGGAGCGGAATGCCGGAACGGTGGGAAAACCGGGGCGACCCTGTGGAAAACCGGCCCCAGAATCTCCGGGGATGTGGAAAACAGCGGAGAAAAGCGGGCGATTGCTGGAAATGTGGTAAAAAAAGGGTGGAAAACGGCGGGGAATGGCCGGACAGCATGAAAGTTACGTTGAAGTGAAAAATGGTGTGAAAAATAGGCTGAAAAATAGTAGAAAAAATTGTTGACAGATGGCCTGTCACCGGTTATAATTATAACCGTTGTTGTGATGGGCTATCGCCAAACGGTAAGGCAACGGACTCTGACTCCGTCATTTCAAGGTTCGAATCCTTGTAGCCCAGCTTAAGGAATCCGGGAACAGAAAATGTTTCCGGTTTTTTTTGTGTCATGGGAAACTGCGTTTTCTATGACACAAAAGCCTCCGCGGCAGGGAAACAGATCCCGCGTACATTCTGACAGAAAGAGGAGAACATCACAGATGGAGCATACATGGATATTGGCAGGAGCGGTTCTGGCGGCCGTCCTGGCCTGCGGCTGGCTCTGGCGCACCAGGCGGAAGCGGGAGTTTCGCCGCTCCCAGTACCGGGCCGAGACGGGAAAGCGGCTGAAACGGGTGGAGTCGGATAAGGGAACAGAGGGCGAATATCTCACGTCCCTGGCCCTGGAGAAACGGGTGCGGGGAAACCGGCGGTTTGTGTTCAACGCCTATCTGCCCTGCCGCAGCGGCGGCAGCACGGAGACCGATATTGTGATGATTCACGAGAAGGGCATTTTCGTGATTGAAAACAAAAACTATTACGGCACTGTGAAAGGACGGGCCGACCGGGAATACTGGGATCACTACCTGCCGGGGAAACATCACACCTTTTACAATCCCATTTACCAGAACAAGGGCCATGTCAGGCACCTGAAACGGCTGCTGGAGGAGCACGGCTGGCGGCTCCCCATCGTCTCCGTGGTGGTGTTTAACGACCGCCTGGAGCGGCTGCGGGTGCGGAAAAAGGGGACGGATGCCATTGTCTGCAAAAGCCGCCGGGCCGCTGGAAAGATCAACCGCAGGCTGTGGCGGATGGAGCGTGTGCTGGATGATGGGGAGCTGGAGGCAGTCTACGACTTCTTAAAAGGCCAGACGAAACCGTTCTGGTGGGTGCGCCATGGGCAGAAACGGAGGGCGCAGAAGGCCGCCGGTCACCGTTTACGTGAACGGTGATTTGACATATTTCCTGAAAATTTACAACGAAAATGGCATATTGCAATCCAGACTTGCACTTCAGGCATTTCAGTCATTTCAGGAACGTGAAAAAAAATTAAAAAGGAACGTGAAAAAAATTAAAAATAATCTTGACGAAGCTGAAAAAGAGCGGTATAATATCACTGCTTTCAGCAATGGGCTATCGCCAAACGGTAAGGCAACGGACTCTGACTCCGTCATTTCAAGGTTCGAATCCTTGTAGCCCAGCTTTTGAGAAGTCCGGAATCAGAAATGGTTCCGGGCTTTTTTGTGTCATAGGAAACTGCGTTCCCTATGACACAAAAGCCTCCGGCGGGAGGCGCACTCCGCGCAGAGGAATATGGCTGCTGACGCAGCCGCGCTCCGGCGCGAGTGTGCGCCAAGCGCACA
>NZ_NFLE01000090.1 GCF_002160755.1 Lachnoclostridium sp. An14
GACTGGGTGGAAATGGAAGTGTTTGGAAAGGAACACGAGAAATTTCTGCGAAATTATTTGGAACTTCCCAATGGGATTCCCTCCCATGATACAATCCAGAGGGTATTTGCGATGGTGCCATCGGAATTTTTAGAGCAATTCCAGAAAAAATGGAATGAAATGCTGAATCGTGAGGAAGGAGAAAAAATTAGGAAACTGCTTGCCATTGATGGAAAAACCCAAAGGGGAAATGGAAATAAAAACCAGAAAGGGAACCATATTGTCAGTGCTGTAGATGAGAACGGCTTTTGCCTGGGTCAAAAACGGGTAGAGGAAAAGACAAATGAAATCATGGCCATCCCCGAACTGCTGGACAGTCTAACGATAAAAGGATGTATCATCACAACGGACGCCATGGGGACACAGACGGAAATCGCGAAGAAAATTCGACAGAAACGGGCGGACTATGTGCTGGCGTTAAAGGGGAATCAGGGGAGCTTGTATGAAGATGTGAGGCTTTATTTCTCAGACCCGGAGCTACGGGAAAAATGCGCCTATAAAAAGACCGTGGAAAAAGCAAGAGGGAAAGTAGAAAAGAGGGAGTACTGGCAGACAGAAGATATAGGTTGGTTAAGCCAGAAAAAGGCATGGTCAGGACTGAAAAGCATTCTATTGACGCGGAACACGATAAAGGGGGCAGACGGGAAGGAGCAAATAGAGGAAAGATATTTTATAAGCAGCCTGTCAACAGAGATAGAAGACGCCGCGCGA
>NZ_NFLE01000091.1 GCF_002160755.1 Lachnoclostridium sp. An14
GTGGTGCTCACCGCCCATGCGAAAATGCGCAAGTTTGAGCAGCCGGACGAGCTGGGGGCTTATGACCGCTGGGAGATGAAACTGACCAAACAGACGGCGCCGATGGTGAAGGAATGGGCAGACATGGTACTCTTTGCCAACTATAAGACCTTCGTGGTCAACGTGGACGGCCAGGGGGCCCAGAAGGGGAAGAACAAGGCCCAGGGAGGCTGCCGGGTGATGTACACCGTCCATCATCCCTGCTGGGACGCCAAGAACCGGTATGACCTGGCGGAGGAGCTGCCCTTTGATTATGGGGAGATCGCCCACATCATGCAGGCAGCCGGAAACGTACCGGCGAACCGTCAGGAGGCTGTGGCCACAGAGCCCCCAGGGAACGGACCGGAACCGCCGGCCCCAAAGGAAAACCATACGGAGCCGGAGCTCCCGCCATTCATGTCCCAGGAGACCATGAGGGAGGAGCCAGCCCCGCCGCCCCGTGTTCCGGAAAGGGATAGGGCGCCGGAGAATGCGGGAAAACCGGATGCCGCCCCCGCCGGCGGGATCCCGTCGAGCCTGCCGGAGAACATCCCCAAGGCCCTGCGGGACCTGATGGAGGCCAATGGGGTGGATGAGTGGGACATCCAGAACGTG
The DNA here is from genome assembly GCF_002160755.1 of Lachnoclostridium sp. An14. Classification (GTDB taxonomy): domain Bacteria; phylum Bacillota; class Clostridia; order Lachnospirales; family Lachnospiraceae; genus Lachnoclostridium_A. The sequence continues at coordinate 634 of NZ_NFLE01000091.1, forward strand.
GTGGCGGCCAGAGGCTACTATCCGGCGGATACACCGATCCAGGCGTACGATCCGGATTTTATCGAAGGAGTCCTTGTAGGTGCCTGGGA
>NZ_NFLE01000092.1 GCF_002160755.1 Lachnoclostridium sp. An14
AGCTGGAATCGCTAGTAATCGCGAATCAGAATGTCGCGGTGAATACGTTCCCGGGTCTTGTACACACCGCCCGTCACACCATGGGAGTCAACAACGCCCGAAGTCAGTGACCCAACCTTATAGGAGGGAGCTGCCGAAGGCGGGGTGGATAACTGGGGTGAAGTCGTAACAAGGTAGCCGTATCGGAAGGTGCGGCTGGATCACCTCCTTTCTAGGGAAGAAGAAGTAAGGGTTTTATATACTGTTTAGTCTTTGATAAAAGGTCAGAGACGACAAAGTTTCTGGTGCTGATGCGCTTAGGGGAGACACCCGTACCCATCCCGAACACGACGGTTAAGACCTAAGCGGCCGATGGTACTATGCTGGAGACGGCATGGGAGAGCAGGTGGGTGCCAGATTACTTTGGGGATATAGCTCAGTTGGGAGAGCACCTGCCTTGCAAGCAGGGGGTCAGGGGTTCGAATCCCCTTATCTCCACTGACTGATAAAACATCAGTCACAAACGTACCTTGAAAACCGCATATCGAGTAAATCGAGAGATAGATAGAAATATCTAAATCAAGACATCCGAGAAACATCAAGCAATAAATAAGTTTG
>NZ_NFLE01000093.1 GCF_002160755.1 Lachnoclostridium sp. An14
AGGCCGCCGGATGGACAATAGAATAAACGGCTGTGTAACTCCGCGAAAAGTATAGCACAGCCGTTACCCCACAACGAGGCAGTCATATTATAACATGGCTGCCTCAAAGAGACAAGGAGACAGCCATGAAAAAAGAATGTAATATAGTAGCCATCTATATCAGAGTGAGCACCCTGGATCAGGCTAGAGAGGGCTACTCCCTGGATGCCCAGGAGGCCGCCCTGCGCAAGTGGTGCGCAGATAAAAAGTATGAGGTCTATGACCTGTACGCCGATAGGGGTGTTAGTGGAAAGGACATAGATCACCGGCCGGATATGCGCCGACTGATGAGAGATGCGAGAGATGGAAGATTCGACGTCGTATGTTTTTGGGCACTCAGCCGGTTCACCCGATCTGTACAAGACCTGTATGATACCATGACAAAATTTCAGAAGTGGGGAGTATCAATGGTATCTTATACAGAGTCTTTCGACACGTCAACCCCGATGGGGCGCGCCATGATCGGGAT